>NZ_BAAAOW010000001.1:0-952716 GCF_039530785.1 Brachybacterium phenoliresistens
GCCGATGGTACTGCACTTGGGAGGGTGTGGGAGAGTAGGACGCCGCCGGACATTCTTCTAGTACGGAGCGGGTGACACCATGGTGTCCTCCCTGCCGCAGCTACCCGATGGGTGGCGCGCAGGTCGAGGACTGGGTGTCACCCGCTTCGTCATTCCCCGTCCCGTTTCGTTTTTTGCCCTGCTGCCGGTCGTGCAGCGGGGCTTTTCGCGTTCCAGGGCGCCTGGTGCGGGGAGTGGGAGCCGTAGCCGTCTGCCGGCCTATCGCGTTGACCCATGTCCGCGCGGGTACTCCGAGGTGGGGAAGCGGCTACGGCAGGGAGCCGTTTCGCGCCGTGTGCGCCCGATGGAGAGCGGGACGCGCTGTGGTTCGTGGCGGCTCAGCAGGGGCTCAGCAGTCGAATTCCGCCACGTGCCCGCTGTGTGAGGGTGCGGAGCTGCAGGGCGGGCCGGCCGATCATCGGCCGGCGAATCTGTCATGGGGCCTCCTGGGGCCAAGGCAGCGCTGCAACGGCCCCACCGCTGCGTGACAACAGACGAGCCGCCACGGGCCGCTCGTCAGACCAGCTGTCGCTCGGCGCCTCGTGCGGTGCGGTCCAGGGACTGGCGCCGGCTGGTCGCTTTCAGCCCTTTGGACACGCTCATAGGGCATGCAATGGATCATCCGCCCGCAGCGTCGCGACCGTTCTCGTCGCTGCGCGATGGGGATCCAGACCCCTGCTGCGACTGCTTCGGGATGTTCCCATCGTTCGTGTGCCGGCCCGCTGCGCTCATCAGGGCCTTGTGGGGCACTGTCCCGTGCTGCGCGCCGACGTCTGTGCGGGTCGTGGGCCTTGTGCGGGGACAGCGGTGCAGCGGGTCCGATACCAGCTCCCTCAGAGGCCGCTTCTGCGCAACCGGGCTGGCGTCGGCGTCGGTGAACGCATGGCCGTGGGGGCTCGATGGCATGCGGGACAGCGCTTGCTGATTTCCGGCGGTGAGCTGGGATGCTGGGCGTTACGGTGTGTGTCTGTGACCCGCACATCGAGACCTCGGCCGGTACCGGTGAGTGCTGTCACGGTTCGACACCGATGTCATGGTGGCGATCAAGACGTCCCGTATTTTGGATCTTGATCTACGACTACAGCTGAACAGGGTGGCTCACGTGGCGAAGGAAGACTCCGGGTCTGACCGGAACGGGTCCAGGGACCGAGCTCGAGGCAACTCGGGCGCTCGCCCGTCGGCGGGGCGCAGGGACTACGGCAGTTCGCGGCGCGACGGGCGGGATGCACAGGCGTCGCCGGGGCGTCGCGACGGCGGGGGATACCGCGGCGGCGACGATCGACGTCCTCCGCGTGACGAGCGCTCCCGGGATGATCGCCCGTGGCAGAGCCGGCGCGGTGCTGAGCATCGCGGCGCTGACGGCCGCCAGGGGGATCGCCCCTCGAAGGACCGCCGCGAGAATGGTCGCGGAGACAGCCGGTCTTGGGACGAGCGTCGTCCCTCCGGGGATGAGCGTCGTACCTCTGACCGGCCATGGCGGGATCGCCGTGATGATCGTCCTGGGGATCAGCGTCCCTCAGCGGGCGGACGGCCTTCGCGCGACGACCGCGGCGGAGCCGCGCGCGAGCGCCGCGAGGATCGCGGCCAGAACAATCGTCCGTGGCAGGACCGTTCGAGCGATGGTCGCCGGGACGATCGTTCCCGCGGTGAACGACGTCCTTATGACAACGATCGCCGCAGGGACGACCGTTTCTCCTCCGATCGCCGTTCATCGCAGGAGGGCCGCCGGAACTTCGGCGAACAGGCCGATCGCAGTCAGGGTCGGTCCTTCGGCCCTCGGAACGACGGACAGGACGCTCGCAGGCCCTCTGCGAGCCGAGATGATCGCGGTGGGGACCGGCGCAGCTTCGGCGGCCGGGACGATCGTGGTGGGGATCGGCGCGGCTACGGCAACCGGGACGACCGCGGCGGGGACCGGCGCGGCTACGGCAACCGGGACGACCGCGGCGGAGATCGGCGCAGCTTCGGCAACCGGGACGACCGCGGCGGGGACCGGCGCAGCTACGGCAACCGGGACGACCGCGGCGGGGACCGGCGCAGCTTCGGCAACCGGGACGATCGCGGCGGGGACCGGCGCAGCTTCGGCAACCGAGATGATCGCGGCGGGGACCGGCGCAGCTACGGCAGCCGGGACGACCGCGGTCGCGATGATCGCCGGGGCGGCGACCGGACGTGGCCGGCGAGCCGTCCCTCGTCCGAGCGTCACCAGGACGACCCGCGCCACCGCACCGGCCGGTCGTTCTCGGGGCGGGACGATGACCGCCGCCGTGTGCGGGAGGACCGTGACTCGCGTCCGGGCCAGGACCGGCGAGCCGAGCGCGGCAACGAGCCGGAGATCCCCGAGTGGATCACCGGGGCCGAGCTGGACGGCTCGTACCGCGAAGAGCTTCGTGCCCTCAGCAAGGACACCGCTGAGCGCGTCTCGCGCCATCTCGTGGCTGCGCTCATCAGCGTGGAGGAGGATCCCGCAGATGCCGCGGCGCATGCCAAGTTCGCCGTCAGCATCGGGGCCCGTGTCGGGATCGTCCGCGAGACCTACGGCGTGATCGCGTATCAGACCGGCGACTACCACACCGCCGTGCGCGAGCTGCGCACGGCGATGCGGATCACCGGCCGAGCCGACATCCTTCCCATGCTCGCCGACGCGGAGCGCGGCGTGGGCCGTCCCGAGCGCGCTCTGGACATCGCCGCGTCCCCCGAGGCGGAGAAGCTGGGTCTCGAGTCGACGATCGAGCTGATGATCGTCGTGGCCGGCGCCTACGCGGACACCGGAGACGTCGAGACCGCTCTGACCTCCCTGGAGATCCCGGCCCTGCGCCAGAAGGTCGAAGGACGCTGGCAGGTCCGCCTCTGGGTCGCGTACGCGGACCTGCTCGAGCGCGCGGGTCGATCCGAGGAGGCCCGCAAGTGGCTGCTGCTCGCCGCGGACGCCGACACGGAGCGGATCACCGACGCTGCCGAGCGTCTGGGCCGCCCGGCGCCGGTCGAGGAGCCGAACCCCACCTGGTACGACGCCGAGGAGATGCACGTCGTCGACGCATTCGACGAGGATGCCGAGGACGACGAGGTCGAGGGCGACGAGGACGACGACGAGACTGAGGTCGCTGAGGTCGTTGAAGACGACGAGGACGACACCGAGGCTGAGGTCGTCGAGGGCGACGAGGACGACAACGAGCCCGAGGCCGAGCTCGACGGGGAGGACATCGCGGCCGAGGCCGACGAAGCCGACTCGCGTCCCGAGCACCTCGCGTCCGAGGCGGTCTCGTCCGAGGACGCCCCGGTCGATGATGCCGACACGGATCCCGAGCACGTCGCGGCCGATGAGGACTCGGTCGCAGCCGAGCCGGCCATGCCCTCGTCTCAGGCCGAGCCCGAGGCCAGGGAGACGCTCGAGGACGCGGAGGCGGAGGCCGGCGAGGCGTCCGAGGACCGCGACGTGCCGGAGGAGACCGACCAGGAGGCGCGCGCGTGACCGCTGGGCCCGATTCCTGCTACCTGGACCTGTACGACGCTCTGCTGCTGGACCTCGACGGCACCGTGATGCACGGCCCGCGCCCGATCGAGCACGCGGCCGAGGGCATCCTCGCCGGGCGCGACGCCGGCGCCGGCATCGCCTTCGTGACCAACAATGCCTCCCGCACTCCCCGCCAGGTGGTCGACCACCTGCGGACCGTGGGCGTGGAGGCATCGGAGGACGAGATCGTCACCTCCCCGCAGATCGCCGCACGGCTGCTCGCCGAGCAGCTCGAGCCGGGCGCGACGGTGCTGGTCGTCGGCTCCGAGGGACTGGCCGAGGAGGTGCGGGGCGTGGGCCTCGAGCCCGTCGTCGAGGACCGCGAGGACGTCGTCGCCGTCATCCAGGGCTGGGATCCCTCCCTGGGCTGGGCGCGGCTGGCCGAGGGCGGATACGCGCTGCGGCGCGGCGCCCTGTGGATGGCCACCAACACCGACGCCACCCTGCCCACCGAGAAGGGCATCGCTCCGGGCAACGGCTCCCTGGTGGCGGCGCTGCGCCATGCCACCGGGCGGGAGCCCCAGGTCGCCGGCAAGCCGGAGCCGGGGATGTTCCGCGGCGCCGCCGATCGTCTCGGTGCGCGCCGTCCCCTCGCCGTCGGCGACCGCCTGGACACGGACATCGAGGGCGGCAACCGCGCCGGGATGGACTCCCTGATGGTCCTCACCGGTGTCGACTCGGCCCTGGACGCCCTGCGCGCCGACCCGATCCGCCGCCCCACCTGGATCGAGCAGGACCTCTCCAGCCTCGGGCGGCCCGCGCCGCGCGCGGTCCTCGAGGGGGAGCGGGCGCAGTGCGGGCCCGTGCATGCTACCTGGGAGGACGGGGACATCCGCCTCGGCGGCCCCGCGCAGGACATCCGCACCCTGCGCTGCGCCCTGGCGCTCGTCGCGCATCATCGGCCCGAGGCCCGCTTCACCGGGAGCCTGCGCGACGCCGAAGGCCGCGAGCTGGACGCGCTGCCCGCGCCGGATCCGGAGCCGGCCGCCCTGTGAGCCCGCGCCGTCTGGACGTGGCGCTCCACGAGGACGGCCATGCCCGCTCCCGCACGCATGCGCGCCGGATCGTCGAGGAGGGACGGGCCCTGGTCGACGGGAGGGCGGCGACCAAGCCGTCCCTGCCGGTGCCCGAGGGGGCGCTGGTGGAGGTCATCGACGTCCCCGACGGGGTCGAGTACGCCTCCCGCGCGGCCCACAAGCTCGCCGGCGCCCTCGCCGGCGCCGGGGTCCAGGTCGCCGGGCGGCTCTGCCTGGACGCGGGAGCCTCCACCGGGGGGTTCACCGATGTGCTGCTGCGGCGCGGAGCGCGCCGCGTGATCGCGGTGGACATCGGCCACGATCAGCTGGCCCCGCACCTGCGGGAGGATGCCCGGGTGGACGTCCGCGACGGCACCAGCATCCGCGGCCTGCGGCCCGAGGCCGTCGACGGACCGGTCGACCTCCTGGTGGCGGACCTGTCGTTCATCTCCCTGCGCACCGTGATCGCGGATCTCGCCGGCCTGGTCTCCGCCGACGGCGAGCTGCTGGTGATGGTCAAGCCGCAGTTCGAGGTGGGCCGCGCCCGCCTGCCTCGCAGCGGCGTGGTGGTCTCGGCGGAGCACCGCGTCGACGCGCTGCGCGGCGTGGTGGAGGCCGCCGCCGAGACGGGCCTGGAGCTGCGCGGGGCCGGCATGAGCGCGCTGCCCGGTCAGGACGGGAATCGTGAGTACTTCCTCCACCTGCGTCCGGCCCCCGTGGCGGCACCGGTTTCCCCTGCCGCCTATGACATGATCGACCAGGCGGTGCGCCACCCTTCCGCACCGCGCACGACCCCCGAGGGAGGCGAACGCACCCGATGAGACGGTTCCTGCTGTACACGCATGCAGGGCGCGCCTCCGCGCTCCAGGCGCTCCGCTCCGTCCTGCGGCACATGGCCGAGCGCGGCGTCGGCGCCGTGATGATCGACGATCAGGTCGACGAGGTCTGCGCGGACGAGGAGGGCCACATGCCCCCGGGCCTCGACGAGATCCTCCACAGCGACGCCGTCGAGGTGCGCGACGTCGCCCATGCGAGCCTCGGCGTCGAGCTGTGCATCGTCCTCGGCGGCGACGGGACCATCCTGCGGGCCCTGGAGGCCGTCCGCGACGAGGACGTCCCCGTCCACGGCGTGAACCTCGGGCACGTCGGATTCCTGGCCGAGAGCGAGGTGGAGGACCTCTCCACCACCATCGACCGTCTGCTGGACCGCGACTACGAGATCGAGGAGCGCTCCACCCTCGACATCACGGTCCTGGACGAGGACGATCGCCCCGTCGCCTCGCACTGGGCGATGAACGAGGCGTCCCTGGAGAAGGGCGACCGCCAGAAGATGATCTACGTGGTCGTCGAGATCGACGGCCGCCCCGTCTCCTCCTTCGGCTGCGACGGACTGCTGCTGTCGACCTCGACGGGGTCGACCGCGTACGCCTTCAGCGCCGGGGGACCGATCATCTGGCCGGAGGTCGACGCCTTCCTCGTCGTGCCCCTGGCCGCCCACGCCCTGTTCGCCCGCCCCCTCGTGCTGGGCCGCTCCAGCGAGGCCGCGATCGAGATGGCGCTGGACAACAGCGTCGACGCCGTCCTGACCCTGGACGGGCGGCGCACGGAGACCCTCCGGGCCGGCATGCGCCTGGAGGCGCGCCTCTCGCCGCAGTCGGTCCGCCTGGTGCGGCTGTCGCCCACGCCGTTCGCCGATCGGCTGGTGGAGAAGTTCCAGCTTCCCGTCGTCGGCTGGCGGGGGCGCGACGGCCGCGCCGTCTAGGGGGCGCCGATGCTGTCCACCCTGCGGATCCGCCACATCGGCGTGATCGACGACGCCACGCTCGACTTCGGTCCCGGCTTCACGGCCCTGACCGGAGAGACCGGCGCCGGCAAGACCATGATCGTGACGGGACTGTCCATGCTGCTGGGCGAGCGGCTGGACCGCGGCCGCGCCGGCACCGCCAGCAGCGTCGACGGCGTCATCGCCGTGCCCGGCCATGCCCGGCTCATCGAGGGCATCGACGAGCTCGGCGCCGAGATCGAGGACGACGAGGTGCTCATCGCCCGACGGGTCACCAAGGACGGCCGCTCCCGGGCCCACATCGGCGGGGTGCCGGTGCCGATCGGGACCCTGTCCACGCTGGTCGGCTCCGCCGTGACCGTCCACGGGCAGATGGACCAGCAGCGCCTGCGCGGGCCGGAGCCGCAGCGCGAGGCCCTGGACACCTTCGCGATCGCCAGCATCGGCGAGCCGCTGGCGCGCCACCGAGAGCTGTGGGAGCAGCGCCGTGCGCTCGTCGCCGAGCGCGACGAGCTGGCCGGGCTGCTGGCCGAGCGGTCGCGGCGCGGCGACCTGCTGCGCGAGGCCCTCGAGCAGATCGAGCAGGTCGACCCGCAGCCCCACGAGGACGACGACCTGCGCGCCGAGCTCGAGCGCCTGGGCCACGCCGTGGAGCTGCGCGAGGCCGCCGTCCAGTCCTCCCTGGCCCTGGTCGGCGACGACGGCCCCTCCGTGGCCTCCCTGCTGGATCTCGCCACCACCGCCGTGGGCACGGCCGCCCGCACCGACCGCGCCCTGGCCCCGCTCGCCGAGCGGCTCGACGCGGTGCGGCTGGACGTCTCCGACATCGCCGCGGAGCTCTCGCGCTACGCCGAGGACGTCGAGGCCTCCCCGGGGCGCCTGGACGCCGCCAACGAGCGCCTGCACGAGCTCACCCTGCTGCTGCGCGACACCGGCGCGGCCCTGCCGGGAGCGCAGGACGTGACCGAGCTGCTCGAGATCTCCCAGGGCGCCGCCGCGGACCTGGACCGCTTCGACGGGGCCCAGGAGCGGCACGCCGTCGTCGAGGAGCAGCTCGCCGCCCTGGACGCGCAGCTCGACGAGGCCGCATCGGCCCTCACCGCGGCCCGCACCGCGGCCGCAGAGCACCTCGCGCGCGCCGTCGAGGCCGAGCTGCGCGAGCTGGAGATGCCCCAGGCCTCCATCCGCGTCGAGGTCACCGAGCACGCACCGCGCGAGCACGGGCGCGACGCCGTGGCCATCCTCATCTCGCCCCACCCCGGGGCCCGGCACCTGCCCGTGGCCACCTCCGCCTCCGGCGGAGAGCTCTCCCGGGTGATGCTCGCCCTCGAGGTCGCGCTGGCGTCCTCGCGCGAGGACCGGTCCGGGGCGCCCGTGTTCGTCTTCGACGAGATCGACGCCGGGATCGGCGGCCGGGCCGCCCTGGCGGTCGGCCAGCGCCTCGCCCAGCTCGCGCAGCACGCCCAGGTCATCGTCGTCACGCACCTGCCGCAGGTGGCGGCGCACGCGACCACGCACCTGCGCATCGTGAAGACGGCCGAGGGGGACCGCACCAGCTCCACCGTCGAGTCCCTCGACCATGAGGCCCGGGTGCGGGAGCTGGCGCGGATGCTGGCCGGGGACGACGCCTCCCGCACCGCCCGCGAGCACGCCGCCGAGCTCCTGGCCCAGTCCCAGGGCGCCGGGGCGCCCGCGGCGGAGGCCCCATGAGCGCGTCCGATGACGACCTCGCGCTGAGCGGGCCCGCGCGGCTGGGACGACGCACCAAGGAGCTGACGGCCCGCCTCGCGCCCGGGGACATCGCCGTGATCGACCACGAGGACATCGACCGGGTGGCCGCGGAGGCCCTCGTGGAGAAGTCCCCGCTGGCCGTGCTGAACGCCGCCGCCTCCACCTCCGGCCGCTACCCCAACGCCGGCCCGCAGATCCTCGTGGAGGCCGGGATCGTCCTCATCGACGGACTGGGCCCGGAGCTGTTCGCGTCCGTCCGCGAGGGGGATCGCCTCACCCTCGACGGCGGCACCGTGCAGCTGGGCCCCGACCGTGCCCTGCACGGCACGCCGCAGGACGCCGCCAGCATCGAGCGGGACCTGGAGGCCGCCCGCGAAGGGCTCTCGCGCCAGCTCGAGCTGTTCGCCGAGAACACCATGGAGTACATGCTCAAGGAGAAGGACCTCCTGCTCGACGGCGTGGGCGCCCCGGACATCCGCACCGACGTCGACGGCCGTCCCGTCCTGATCGTGGTGCGCGGCTACCACTACAAGGAGGACCTGCTCACGCTGCGGCCCTTCCTGCGCGAGAACCGCCCCGTGATCATCGGCGTGGACGGCGGCGCCGACGCCGTGCTCGAGGCCGGCTGGCGCCCCGACATCATCATCGGCGACATGGACTCCGTCTCGGACCGGGCCCTGCGCAGCGGCGCCGAGCTGGTCGTGCACGCCTATCGCGACGGCCGCGCCCCCGGCATGGCCCGCCTGGAGGAGCTGGGCCTGGCCCGGCGG
The DNA here is from genome assembly GCF_039530785.1 of Brachybacterium phenoliresistens. Lineage (NCBI taxonomy): Bacteria > Bacillati > Actinomycetota > Actinomycetes > Micrococcales > Dermabacteraceae > Brachybacterium > Brachybacterium phenoliresistens. The sequence goes on from NZ_BAAAOW010000001.1 coordinate 8,854, forward strand.
GCCGTCCCCTTCCCGGCCTACGGCACGAGCGAGGACATCGCCATGCTGCTGGCCGACGAGAAGGGCGCCAGCGTGATCGTGGCCGTCGGCACCCACGGCACCCTCGAGGAGTTCCTCGACAAGGGGCGCGCCGGCATGGGGTCCACATTCCTGACCCGTCTGCGCGTGGGATCGAAGCTCGTGGACGCCAAGGGGGTCTCGCGGCTGTACCGCCAGCGGATCTCCAACCAGCAGCTGGCCCTGCTGGCCGTCGCAGGGCTGCTGGCGCTGGGCGCCGCGCTCTGGGCGACCCCGGGAGGCCAGGCCCTGTTCCAGCTGCTGGGCGCCCGCATGGATGACATGCTGTCCTGGTTCACGGCGCTGTTCGCGCCGCGCACCGGAAGCTCGTAGGAGGCACCGCCCGTGATCGACTTCCGCTACCACCTGGTATCGCTGATCTCCGTGTTCATCGCGCTCGCGATCGGCATCGTGCTGGGGGCCGGCCCCCTGCGCGAGAGCCTCGGCGACCAGCTCGCCGAGCAGGTCGAGCAGCTGCGCACCGAGAAGGACGACCTGCGCGCGGCCAACGAGGGGCTCACCGCCGACCGCGACCAGCTCACCGGCTACGTCGAGGCGAGCGCCCCGCAGCTGCTGGAGGGCACCCTCGAGGGGACCACCATCGCCCTGGTCACCGAGCACGACTCCTCCCGCACCGAGGTCGAGGCGGTCGAGGCGAACATCGCCACCGCCGGCGGGACCGTCGGCCCGCGCATCACCCTGCAGTCGATGCTCTGGGCCCCGGACGCCTCCGCGCAGCGCCGCGACACCCTCGCCGACCTCCGGGCCGTCTCGCCGGAGCTGGTGCCCGCCGACGCCGACGACGACGTCACCGCGCTCACCGGCACCCTGGCCCGGCTGCTGTCCCCGGGGGACGGACCGGACGAGGAGGTGCGCGCGCAGGCCTGGCAGGTCCTCGTCGACCGCCAGGCCGTCACCGTGGACGGGGACCTGGTGCCCGTCGACGCGGTCGCCTACCTCGGCGCGGATCCCGCGGAGATGGTCGTGCCCACCGAGTCCGCCTCGGCCGCCGGGGAGCGGGCCCAGGCCCTGCTGGGCGTGCAGACCTCCTTCATGCTCGGCCTGGTCGACACCGGCACCCCGGCCGTCGTCTCCGCCGTCACCCCGCAGGACAACAGCGGCGACGGCATCCTCGGGACGGTGCGCACCGATGCCCGCTTCCGCGGGCTGTCCACCACGGACCGGCTCCAGCAGAGCGACGGCCCCGTCCTGACCGTGCTCGCGCTGGGCGAGCGCCTGCGCGGCGGCGTGGGGGACTACGGGACCGCGGCCGATGCCGACGCCCGCATCCCCGAGGTCGACACCTCCGTGCCGATCATCGGCCAGGAGGAGCCGGCGGCGTCGGACGGGGGCGAAGGATGAGCCTGCGCGCGCGGGTGCGCCGCGAGCTGGCCCGCACCAACTACGCCGGGCGCACCGTGAGCCTCGCCGAGGGCGCGGCCGTCGTCGCCGGCACCACGGCGGTGCTCGCCCTGGCCGGGCGCCCCCGGGAGGCGGGGATGGTCGGGGGGATCGGCGTGCTCGGCCTCGTCGACGACCTCGTCGAGCCGCATCGGCGCCGCGCCGACGGGGCCGCGCCCGCCAAGGGGCTGCGCGGCCACCTGCGGGCGCTGACGCGGGGGGAGGTGACCACCGGCGCGGTGAAGGTGCTGGGCATCCCGATCATCGCCCTGGTCGGGGTCGCCCCCGCCGGGCGGCCGGGGCCGATGACCCTCGTGGACGGCGCCCTCGTCGCGGGCGGCGCGAACCTCGTGAACCTGCTGGACCTGCGCCCGGGGCGTGCGCTGAAGGTCGTGCTGCCGCTGGCGGCCGTCCTCGCCGTGCGCGGGGAGCGCGCCGCGCCGGGCCCTGCGCCCGCCGCGGGAGGCGACGGCGCCGCGGAGGGGACGGCGCGCCCCCGCGCCCTCGCCCGGACGGCGCTCCTCGCCGGCGGTCTCGCGCTGCCCGCCGACCTGCGCGAGCACGGCATGCTCGGGGACGCGGGCGCCAACGCCCTGGGCGCCCTCGTCGGCGCCGCCGCCGTGCGGACCTTGCCCGCGCCGGCGCGGGTGGCCGCGCTGCTGGCGGTCGCCGGCCTCACCCTCGCCAGCGAGCGGGTCAGCTTCTCGCGGGTCATCGACGCGACCCCGGCGCTGCATGCGCTGGACCGGATCGGCCGCCGCGCCGCGCCGGAGCCGGGGGCCGGCGCATGAGCGCCTCGGCCCCCGGTCCCGAGATCCCTCCCGCGGCCGCCGCCGGCGCGGGGCTCGGCGGCGCGCCCGCGGCCGGGGGGCCGACGCTGCGCAGCACGATCCTCAAGGGCGCCGGCATCATCCTCGTGGTCACCGTCCTCGCCCGGATCGCCGGGTTCCTGCGCAACCTCGTGTTCGGGGCGAGCGTGGGCGCCGGGGACGTGGGCACCGCCTACGCCAGCGCCAACCAGCTGCCCAACGTCCTGTTCGAGGTGGTCGCGGGCGGCGCGCTGGCGGCCGTCGTGGTGCCGCTGGTGGCCGGTCTGGTCCCCGGGCCCGAGGGGCGCCTGGCCGGGCAGGACCGCACCGAGGGGGAGCACCGCGCCGATCGCATCGTCTCGGCCCTGATGACCTGGACGATCCTCGGCATGCTGCCGCTGGTCGCGGTGCTGATCGTCCTCGCCGAGTCGATCGCCCGGCTGCTGCTGAGCGGGGGAGAGGGCACCGAGCCGATGATCGTGCTCGGCGCCGATCTGCTGCGGATCTTCGCCGTGCAGCTGCCGATGTACGCCGTCGCGGTCATCCTCGGCGCCTACCTGCAGGCCCGCCGGCGTTTCTTCTGGCCCGCCCTGCTGCCGCTGCTGTCCTCCGTGATCGTGATGATCTCCTACCGGCTGTATGCCCTGGTGGTGCCGGGCGTCGCGACGGCCTCGACCATCGGTCCGGCAGGGACGCTCCTGCTGGGCTGGGGGACCACGGCCGGCGTGCTGGCCATGGCGCTGCCGGTGGTGATCGTCGCGCACCGCGCCGGGCTTCGCCTGCGCCCCACCCTGCGGATGCCCTCCGGCACCGGGCGCACCGCCCTGGCGCTGGCCGGCTCCGGCCTCGGGGCCGTCGGCGCCCAGCAGCTCGCCCTCGCCCTGGTGCTGGTGCTGGCCATGCGCGCCGGCGGCACGGGGACCCTGGTGGTCTTCCAGTACGCCTACGCCGTGTTCATGCTGCCCTTCGCCGTCCTCGTCGTGCCGCTGATGACCTCGACGTTCCCCCACCTGTCCGAGCAGCGCCTGACCGGGGACACCTGGGGTTTCGCCCGGACCGCGACCTCCGCCGTGCGCCTGGTCGCGGGGGTCGCCACGGGCGGAGCCGCCGTGCTGGTGGCGGCCGCGCCGGCGATCGAGGAGTTCTTCCGCCTGCTGGACCGCGCCAACGCCCAGGGCGTCGGCGCCACGGTCGCCGCGCTCGGCCTCGGGCTGGGCGGCTATGCGGTGACGATGCAGTGCACCCGGGTGCTCTCCGCCGCGGTGCGGGCGAAGGACGCGCTCATGGTCGGGTCGATCGGCTGGGTCATCGCCGCCGCGCTGATCGTGCTGTTCACCCTGTCCTCGCCCACCCGCCGCGCCGCCGAGGCCTCCACGAGCTTCGGCATCGCGATCGCGATCGGCATGCTGTGCGCCGGTCTGCTGGGGATGTCGCGCATCAGCGAGCTGATCGAGGCCAGCGGCCGCCAGCATGCGCTGCGCCGCGTCACCGTCTTCGCCCCGCTGGCGCTCGTGGGCGGGGCCGTGCCCGGGTACTTCGTGAGCAGCCTGCTGCTGCACACCGGCATGTCGATGCTGACGGTGGTGCTGATCGGCATCCTCGCCGGCGCCGTCGCCGGCGCCCTCGCCGGGGGAGTGCTCGCGGCCGCCTCCCCGGCTTCCGCCCGCCGCGGCCTGCGCCTGGCGAGGGCGCGCCTGCGCCGCCTGCGGAGGCGCGGATGAGCGCCCTCCCGCCCCGGTCCGGCCGATCGCCGCGAGGCGCCTCCGGGCCCCGGCACATCGTGCTGCTGGAGCCGACCGCCGTCGGCGGCCTCGCGGCGCATGTGCGCCAGGAGGAGGCGCTGCTGGAGTCCGCCGGGGTGCGGATCACCCGCCCCCCGGTCCGGATCGCTCCCCGCCCCGGTCCGCAGGACCTGGCCACCGTGCGGACGCTGCGCCGGATCCTGCGCCGCCCCGGCAGCGGCATCGGCGCCGTGCACGCCCACGGCCTGCGTGCGGCGGCCCTGGCCGGCCTGGCCCGGGGACCCCGGGGCCGCCGACCGCTGCTCGTGGTCACCCTCCACAACCGGATCGCCGGCGGCGCGGGCGTGCGGATCATCGGCGCGGCGCTGCTGCGCATCATCCGTGCACGGGCCGATGCGGTCCTGACCGTCTCCCCGGATCTCGCGACGGGCCTGGACGGCGTGCCGCGGGTCCTCCACGCCATCGTCCCCGCGCCGGAGCCCTCCGCCCCGGAGCCCTCCGCCTCGCAGCCCCCCGCCTCGGAGCCTCCCGCCCCGGAGGCCCCCGCGGGGCGCGGGACCGACCCGGCCCCGCAGCCCGCGCCGAGCGGGACCGGCCCGGCCCCGCAGCCCGCGCCGAGCGCGCGATCCGGCCCGGCCGGTCTCGAGGTGCTCGTGGTCGCGCGCCTCGCCCCGCAGAAGGGCCTGGACGTGCTGCTGGACGCCGTGCGCCTGCTGGTGGACCGCCGGGTCGACGTGCAGGTGCGGATCGCCGGGGACGGGCCCGAGCAGTCGGCGCTGGAGGCGAGGATCCGGGCCGAGAGCCTGCCCGTGCGGCTGCTGGGGCGGCGCGAGGACGTCCCCGCCCTGCTGGCCTCCTGCGACCTGGTCGTCTCCGCGGCGCGCTGGGAGGGGCAGCCCGTCTTCCTGCAGGAGGCGCTGCGGGCCGGCCGGGCGATCGTGGCCACCCGCGCGGGCGGCACCGAGCTGGTCACGGGCGATGCCGCCGCACTGGTCCCCGTCGAGGACCCCGCGGCGCTCGCCGACGCGATCGCCGCCATGGCCGACCCCTCCGCGCGCCGGCGCGCCGCGCAGGCCTCGGCCCGGCGGGCCCGGGAGCTGCCCGGAGCGGCGGAGATGTCCGCCCAGCTGCTCGAGGTCCTCGGCCTCGGCCCGGCCGCGGGCACCCCGCCGCGGGCCGCCGGGACCCCGATGAGAGATGACGCACCGTGATGCGGCCCGCCGTCGGCGGCGTGTCCTGGCCGCAGCCCCGAGCCCGATGGTAGGTTGACAATCCGTGGCAGACACCGACGCGCAGACCCCCCGAACCGGCCGAGCTCCGCAGCGAATCGCTGCGTCCCAGAGCACTGGCGCCAAGCCGTTCCGCAACACCGGAACCACCAAGCACATCTTCGTCACCGGCGGTGTCGTCTCGAGCCTGGGCAAGGGGCTGACCGCCTCCTCGCTGGGCATGCTGCTGCGCAGCCGGGGCCTGCGGGTGACGATGCAGAAGCTCGACCCCTACCTCAACGTCGACCCCGGCACGATGAACCCGTTCCAGCACGGCGAGGTGTTCGTGACCGAGGACGGCGCGGAGACCGACCTCGACATCGGCCACTACGAGCGCTTCCTGGACGAGAACCTCAGCGCCGACGCGAACGTCACCACCGGCCAGGTGTACTCCAACGTCATCGCCAAGGAGCGCCGCGGCGAGTACCTCGGCGACACCGTCCAGGTCATCCCGCACATCACCGGGGAGATCAAGGAGCGCATGCGCTCCCAGGCCGGCGACGACGTCGACGTGATCATCACCGAGATCGGCGGGACCGTCGGCGACATCGAGTCCCAGCCCTTCCTCGAGGCCGCCCGCCAGGTGCGCCAGGACGTCGGCCGCGACAACGTCTTCTTCATCCACGTCTCCCTGGTGCCGTTCATCGGCCCCTCCAAGGAGCTCAAGACCAAGCCGACCCAGCACTCCGTGGCCGCCCTGCGCAACATCGGCATCCAGCCCGATGCCATCGTGCTGCGCGCCGACCGCGAGCTGCCCGCCTCGGTGAAGTCGAAGATCTCCTCCATGTGCGACGTCGACCTCGACGCCGTCGTCGTCTGCCCCGACGCCCCGTCGATCTACGACATCCCCCACGTGCTGCACGACGAGGGGCTGGACGCCTACGCGATCCGCCGCCTCGACCTGCTCAGCCACGACGTCGACTGGAGCCTGTGGGACTCGCTCCTGCAGCGCGTGCACCAGCCCGAGTACGAGGTCACCGTCGGCCTGGTCGGCAAGTACATCGACCTGCCCGACGCCTACCTCTCGGTCACCGAGGCCCTGCGCGCCGGCGGCTTCCACCACTCGACCCGGGTGAACATCCGCTGGATTCCCTCGGACGAGTGCGCGACCCCGGAGGGCGCCCATGCCGCCCTCAAGGACGTCGACGCGATCGTCGTGCCCGGCGGCTTCGGCGTCCGCGGCCTGGACGGGAAGATCGGCGCCCTGCGTTACACCCGCGAGAAGGGCATCCCCAGCCTCGGGATCTGCCTGGGCATGCAGACGATGGTCATCGAGTACGCCCGCTCGGTGCTCGGCTGGGACGACGCGAACTCCACCGAGTTCGACGCCGCCACCACCCACCCCGTCATCGCGACCATGGCCGAGCAGGAGAGCATCGTCGCCGGCTCCGGGGACATGGGCGGGACCATGCGCCTGGGCTCCTACGACCACCAGCTCACCGAGGGCAGCCTCGCCGCCAGCATCTACGGCAGCACCCTCGTCGCCGAGCGGCACCGCCACCGCTACGAGGTCAGCAACGCCCACCGTCCCCAGCTCGAGAAGGCCGGCCTGGTCATCTCCGGCGTCTCCGCCGACCGCAGCCTCGTCGAGTTCGTCGAGCTGCCGGTGGACGTGCACCCGTACTACATCGGCACCCAGGCGCACCCGGAGCTCAAGTCCCGGCCCACGCGCTCGCACCCGCTGTTCGCCGGTCTGATCGGCGCGGCGATCGAGCTGCAGAAGTCCACCCGGCTCCTCGAGGTGCACGGCGCCGCGCTGCCGGCCTCCGACGGCTCGGAGCCGGCGCAGGTCGCCGCCACCGCCGATCCGGTCGAGGAGGACTGACCCCATGACGGAGGCATCGGCACCGGCGCAGCCCGCGGCCCCGCTGCAGGACGCGCCGGGCCGACGCCCCGTCGCCCGGAGCACCACCGTCTTCGAGGGGGCCATCTTCGACGTGGTCCGCGAGGACGTCGACTTCACCGCCCAGGTGCGCTTCACCCGCGAGTACCTGCGCCACTCCGGCGCGGTCGCCGTGCTCGCCCTGGACGAGGACGAGAACGTGCTCATGATCCGCCAGTACCGCCATCCCGCGGGGGCGGAGCTGTGGGAGATCCCCGCCGGGCTGCTGGACGTGGCCGGCGAGGACCCCGTCGCCGCGGCCGCCCGCGAGCTCGCCGAGGAGACCGGCCATGCCGCCTCCGCGTACGAGCCGCTGGTGACGCTGCGCCCCAGCCCGGGCTGCAGCGACGAGACCATCGAGGTCTTCCTCGCCACCGGGCTGCACGCCCAGGCCGAGGACGACTACGAGCGCACCGACGAGGAGGCGGGCATCCTCCTGCGGAGGGTCCCGCTGGCCGAGGCGGCCACCGCCGCCCTGTCCGGGCGCATCACCAACGCCACCGCCGTCGCCGCGATCCTCGCCGCCCGAGCCCGCCGCGCCTGACCCTCGAGCCCTCTGCGGGCCCGCGCGGCGCCGCGACGGGGTCGCCGACGGCCGCGGTGCTCAGTCCTCCGCGATGAGCGGGGTGCGCACCAGGACCGGGGCGACGAGCTCGGCCTGCCAGGGGCGGGCGCCGAGCGCCCGCAGCTGATCGCGCACCGCGTCCTCGTCCTCGGCATGGGCGTGCTCCCACACCCATTGCCGCAGCAGGGACGGGGTGATCAGGTTCTCCGTGGGCAGATGGAGCTCGTCGGCGAGCTCGCCGACCGCCTCCCGCAGGGGGAGGTAGCGCTCCCAGACCTCGGGGTGCTTCTTGGGCCACAGCTTGTGCGGGGGCGGATAGACGGCCTGCGCACGCCGGGGCAGATGGCCCGCGGGCAGGTCCAGCCCCGAGCGCGCCGCCTTCCACCAGGTGTCCTTGCGCCGCAGCTGCGGCGGCAGGGCGGCGTCGAAGGCCGCCTTGCCCAGCGTCGCGGCCTTGGCCGCGGCCACGATCGACCGGTCCTTGATGATCAGATGGGGCGAGAGGTCCTCATGGCGCGCGATCTCGTCGCGACGCTCCCACATGGCGCGGGCCGCGGCCATCTGCTTGGGGCTGCGCAGCGCGCCGATGCCGCGCACCGACCGCCAGGGCTCGGCGGGCCGCTCCGGGACGGGGCGGGTGCGCAGATGCTCGAACTCCTCGCGGGCCCAGCGGCTCTTGCCCTGCTCCTCCAGACGTGCCGCGAGCACGTCGCGGACCTCGACGAGCACCTCGACGTCCAGGGCCGCGTAGGTCAGCCAGCTCTCCGGCAGGGGCCGCTTGGACCAGTCCGCCGCGGAATGCTCCTTGGCCAGGACCAGCTGCTGGGTGTCCTCGACGACCGCGCCGAGGCTCACGCGCTCCATGCCCAGCAGACGGGCCGCCAGCTCGGTGTCGAACAGCTCGTCCGGGTGCAGGTCCAGCTCGGCCAGGCTCGGCAGATCCTGGGTGGCCGCATGCAGCACCCACTGCCGGCCCTGGAGGGTGCGGCGCAGGGTGTCCGGCACGGTGAAGGGGAGGGGGTCGATGAGCGCGGTGCCGGCGGCGCGGGTGCGCAGCTGGATCAGGTAGGCCCGGGCGCTGTAGCGGTAGCTCGAGGCGCGCTCGACGTCCACGGCCACGGGCTCCTCGGGAGCGGCCGCAGCCGCCTCGCACCACTCCAGCAGGGGCTGGATGCGGTCGATCACGGCGGGCAGGCCGTCACGGGGCTCGCTCAGCCGGCGGGGCGCGCTGTCCTCGGCGCTGTCGGGGACGGTCACGGTCGGTCTGCTCCATCCTGCCGCGGCGCGGTGGCACGGTGAGAGGTGCGCAGGGCGGCGACCTCGGGCGGTGCCGGCGGGAGGCCTCCGGCGGCGGCCAGCATCGCGGCCCAGGCGGCGAAGTGCGGGCCCAGGTCCTCCCCGGAGGGGGTCCACGACACCCGCATCTCGACGTCGACGGTCGAGGGACGCTCGGCCAGGGCCCCGTAGGACTGGGAGACCACACGGGTGGCGGTGCAGCCCAGCTCGAGCGCCCCGGCATCGTGCAGCTCGAGCGACTCGGTCACCCAGCTCCAGGCGACGTCCCCGAGCATGGACTCGACGGCGAACTCGGGCTCGAGCTGCGCCTGGACGAGCACCACCATGCGATAGGTGCCCTTCCAGCTCTCCTGGCCGGCGGGGTCGTGCAGGACGACGATGCGGCCGGCGGCGAGCTCCTCGTCGTGCAGGACGATCTCGCCGGTGGCGGCCCAGGCGTGCGGCGCCATCCGGGAGGGGGCGGGGATCTCCTCCCACTGCAGCTCGGGCCGCAGCCGCGCATCCTGCATGGCCGCGATCGAGGCGCGGAAGGACTCATCGCTGCTGCGGAAACGGTGCACGGACACGCGGCGAGGCTATCGGCACGGACGGGCGGTGCGGGGCAGGCGCGCCGTGCGGCGGGGGCGAGCCCTGCGTCACCCTCGCCCGGGCCCGGTCGCAGGGCGCGCTCCGGCGGCGGACGCGCCCCGGGGGGCGGGCCCGGCCGCGGGGCGGGATCAGTCCTCGAGCTTCAGCGAGAGGGAGTTGATGCAGTAGCGCTCGTCGGTCGGGGTGGGGAACCCCTCGCCCTCGAAGACGTGGCCCAGGTGCGAGCCGCAGCGGGCGCAGCGCACCTCGACGCGGCGCATGCCCAGCGAGGTGTCCTCGAGCAGCTCCACGGCGTCGGAGTCCGCGGGGGCCCAGAAGGCGGGCCAGCCGCAGTGGGCGTCGAACTGCTCGGCGGCGGTGAACAGCTCGGCGCCGCAGGCGCGGCAGGCATAGGTGCCGGCGGGGCGGACCTCCTCGTACTCGCCGGTGAAGGGGCGCTCGGTGCCTCCCTCGCGCAGGACGTGGAACTCGGCGGGGGACAGGCGCCGGCGCCATTCCTCCTGGCTGATGGCCACCGGGTAGCGGCCCTGGCCGATGGGGGTGTCGTTCATGCGTGCCTCCCGGCGGCGAGCACCGCGCGCGGCTGCAGGTGCAGCACGGCAGCGTCGAGGTCGTCCTCCAGCTCATGGGCCCATTCATCGGCCGCCGCGGCGCCCCCGGCCCCGTCGCTGAACAGGATCACCGCCTGGCTGCGACAGCCGGCGGCGAGCGCGGCCCGGACCGCGGCCAGCGGCGCGGCCGTGCACTCGGCGCCGACGATCTCGCAGCCGGCGGCGCGGAACGCCTTCTCGACCGAGGGGAGGATGCGCGGGCCGTCGGCATCGGCCCCGCAGGTGCCTGCGAGGTCGCGCGCGGGATCCCGGGGGACGACCACGCGCACCGCGGGGGGAGCGGCGCCGGCGTCCGGATCCATGTCCGGCGAGAGGCCCAGGTACTCCAGGGCGCTCATGGCGTCCGCCGCCTCGAGCGGTGCACCGGCCAGGACGATGAACGAGCTGTGCATGGGAGCGATCCTACGCCGCTGGATAGACTCCGGAGCATGATGCGAGCCACGCCCTTCGACCGCATGCTCCGCCCCCGCTCCGAACAGGGACGATGGGCTCGCGCGACGGCCGTCGGAACGGCCGGGGCGGGTGTGGCGTTCGTCATCAGCGCCGGGATGCTCGCCGTCGGCGCCCGGGTGATGGCCCGCCTGCCGCTGGTGCCCAACCAGTCGATGCGCCATCGCCCCGACGTCCCGGTCCGTGCCGTGCACGCCGACCGCGTGCACCTGGACGAGACGCCGGAGACCGCCCGCGGCGGGTACCTGGCGCTGCGCCAGCAGGGCGGCGCCGTGCACTGGCGCCTGGGGCCGGTGACCGGCCGCCCCACGCCGACCACCGTGTCCCGTCCGGTGATCGGCCGGGACACGGCCGCCGCGCTGGAGGTCGGCCGGGCGACGACGAACGGGTTCTTCTGGGCGGGCACCCCGGCGACGGCCCACGGGCTGGAGACGGAGGAGGTCGAGGTCGACTCCCCGGTCGGTCCGATGCCGGCCTGGCTGGTGCGGGCCCATGACGACCAGGGCGCGGAGTCGGACACGTGGGCGATCCTCGTGCACGGCCATGGCGCGACCCGCGGGGAGGCGCTGCGGGCCCTGCCGCTGCTGCACGCCCTGGGCATCACCACCCTCACCATCACCTACCGCAACGACACCGGCGCCCCCGTCTCCGCGGACCGGATGATGCACCTGGGCGCCGCGGAATGGGAGGACGCCGAGGCGGCCGTCGAGCACGCCCTGGCCCACGGCGCCCGGCGCGTGGTGCTGATGGGCTGGTCGATGGGCGGGGGCATCGTGCTGCGCACCTCGGTGCTCTCCGCGCACCGGGACGAGATCGCCGCGCTGGTGCTGGACTCCCCGGCGGTGGACTGGCGCGACATCCTCGTCTACCACGCGACCGCGCTCAAGGCGCCGCCGGCCATGCGCCGCCTCGCGCTGTGGATGATGACGTCCCGCCTGGGCGCGCGGATGGTCCGGCTGCACGAGCCGCTGGCCCTGCACGAGATGCGGCCCGAGTTCTACGCCCGCACCCTGCGGCATCGGACGCTGCTGCTGCACGCCATGGACGACACGACCGTGCCGCCGGGTCCCTCGCGGCGCCTCGCGGATCTGCGCGGGGACCTCGTGCGGTTCGTCCCGTTCCCGGGGGCGTCCCATACCCGCGAGTGGAACCGGGATCCGCGGCGGTGGGAGCGCACGGTCGCCCGGCACCTGGTCGAGGTCCTGGACCTGCCCGTCGACGTGGAGGCGATGGACCTGCCGGTGCGGCGCCCGGATTCCCCGGCGCAGGAGGGCTCCATCGGCCTGCGGCTGTGAGGTTCCGCGTCCCCCTCGCGCCGGGGCGTCCCGCCGTGCCGAGCGGTGCTCGCCGTGCCGAGCGGTGCTCGCCGTGCCGGGGCGTCCTCGTCCTCCCGCGCCGTTCAGGCCCGGGTGTAGCGGGTCAGGGTCGCGTGCTCTCCGACGATCAGCGAGGCCAGGTGCCAGTCCTGCTCGTGCGCCGGGCCGTCCAGGACCCGGGAGGAGGGCCCGCCGACGGTCCGATGGGTGAGGGAGAAGCACAGCTCGTCCACGACGCCTGCGGCGACCAGCTGCCCCAGGGCTCTCGGGCCGCCCTCGGCCTGGATCGCCCGATGCCCCATCTCCGCGAGCCGGGCGACGGCATCGGCCGGGGCGTCGGCCGCGAGCACCTGGTCGGCCGGGACGATCCCCGCAGCGACCACCGCCTCCCGCGAGGCCCGCGGCACCAGCAGATAGGTGGGCCAGTCCGGCTCGATGGTCCGCGGCAGCAGCCCGGTGCGGGTGAGGATCGCCAGCGCCGGCCGCGGCCCGCCGCCCGGGCGCCGCGAGGGCTCCAGGAGGTCCGCGCGCCCCTGGGGGCGCCGGTAGTCCTCCTCCCGCACCGTGCGCGCCCCCACCAGGATCACGTCGGCCAGGGCGCGCAGCACCCCGAAGGCGAAGGAGTCGTCGGGGTTGCGCAGCGAGCCGCTGATGCCGTCGGCGCCGGAGACCGCGCCGTCCACGGTGGTGTTCATCATGGCGCGCACATGGACCCGGTCCGGCGGCGGGGCGTACACCGCGGCGAGACGGCGGGCCCCGGCGGCGTCGCGGGGCACCGGCACCGGCGCGGGCAGCGGCCGTCCTCGGTCGTGCAGCAGATGCATGGTCGGGGCCTCCGGTCGCCGTCCTGCGGGGTGTCGTGACCGATCATCCCGCACCGGCGGGCTCCGCGGCGCGCCTAGACTGGCCCGCGTGACCGATGCGCTCTGCTCCCGAAGCCCTGTCCCGACGCTGGAGCGCCTGCTGGCCGACCTCGTCCCCCCGCCCCGCTTCGCGGACGCGCGGCTGGAGACCTACGTGCCCGATCCGCGGTTCCCGTCCCAGGAGCAGGCCAAGGAGCGGATCGGCCGGTTCGCGCAGGGGCTGGGGCGCAGCTCCTCCGGCGGCGGGCTCCTGTCCCGGCTGCGGCGCAGCCGGCCCGCCGCGGCGCGCGGCCTGTACCTCGACGGCGGCTTCGGCGTCGGCAAGACGCACCTGCTGACGTCCCTGTTCCACATCGCTCCGGGGCACCGGGTCTACGGGACGTTCGTGGAGTACACCCATCTGGTCGGGGCGCTCGGCTTCACCCGGGCCGTCGACGTGCTCGCCGACTCGACCCTGCTGGCGATCGACGAGTTCGAGCTCGACGACCCGGGCGACACGCTGCTCATGACCCGCCTGATCCGGGAGCTGTCCGACCGGGGGGTGTCGATCGTGGCGACCTCCAACACGCTTCCCGAGGCGCTGGGGGAGGGACGCTTCGCCGCCCAGGACTTCCTGCGGGAGATCCAGTCCATGTCCGAGCGCTTCGAGGTGCTGCGGATCGACGGCGAGGACTACCGCCGCCGCGGCGGCAGCCTCGAGGTGCCGGCCGTGCGCGAGGAGGACGTGCTCGCGCATGCGGCGGAGGAGCCGGGGGCGACCCTGGACGCCTTCGAGGACCTGCTGGGCCACCTCACCCAGGTCCATCCGTCCCGCTACGGCGCCATGATCGACGACATCTCCGCCGTCCACCTCACCGGGGTGCGCACCCTGTCCCACCACCACGACGCGCTGCGCCTGGTGGTGCTGATCGACCGGCTCTACGACCGGGAGATCCCGGTGCTGGCCTCCGGGATCGACCTGGAGCACCTGTACGCCGACGAGCTGCTGCGCAGCGGGTACCGCAAGAAGTACTTCCGCTCGCTCTCGCGGATCGGCTCCCTGGCCCGCGACGGAGCCGAGCTGCTCGCCGCCGCTCCGCGTCCGGAGTGACCCGCCGCCCGGAGCATCACGGCGCGGGGAGCGGCACGCCCGCGCCCCGCACCGCCGCCGGCACGGCCCGGCTCAGGCCGGGGCGTCCTCCGGCCACAGCGCGACCAGCACCTTGCCGCTGACCGCGGAGTCGCGGGCCAGGTCGAAGGCGCGGGCCGCCTCGGAGGCGTCGACGACGTGGGTGACGACCTCGGCGAGCGCGGGAGTGCGCCGCAGCAGGTCCACCGCGGCGGTGATCTCGTCGTCGAAGCGGAAGGTCCCGCGGTACTGGACCTCCTTGTTCACCATCGGCCCGAGGTTCACCGCGATCCGCTCGTCGGGCAGGATCCCCACCTGCACCACGATGCCGGCACGGCGCACCGCGGCGATGGCGGTGGAGATCGACGCCGGCGCCGCGGCGCACTCGAAGACGACGTCGAAGGCGTCGGAGGGCACCTCCTCCTGGGAGACCGCGATGGTGGCATCGGCCCCCAGGGCGCGCGCCCGCTCCAGCGGACCGGGCAGCACATCGCTGACGGTGATCGATGCGGCCCCGGCGTCCCGGGCCGCGGCGAGGGTCAGCAGACCGATCGGGCCCGCCCCGGAGACCAGCACCGACGCGCCGGAGAGGTCCCCGGCGATCGCGGCCGCATGCAGGGCCACCGCCAGCGGCTCGGCGAGCGCGGCGGTGCGCAGCGGGAGCTCGTGCGGCAGCACCCGGATCTGGTCGGTGCGCACCAGCATCATCTCCACCATGCCGCCGTGGGTGTGCGGATCCGTGGAGGCCGAGCCCAGATAGGAGCCGCCCGGCCGCAGGTGGCGGCCCAGCCCCTCCAGCTCCGGCGTCTCCGGCCCGAAGGTCGCCGGGTGCACGGTCACCGGGGTGCCGGGTGCGAGCGCCCCCGAGGGATCCAGGTCGACGGTCCCGGAGACCTCGTGCCCCGGGATCATCGGCTCCCGGATCTCGTAGACGCCGTTGCGGCCGTGGAAGAAGTAGTGCAGATCGCTGCCGCAGATCCCGGTGTACGCCAGCCGCACCCGCACCTGCCCCGCCGCAGGCTCCGGCACCTCGATCTCCTGCTCGCGCAGATCGGCGGGACCGTGGATGAACAGCGCTCTCATGGGGACTCCTCCGGGATCGGGCATGCTGCCGCCGCTGCGGAGCACGACCGCCAGTCTACGGCGCCATCAGGCACGTCGCCGGGCGGGCCGGCCGCGCGGGACGGCTCCGCGGGCCGAGGGACCGGCGGGCGCCGGGAGCGGCCGCCGGCCGGGCGTCTCAGCCGCGGGCGGGCGGGGTCAGACGCACGACGAGCGCGCCGGGCCCCTCCAGACGCAGGGGAGCGTCATCGGCCGCGCGACCGGACAGGACCGCCGCGGAGGAGGCGAGCAGGCGCGCCCGCGCGGCGGAGGAGGCGGGCAGCTCGGCCCGTCCCGCGCCGCGATGCACGAGCACCTCGATCATCGCCGCCTCCGACGCGGCGCCCGCGCCCGCCCGGGCGCCCTCCCCGGAGACCGGCCGGCGCCCGCCGCCGCGACGCAGCAGCACGGTGTCCTCGCCCAGCACCTCGCAGCGGGTACGGCGCAGGTCCGCGACCTGCAGGATCGGCTCGGAGCGGCGCAGGGCGATCAGCGTGCGGTACCAGTCGCGGATCCGGGCATGCTCCCCGGTGCCCGCCTCGTCCCAGCGCAGGATCGACCCGGTGAACGTCGAGAGGGCCTGCGGATCCGGGACGTCCTCGGCCCACCCCATCCGGCCGAACTCCTCGGTGCGCCCCTGCGTGACCAGGCGGCCCAGCTCGGGCTCGTGGTCGGTGAAGTAGGCGAACGGGGTCGAGGCGGCCCACTCCTCGCCCTGGAACAGCATCGGCGTGAACGGCCCCAGCAGGATCGGGGCGATCGCCGCGGCATGCTCGGCGGGGGAGAGGGAGGCGTGGATCCGGTCGCCGGCCGCGCGGTTCCCCACCTGGTCGTGATCCTGCAGGAACGCCACGAAGGAGTGCGCGTCGTAGTGGGGCGAGGCCGGGTCCACGGGAGCGCCCCACACCTGC
Organism: Brachybacterium phenoliresistens; assembly: GCF_039530785.1. Lineage (NCBI taxonomy): Bacteria > Bacillati > Actinomycetota > Actinomycetes > Micrococcales > Dermabacteraceae > Brachybacterium > Brachybacterium phenoliresistens. Next base: position 24,822 of record NZ_BAAAOW010000001.1, read on the forward strand.
TCGCGGAAGCTCGAGTACGTCCCGGCGTGCTCGAAGGCCCGCGTCAGCACCCGGCGCAGGACCTCGCCGGACCCGAAGTCGGCGTAGTAGCCCTGGCGCTCGCCGGTGGCCCAGGCATGCACGCCGTGGTGGATGTCATCGGCCCACTGCATGTCCATGCCGAGCCCGCCGGCGGCGGCCGGGGTGACGGTGCGCGGGTCGTTGCGATCGGACTCGGCGATCAGCGCCAGCGGGCGGCCCGTCTCCTCCGACAGCGCCGCGACCGCCTCGGAGAGCTCCGCGAGCAGGTGCCGGGGGGAGTCGTCGTGCAGCTCGTGCACGGCATCCAGCCGCAGGCCGTCCAGCTGCATGTCCACCAGCCACTGCCGCACGCTGCCCAGGAGGAAAGCACGGACCTGATCGCTGCCGGGGCCGTCGAGGTTCACGGCCCAGCCCCACGGGGTGTGATGAGTATCGGTGAAGTACGGGCCGAAGCGGGAGAGGTAGTTGCCTGCCGGGCCGAGGTGGTTGTGCACCACGTCCAGGATCACGCCGAGGCCGCGGCGGTGCGCCGCGGCGACGAACCGCGCCATGGCCGCGGGCCCGCCGTACGCCTCGTGGACCGCGTACAGCCCGACCCCGTCGTAGCCCCATCCGCGGCGGCCCGGGAAGCTCGCGACCGGCATGATCTCCAGCGCCTGCACCCCGAGGTCCACGAGCTCGTCCAGCCGCTCGATCGCGGAGTCGAACGTCCCGCCGCGCCCCTCGGGTCCGGCGGTGAACGTGCCGACGTGCATCTCGTAGATCACCGCCCCGCGCAGGTCGATGCCGGCCCAGCCCTCCTCGCGCTCCAGCAGGGCCGGGTCCACCACGGTGCTCTCCTCGTGCACGCCGCGCTCCTGCAGCAGGGAGCGGGGATCGGGCAGCCACGTCTCCTCCGCCGGGTCGTCCTGCGCCGTCCCGTGCAGGCGGAAGGAGCAGCGCGAGCCGGGGCGCAGGGTCACGCCGGGCAGCGCCCACCAGCCGTCGTCCCCCGGCTCGAGCGCATGGACCTGCCCGTCCAGGCGCACGTCGACGGCGCTCGCCGCCGGAGCCCACACCGCGCAGCGGTCGTACCTCCGCGGCGCCGGCACCGCGCTCTGCGGACGGCCCGCTCCGGTGCCCCGGCTCATGCCGGTCCCTCGGGATCCTGCGCGGCGGCCGATGCTCCGCCGCCGGGCGCCGTCGCCGTGCTCCCGGGCCCCTCGCGCACCAGCAGGGCGACGGGGAGGCTGTCGAGGAGGCGGGCGAGGGGGACCTCGCCGCCGTCCAGGACCCGCCCGGTGAGGTCCTCGCGCCACGGCCCCTCGGGCAGCACGATGCTGGCCTCTCCCCAGCCGCCGCGGCGCGCCAGGCCCTGCGGCAGGCGGGTCGCGACGGTGACGACCTCGACCTCGCCCTCGTCGACGGCGCGCCCGAAGGCGATCGCCTGCCCGGTGGTGGTGGGCACCGGACGATAGGCGGCCGAGCGGCCCCGGAACAGGTCCGGCCGCTCGCGGCGCAGCCGCAGCGCCCGATGGGTCAGCCACAGCTTCTCCTGCCCGACCCCGTCGGGATGGGCTCCCGAGGACAGGTGCGCGAGCGTCCGCGCATGCGCGGCATGGTCCACCGGGCGGCGGTTGTCGGGATCCACCAGCGTCAGCGTGACGCCCTCGCTGCCCTGGTAGACGTCCGGCACGCCCGGCATGGTCAGCTGCACCAGCTTCTGGCCCAGGATCGCGGCGCGCTGCGCGGCGGCGGTCCGGCGGGTCCAGTCCGCCAGGATCCCTGCCACCTCCTCGGACTCCAGGGCCGCGCGGCCCAGGGCGAGGACCTCCTGCTCGTACTCGGCATCGGGCTCCGTCCAGGAGGTGCGGACCTTCGCCTCCCGCATCGCCTTGGTCAGGTGCTCCTCCAGCCGCGGCGCCGTCATCTCCTCCGCGCCCGAGCCGGGCAGGGGACAGGTCGCGGCGAGGGTCTGCCACAGCAGCAGCTCGATCGCCGGATCGACGTGGTCGCCGCGGTCCGCGGCGGTGGCCCGGTGGAGGGCGAGGACCACCAGGGCCCACTCCTCGGAGGCCTCGGTCAGCACCGCCAGCCGGGCCCGGACGTCCTCGCTGCGCTTGGTGTCATGGGTGGACAGGGTGGTCATCGTGTCCGGGAAGGTGCGCACCATCGTGCGGCAGTGCTCGTGGAGGTCGTCGACCTCCACCCCGATCCGCTCCGGATCCGCACCGACCTCGGTGACCGGCAGGAACCGGGGGTAGCGGTAGAAGGCCGTGTCCTCGAGCGCCTTGGCGTGCACGGGGCCGCAGGTCTGGGCGAAGCGGACGATCAGCTCGGCGCGGTCGGCGCTCGCCGTCCTGCCGGCGCTGCCCACCTCGTCCCCGCACACCAGGGCCACGACGATGTCGAGCGCGGCCAGCACGTCCTCGTCCTCGCCGAGCTGCTCGCGGGCGCGGTCCGCGGCGTGCTCGATGACCTCGCGCTGCGCCCCGGGGGCCGGCTCCCCGGGCACGATGTACGCCCGGTAGCGGTCCATCGCCCCCAGCAGCTCGACCAGCACCCTCTGGATCATGCGGCGCGTGGTGTCCCGCAGACGGATGTCCTCCTGGCAGATGCGGTGCACCAGGGAGGTGAGACGCTCGATCTCCGCCCACAGGCTGGTGGAGACGATCTGCTCGGTCGACTCCCGGGCGATCTCCTCGAACGGCCGCAGGTCGCCGGTGAAGCGCTGCCACACGTGGGTCAGGCCGAGCGCCCCCTGCGGGTCGTGGAACAGTCCGCCCACCCGCCACAGCGCGTCGTAGCCGGTGGTGCCCGCACAGGGGAAGTCGCCGGGGAGGTGCTCGTCGCCCTCGAGGATCTTCTCCACCACGGTCCAGGCGCCGCCGGAGGCGGCATCGAGGTCGCGCAGGTACCCGCGGGGATCCGCGAGCCCGTCCGGGTGGTCGATGCGGAAGCCGTCGATGACGCCCTCGGCCTGCAGGCGCAGCAGCACGGCGTGGGTGGCCTCGAAGACCGCGGGGTCCTCCACCCGGACCGCGGCGAGGGTGTCGACGTCGAAGAAGCGCCGGTAGTTCAGCTCGTCATCGGCGACCTTCCAGTGCGCGAGGCGGTACCACTGGCGCTCGAGCAGGTCGGCGATGCCGAGGGACTCGGTGCCCTGTGCGATCGGCAGCACGTGGTCGAAGTAGCGCACCACGTGCTGGGTGCGCAGGGTGCCGTCGGACTGCGGGATCTCGGCGGTGCCCGTGGTGATCTCGCCGTCGGCGAGGACGGCGCCGATGGGACGCCCGAGCACGGGCACCAGGATCGAGCCCGCCGCGGAGGCGTCCACGTCGAACCACGAGGAGTACTCGGAGGCGGGCCCCTTCTCGAGCACGTCCCACAGCGCCCGGTTGTGCCAGATGGGGGTGGGGATCGCCATGTGGTTGGGCACCACGTCGACGATCAGGCCCATGCCGTGGGCGTGCGCCGCCTCGGACAGCCGCCGCAGCGCCGCCTCGCCGCCGATCTCGGTGCTGATCCGGCTGTGGTCGACGACGTCGTAGCCGTGGGTCGAGCCGGGCGAGGCCTGCAGCACGGGGGAGGCGAACAGGTGCCCCACGCCGAGCTCGGCGAGGTAGGGGACCTGCGCCGCGGCATCGTCCGCGGTGAACCCCGCGTGCAGCTGCAGGCGGTACGTGCTCGTGGGCACGATCCGGGCGGATTCCTCGATCGCGGGCATGGGTCTCCTTCGCACGGTGGGGAGGCGCCCGCGCGCGGTCCGCCGCGGGCGCAGGGCTCAGGCGGTCGTCGGGGGAGCGGGCGGCGTCTGCGAGTCCGGGCCCTCCTCCTGCGCGGGCTCGTCCTCGCTCTCGGGCTCGTCCTCCGGATCCGGCTCGGGTTCGGGCTGGTCCTCCGGCTCGGGCTCGTCCGGGCTCTCCGGCGCGCCGGCGCCGTCCGTCGAGCCGTCCGGCTCGGCCGGGGCGTCGGCCTGCGCGACCGCGCCCTCCTCCTGCGCCTCGGAGCCGCCGGGCTCGGGGGCATCGGCACCGGCCTCGGCGTCGGTGGCGTCGGGGGCGGCCTCGCCGTCCCCCGCCGCCGCGTCATCGGCCTGCGCGGAGGTCTCGGCGTCGGCCTCGCCGGTCCCCTCATCCGCGGACCCGGCATCCTCGGCCCCGGGGTCCACGGCCTCGGCGTCGGCGTCGGCCGGATCCTCGTCCGCACCGTCGGCCCCGGAGGAGCCGTCCTCGGGCTCGTCGGCCGGGTCCTCCGATTCGGGGGCGCCCGGCTCCGTGCCGTCCGTCTCCGCAGCGCCGGCGGGATCGCCCGCGGCCTGCGCCGGGATGGGCCCGGTCGCCGAGGACCTGGGGGCATCGGCCGCGGCGGGAAGATCCTCCGGGCGGCGTCCCAGCAGGAGCACGGAGAAGGCGGGACGCGTGATCGTCTGGCCCGGCTCGAGGACGTCGCCGATGGCGAGCTCGTCGGCCGTCCCGGAGATCACCGTCCAGGTGCTGCCGAAGCGCGCCTCGGGGAGCGTGAAGATGACGTCGTTGCCGGCGAAGTTGAACAGGATCAGCGCCGAGTCGTCCTCGATGCGCTCCCCGCGCGCCCCCGGTTCGGGGATGGCCGAGCCGTTGAGGAAGACCACCAGGCACTTGTTCTGCGGGTCCTGCCATTCCTGCGAGCTCATCTCGTGACCGTCCGTGCCCAGCCACATCACGTCCGGCAGGCTCGAGGCGGTGGAGCCCTTGGTGCCCAGGAAGCGGCGCCGGCGCACGATCGGGTGGCGCCGACGCAGACGGATCGCGGAGCGCGTGAAGGCGAGCATCGCCTTCTGGTCCTCGTCCAGGTCCCAGTTCACCCACGACAGCTCGTTGTCCTGGCAGTAGGTGTTGTTGTTGCCCTGCTGGGTGCGGCCCATCTCGTCGCCGTGGAGGATCATCGGCACGCCCTGGCTCACCAGGAGGGTGGCCATGAAGTTCTTGGCCCGCCGCAGGCGCAGGGCCTTGATCTCCGGATCGTCGGTGGGGCCCTCGGCGCCCGAGTTCCAGGAGCGGTTGTGGCTCTCGCCGTCCTTGCCGCCCTCCCCGTTGGCCTCGTTGTGGCGCTCGTTGTAGGAGACGAGATCGCGCAGCGTGAAGCCGTCGTGGGCGGTGATGAAGTTGATCGAGGCGATCGGCGTGCGCCCCGTGTGCTGGTACAGGTCCGAGGACCCGGCAAGGCGGGAGGAGAAGTCGCCGAGCACGCCGGGCTGCGAGCGACCGGTGTCGCGGACGGTGTCGCGATAGCGGCCGTTCCACTCCGACCACAGGGGCGGGAAGCCGCCCACCTGGTAGCCGCCCTCCCCGAGGTCCCAGGGCTCCGCGATCAGCTTGACCTGGGAGATGATCGGATCCTGCTGGATGATGTCGAAGAACGCCGAGAGCCGGTCCACCTCGTGCAGCTCGCGGGCGAGCGTCGAGGCGAGGTCGAAGCGGAAGCCGTCCACGTGCATCTCGGTGACCCAATAGCGCAGCGAGTCCATGATCAGCTGCAGCACATGCGGGGTGCGCATGAGCAGCGAGTTCCCGGTGCCGGTCGTGTCGTAGTAGTGGGCGCGGTCCTCGTCCACCAGACGGTAGTACGCGGCGTTGTCGATGCCGCGGAAGGACAGGGTCGGGCCCAGGTGGTTGCCCTCGGCGGTGTGGTTGTAGACCACGTCGAGGATGACCTCGATGTTCGCCTCGTGCAGGCTCTTGACCATCTGCTTGAACTCCTGCACCTGCTGCCCCGTGTCGCCGCCGTGGGCGTACTCGTTGTGCGGTGCGAAGAAGCCGATGGTGTTGTAGCCCCAGTAGTTGCGCAGGCCCTTCTCCACCAGGTGCCCGTCCTGGACGAACTGGTGCACCGGCATCAGCTCGACGGCCGTCACGCCCAGCGAGGTGAGGTGGTCGATGATCTCGGGCTGGCCCATGGCGACGTAGGTGCCGCGGATCGACTCGTCGATGCCGGGGTGGAGCATGGTCAGGCCCTTGACGTGGGCCTCGTAGATGACCGTGTCGTGGTAGTCGTGTGCCGGCGGATGGTCGCTGCCCCAGTCGAAGAAGGGGGAGACGACCACCGAGTGCATGGTGTGCGCGGCCGAGTCCTCCTCGTTGCGCCGGGAGTGGTCCTCGAAGTCGTACGAGTACAGCGAGGAATGGTTGGTCGCCATCCCGGCGATCGCCTTCGCGTACGGATCCAGCAGCAGCTTGCTGGGATCGCAGCGGTGCCCCGAGGGCGGGTCGTAGGGGCCGTGCACCCGGAAGCCGTAACGCTGCCCCGGATGGACGGAGGGGAGGAAGACGTGCCACACGTAGGCGTCGACCTCGGTGATCTCGATGCGCCGCTCGGTGCCGTCCTCGTCCAGGAGGCACAGCTCGACACGTTCGGCCACCTCCGAGAAGAGCGCGAAGTTGGTGCCGCTGCCTGTGTAGGTGGCACCGAGCGGATACGGGTGACCCGGCCAGATCTGCATGGGCTCAGGGTAGCGGCATGCCGCTGCGCGCCGCGCAGAACGCCGGAGGTCGGCGACCGGCGGCGCGGCCCGCGTGCATCACGTGCTCGGCGGCGCATCGCGGACGTCGGTCCCGCAGAGGCATGGGGCCGGGGCGGGCCCGGGGCGGCGCCGCGACGAGAAGAGCCCCGGCCGGGGCCGGGGCTCTCAGAGAGTGGGCGATACTGGGATCGAACCAGTGACCTCTTCCGTGTCAGGGAAGCGCGCTACCGCTGCGCCAATCGCCCGTGCGCATCCCGGAGGATGCCCCTCGGGGATCCGAGGATCCCCGAGGACGGGAGCGGACGACGGGACTCGAACCCGCGACCCTCACCTTGGCAAGGTGATGCTCTACCAACTGAGCCACGTCCGCAGTGCGAGATCCGAGGATCTCGCCGTGGGCGATACTGGGATCGAACCAGTGACCTCTTCCGTGTGAAGGAAGCGCGCTACCACTACGCCAATCGCCCAGGGCGTCGAGACTAGCTCTCCGCTCCGGTGCCGCCGTCCTGGCGACTCGAAGTACTTTACACGAGGTCCGCGGCCGATTCGAACCGTGGGGCTGTGGGGTGGAACACCCGTGCCACGCAGCGCTGTCGGCGCCGCGATGGGGTAGATGCGCACGGCGCGGAGAGGAGGCAGGTGCGCACGGCGCGCAGGGGAGGATCGCCATCCCTCGCCCCCGCGCGCGCCGGGCCGTGCCCCGGTCGCCGGCGCGGGGTGCTCGGTCGCCGACCCGTGCCCTCCGGCGTCGGCCGGGGAGCTCGGCCGCCGGCCCGGGGCGTCGGTGCGGGGGCGTCCGTTCGGTGGGGAATCGGCGGGGCGGCCTCCTCGCCGAACCCGGAGGTGACCTGCCCCACGAGCGCCGCACCTCGGTTTGCGAGCGGCCCCGGCGCCGCGTAGAGTCTCTCCTCGTCGGCCCAGCCGATACGCGGACGTGGCTCAGTTGGTAGAGCATCACCTTGCCAAGGTGAGGGTCGCGGGTTCGAGTCCCGTCGTCCGCTCCAGCGAACGGCGCCCCCGGTCAGTCCGGGAGCGCCGTTTCTGATGGCGCCTCCGTGGGATCCAGGGAGGCGTCGCCCCTGGTGGGTTGGCCGAGAGGCGAGGCAACGGCCTGCAAAGCCGTGTACACGGGTTCGAATCCCGTACCCACCTCCACCCCGTCCCGCACGGGCGATTGGCGCAGCGGTAGCGCGCTTCCCTGACACGGAAGAGGTCACTGGTTCGATCCCAGTATCGCCCACCACGATGGTGCAGGTCATGCCCTCGGCGTGCTCCGTGCGACCCGCGTGTGCTGCCGTCTCCCGTCCCGGGAGGCGGCAGTTTGTCGTCTCCGGGGTCGGACATCCCTGCGCGCGCGATCCCTCTCGGACTCCCGCGGATCTCGGACTCCCGCGGATCGAGGGGCGAGGCGCCGGCGTCCGCCCCCCTGGTATGCCGTCAGCTGCTGCGGTGGGGGACGGGGTGGACGATGCGGGGGATGCCGGTGCTGCTGACGAGGATCGCGGCGACCGAGAACGGGATGACGCCCAGAGCGAGCATCGCCGCGCCGGTGCCGCCGGCGAAGCCGACCGCGTCCTGGGAGAGGACCAGCTGCGAGCCGGTCTGGAAGGCGGTGTGGAACCCGATGGGCATCCATACCGAGCCGGTGATCATCCGGAGGTAGCCGAAGCCGATGCCCATCGAGAGGAAGAGCGAGAGATCGGCCGGATCGGCGTTCTGCCGCAGGATCGCGGCGAGGAGGGTGAACAGCAGCGCCTGGACGACGATGACGCCCCATCCGCGGGTGAGGGTCCCGAGCACCGTGGTCACGTACCCGCGGAAGACCGCCTCCTCGGGAAGCGCCTCGGACAGGAGCACGGCCATCAGCAGCAGCAGGACGGTGCGGGCGAGCTCCGGTCCGGTGAGGGTCACCGTCAGCGGGCTGCCGAGGAGGGCGAGCACCCCGAAGGTCGCTGCGGACGGGACGGTCCAGATGATCGCGCCCCACAGGGCCAGCCGCCATCCCGTGCGCACGCTCGTGAGCCCCGCCTCGCTCATCCGGCGGCGGTCGGCGACCCGGACCAGAAGTGCGATCACGGCCAGAGAGGCGGCGCTGATCACGATGCCCGCCGCGATCCGCGCGCCCAGCGTCCCGAGGGCGGAGGGATCCTCGGACGGGGGGAACATGCCCGCCACGAGGAACAGCCCCGCGCCGAGCGGAAGGAGGGCCAGCGCGATCCGCCAGGCGGCGGCGGCGAGCCGGCGGGAGCGCGGGTCCGGTGCTGTCGTCATGGTGTTCCCCGATACCTGTGTGCGAGGGCGTGATAGGAAAGCTTGGGAGTCCAGGTGCCGTCGGCGTGGGCGGCGACGATTCCGTAGCTGGCGAGGTCGAGGTCCCGGCCGGGCTCGTCGGAGGTCGTCAGGGCGGGTTCGCTGAATCCCCAGACGAACGTGCCGTCCACCCCTGCACGGTCGAACACGTCGAGGAGCTCGAGGAGGTGCTCGGCCTGCTCCGGCTCGTCGCGCACGAGGTCCTTCGGCACCGACAGCTCGGTGCGCCCGCGGAGCACTCCCGCCGCGGTGGAGGCTCTCGCGGCCGCACCGCGATAGGTGCAGGAGCCGAACTCGAAGATGTAGCAGGGCTTGCTCTGCGCGTGGGCCTGATCGACGAGCGCGCGGATGTCGTCCTCGAACCGCCACAGGGTGCGTGCGTCGCGGTAACGGTCGGCGCCGACGACATCGAAGATCGACCAGTCCGGACGCTCCCAGCTCCCCGCCCCGTAGGACACCGGCCCGGCGAAGCGCTCCCGCGCCTCGCCGACCAGCGCGGCGAGCAGTCGCCGCAGCCGCAGGTTCGCGATCGGCAGCAGCGGAGACGTCAGCGACAGCAGAGCCCCTCGGGTCCAGAACGTCGGGCCCGGGAGCATGCCCGGCGTCGAGAGCGTGAGCTCGCACCCCACGACCAGCCCGACATCGGCGCCCGATGCACGCAGCTGCTCCGCGGTGTCGGCCGCCGCGCGCACGGCCTGCACGAGCATATGGCGGGGCTGATCGACGGGGCGGGGCTGCAGCCACACAGCGAGCCCTTCCTCCGCGGCGAGGCGGGCCGCGACCGTGAGGCGGTCGGGGTCGCCGGCCATGATCAGCACCGCGTCGCAGCCGAGCTCCTCATGGATCGCCCGGATGTCGCGGCGGGCGCGCCGCGGGGTGAAGCCGGGGTTGCTCTCGAAGCCCTTCTCGTAGAGCACGCCGGCGTCGTAGCCGATCCCGCGCACCTTCTCAGCCATCGGGCGCTCCCACGGCCCGGAACAGGAAGGGGACGATGTGCGCCCGCAGCGTGCTGAGGTCCGCCTCGGGGTCGCGCTGGACGAGGGTGATCGCGCGATCCAGCATGCTCTCGGCCAGCCCGGTCGCGACATCGAGCGGCATCGCCGCGAAGGCGCCCTGGTCGATGCCCTCGCGCAGGATGCTGCGCAGCAGGGCGGATTCCTCCTCGTCCTCGACGAGATAGAGCGGCGTGCCGTCGGCCGTGCGGTGCGAGACGACGATCTCCACCGCCGCCGCGATCGCATGACGCTCCTCGTCCACGTGCGCGACGTACGCCTCCGCATACGCCCGCAGGCGCGCCACCGGGTCCGCGATCCCGTCCACCGCCGCCAGCACGCGCTCTCCGAGAGCGCCGAACACCGTCTGCACCACGTCCAGCAGGAGCCCCTCCTTCGACGCGAAGTAGTACGCCACCGCGCTCTTGACGATGTGCGCCCTTCTCGCGATCTCCGCCAGGGACGCCCGGTGGTAGCCGACCTCGTTCACCGTCACCACCGCGGCCTGGATCAGCTGGGCTCGCCGGGACGTCTCGATGAACGACGGCGCCGGTCCGTGGAGCCCCGCCGTGGTGCCCGCCTCCGTTCTCTCAGAACGCATGTACTGATTTTAGAACGACTGGTCTGATCGGTCCAGGTGCCTCGCGGCCGACCTGCTGGCGGCGTCCGCCTCGGCGATGTCGGCGACCGCCCCTGTCGCAGGATCGCGACGCAGTATCGTCGACCTGAGACGCGGGCGCGACAGCGCTGCGACGGAGCATGGCTAGCGTCGAGGTCAGGACGCGGCGCCGCCGCGGGACACAGATCGAGGAGACCGTCATGACCGCCATCGACCCAGCTCGCCTCCGTGCACGGCACCTCGTGGGCGGTGCCCTCCTGGTGGGCGCGCTGATGCTGACCGGCTGCCAGGTCGGCACCGGGGACATCGGCCCCGACGAGCAGAGCACCCCGGGGACCTCCGCCCCCGCCGGCGGCGCAGCCGGCGCTCCGTCCGAGGACGCGGTCGTCGACGAGGACGCCGCTGCCGCGGGCGTCGATCTGACCGCGCTGGGGGAGCCCGTCGCCAGCGCCGAGGTCCCCGCGATCGTGGAGGGGGACCCGGCGGCGACGATGACCGTCTCCCTGCACGGGCTGCGGCGCGAGGGCGGGACCCTGGTGGCCACCTACTCCTTCACCGTGCACAGCGAGACGTCGGAGGCCGAGGGATGGATCTACGACTACCTGGGCAGTCAGGGATGGCACCCGTACGCCATCGACACCGTGAACCTGAACAAGCACGAGGTGCTCGGAGGCGGCGCGGCGCAGACCGACTACCAGGGCGCGAAGTTCCGCCCCGGCCAGACGCTGTACGCCTACGCCTCCTTCGCGGCGCCGCCGGAGGACGTCACCACCATGGACGTGCTGCTCGTGGAGGGCGCTCCCCTCGCGAGCGGGGTGCCCATCTCATGAGGCGCGTCACCGCTTCCGCCGCCCTCGGCCTCGCCCTCCTCCTGGCGCCGGCAGGCACCGCCCTCGCGGACGACGACGTGACCCCGCTGGATCCGGGCATCACGGCGCTCGACCCCTCGATCACCCCGCTGGCCCCGAGTATCACCCCGCTGGAGACGATCACCACCGAGGACTCCCGGACCGAGATCACGCTCTCCTCGGACATCCTCTTCGACTTCGGCTCGGCGGAGCTCGACGCCCCCGCCGCGGCGAGGATCGGCGAGCTGGTCGCCGAGATCCCGCAGGGCGCAGAGGTCGCCGTGGACGGCCACACCGACTCCGTCCCCTACGCGCGCGGCAACCAGGTCCTCTCCGAGGAGCGTGCCCGGGCGGTGGCCGACGCCATCGCCGCCTCCCGCCCGGACCTCCGGCTGACCGTCACCGGATACGGTGAGACCCGCCCGGTCGCCGCCGAGGAGGTCGACGGACGGGACGACCCCGCGGGCCGCGCCCAGAACCGTCGCGTCGAGATCCGCTACGACGGATGACGCCGTCGACGGCCCCGCCGAGCCCGGCACGACCCCGCGTCCTGCTGGTGGACGACGACGCGACCATCCGCGAGCACCTCCCGCCGGTGCTCGAGCGCAGCGGGCTGCGCGTCGACGTCGCCGCCGACGGGGCCGATGCCCTGCGCAGCATCGGTCGCGCGCAGCCGGACCTCGTGATCCTGGACGTCATGATGCCGGTGCTGGACGGCCGCGAGACGCTGCGGAGGATCCGCGCCGACCACGACTGGCTGCCCGTCATCCTGCTGACGCAGGTGGGGGAGAGCTTCGAGCGGGCGGCAGCCCTGGACGAGGGGGCCGATGACTACCTCAACAAGCCCTTCGACCCCCATGAGCTGCTCGCACGGATCCGGGCGGTGCTGCGCCGCACCGCCCGCGGGACCGCTCCGCTGAGCGCGGCGGGAGCGCTGCGGGCCGGTCCGCTGCGCATCGACCGCCCGGCGCGGCGCGTGGTCCTCGCCGGGGCCGAGGCCCCGCTGACCCCGCGCGCCTTCGCCCTGCTGGAGTTCCTCATGTCCCATCCCGACGAGGTCTTCCCCCGCGAACGCCTGCTGCAGACGGTCTGGGGCTTCGATGCGATCGTCACCACCCGCGCGGTGGACCACCGCATCGCCGAGATCCGGCGGGTGCTGGGGGACGATGCGGCCGCGCCGACCTACCTCGAGACCGTGCCCGGGGCCGGCTACCGCTTCGTGCACCCGGTGGAGCGGGCATGAGCCCCCGCCGGGAGCGGGCCCTGCCGGTGCTCCTGGTCGTCGGGCCGCCGCTGCTCGGTGCCGCGGCCAGCCTGATCTGGTGGACGACCGGCGGGGGAGGGCCCGTCTACCTCCTGACCGATCTCGCCTGGATCCCCCTCGCCGCCGGCGCGGCGCTCGCGCTGCTGGCCGTCCCCGGAGCAGTGTGCTGGCATGCCGCGCGTCGACGGGCGCAGCGAGAGCACCGCGAGATCCTGCGCGAGCACGCGGAGCGCCGCCGGCGGCTGCTCTCCCGGCTGGACCATGAGCTGAAGAACCCGCTGCAGGGCATCCGTGCCGCGCTCGCCGACGAGCCCTCCGACCGCCAGCGCGCGAGCATCGACGCGCAGTCCCAGCGCCTGGTGCGCCTGCTCGGGGACCTGCGCAAGATCGGTGAGGTCGAGCACACCGCGCTGGAGCTCACGCAGGTCGATCCGAGCGCCCTCGCCGAGGAGGCCGTCGCCGCGATCCGCGAGGTGCCCGGGGCGGACGAGCGACGGCTCTCCGTCGCGCTGCCCAGGGCGCCGCGCCCGCTGCCCTGCATCCCCGGTGACGAGGACCTGCTGTTCCTGGTCCTGGTCAACGCCCTGTCCAACGCGGTGAAGTACTCCCGGCCCGGGGACGCCGTCGAACTGCGCGGCCGGGCCGCAGAGGACCAGGTGATCCTCGAGATCGCCGACACCGGACAGGGGATCGCCCCCGCGGAGCTGCCCCTGGTGTGGGAGGAGCTGGGGCGGGGGAGCGCCGCCCGGGGCATCGAGGGCTCCGGGCTGGGCCTGCCGCTGCTGCGCGCGATCGTCGAACGCCACGGCGGCACCGCCGTGCTCGAGTCCTGGCAGGGCGAGGGGTCCACCCTCACGCTCCGCCTGCCCCTGCAGGGGCCGCGGGAGCGAGCTGCTCCCGGGACCGGCGGGCGGCGGCACCCGACCGGCCCGGCCTCCGGTCGCGGATAGGATGACCAGCGGAGCCGGCACGGTCGGCCGGCTCGCCCCGAAACCTAGGAGACACGCCGTGCCCCAGATCGCCATCACCCTCGACTCCAGCCCGCAGCGCATCGAGGAGGGGACGACCGGCACCGCGCTCTACGAGGGCCGCAAGGACGTCATCGCGCTGCGCGTGGACGGACAGCTGAAGGACCTCGACACGGTCCTGGAGGACGGCTGGACAGTCGAGGGCGTCGAGATCACCAGCGAGGACGGCCTGTCGATCCTGCGCCACTCCACCGCGCACGTCCTCGCGCAGGCGGTCCAGGCCATCAACCCGGCCGCGAAGCTGGGCATCGGCCCGCCCATCACCGACGGCTTCTACTACGACTTCGACGTCGAGACCCCCTTCACCCCGGAGGATCTCAAGGAGATCGAGAAGCGGATGGGGCGCATCGTCAAGGAGGGCCAGGCCTTCGTGCGTCGCGAGATCAGCGACGAGGCGGCCCGCGCCGAGGAGGCCTCCGAGCCGTACAAGCTCGAGCTGATCGGCCTGAAGTCCCAGGCGGCCGATGCCGGCGAGGGCGCCAGCGTCGAGGTCGGCGAGGGCGGCCTGACCATGTACGACAACGTGCGCCGCGGCGGCGAGGTGGTCTGGACCGACCTCTGCCGCGGGCCGCACCTGCCCTCGACCAGGCTCATCGGCAACGGCTTCGCCCTCACCCGCAGCGCCGCCGCCTACTGGCGCGGCAGCGAGAAGAACCCGATGCTGCAGCGCATCTACGGCACCGCGTGGGCCAGCAAGGAGGACCTGCGCGCCCACCAGGAGCGCATCGCCGAGGCGGAGCGCCGCGATCACCGCCGCCTGGGCTCCGAGCTGGACCTGTTCTCCTTCCCCGACGAGATCGGCTCGGGCCTGCCGGTGTTCCATCCCAAGGGCGCCATGATCAAGATGGAGATGGAGGACTACTCGCGCCGCCGGCACGTCGCGGCGGGATATTCCTTCGTCTCGACCCCGCACATCACCAAGAAGAACCTCTTCGAGACCTCCCGGCACCTGGAGTGGTACGCCGAGGGCATGTACCCGCCCATGCACATGGACGAGGAGGTGGACGCAGACGGCAACGTCACCAAGCAGGGCCAGGACTACTACCTCAAGCCCATGAACTGCCCGATGCACAACCTCGTCTACCGCTCCCGCGGGCGGTCCTACCGCGACCTGCCGCTGCGGCTGTTCGAGTTCGGCAGCGTCTACCGCTACGAGAAGTCCGGCGTGGTCCACGGGCTGACCCGTGCCCGCGGCTTCACCCAGGACGATGCCCACATCTACACCACCCGGGAGCAGATGAAGGAGGAGCTGGGCAGCCTGCTCGGCTTCGTCCTGGACCTGCTGCGCGACTACGGCCTGGACGACTTCTACCTCGAGCTGTCCACCCGCGACCCGGAGAAGTCCGTGGGCGACGACGCCACCTGGGAGGAGGCGACCCGCACCCTCGAGGAGGTGGCCACCGCCTCCGGCCTGGACCTCGTGCCCGATCCGGGCGGCGCCGCGTTCTACGGCCCGAAGATCTCCGTGCAGGCGAAGGACGCCATCGGCCGCACCTGGCAGCTCTCCACCATCCAGCTCGACTTCTTCGAGCCGGAGCTGTTCGAGCTGGAGTACACCGCTCCGGACGGATCGCGCCAGCGACCGGTGATGATCCACCGCGCGCTGTTCGGCTCCATCGAGCGGTTCTTCGGGGTGCTGCTGGAGCACTACGCCGGGGCGTTCCCGGTGTGGCTCTCCCCGGTGCAGGTCGTGGGCATCCCCGTGGCCGCCGAGTACGTGCCCTACCTCGAGGAGGTCGCCTCGAAGCTGCGGGCGCGCGGCGTGCGCGTGGAGGTCGACGCCTCCGACGACCGGATGCAGAAGAAGATCCGCACGCA
Source organism: Brachybacterium phenoliresistens (assembly GCF_039530785.1). Classification (NCBI taxonomy): domain Bacteria; kingdom Bacillati; phylum Actinomycetota; class Actinomycetes; order Micrococcales; family Dermabacteraceae; genus Brachybacterium; species Brachybacterium phenoliresistens. The sequence goes on from NZ_BAAAOW010000001.1 coordinate 40,203, forward strand.
CACCAAGGAGAAGGTGCCCTACCTGCTCATCGCCGGCGGCGAGGATCAGGAGAAGGGGGCGGTGTCCTTCCGCCTGCGCGACGGCAGCCAGGACAACGGCATCGCCGTGGACGAGGCCGTCGAGCGGATCGTGCGGGCGATCGAGGACAAGGTCCAGGTGTGAGCGACGGCGGCGCGAGCAGGTCGGAGCCGGGCACCGCACCGGGAGCCGGCGGGCCCGTCCCCCTGGAGGACCCGGCGGGCTTCGCCGGCGAGCCCGACGGGATGCAGCGGCTGTGGACGCCCCATCGGATGGCGTACATCTCCGGGGAGGCGAAGCCCGACGACCCGGGCGACGTCCACCAGTGCCCGTTCTGCCTCGCGCCGGCGCGCACCGACGAGGAGTCCCTGATCGTCCACCGCGGCGAGCAGTCCTTCGTCATCCTGAACCTGTTCCCGTACAACACGGGCCATCTCATGGTGTGCCCCTACCGGCACGTCGCGGACTACACCGATCTCACGGTGGAGGAGGTCCACGAGGTCGCCGAGCTCACCCGCACCGCCATGCGGGTGGTGCGGGAGGTCTCCGCCCCGGCGGGCTTCAACCTGGGCATGAACCAGGGCGAGGTCGCCGGGGCGGGGATCGCCGCCCACCTGCACCAGCACGTCGTGCCGCGGTGGATGGGCGATGCGAACTTCCTGCCGATCATCGGCCGCACCAAGGCGCTGCCGATCCTGCTGGCGGACACGCGGCGTGCGCTCGCCGCCGCCTGGCCCGCCCCGGCCGGGCCCTGACCGGCGCGGTTGCTACGATGACCGCGCCGTTCCGGCACCCGACAGCGGAGGATCAGATGGCCACGAGCACCCTCGGCGGCGGATACGCCTACGACGTGCCCCGCACGGACCCGCTGGCGCCCGCGCGCCTGGGCGCCGGCGCGGAAGGGCCCGTGAAGCAGCCCAACCGGTGGATCCCGCGCATCATCTGGGGCGTGGCGATCCTGATGCTGCTGCTGGTCTTCGTCGGCGTCTACTTCTTCACCATCCGCCCGCTCGGCTTCGGCACCTCGCTGGTCGCCTTCACCGCGGCGCTCGTGCCGGTGGCGATCGTGTTCCTGGCCGTGTGGTGGATCGACCGCTACACGCCGCAGCCGCGGATCACGCTGGTGTACGCCTTCATCTGGGGCGCGGCCGGCTCGGTGGGCCTGACCTTCGTCATCGGCGGGGCCTTCACCTTCCTCATCACCCCGGCGGATTCGCAGCAGGCGACCGCGGAGTTCCTCGGCGCGGTGATCCAGGCGCCGGTCGTCGAGGAGGCCACGAAGTCCGCCGGGCTGATCGCCCTGCTGTGCTGGGGGCGGCGGTTCATCGGCGGGCCGATCGACGGCCTCGTCTACGCGGCGCTGATCGCCGGGGGCTTCGCCTTCACCGAGAACATCCTCTACTTCGGGCGCTCCTTCCACGAGGCGCAGGCCGCCGGGGAGGCCGCCGTCTTCTGGCAGACGTTCCTGCTGCGCGGGCTGCTCTCGCCCTTCGCCCACGTGTGCTTCACCGCCCTGTGCGGGCTGGGCCTGGGCATCGCCGCCGAGCGCCGCTCGCTCATGCTCTACTTCGGGCTCGGGATCGGCGGGCTGAGCCTGGGCATGTGCCTGCATGCCCTGTGGAACGGCGCGACCTTCCTGCTGGACATGGACCCGGAGAACCCGCTGCGCAGCTTCCTCCAGTACTACCTCACCGTGCAGGTGCCGATCTTCCTGGTGCTCGCCGCGATGGTCCTCTGGCTGCGGTGGCGCGAGCACGGGATCGTCCGTCGCCAGCTGTCCGCCTACGGGCGCGCCGGATGGTTCGCCCCGCAGGAGGTCGAGATGCTGGTGTCGATGCGCCGTCGCCGCCGCGCCGAGAAGTGGGCCGCGCAGCACGGCGGGGCCGTGGCCCGCACCGCGATGCGCGATCTGATCCTCGCGGCGGTGGCCCTGGCCCTGGACCGCCACGGTGTGCTGCACGGGAAGCCGAGCGCGAAGACGCGCCTGCACGAGCGGCGCCTGCTCGAGCGCATCACCGCCGACCGCCGCCTCATCGCGGCCGTGACCCGGCCCGTGGTGCGGACGGACGCCCCCTCGGCCTGAGCGCCTGCCATGCCCTGGCGCCGCGGCCCGTACAATGGTCCGGCACAGCAGGACGCAGCGATCTTCCGAGGAGACACATGTCGGGTCACTCCAAATGGGCGACGACCAAGCACAAGAAGGCCGCCATCGATGCCAAGCGCGGCAAGCTCTTCGCCAAGCTGATCAAGAACATCGAGGTGGCGGCGCGCACGGGCGGCCCCGACCCGGCCGGCAACCCGACCCTCTTCGATGCGATCCAGAAGGCGAAGAAGACCTCCGTCCCCAACGACAACATCGAGCGCGCCGTCAAGCGCGGCGGCGGCCTGGACGGCGGCGGGGTCGACTACCAGACGCTCATGTACGAGGGCTACGCCCCCGGCGGCGTCGCGCTGCTGGTCGAGTGCCTGACCGACAACAAGAACCGCGCCGTCTCCGAGGTGCGCCTGGCGTTCTCCCGCGGCGGCGGGAACATGGCGGACTCCGGCTCGGTGTCCTACATGTTCAACCGCAAGGGCGTGGTGTCCCTGCCCAAGGGCGAGCACACCGAGGACGACCTGCTCGAGGTGGTCCTCGACGCCGGCGCCGAGGAGATCAACGACGAGGGCGAGTCCTTCGAGATCATCTCCGAGGCCTCCGACGTGGTCGCCGTGCGCACCGCTCTGCAGGACGCGGGCATCGACTACGACAGCGCCGAGGCGCAGTTCGTGCCGAACATCCGCACCGAGGTCGATCTCGACGGCGCGCGCAAGGTGCTGCGGCTGATCGACGCGCTCGAGGACAGCGACGACGTCCAGAACGTCTACTCCAACCTCGACATCCCCGACGACGTCGCCGCCCAGCTGGCCGACGACGAATGATCCCCGGCGCCCGGACGGCCCCGAGCGCGCGCAGGCCGCGATGAGCCTGCGCGTGCTCGGGGTCGACCCGGGCCTGACCCGCTGCGGCTACGGCGTCCTGGACGCCGGCCGCGGCCGGGGGGCGAGCCTGGTGGACGTGGGCGTGGTCCGCAGCGCGCCCGAGGACACCATCGACCTGCGTCTGCTGGCCATCTCCCGCGGCCTCGAGGCGAAGCTCGAGGAGCATGCGCCCGACGTGGTCGCCATCGAGCGGGTGTTCAGCCAGAACAACACCTCCACGGTGATGGGCACCGCCCAGGTCTCCGGGGTGGCGATCCTGCTGGCCGCCCAGCGGGGGATCCGGATCGCGATGCACACCCCCTCCGAGGTGAAGGCCGCCGTCACCGGCAGCGGCCGGGCCGACAAGAAGCAGATCCAGACGGTCCTGGTGAAGATCCTCGGCCTCTCCGAGGCACCCCGGCCCGCCGATGCGGCCGATGCCATCGCCATCGCGCTGACCCAGCTCTGGCGGGGGCCCGGCCCGGTGCGCCTGGATGCCACCGGCGGGGCCCGCACCTCCGCCCAGTCCCGCTGGGCCGAGGCCGAGCGGGCGGCGCGCCGGGCGCGCGAATCCTCCACCTCCCGCTTCTGATCGAACGCATGTTCTAGGGTGGTCCCGTGATCTCCACTCTCACCGGCCGCGTGAGCCACATCGGCCTCGATTCCCTCGTCCTCGAGGTCCACGGCGTGGGCTACCTCGTCCACACCACCGCGCAGTCCCTCGCGGTGACCCGCCACGACGCCGAGCTGACGCTCCATACCGAGCTCGTCGTGCGGGAGGACTCGCTGACCCTGTTCGGCTTCCCGCAGCGCGAGGAGGCGGAGATCTTCCGCATCGTCCAGTCCGTCTCCGGCGTCGGTCCCCGCACCGCGCTGGCCCTGCTCAGTGTGATGGCTCCGGACGATCTGCGCCGCGCCGTCGCCGCGGAGGACGCGAAGGCCATCACCCGCACCCCGGGCATCGGCCCGAAGGGGGCGCAGCGCATGATCCTCGAGCTCAAGGACAAGATCGGAGCGCCCACTTCGGCCGCGCCGTCGCCGGCCGACGTCCCCGCGAGCCCGGAGGAGGCCTCGGTCCTGCGCGGGCCGCAGGCCGACGTGGTGCAGGCGCTGGTCGGGCTGGGCTGGGCCGAGAAGTCCGCCGCCGATGCCGTCGCGACGGCGGCCGCCGAGGGCGAGAGCGACCCCGCGGTCCTCCTGCGCACGGCGCTGCGCGGCCTCGGAGGCAGCCGATGAGCCCCCTGGGGGAGGCCGGAGGCTCCGTCGACGCGGGCGGAGAGGAGGAGTCCGGTCCGGTGACCAGCCCGGACTCCGGCGCCCTCGAGCGCGCCGCGGAGGCGGCGCTGCGCCCGCGGCGCCTGGCCGAGTTCGTCGGCCAGCAGGTCGTGCGCGATCAGCTCTCCCTCGTCCTGGAGGCGGCGACCGCGCGCGGACGCCCGCCCGAGCACGTGCTGCTGTCCGGTCCGCCGGGACTGGGCAAGACCACCCTGGCCATGATCATCGCGGGGGAGATCGGCGCGGCCCTGCGCATCACCTCCGGGCCCGCGATCCAGCACGCCGGGGACCTCGCGGCGATCCTGTCCTCCCTCGAGGAGGGGGAGGTCCTGTTCATCGACGAGGTCCATCGCCTGGCCCGCCCCGCCGAGGAGATGCTCTACATCGCCATGGAGGACTTCCGGGTCGACGTGGTGGTGGGCAAGGGCGTCGGGGCGACGTCGATCCCGCTGGAGCTGCCGCCGTTCACGGTCGTCGGCGCGACCACCCGCGCCGGGCTGCTCCCGGCGCCGCTGCGGGACCGCTTCGGCTTCGTCGGCCACCTGGACTACTACCGCGCCTCCGAGCTGCACGAGGTCGTCACCCGATCGGCGCTGCGGCTGGACGTGCCCCTGGACCCCGACGCCGCCGCCGAGATCGCCGAACGCTCCCGCGGCACCCCGCGCATCGCCAACCGCCTGCTGCGCCGCGTGCGCGACTGGGCGCAGGTGCGCGGCAGCGGCCGCCTGGACCTCGCCGCGGCCCGCGCCGCCCTGGAGGTCTACGAGGTGGACCCGCGAGGGCTGGACCGTCTGGACCGCGGCGTGCTGGCGGCCCTGTGCACCCGCTTCGCGGGCGGCCCGGTGGGCCTGTCGACCCTCGCCGTCTCCGTGGGGGAGGAGACCGAGACGGTGGAGACCATGGTCGAGCCGTACCTCGTGCGCGAGGGCTTCCTCACCCGCACCCCCCGCGGCCGCATCGCCACGCCGATGGCCTGGGAGCATCTGGGCCTGGCCCCGCCGGAGCCCGCGGCCGGCACCACCCCGCCGCTGGGGCGGTTCTGAGCGCGACCGCCGCGCGGGGCCTGCGTCCTCGCCCAGGCGGGCCCGGGTACAGTGGCCGGGTACGTGACCGAGCGGGCCGTGCCATGCCCGGCCGCTGTCCCCGAAAGGACTCCTGTGGACCCGATCTTCCTTCTCCTGATCATCTTCGCCGTGATGATGATCCCCATGCTGCTCATGAGCAGCCGCCAGCGGAAGGCGCAGCGGGCGCACCAGGCGCTCGTGAACCAGCTCGGCGTGGGCGACGAGGTCCGCACGCACTCCGGCTTCTACGGCCTGATCGTCGAGGCGGACGACGACGTCGTCATCCTCGAGACCGAGTCCGGCGCGCAGACCAAGTGGGCCCGTGCGGCGATCGCCATGAAGGTCGAGGACGAGGCCGCGCAGGACGCGTCCGAGGACGCGGAGGATCCGGCGGACGGCTCCGAGGACGACGGTCCCGCCGACGGCGACATCCTGAACTCCCGCCCCTCGACCGACCGCTGACGCCGGCTCAGCCGCCGGGACGCGAAGGATCCATCCCCCATGCCCGCACGTCGTATCGCGCTGCTCGCCCTCGCACTCATCGTGGTGCTGCTGGGCGGCGGCATCGGAGCAGGAGCCTGGAAGGGCGGCTGGGAGCCCTCCCCGAAGCTCGCCCTGGACCTCGAGGGCGGCACGCAGGTCATCCTGCAGGCCAGCTCCCGGGACGGGGCCCCCATCGACCGCGACTCGATGGAGCAGGCCCGTCAGATCATCGCCCAGCGCGTGAACGCGATGGGCGTGGGGGAGACGGAGATCAGCGTCCAGGGCGGCAGCAACATCGTCGTGGACGTCCCCGGGACCTTGGACCAGGAGACCTCGCGGGCCCTGCGGCAGACCGCCGTCATGTCCTTCCGCCCGGTCATCGGCTCCTCGGCCCCTGAGGGCACGGGCGCCTCCGACGGGGGAGGAGCCTCCGACGCCGGCGGCGCCTCCGACGCGGGCGGCGCGGAGGGGGAGAGCCCCGAGTCCTCCGCCGGCGACATCGACCCGGCGCAGGCGACCTTCTCCGGTCTCGTGGACCAGGACGTCGCCAACGCGCCCGCGACCGCCGACGGCTCCAGCGCCCCCTGGGCCCTCGAGCAGGCCACGCCGGAGATGCAGGAGACGTTCTTCGCGACCGACTGCACCGACCCCGCCGCGCAGCAGGAGATCGCCGCCGACGCCCCCGCCGACGAGCCCGTCGTGGTCTGCGACCCCCAGGGCACCGTGAAGTACCTGCTGGGACCCGAGGTCGTCCCCGGATCCGCGGTCCGCTCCGCGACGGTGGGCAGCGAGACCAACCCCACCGGCCAGGCGACCGGGTACTACCTGGTCAACATGACCTTCCAGCCGCAGTACGCCCGCGCGTTCTCCGAGATGAGCAACGCGCTGTACGGCGGGCAGGGCGCGACCACCTCCTTCGCGATCATGCTGGACGGGCAGGTCATCTCCGCCCCGGTGGTGGAGGAGCCCTCCCCGGACGGCAACGCCTCCATCCGCGGCAACTTCGACCAGGAGACCGCGACCACCCTCGCGAACCAGCTGAAGTTCGGGGCGCTGCCGCTGGAGTTCCACGTGCTCTCCGAGCAGCAGATCTCCGCGACCCTGGGCTCCGACCAGCTGGGCAAGGGGCTGATCGCCGGGATCATCGGCCTGATCCTGGTGATCGGCTATGCCTTCGTGCAGTACCGGGTGCTGGCGATCGTCACGATGACCTCGCTGCTGGCCATGGGCACGCTCGCGTACGGGACGCTCACGGTCCTGTCCAACGTGCCCGACATCGGCTATCGCCTCTCGCTCGCCGGCGTGGTCGGCCTGATCGTCGCGATCGCCTTCACCGCCGACTCCTTCATCGTGTACTTCGAGCGCGTCCGCGACGAGATCCGGGACGGCCGCGGGATCGTCAGCGCCGTGGACCACGGCTGGTCCCGCGCCAAGCAGACGATCCTCGCCTCCGACGCCGTGAACCTCATCGCCGCCGTGGTGCTGTACGCCCTGTCCACCGGCAACGTGCGCGGCTTCGCCTTCACCCTCGGCCTGGCCACGCTCCTGGACCTGCTCGTGGTCTTCCTGTTCACCCACCCGCTGCTGCAGGTCCTGGTGCGCACCCGCTTCTTCGGCAAGGGCCACCCGCTCAGCGGCCTCGACCCCGCCGCGCTCGGGAGGGACCTGCCCGCGTACGCCGGCCGCGGCCGGATCCGCGACGTCCAGGAGCGCTCCGCGCGCCGTCGCCGCGGCGAGGACGCCGAGCCGCCGGTCCGCGAGAGCCTCGCCGAGCGCAAGGCCCGCCGCGAGCGCGAGGCGCAGCAGGCCGCCCAGGAGATGGGCGAGGAGCCTCCCCGCCCGGCCGACGACCCCGCCGATCACCCGGAGGACGACCGATGACCGCAGCGTTCGCCCAGTTCGGCAACGATCTCCACGCGGGCCGCCGGGCACTGCCGATCGTCCGCCGCCGCCGCACCTGGTATCTCATCGGGGTCGCGCTGATCGTCGTGCTCGGGGCCATCGCCCTGGTGCGCGGCCCGAACCTCGGCATCGAGTTCACCGGAGGGTCGGAGTTCCAGATCGCCCGGGTCGCCGATGCCGACCAGTCCATCGCCCGGGATGTCGTGCGCGAGCACGTGCCCGACAACGAGCCGAAGATCACCGTGCTCGGGACGGACACCCTGCGCGTCCAGACCAGCGAGCTGAGCAGCGACGAGACCGCGCAGCTGGCCTCCGAGCTGGCCGGCGCCTACGACGTGCCGGCGCAGAACGTCTCCAGCTCCTTCATCGGCCCGGTGTGGGGCGCGGACGTGACGACCAAGATGCTGCGCGGCGTGCTCGCGTTCATCGTCCTCACGGCCGTGGTGATGGCGCTGTACTTCCGCAACCTCACCACCTCGATCGCCGCCATGATCGCCCTGGTCCACGACATGCTGCTGACCGCGGCCGTGTACGGCGTGGTGGGCTTCGAGATCACGCCGGCCACGGTGATCGGCTTCCTGACGATCCTGGGCTACTCCCTCTACGACACGATCGTCGTGTTCGACAAGGTCCGGGAGAACACCGCCGGCCTGCAGGGGCAGCGCGCCCACACCTACGCCGAGGCCGTCGAGCGCGCCGCGAACCAGACCGTGGTCCGCTCGATCAACACCTCGGTGGTCGCCCTGCTGCCGGTCGGAGCGATCCTGGCGATCGGCGCCTTCGTGCTGGGCGCCGGCACCCTCAAGGACATCTCGCTGGCGCTGTTCGTCGGCATCCTCGCCGGCACCTACTCCTCGATCTTCCTCGCCCCCGGGATCCTGGTGGACCTGCGCAACCGCGAGCGCTCCATCGCCGCCCACACCCGTTCCGTCCAGGAGTCCCGCAGCCGCGGCGAGGTCGGCGACCTCGCCCCGCGCCCGCTCGCGGACGCCGCCCCCGACCAGGGAGAGTCATGACCTCAGCGCCGCCGCACCCGCCCGAGGAGATCCAGGGCCTGCTGTCCACGCACATCGCCGAGTACCCGGACTTCCCCCAGCCCGGCGTCCTCTTCCGCGACATCACCCCGCTGCTGCGCGACGCGCGGGCCCTGCGCCGGGTCATCGAGCACTGGGCCTCGATCATCCCCGAGGAAATCGACGTCATCGTCGGCACCGAGGCACGGGGGTTCGTCCTCGGCGCCCCGCTGGCGTACGAGATCGGCGCCGGCTTCGTGCCCGTGCGCAAGGCCGGGAAGCTGCCCGGCACCCCGCGCAGCCGCACCTACGACCTGGAGTACGGCACGGCGACGGTCGAGATCGCCGAGGGCGCCCTGGAGACGGGGGTGCGCACCCTCGTCGTCGACGACCTCCTCGCCACCGGCGGGACGGCGGCCGCGACGGTCGCCCTGGCCCGCGAGCTCGGCGCCGAGGTCCTCGGCGCCTCCTTCCTCATCGAGCTGAGCGCTCTCGAGGGCCGCACCCGGCTCGAGGGCGTCCCCGTGAGCACGGTGTGGTCGCTGGAGGGATGACCGCGTCCCGCCGATGGCCGCGGTCACCGGCACCGTCTCCTGACGCGTAGCATGGATCCACTGCAGGGAGGTGGAACCATGTCGGACCGTGACGAGGTGGAGCGCACCGCGCCGGGCACTGCCCCCGGAGGAGCGAGCTCGGGCGGGCTCACGCCCTGGCGCAGCCGGTCGCGGCTGCCGTTCTTCGGCGCCCGCAGCGCGACGCCGGCCGACACGATCCTCGAGCCCCTGCTGCAGACGATCGGCGCGGTCAGCCCCAAGGAGGACCTGAGCCTCGTCGAGCGCGCCTACCAGGTGGCGGAGACCGCGCATCGCGGCCAGCTGCGCAAGAGCGGCGACCCCTACATCACGCATCCCGTCTCCGTGGCCACGATCCTCGCCGAGCTCGGGGCGCCCCGCGAGGTCATCGCCGCGGCGCTGCTGCACGACACCGTGGAGGACACGGACTACTCCCTCGAGGATCTCCGCCGGGACTTCGGCGAGGAGATCTCGATCCTCGTGGACGGCGTGACCAAGCTCGACAAGGTCACCTACGGGGAGGCCGCACAGGCCGAGACGGTGCGCAAGATGATCGTGGCGATGAGCCGCGACGTGCGGGTGCTGCTGATCAAGCTCGCCGATCGGCTCCACAACGCCCGCACCTGGAAGTACGTCCCCTCCTCCTCGGCCGAGCGCAAGGCGAAGGAGACCCTGGAGATCTATGCGCCGCTGGCGCACCGCCTGGGCCTGAACACCATGAAGTGGGAGCTGGAGGACCTCTCCTTCCAGGTCCTCTACCCGAAGGTGTACGAGGAGATCGTCTCCCTGGTCGCCCACCATGCCCCGGCGCGGGACCAGTACCTCTCCGCGGTGTCCACGCAGATCCTCGACGATCTGCGCAAGGCCCGGATCAAGGCCGAGGTCACGGGCCGGCCCAAGCACTACTACTCGATCTACCAGAAGATGATCGTGCGCGGCCGGGACTTCGCGGACATCTACGACCTGGTGGGCATCCGCGTGCTGGTGGACACGGTGCGCGACTGCTACGCGGTCCTCGGCATCCTCCATGCGCGCTGGTCGCCGCTGCCCGGGCGCTTCAAGGACTACATCGCCCTGCCGAAGTTCAACCTCTACCAGTCGCTGCACACGACGGTCATCGGGCCGACGGGCAAGCCCGTCGAGGTGCAGATCCGCACCCGCGAGATGCACCGCCGGGCCGAGTACGGCGTCGCCGCGCACTGGAAGTACAAGGCCAAGGCGGGGCAGGCCGAGCCCGCCCGGGCGGGCAACCAGGAGATGGCGTGGCTGCGCCAGCTCATGGACTGGCAGAAGGACACGACCGACTCCGGCGAGTTCCTGGACTCGCTGCGCTTCGAGATCGCCTCCCAGGAGGTGTACGTCTTCACCCCCAAGGGCGACGTCCTGGCCCTGCCGCAGGGCGCCACGCCCATCGACTTCGCCTACACGGTGCACACCGAGGTGGGCCATCGCACCATGGGCGCGCGGGTCAACGGCCGGCTCGTCTCCCTGGAGTCCGCGCTGTCCACCGGCGACGTCGTCGAGGTCTACACCTCCAAGGCGGCCGATGCCGGTCCCAGCCAGGACTGGCTCGCCTTCGTCAAGACGCCCCGCGCCCGCAACAAGATCCGCCAGTGGTTCACGAAGGAGCGCCGCGAGGAGGCGCTGGAGAAGGGCAAGGACGAGCTGTCCAAGGCGCTGCGCCGGCAGGACATGCCGCTGCGGCGCCTGCTGACCCACGACACGCTCCAGTCCGTCGCCTCCGACCTCCATCAGAAGGACGTCGACGGGCTGTACACGGCCATCGGTGAGGGGCACATGAGCGCCCAGCACGTCGTGGAGCGGCTGCGCGCCCTGTTCGGCGGGATCGACGCCACCGAGGAGGACGCCGCCGAGGTCACCCTGCCCTCGAAGGTGCTGACCAAGCCGGGGCGGGCCCAGCAGCGCACCGCCGAGACCGACCAGGGCGTGGTGGTCGACGGCCAGAACGACGTGTGGGTCAAGCTCGCCAAGTGCTGCGCGCCGGTGCCCGGGGACCCGATCGTCGGCTTCGTCACCCGCGGGGCCGGGATCAGCGTCCACCACCGCGACTGCACGAACGTCGCCCAGCTGCAGGAGCAGCAGCCCGACCGCATCCAGCCCGTGCAGTGGTCCGGGCGCACCGGGGCCGTCTACCTCGTCCACGTGAAGGTGGAGGCCCTGGACCGGCCCCGCCTGCTCACCGACCTCGCGCATGCCATCTCCGAGCAGCACGTGAACCTGCAGGCCGCCTCCTGCCAATCACACAAGGACCGCCTGGCCACCGCCTACTTCTCCTTCGAGCTGGCGGATCCGGCGCATCTGCAGTCGGTGATCAACACGGTGCGACGGGTCGAGGGCGTCTACGACGTCTACCGGGTCACGGCCGACGGCAAGCAGGTCGACGCCCGGGCCTCCCTGACCGCCCACGCCTGACCCGGGGAACCCGGCCTGTCAGACGGGCCCGCGGTCCGGCCCGCGGTCCGGCCCGCGGTCCGGGCCGGAGCGGGCCGGTCCAGCCGGTCGAGCAGCTCCTGCGCGCGCCGCGTGAACGGCGCGCCGTGCAGCCGGTCCAGACGGCGGCGCACCTCCCGCAGGTCCAGGTGGCCGGAGGCGATCAGGCCCCGGATCGCCGTGGATGCGACGTGCGGGGCGTGCAGGCGCAGCAGGTCCACGGCGGTGCGGCCGGGGACGGTGATCGGCGCGCCGCCGAGCATCTCGACGTCCTGCGGGGCCAGCACGCTCTGGCGGACCACGACCCCGGCGATCACCGTGCGATGGGAGGGGGAGATCAGCTCCATCGGATCCGGAGGGTCCCCGCCCAGCAGCACCCACGCCGCCGACCTCCCTGCGATCACCTGGTGGCTGCGCAGCGCGAGCCCGACCGCGCAGCCGACGGCGACCGCCCGATCCACGGCGGAGGCGCAGGCCACCGGGGGCACGTACATCCCCGCGCGCAGGCGCAGGAGCTCGCCGCGCAGCACCATGCTGCGGGTCGCGGGGCTCTCCGGCCAGGGCTGGATCTGCCCGACCATGCCGGCGGCGAGATCCGCGGCATGACGGGACCAGGCGGCGCAGGCGGCGCTCGCCTCCGTGCCGTCCGGTCCCGAGGGGGCGTCCTCGGCGGCCGCCGAGGACGGGGGAGGGGAGGGATCGACGCGCGAGATCATCACCCGAGGATGCCGCGCCCGCCCGGACGCAGCAAGGCGCCCGTCCCCGGGTGTGGACGGACGCCTGCTGGGGAGGAGGAGCGGCTCTCCCCGAGGACTCAGCCCAGGTCGCGCGCGGAGCGCTCGATCACCGCGAGCCACTCCTTGCGGGCCTCCAGGGCGGCCTCGGCCTCGGCGATCCGGGCGGGGTCGCCGGAGGCGCGCGCCGTCTCGAGGTCCTCCTCGTAGGAGGCGATCGCCGCCTGCAGCTGGGAGGAGGCGCCCTCGACGCGCGCCTTGGTGCGCGGGTCGGTGCGACGCCACTCGTCCTCCTCGGCCTTCTTCACCGCGCGCTCGACGGCGCGCAGGCCGTCGTCGAGGCGATGCATGGCGCTGCGGGGGACCTTCCCGGCGCTCTCCCAGCGGTCCTGGATCGAGCGCAGGGCCTCCTTGGCCGCGTCGAGGTCCGCGCTCGGATCGATCGCCTTCGCCTCCTCGAGCAGGGCCTCCTTGACGACGAGATTCTCCTGCTGCTCGGCGTCCGAGGCGGCGAGATCCGCGTTGCGGGCCTCGAAGAAGCGGTCCTGGGCGGCCTTGAAGCGCGCCCACTGCGCATCGTCCTTGCGGCGGTTGCCGCGCGGCGCGGCCCGCCACTCGTCCATCAGCTCGCGGTAGGCGCGGACCGTCGGGCCCCAGTCGGTCGAGTCCTGCATGGCCTCGGCCCGGGTGATCAGGTCGCTCTTGATCCGCTCCGCCTCGGCGTGCTGGTCGTCCAGCTGGGAGAAGAACTGCTTGCGCTTCCGGTCGAAGGCGCTGCGGGCGGCCGAGAGCCGCTTCCACAGGGCGTCCTCGACGGACCGCTCCATCGCGACGGACTCCTTCTGCATCTGCTTCCAGGTGCCGACCATCGACCGCATCGTCTCCCCGGCGCTGCGCCAGGAGATCTGCGCCGGATCGGTCGCCACGAGCGATTCGATGCTCTCGACGAAGGCCGTGCGCTCCGCGGTCGCGGCCTCGCGGGCGGCGTTGCGCTCGGCCTCGAGCTCCTGGATCTTCGCCTTGGCGGTCTCGCGCAGCTGGGCGGCGCGGGCCCGCAGGGCGGGGATGTCCCCGACGACCTTGGGCTCCTTGAGGTTCTTGCGCAGGTTCTCCAGCAGGCGGTTCAGCTCGACCTGGGTGTGGCGGGGCGCCGAGAGGGTCCGCTCGGTCGCGTCCAGGAACACCGACAGGTCGATGTAGGCGCGCGCGAACGGATCCAGCGCGGCGACCGGATCCTTCTCGGCGGTGGTGCCGATCTCGCGGCGCTGGGTCCCGTCCTGAACGCTGACGGTGCCGTCCTCGGCGACCTCGCCGAAGGCGCGGGCCGCGGCGAGCTGCTCCTCGTCGTACTCGGCGACCGGGGCGGCCACCACGGGGACGAGCGGCGCCGACGGCTTGCGGCCGGCGAGAGCCGCGGGGGAGGGCGGCGTGGGACGGGCACTGGGCTTCGGGGCGGGCGTCTGGGACTCGCTCACGATGCGCTCCTTCGGGGTCGTTCCGCTGCAGGGCGGGGCACTGTCGCTCGGAGGCGACGTCATGGATGCGGCGCGGGCGCCGCAGGGCGGGCGCCACAGGGAGGAACTCTACAGCTCTCCGCGTGTGCGGCCTCTGGCCGTCGCAGGGACGGACTCCTCGGGGACGCGGTGCACGCCCCGGGCGGGCATCGTCGATAATGGTCCGGTCAGCAGTCCCCGCACCCAGGAGCACCTCCGTGGCGAAGATCAGCGCCCTGTCCGGATTCCCCGAATGGCTCCCCGCCCAGCGGCGGGTCGAGCAGCACGTCATCGACGTGTTCCGGCATGTGGCGGAGCTGCACGGGTTCGCCGGCATCGAGACGCGCGCGGTGGAGCCCATGTCCCAGCTGCTGCGCAAGGGCGAGATCGACAAGGAGGTCTACGTCCTGCGGCGGCTCCACGCCGAGGAGGGCGAGGACACCGATCCCGACCGCACCCTCGGGCTGCACTTCGATCTCACCGTGCCGCTGGCGCGCTACGTCCTGGAGCACCAGAACGACCTCTCCTTCCCCTTCCGTCGCTACCAGATCCAGAAGGTGTGGCGGGGCGAGCGCCCGCAGGACGGGCGGTTCCGCGAGTTCTACCAGGCCGATCTGGACATCATCGGCCAGGACTCCCTCCCCGGCCACGTGGAGGCGGAGGTCGCGGTGGTCATGGCGGAGATCCTCGCCCGGCTGCCGCTGCCGGGGTTCACCATCCACGTCAACAACCGCCGGCTCTCCGAGGGCTTCTTCCGCTCGATCGGCATCCAGGACCACGAGGCCGTGCTGCGCGCGCTGGACAAGCTGCCCAAGATCGGCCGGGAGGCGGTCCACGCCCTGCTCGTGCAGGACGCCGGCGTGAGCGACCAGCAGGCCGATGCCTGTCTCGGCTTCGCCGCGATCAGCAGCGCCGACGGCTCCTTCGCCCAGGCGGTCCGCGACCTCGGCGGCAGCGGCGAGCTGATGGAGCAGGGCATCGCCGAGCTCACCGCGGTGCTGGAGCGCGTGCAGGCCGCCGTCCCCGGGGCGATCGTCGCGGACCTCTCCATCGCGCGCGGCCTGGACTACTACACGGGCACCGTCTTCGAGACCTTCGTGGAGGGCCACGCATCGCTGGGCTCCGTCTGCTCGGGCGGACGGTACGACCGCCTGGCCGCGGACAACCGCCACACCTATCCGGGCGTGGGCCTGTCCATCGGCCTGTCCCGTCTGGTCTCCCGCCTCATCTCCGCGGACCTCGCCCGCGCCACCCGCCCCGTGCCCTCGGCCGTGCTCGTGTCGGTGACCTCCGAGGAGACCCGCGGCAGCAGCGAGGCGGTCGCCCGGGCGCTGCGCGCGCGGGGGGTGCCCACCGAGGTCGCCCCCAGCGCCGCGAAGCTCGGCAAGCAGATCCGTGTGGCGGACCGGCGCGGCATCCCCTTCGTGTGGTTCCCCGCAGAGGAGGGCGGCGAGCATGCGGTCCGCGACCTCCGCAGCGGGGAGCAGGTCCCGGCCGACCCGGCGTCCTGGACCCCGCCCGAGGAGGACCTCACGGCGCGGGTCGTGCCGACGGCGTGAGGTGACTCACCTCGCGGCGGCGCGGGAATGCCGGCGCCGCCGCGGGCGTTCTCCCGTCATGGCTACTACCACGCTGACCGCAGCGAACCACGACGAGACCGTCCAGGACGGCGTCGTCCTCATCGACTTCTGGGCCGGCTGGTGCGTTCCGTGCCAGCGCTTCGCCCCCATCTTCGAGCAGGCGTCCGAGGAGCACACGGACGTCACCTTCGCCAAGGTCGACACCGAGGACCAGCAGGAGCTGGCCATGCGCTACGGGGTCACCTCGATCCCCACGCTCGTGGCCTACCGCGACGGGATCCCGGTGTTCTCCCAGCCCGGCGCCCTCCCGCAGAGCGCCCTCGAGGACCTCATCAACCAGGTCCAGAACCTCGACATGGACGAGGTCCGCAAGGCCTACGCCGAGGCGCAGTCCCAGCAGCCCGGCGCCTGAGCCCGGCCGAGCGAGAGCTCGCCGCACCGCGAGAAGGCCCCGCACCGATCGGTGCGGGGCCTTCGTGCTGTGCCCTGCGGGGCCGCGTCCTGCGGGGGCCGCGCGGGAGGCGCGGCCCGGCGGCCGGCAGCCGCGCGGCGCCGGGCCCTGCGGAGCCGGGCCGCGCGGCGCTCAGCGCGCCGACGTGTCAGTCGTGGTGACCGCGGCGGAAGGGACGCGAGCTGTCGTCCCGGCCGAAGCGCGCGGGGCGGCCGCCGCCGCGATGCTCCCGCTTGCCGTCGTAGCGCGCCCGGGGATCGTCGCCCGAGGAGCGCGGACCGGTGCGCGGACCGCGGTCCTCCGAGATCCGCAGCGAGCGGCCGGCGATCTTGGCCCGGCCCACCCGCGCGAGCTGCTCCTCGTCCAGCGTGCCGCGCAGCTGGACCAGCGAGAAGCTCCCGAAGATGTCGATCTTGCCGACGTCCTTGCCCGTCAGCCCGCCCTCGCCGGTGATGGTGCCGACGATCGCCGGCGGCTTGGCGCCGTGGCTGTGGCCGACGCCGATGCGGTAGGTGGTGTAGCCCTTCTCGGCGCGGCCCGGAGCGGCGCCGCCGGGGCGGTCGCCGCGGGAGGGACGGTCGCCGCGGGAGGAGCGGTCGCCGCCGTCGCGGTCCGAGCCGCCCTTGAGCGAGGCCCCGCGGAACTCGTCCTCCTCGGCGCTCTGCGGGCCGGCGTCGCCGACGCTCATGGCGCCGAGCACGGCCGCCAGCTGGCGGGCGTCGAGCTCGGAGTCCGCGAGGAACTCGTCGACCAGCGTCAGGTACAGGTCCAGGCGCCCGGCCTCGGCGCGTGCCGGCACGGAGGCCAGCAGGGAGCGCATGCGGTGACGGGAGACGTCCAGCGGCGAGGGGATCTGCATCTCCTCGAGCGTCTGGCGGGTGGTCTTCTCGATCGCGCGCAGCTTGCGGCGCTCGTGCGGGGCGACGAAGGTCAGCGCCTCGCCGGTCCGGCCGGCGCGGCCGGTGCGGCCGATGCGGTGCACGTACGCCTCCGGCTCGCCGGGGACGTCGAAGTTCACGACCAGGCCGATGCGGTCCACGTCGAGGCCGCGGGCGGCGACGTCGGTGGCCACGAGGACCTGCAGCGAGCCGTCGCGCAGGCGCTCGACGATCTTCTCGCGCTCCTTCTGGGGGACGTCGCCGCTGATGGTGGCGGCCACGAGCCCGCGGGTGATGAGCTCGGCACCGACCTCCTCGGCCGCGGCGCGGGTGCGCACGAACACGATCGCCGCCTGGGCGTCCGAGACCGCCAGCACGCGGGCCAGGGCGCCGGCCTTGTGACGGAAGGGCACCACGGCGTAGCGCTGGGTGACCGAGGAGACGGTCGAGGACTGGCGGGCCACGGTCACGCGGACCGGATCGTTCATGTGCTCGGCGGCGACCTTCTGGATCGCCGGCGGCATCGTCGCGGAGAACAGCGCCGTCTGCTTGGTGGACGGCGAGTGGGAGAGGATCTCCTCGACGTCCTCCGCGAAGCCCATGCGGAGCATCTCGTCGGCCTCGTCCAGGACCGCGTAGCGGATCCCGTCCAGGCGCAGGCTGCCGCGGCGCATGTGGTCCATCACGCGGCCGGGGGTGCCGACGACGACCTGGGCGCCGCGGGAGAGGGCGCGCTCCTGCGGGTGGTAGGGCGAGCCGCCGTAGACGGCGACGACCTCGAGGCCCTCGCTCGCGGAGGCAAAGGAGGTGATCGCGTCGGCCACCTGCATGGCGAGCTCCCGGGTGGGGGCCAGCACCAGGGCCTGCACCGAGCGCAGGGCCGGGTCGACGGCGGCCAGCAGCGGCAGCCCGAAGGCGGCCGTCTTGCCGGTGCCCGTCTGGGCGACGCCGATCACGTCGCGGCCGGAGAGCAGGGACGGGATCGCCTGCTCCTGGATGGGGGAGGGGCGCTCGAAGCCGAGCGCGGCCACCGCCCTGCGCAGCGCCGGCGGCAGCTGCAGATCGTCGAAGGTCGGCTCGGGGGCGGCCGGGGCCGCCTCGGCCGGGGGCGCCTCATCGCCGGCGCCGGCGCCCTCGCGGGGCGCGTCGGTCATCTCGGGGTCGGAGGGCATGGGGGCGTGTTCAGACATCTCGTCCTCGGTCTGCGGGATTGGAGCCGCTGCGGGGGTGGACCCGCACTCGCGCAGGTCGGGACAGCTCCCCAGTCTAGGTGCGAGGGTGCGCACGGCGACAGGTGCGGGCCGGGCGAGATCGCTCACGCCCGCTGTAGGCTGGCCCCTGCCCGGGCGGCCCCCCGCCGGGTCGAGACCACCCCGACGACGAAGGACATGTCTGTGCTGCGCACCCACAACGCCGGTGAGCTCCGTGAGGACCACATCGGAGCGACCGTCACCCTGACCGGCTGGATCGGCCGCCGCCGCGATCACGGCGGCGTGACCTTCCTCGACCTCCGCGATGCGAGCGGGGTCGCGCAGGTGGTGGTGCGCGAGGACGAGGCCATGCACCTGCGCAACGAGTACGTGCTGAAGGTCGTCGGCACCGTGGACCGTCGCCCCGAGGGCAACGAGAACCCGGCGCTGCCCACCGGCACCGTGGAGGTCACCGCGCAGGAGGTCGAGGTGCTCAACACCTCGGCGCCGCTGCCCTTCCAGCTCGACGAGCACACCGAGGTCGGCGAGGAGGCGCGGCTGCGCTACCGCTACCTCGACCTGCGCCGCCAGGGCCCCGCGCAGGCGCTGCGCCTGCGGTCGCTGGCCAACCGGGCCGCCCGCGACGTGCTGCTGGACGACGGCTTCCTCGAGATCGAGACGCCGACGCTGACCCGCTCCACCCCGGAGGGCGCCCGCGACTTCCTGGTGCCCGCGCGCCTCTCGCCCGGTTCCTGGTACGCCCTGCCGCAGTCGCCGCAGCTGTTCAAGCAGCTGCTCATGGTCGCCGGCATGGAGAAGTACTTCCAGCTGGCCCGCTGCTACCGCGACGAGGACTTCCGCGCGGACCGCCAGCCCGAGTTCACCCAGCTCGACATCGAGATGTCCTTCGTCGACCAGGAGGACGTGATCGCCCTCGGCGAGAAGATCGTCCAGAAGGTGTGGGCGAGCGCCGGGTACGAGATCTCCACCCCGATCCCGCGGATCACCTACGAGGAGTCCATGCGCCGCTACGGCTCGGACAAGCCGGACCTGCGCTTCGACCTCGAGATCACCGAGATGACCGAGTTCTTCGCCGACACGCCCTTCCGCGTGTTCCAATCCCCGTACGTGGGGGCGGTCGTGATGGCCGGCGGCGCCTCGCAGCCGCGCCGCACCCTGGACGCCTGGCAGGAGTGGGCCAAGCAGCGCGGTGCCCGCGGCCTCGCCTACGTGCTGATCCAGGAGGACGGCAGCCTCACCGGCCCGGTCTCCAAGAACATCTCCGAGCAGGAGAAGGCGGGCCTCGCGGAGAAGGTCGGCGCGAAGCCCGGGGACTGCGTCTTCTTCGCCGCGGGCGAGGCGAAGACCTCCCGCGCCCTGCTGGGCGCCGCCCGCAACGAGATCGCCGCGCGCCTGGGCCTGATCGACGAGGACGCCTGGGCCTTCGTCTGGGTCGTGGACGCGCCGATGTTCGAGCCGGCCGGCGACGCGGTCGCCGCCGGTGACGTGGCCGTCGGCTCCGGGGCCTGGACCGCGGTCCACCACGCGTTCACCTCGCCCAAGCCGGAGTACCTCGACACCTTCGACAGCGATCCCGGCTCGGCGCTCGCCTACGCGTACGACATCGTCTGCAACGGCAACGAGATCGGCGGCGGGTCCATCCGTATCCACCGTCGGGACGTCCAGGAGCGCGTGTTCTCCGTGATGGGGATCGACGAGGAGCAGGCCCGCGAGAAGTTCGGCTTCCTGCTGGACGCCTTCGCCTTCGGCGCCCCGCCCCACGGCGGCATCGCGTTCGGCTGGGACCGCGTGGTCTCGCTGCTGGCGAAGACCGATTCGATCCGCGACGTCATCGCCTTCCCGAAGTCCGGCGGAGGCTACGACCCGCTGACGCAGGCCCCCGCGGCGATCACCCCGCAGCAGCGCAAGGAGGCCGGCGTCGACGCGAAGCCCGAGCCGAAGGGCGAGCAGGCCGCTGCGACGGCCGAGAGCGGGAAGGCCGCCGCGACGGGGGAGTCCGCTCCCGCCTGATCCGTCGTCCGCGCGGACCCGGACATGCACAAGGGCGCTCCCCTCGGGGAGCGCCCTTGGTGCTGTCGGCGCAGGCCGCGGCGCCGGTGGGGAGCAGTGTCAGCGGGGAGCGTCGCCGTGCTTGATCTGCGCGCGGGGCAGGCGCCAGCGGCGGATCTGCATGGCACGCATGATGCCGTAGCCCACCAGGCCCTGGCCGACGGAGCCGTACCGCTCGGTGAGCGCCGCCCGCAGCCGCCGGCGCAGGATGAAGCCGTCGACCACGCACAGCAGGATCCCGCCCCACAGGACGATGATCATGCCGGTGCTCATGACGGTGTAGAGATCGATGCGGATCAGCGGGACGACCAGCGCGATCACCATGAAGACGAGCGCGATGGGGAAGAAGTACTCCGCGATGTTGCGCCGGGAGTCGACGAGATCGCGCACCAGGCGCCGCTCGGGACCGCGGTGCTGCGCGGGCATGTTCGCCTCGTCGCCGGTCATGAGCGCCTGCTGAGACTTCGCGCGCTGGGCGGAGGCCCGCTCGCGGTCGCGGCGCCGCGCCTCCTTGCGGTCGGTCACCACCAGCGGTCGGCGACGTGCCGCCTCCGCCTCGCGGCGGGTGCGGGTCGGCCGGCCCTTGCTGCCGGGCCGCGGTGCGGGCGTGGACTCGGGGGTCTCGGGCTTCTGGGAACTCACCGGAGCATTCTAGGCGCTGGACGTGCGTGATCCCGGTGAGCCGTCCGTCGCGGTGGCGATACGGTGGATCCATGCCCACTGCCGATGCCCCCCGCCCCGCCGCTGTGCCGGATCTCGCCGCCGATGTGCCCGCGCTGCGCGCGCGCCTGGACTCCCTGCTGCCCGCGGCGATCGCCGACCTCGAGGACCTCGTGCGGATCCCCTCGATCGCCTTCGACGGATACGACCGGGCCGAGGTCCGTCGTAGCGCCGAGGCCGTCGCCGAGCTCCTGCGCGGTGCGGGACTGCCGGATGTGCGCATCACCAGCGTCGCCGACGGCGCGCCGGCGGTCATCGGCCGCCGCCCCGCCGCGGACGGCATGCCCACGGTGATGCTCTACGCCCACCACGACGTCCAGCCCACCGGCGATCCCGACCAGTGGTCGAGCGCGCCCTTCGAGCCCACCCGTCGCGGGGATCGCCTGTACGGGCGCGGCGCCGCCGACGACAAGGCCGGGGTGATCGCCCACGTCACCGCGCTGCGGCTGGTCGGGGAGGAGCTCGCCGCCGCCGGCATCGGGGTGAGCGTCTTCGTCGAGGGGGAGGAGGAGGCCGGCTCCCCGACCTTCCGCCCGTTCATCGAGGCCCACCGCGAGGACCTCGCCGCCGATGTGATCGTCGTCGCCGACAGCGCCAACTGGTCCGTGGGGACGCCGGCGCTCACCACCAGCCTGCGCGGGCTGGTCGATCTGACCGTCACCGTCCATGCCCTCGACCACGCGGTGCACTCGGGCATGTTCGGCGGGCCCGCCCTGGACGCGCTCACCCAGCTGGGACGGCTGATCGCGACCCTGCACGACGAGGACGGCTCCGTAGCGGTCGACGGCCTGGTGCAGGCCCCCGATCCCGAGGTCGACATGCCCGAGCAGGACTACCGCCGCGATGCGAGCGTCCCCGAGGGTCTCGAGCTGGCCGGCACCGGATCGATCACGTCGCGGCTGTGGACCAAGCCCGCGCTGTCGGTGATCGGCATCGACGCCCCGAGCGTGCAGCAGGCCTCCAACACCCTGGTGCCCTCCGCCCGGGCCAAGCTGTCGCTGCGGATCGCCCCCGGCCAGGACCCCGAGGCCGCGATGTCGGCGCTGATCGCCCACCTCGAGGCGCACACCCCGCGCGGCTGCCGCCTCGAGATCGCCCGGGGCGAGCAGGGCCGGCCCTTCCTCGCCCCTGCGGACACTCCCGCGATGGGTCTGGCCCGTTCCGCCTTCGCCGCGGCCTGGGGCACCGACCCGGTGGACACCGGGCTCGGCGGGTCGATCCCGTTCATCGCCGATCTGCTCGAGGTCTTCCCCGGCGCCGAGGTGCTGGTCACCGGCGTCGAGGATCCCGATTCCCGCGCCCATGGCGTGGACGAGTCCCTGCACCTGGGCGAGTTCGCCCGGGTGTGCCTGGCCGAGGCCCTCCTGCTGCGCGCCGCCGGGAGCCTGCAGGGCGGGGCCCCGGAGACCTCGGCCGCGACATCGCAGACCGCCGGCTCCGAGACGGGGGAGGGGGCATGAGCACCCAGCGTCCCGGTCCCGGGACCGACCCCGAGCGTCCCGAGGACGGCGTCGTGCACGTCTCCCCGCTGACCGTCCCCGCCCTGTTCCTGGGCCTGGTCGTCGGCTTCCTCGCGGCGTACTTCTTCCTCGGATGGGGCGCCTTCGTGCTGGTCGCCGTGGTGGTCGGCGCGCTGTCGGCCCTGGTGCGGGGGAGCCGGCACCGCGAGGCGGCGATCGCCCTCGTCCTGGGCACCGCGGTCGGCTACTGCGGCGTGATCCTGCTCGCCCTGTTCCGCGGAGCGCTCTGACCAGGGGCGTCTGCGCGCCGGGCGAGGACCGCCCAGCGGTCGGGTGTCCCATTGCGGGCCGCGCAGGCGTACGCTGGATGGATCCGCAGATCCGATCAGGAGGACGGCATGACCACCACCGCTGAACCGACGCAGACCGCGGCGCACGGCGTCACCCTCACGGAGGGGGCGGCCGAGAAGGTCCGCACGCTGCTGGACCAGGAGGGCCGCGACGACCTCCGCCTGCGCATCGCCGTGCAGCCCGGCGGCTGCTCGGGACTGATCTACCAGCTCTACTTCGACGAGCGCATCCTCGACGGCGACGCCACCGTCGACTTCGACGGGGTCGAGGTGGTCGTGGACAAGATGAGCACGCCCTACCTCAGCGGGGCGGTCATCGACTTCTCCGACACCATCGAGAAGCAGGGGTTCACGATCGACAACCCCAACGCGCAGAGCTCCTGCGCCTGCGGCGACTCCTTCTCCTGAGCCCCGCACCCTCGCGCGCGTCCCGGACCCGCGGTCGGCTTCTGCCGGCCGCGGGTCCGTCGTCTGCGGGCATCCGGGAGCTCATCCGTCGGCCGAGCACCGCGGGCGGGTGGTCTCCGGCCGCGAGCCGGGGCGCCACGCCGGCGCGCCGGAAGTCGGCATGCTCACAGCGGGGTTCCCAGGCGGTCCGGACGGCGGGTCCGTGCTGTGTCCGCCCTGAGAAGACCGTATGATGACGGTGTGTCGTGAGCGGACCCGCTCCTGCGCCGCGCCCGGGATCCCGGGAGCGAGAGGCAGGGCTCCGGGGCCGGCTCGCGGACCACGCGCCGGGACCCGTCCCGACGGACATCGAGTACCATCCCCGCCCCGCGGGCCATGCGCCATCTCCCCAGGTGGCGTGCGGATCGCCCGGGTCGGTGACGACGAGCGGAAGGTCATCCACGTGATCCCCCAGGCCACCCACCGCCCCCGGCGCCTGCGCCGCGTGGCGACCGGTATCGCGCTAGCGGGCCTCGCCCTGACGGGCTGCACGGCTGAGCAGCGTCGCGGGTTCCTCCCCGGCGATTCCACCCAGGAAGTCACGAACCAGACAGGCCGCATCGTCGACCTGTGGGTCGGCTCGTGGGTCACCCTGCTCATCGTCGGCCTCATCGTCTGGGGCCTGGCCATCTGGTGCGCGATCGCCTACCGTCGCCGCCGCACGGACACCGGCTACCCGGTGCAGCTGCGCTACCACGTGCCGCTCGAGATGATCTTCACCCTCGTCCCCGTGGTCATGATCATGACGCTGTTCTACTTCACGGACCGGGACATGACGGCGATCGAGAACCACGTCGCCGAGCCCGACGTGACGATCAACGTCGTGGCAAAGCAGTGGAGCTGGGACTTCAACTACGTCGACGAGGACGTCCACGAGCCCGCGGGCGTGCAGTCCTTCGAGACCGGCGTCCCCGGGGCGGAGGAGTCGCTCCCGGTGCTGTACGTGCCGGTCGACCAGACGGTCGAGTTCAAGCTCGACTCGCGCGACGTCATCCACTCGTTCTGGGTCACGGACTTCCTCTACAAGAAGGACATGTTCCCCGGCCACAGCACGAGCTTCCAGGTGACCCCGACGAAGGTCGGCACCTACAAGGGCAAGTGCGCCGAGCTGTGCGGCGAGTACCACTCGGACATGCTCTTCGTGCTGAAGGTCGTCCCGCAGGACGAGTACGACCAGCACATCCAGGATCTCCGGGACCAGGGTCTCGAGGGTCAGCTCAGCGTGGACCTGAACCGCAACGCCGAGGAATGGGACATGCGCGAGCTCAGCGAGACCGCCCACGACAACGCCTACGGGCGCACCGAGAAGCAGGGGGAGCAGGAGTGAGCACGCAGAGCGCCACCGCCCAGTCAGCGGATCGTTTCCTTCCTCGGCGGGAGACGAACCTGGGCAAGCAGTTCTTCTCGCTGCTGACCACGACCGACCACAAGGTCATCGGTCTGCTCTACATGGGCATGGCCTTCGCCTTCTTCTGCTTCGGCGGCGTCCTCGCGCTGATGATCCGCGCGGAGCTGTGGGAGCCCGGCCTGCAGGTCGTGGTCTCCAAGGACCAGTACAACCAGCTGTTCACCATGCACGGCACGATCATGCTGCTGATGTTCGGCACGCCGCTGTTCAACGGCTTCGCCAACTTCCTCGTCCCGCTGCAGATCGGCGCGGTCGACATGGCGTTCCCGCGCCTGAACATGTTCGCCTTCTGGCTGACGCTGTTCGGCTCCCTGATCGCGGTGGCCGGATTCCTCACCCCGCAGGGCGCCGCGTCCTTCGGCTGGTTCGCGTACGCGCCGTTGTCGGACACGACGTTCACCCCCGGCCTGGGCGGTGATCTGTGGGTCTTCGGCCTCGGCTTGTCGGGCTTCGGGACGATCCTGGGCTCGGTCAACTTCATCACCACGATCCTGTGCATGCGCATGCCCGGCATGACCATGTTCCGGATGCCGATCTTCACCTGGAACATCCTCATCACCGCGCTGCTGGTGCTGATGGCCTTCCCGCCCCTGGCGGCGGCGCTGTTCGCGCTCGGTGCGGACCGCAAGTTCGACGCGCAGATCTTCAACCCGGCCAACGGCGGCTCCCTGCTGTGGCAGCACCTGTTCTGGTTCTTCGGCCATCCCGAGGTGTACGTCCTCGCGCTGCCCTTCTTCGGCATCGCCTCCGAGATCTTCCCGGTGTTCAGCCGCAAGCCGATCTTCGGCTACAAGACGCTGGTCTTCGCGACCATCGCGATCGCGGCCCTGTCGGTGACCGTGTGGGCGCACCACATGTACACCACCGGCGGCGTCATGCTGGAGTTCTTCGCCTTCATGACGATGCTGATCGCCGTGCCGACGGGCGTGAAGTTCTTCAACTGGGTCGGCACGATGTGGCGAGGATCGGTCACCTTCGAGACGCCGATGCTCTTCTCGCTCGGCTTCCTCACGACCTTCCTCTTCGGCGGCCTCACCGGTGTCATCCTCTCGACGCCCGTGCTGGACTTCCACCTCTCGGACACGTACTTCGTGGTCGCGCACTTCCACTACGTCGTCTTCGGCACGGTCGCGTTCGAGATGTTCGCCGGCTTCTACTTCTGGTGGCCGAAGATGTTCGGCTACAAGCTCAGCGAGAAGATCGGCGTCGTCCACTTCTGGCTGCTCATGATCGGCTTCCACATGACGTTCCTCATCCAGCACTGGCTGGGTGTCGAGGGCGCACCGCGCCGCTACGTCAACTACCTCGCCGAGGACCAGTTCGACTGGATGAACCAGGTCTCCACCGTGGGCGCCTTCATCCTCGGCGCCTCGACCCTGCCCTTCATCCTCAACGTCGTCGTGACGCACATGAAGGGCGAGAAGGTCACCGAGGACGATCCGTGGGGCTACGGCGCCTCCCTCGAGTGGGCGACCTCCTGCCCGCCGCCGCGCCACAACTTCCACTCGCTGCCGCGCGTGCGGTCCGAGCGCCCCGCGTTCGACCTGCACCACCCGGAGGTCGCCGCCGCAGACCACATGCTCGAGCCGGAGCTCGTCGCCGCCACCGACAGGAGCGCTCACTGACATGCGTACCACGTCCCGGATCTTCTGGATCCTCGCGCTGTTCTTCCTCGCCGCCGCGGTCGTCTACGGTCTGATGACCGGATATGCCGCCCCGATGGGCATCGAGACGGTCGGCTTCCCGGCCCTGCTCATGGCCACCGGTCTGGCTGCCCTCATCGCCCTGACCACGCAGATCACGGCCAAGAAGTTCCCGAACCAGCCGGAGGAGGACGAGGTCGCCCCGGTCTCGGCCCAGGCCGGCGTCCAGGGCAGCTTCGCGCCGTACAGCTGGTGGCCGCTGTGGGCAGCGATCGGCTGCGCGATGGCGTTCCTCGGTGTCGCCGTCGGCTGGTGGCTGCTGGGTCTCGGGATGATCCCCGTGATCGTCGGCGTCTGCGGCTGGGTGATGGAGTTCTCCCGCAACGAGCACGCCCACTGACAGATCGCTCCGGCGCGGACACACCGCGCGGGAGCGACGACGGCTCAGGGCCGGACACCGCACAGGTGCCCGGCCCTGAGCCGTTCTGCTACCGTGCTCTGCGAGTCCGCGCCGTCCTCGCGCGGCCCGGCGGCCAGGAGGCGCATCCCGATGATCGGACCGTCCACGACCCCCGCCCAGCGGGCGGAGGAGCAGATCACCGTCCAGTTCGCGGGGCCGGACGTGCTCGAGGGCGCGATCGCCTGGGCGCGCGACGTCCTCGACGACGCCGGCGTCGACGCCGCCCGGAAGCCCCGGGCCGCCGCCCGCCGCCTCCGGGCCGCACGCCCCGGCCTGAGCCGCATCGCGGCCCGCTACCTCGTCCACCGCGTCCGAGGCGGAGGCCCGGCCCAGGGAGACGGGCGCGGCGCCCTGCTGCGGCGCTGAGCGTCCTCTCGGCCACGCCTCGTGTGCCCTGTGCCGTGTCGCGGCCACGCCCCGTGCCGTGCCTGCTCGCGGCCGCCGCGTCCTGATGCTCCGGGGAGGGCCCGGAATGCTCCGGGGAGGGCCCGGAGCCGGTGCCGGACAAATCGGTGGCGCTCTCCTCGGTTGATGCGCGACGATCGCCGCATGATCGATCAGCAGAAGCTCTGGGACACGGACG
The DNA here is from genome assembly GCF_039530785.1 of Brachybacterium phenoliresistens. Classification (NCBI taxonomy): domain Bacteria; kingdom Bacillati; phylum Actinomycetota; class Actinomycetes; order Micrococcales; family Dermabacteraceae; genus Brachybacterium; species Brachybacterium phenoliresistens. Next base: position 67,407 of record NZ_BAAAOW010000001.1, read on the forward strand.
CCGCCCGGCAGTACGACACCCCCGGCGAAGGCATGTTCGCCCCCGAGGTCCTCGGACCGACCGTCGAGACGCTCGCACGTCTCGCCGAGGGCGGCTCCGCGCTGGAGCTCGCGATCGGGACCGGGCGGGTGGCGATCCCGCTGCGCGCCGCCGGTGTGCCCGTGCAGGGCATCGAGCTGTCCGAGGCCATGCTCGAGCGGCTGCGCGAGAAGGTCGACGCCGCGCAGATCCCGGTCGTGCAGGGCGACATGACCACCGCCGTCGCGGGCGGCGCGCACTCCCTCGTCTACCTGGTCTTCAACACCATCGCGAACCTGCTCTCCCAGGAGCATCAGGTCGCCTGCTTCCGCAACGCCGCGCGCCACCTCGCACCCGGCGGACGCTTCGTCGTCGAGCTCTGGGTCCCGCAGCTGCGGGCGCTCGCCCCCGGCCACCGGGGCACCGTCGAGATCTCGGAGGAGGGGTACCTCCTCGTGGACACCATCGACCTGCTCGACCAGAGGCTCATCTCGCATCACATCCGTTTCGACCCGCAGGTCGACGGCAGCCGGGACGCCCGCATCACGCGCACGCCGCATCGGTACATCTGGCCCTCCGAGCTGGACCTCATGGCGCAGCTGGCCGGCTTCGAGCTCGAGGACCGCTGGGCCGACTGGCAGCAGAGCCCCTTCACCGCCGAATCGGCCGGCCACGTGAGCGTGTACCGCCTCGCGCCCCCGCAGACCTGATCCGGCGGGGCCGAGCCGGCCTCTTCACGGTGCTCTGCAGGGAGAACGGACAGCACAGCAGACTTCGGCATCTCGCGCTGTAACAGCGTAATTCCACTGTTGGCGCCGCATCTCGTGGTGATCGGCCCTGGCACCCTGCCATGGACGGTCAGCTCCCTGTCTGCGGGACGCCGGCCGGGGCTGCGCCGCCACGTGGCGTCGGCTGCGCCGCCGTGGAGCGTCCGCGCCCGCTGGGGGAGGGGCGGTGCGCGGGTGGGCGCGCCGGCGGAGCATGAGCATGGACGCAGAACGACGGCGGGCCCCGGGAATGTTCCCGGGGCCCGCCGTCGTGAGGGGTGATCCGTCGGTCAGTGGCCGACCTTCGCGGAGGGGACCGTGTAGTCCCCGCCGGTGACGGCATCGATCTCGTGCTTCTCGTGGGCCGCGTGGTCGAGGGCCTCGCGCAGCTCGGCCGGGGTGACCGGCGAGATGTAGTCCTTGAAGAAGAAGCTCGTGGCCTTCGCCCGCAGCGCGGAGACGCCCTTGCCGGCCTTGAGCGGACGGAAGTCGTCGTGCTGGACGAGGACCCAGCGGTCGTACTCGTTGAGCGGCTCGTGGATCTCGAGCATCTCCCCGTTGGGCATGCGGACCACCTTCGACGTCTCCACGCCGTGCAGAGCCAGCCCGCGCTTGTGGCGCTGCATGGCGATGCACAGTCTCTTGGTGATGTAGAAGACGAGCACCGGCGCCACGAAGATCGAGACGCGGAACAACCAGGTGAGGTCGTTGATCGACAGGTGCAGCTTGAGGGCGATGAGGTCGTTGGTCGCGCCGAGGGCGAGGATCAGGTAGATCGTGATCCAGGCGACGCCCAGGCCCGTGCGCACCGGGTTGTTGTACGGCAGGTCCAGCACGTGGTGCTCGCGGTCGTCCCCGGTCACCCATGCCTCGAGGAAGGGGTAGAGCGCGAGGAAGGCCAGCAGCCCGCCGTAGATCGCCATCGGCAGCAGGATGTTCAGCGAGATGACGTAGCCGAAGATCGTGAACTCCCAGCCCGGGATCAGGCGCAGGCCGCCGTCGGTCCACAGCATGTACCAGTCCGGCTGCGAGCCCGCGGACACGGGGGAGGGGTCGTACGGCCCGTAGATCCACACCGCGTTGATCGCCGTGGTCGCCGAGATCAGGGTGATGATCCCGAAGACGAGGAAGAAGAACCCGCCGGCCTTGGCCGCGTACACCGGGAAGACGGGGAAGCCGACGACGTTGCGGTCGGTGCGGCCCGGCCCGGGGTAGTGGGTGTGCTTGGACAGCACCAGCAGCGTCAGGTGGATCGCGATCAGTCCGAGGATGGCGGCAGGCACCAGCAGGATGTGGATCGTGAACAGACGCGGGATGATGTCGTGCCCGGGGAACTCGCCGCCAAACAGCAGCATGGAGAGGTAGGTCCCGACGATCGGGATGCCCTTCATGAGGCCGTCGACCACGCGCAGGCCGTTGCCGGAGAGCACGTCGTCGGGGAGGGAGTAGCCGGAGAAGCCGGCGACCATGCCCAGGACCATCAGGGAGAAGCCGACGAGCCAGTTAAGCTCACGGGGCTTGCGGAACGCACCGGTGAAGAACACGCGGAACATGTGCACGAAGATCGCGACCATGAACACCAGCGCGGCCCAGTGGTGCATCTGGCGGAACAGCAGCCCGCCCTTGACCTCGAAGGAGAGATGAAGCGTCGACTCGAAGGCGCGCGACATGTGCGCGCCCTGCATCGGCCCGTACACGCCGTCGTAGACGACCTCGTCCATCGAGGGGACGAAGAACATCGTCAGGAACGTGCCGGAGACCAGCAGGATGACGAAGCTGTACAGCGCCACCTCGCCGAACATGAAGGACCAGTGGTCCGGGAAGATCTTCCGGCCGAGGAACTTGACCAGGCCGCCGCCGGCGGTGCGCTGGTCCAGCCAGTCGCCGCCCACGGCGCCGAGCCGTGCCACGCGACCGGGCTGCGCGTCCTGCTTCTGGGAGGAGGGAGTCGTGGTCGTCACGTGATCACTTGTCCTTGTGGAGGTCCCAGAAGCTGGGGCCGATCGGTTCGGGGAAGTCGCCCGTGGCCACCAGGTAGCCCTCGGCGTCGACCTCGATCGGCAGCTGGGGGAGCGGGCGGTGGGCGGGGCCGAAGATCACCTTCGCGGCATCGGTGACGTCGAACGTCGACTGATGGCACGGGCACAGCATGTGGTGGGTCTGCTGCTCGTACAGCGCCACGGGGCAGCCCACGTGCGTGCAGATCTTCGAGAAGGCGAGGATGCCCTGGTGGCCGTTGGCCAGGCTCTCCTCGTTCTTGCCGATGGCCGGGTCGATGCGGACGATGACCGCGGCCGCCTTCGCGCGCTCGTTGAGGAAGTGGGGCGTCTCCTCGGTCAGGCCCTCGGGCATCACGTGGAAGATCGAGTTCATGGCGACCTCGTCGGCCCGGATGGGCGTGCCGTCATGGTCGCGGGTCAGGCGCATGCCCGGCTTCCAGAAGGTGTGGTGCAGCTTGTTCCCGGGCAGCGGGCCCAGGGTCGACAGCGGCGCCAGCACGGCGATGGGCAGCGCGGCGAGCGCTCCGACCATGGCGGTGACGATCACGGGGCGGCGGGCGATGCCGGACTCCTGCAGGCCGCCGGTGATGATCTCCACCGCGCGATCGCGCGACTCGTCGGAGCTGCGGGTGGCGTGCCGCTCCTCGACCATCTCGTCGTCGGGCATGAGGGTCTTGGCCCAGTGCACGGCCGCGGCGCCGATGAAGAACACCGCGATCGCCAGGCCGAGGCCCGTGAACAGATTGGACCAGAAGACGGCGCGCAGCGTGCCGCCCTCCGCGAGGAGGTTCGTGTCCATCGGAGTGAAGACGAAGTACGAGGCGATGAACAGGACCGTGCCCAGGATCGAGAGCACGAACATGCCCGCGACGATCTTCTCGGCGCGCTTCTCGGCGCGCTTGTCGGTGTCCGCCTGGCGGTGGACGTGCGGGGGCAGCCCCGGGTTCGGGAAGCCGCCGCCCTCCTTGGGGGCGATGGCGCTGACGCCCTTCGCAGGGGTGGTGCCGTCGAGGTTGTCGGTCATCTCGGTGCTCACTTGGCCTTCGCCCCCAGCCACACGGCGCAGGCGGTCAGCAGGGACAGGATGATGGTCCACGCGTACAGGCCCTCGGTGACGGGGCCCAGGGAGCCGAGGGACAGGCCGCCGGGCGAGCCGTTCTCCTCGAGCGCATGCAGGTACGCGATGACGTCGTTCTTGTCCTGCGCGGTCAGGTTGTCGTCGTTGAAGACGGGCATGTTCTGGGGCCCGGTCTCCATGGCCTCGTAGACATGCTTCGGCTCCACGCCGTCGAGCGTGGGCGCGAACTTGCCTCGGGTCAGGGCACCGCCGGCGCCGGCGGCGTTGTGGCACATGGCGCAGTTGATGCGGAAGATCTCGCCGCCCTTGGTGGCGTCGCCGTTGGCGGGGTCGAGGTACTGCTCGTCGGGCAGCGACGGGCCGGGGCCGAGCGAGGCGACGTACGCCGACAGCTGCCGGGTCTGCTCCTCGTTCATCTGCGGCGGCTTGCGCCACGCCTGCGCGCCGGAGTTCTCCATGGGCATGCGGCCGGTGCCGACCTGGAAGTCGACGGCGGCGGCGCCCACGCCGATCAGCGACGGGCCGAGGGTGTTGCCGTCGGCATCCTGGAGGCCCTCGCCGCTGCGGCCGTGGCAGGTCGCGCAGTTGGCCAGGAACAGGGCCTCGCCCTGCTGGATGTCGTCGGCGGTGTACGTCTCGGCCTGCGCGGTCCGGGGCTGGAAGGCGGCGTAGAGCCCACCGGTCGCGACCAGCGCGAGCAACAGGATCACGAGTAGCGCCATCGGATGATGACGGCGCGCGGCGAGTGCCTTCACGGTGTGGACCTCGATTCGTGGGTGGGGCGTGGGGAGCTGAGGAGATGCGGGGCGGCGGCGGGCGGCATCAGAAGACCGAGAGGTTCCACGGGACGTGGCCCATGATCGGGTCGAGCAGGTACACGATGCTGAACAGGCCGATCCACACGACATCCACGAAGTGCCAGTAGTAGGAGATGCAGATGGCGCTGACCTGCTCGTGGTGCGTGAACTTCTCCGCGGCGAAGGCACGGGCGAGGACGAACAGGAAGGCGATCAGGCCGCCGACCACGTGCAGGCCGTGGAAGCCGGTCGAGAGGTAGAAGACCGAGCCGAACGGCGAGGAGGACAGCGTCACGCCGTGGTGGATGAGCTCGGTGTACTCGTAGGCCTGGCCGGCGACGAACACGGAGCCCAGGACGAAGGTGAGCGTGTACCACTCGACCATGCCCCAGCCCGCGAGGTTGAAGATCGACCCGGTGCGGCGGCGCCGCGGCTCGAAGCTGCCGGTCCAGGGGAGGTGGCCCTCGGCCATCCACACGCCCATCTGGCAGGTGACGGAGCTGAACACCAGGATCGCGGTGTTGACCATCGCGAAGCCGTGGGTGAAGTGCCCCTCGCCCTCGTAGAAGGTCTCCGGAGCCATCGCGCGCAGCGTGAAGAACATCGCGAACAGGCCGGCGAAGAACATGAGCTCGCTGGACAGCCAGACGAGCGTGCCGACCTGCGTGGCATTGGGGCGGCCGACGGCCGGGACCGCGGGCGAGCGCTGGGGCAAAGTCGCTGTAGTCACGTCACCATTATGTCGTGTCGTCAGATTCGGTGCCGCCGGAACACGACATCCGGGCGCACCGGGGGCATCGCCCCACGGTCCCGGCCAGCATATCGCTCCTGACAAGCTGTCATGAACCCGGACACGCGCCCGTGCACGTGCTGTGACGGACACCTGTCCGTGCCGGTGCGGCGCGGTGCCCCGGCAGGCCGTCCGGGACGGGACGATCGCGCCTGCGGCGGCCCGCGGATGCCAGAATGGCGCCATGAGTGCGACATCCCCCACGTGGCCGGTCCTGACCTCCCATCTGGTGCGCGGAGAGGACCTTCCCGCGGACTGGGCGGCGTGGGCGATGGGCGAGCTGATGGACGGGGCCGCCACCTCCGTGCAGCTGGCGGGCTTCCTGGTCGCCCTGGCCTCCAAGGGCGTCACCAGCGCCGAGCTCGCCGCGCTGGCCGATGTGATGGTCGAGCACGCGCGCCCCATCGAGGTGCCGCGCCACGCCGTGGACATCGTCGGCACCGGCGGGGACCTCGCCAGCACCGTGAACATCTCCACGATGGCCTCCGTGGTGATCGCCGCGACGGGCCGCCGGGTCGTCAAGCACGGCAACCGGGCCTCGAGCTCGCGCAGCGGCTCCGCGGACGTGCTCGAGGTGCTCGGCGTGCGCCTGGATCTGCCGGTCCCCGACGTCGCCGCGATGGTCGAGGAGGTCGGGATCACCTTCCTGTTCGCCGTGCTGTTCCATCCGTCGATGCGCCATGCCGCCGAGGCGCGCAAGGGGCTGGGCGTCCCCACCGTGCTGAATTTCCTCGGGCCGATCACCAACCCGGGACGGCCGCGGGCGGGCGCGGTGGGCGTGGCCGACGCCGTCATGGCCCCGACCGTCGCCGGCGTCTTCGCCGAGCGGGGGACGAGCGCCCTGGTGTTCCGCGGCCAGGACGGGCTGGACGAGATCACGGTGCAGTCGCCCAGCGACATCTGGGAGGTGCGGGGCGGCACGATCCGCGAGCACGTGCTGGACCCGGAGGCGCTGCTCGGGGTGCCCCGCAGCCCCATCGGCGCGCTGCGCGGCGGGACGGCCGAGGAGAACGCCGAGGTCGCCCGGCAGGTCTTCGCCGGGGAGCGGAGCGGTCGCATGGGCCCGATCCGGGAGGCGGTGCTGCTGAACGCCGCGGCGGGCCTGGTGGCCCACGACGGCATCGACCAGGGCGAGGACGACGGCTTCGCGGAGCGCTTCGTGGCCGGCTACCAGGAGGCGTCGGCCGCGCTGGACGCGGGCGCGGCGGCCGGCGTCCTGGAGCGCTGGGCGGCCGCCTCCCAGCGCGCCTTCGACGCGCAGCGCTGATTCCTGCGGGGCGGGGGCGGCCGCTGCCCGTGCTGCCTCAGCCGTCGATGCCCAGATCGAAGGCGGCGTCCAGGTCGGTCTTCGAGTAGGTCTTGAAGGCGATGTTCGTCGTCGTGTCCAGGACCCCCTCGACCTTCCCGATCCGGTCGGCGATGACGGCGGCGAGCTCCTCGTGCTCGCGCACCCGCACCACGGCGATGAGGTCCACGTCCCCGGTGACCGAGTAGACCTGGTCGACCGCGGGGATGTCGACGACCTGCTCGGCGACCTCGGGGATGAGACGGCCGTCGACGATGATCGAGACGATGGCGGTGATCATGGTGCCTCCTGCTGCGGGGTGGTGGGTGCTGCCGGCCGCGTCCTCGCGCGCCGGGGCGGGCGCCCGCGGCGGGGGATGATCGGCCCAGCGCCCACCCTAGTGCGTGCGTGCGTAGCTCTCCTGCAGCTGCGCCATGTCGAAGCGCGCCCGGGCGGGGGAGAGCCAGACGCCCTCGCGCAGGACGATCCGCACCCCGTCCTCGTCCAGCCAGCGCAGCAGCAGCTCGGTCTCCTGGTGGTAGCCCTGGCACATCGGCGTGCACAGCGCGGACTCGCCGGTCCCCGTCGCGGCGAGGGAGCGCGCCACCGGCAGGGGGTCGGCGGCCATCGGCACCATCGCCGCTCCGGCGAAGCGGCCGCCGCGCACGGCGAGCAGCTCCCAGCTGCGGGCCCCGCTGCGTCGGTCCTCGTGGGGCCGCGCGGCCACCAGCAGGTCGCAGGCACGGATCGCCCGCAGCCGCGCGGCGCGCTCGGCGGCCCGCAGGTACGTCTCGGCGAGGGAGCGCACGCGGGCCGCGTCCTCGTAGCGGCCGTCCGCGGAGAAGCGCCGCATCCGTGCGGTGGCATGGTCCACCACGGCCCGCGGGTCCTGGACCATAACCGTGCGCAGGGCCTCGTGGTGGGCGGAGGCGATCGTGCGGGCGGGGGACCGCCCCTCGAAGGCGGCGCCGCGCCCGAGGACGGCGTCGGACAGCAGCCCCCGCAGCGGCTCGACGTCGTGGCGCGAGCGCAGGGGGCCGATGTGCGCGGAGCCGTCGGACTCGTCCCGGGCCAGGCGCGCGGCCCGGAGCCCCTCGGCGCCGGGACCCAGACGCAGCCACAGCGCCTTCTCCGGCTTCAGCCCGTGCCGGTTGGCCGGCGGCTGCTCGGCGGCGATGGTGCGCAGCTCCCGCACCGAGGCCTCGAGGGCGCTGGCGCAGGAGATGGTCCGGATGCGCTGGGCGCGCGGCAGCATGTCCAGCACCTTGCGCCGCCGCTCGGAGGCGGAGAAGTAGGTGCGCACCCGGGTGCGCAGGTCCCCGGAGGTGCCCACGTACAGCACCTGGTCCCCCTCGCCGAGGAACTGGTAGACCCCGGGCCCGGCGGGGACGTCGGCGGCCAGGTGCCGTTTGCGCAGCTGCACGGGGGCGACCGTGCGATGCGCCGAGGCGAGGTCCTCGAGGGTGCCGGCGCGGTGCGGGCCCAGACGCTCGATGATCGCGTGCAGGACGTCCACGGTCGCCCTCGCGTCCGAGAGGGCCCGGTGGTCCGGGGCCACGCTCGCACCCACATGCGCGGCCAGGGTCGAGAGCTTGTGGTCGCGCACCTCGTCGCGACCGAACACCTGCCGCGCCAGCAGCAGGGTGTCCAGCACCTGCGGGTCGGGCCAGCCCACGCCGATGCGGGCGGCCTGCGCGCGCAGGAAGGACACGTCGAAGCGGGCGTTGTGCGCGACGAGGGCGGCGTCGTGGGCGAAGTCCAGGAACATCGGCAGTACGGCCTGGATGCGCGGCGCTCCGGCGACCGTGGCGTCGCTGATCCCGGTCAGGCTCGCGACGTAGGCCGGGATGGGGCGCTCGGGATCGACGAAGGAGCGGAACTCGCCGAGCACCTCCCCGCCGCGCAGCCGGACCGCCCCGATCTCGGTGATGGCGTCGTGCGCGGGGTCCGTGCCCGTGGTCTCGAGGTCCACCACGACGAGCTCCGCCTCCGGCAGGGGGGTGCCCAGGTCCTCGAGGGAGAGCTGCCCGCGCAGGCGGCGAGGTCGACGGGTCGGGGAGCTCATGCCCGCAGGATACGGCGGCGCCCCGACATCCGGCCGGGGGCCGGAGGGCGGGGCGCCGGTGCGGCGGGGCCGCGCGGGATCAGGCGGTCGGCGGCTTCGTGCCGGAGTAGATCCGCTCGATGATCTCCGAGTAGTCCTTGCTCACGACATTGCGCTTCAGCTTCAGCGAGGGGGTCAGGTAGCCGTTCTCCTCGGTGAAGTCGGTGTCGATGACCTCGAAGGTGCGGATCGACTCGGCGCGCGAGACCGCCTCGTTGGCCGAGTCCACGGCCCGCTGCAGCTCGGCGCGGACGGCCTCGTTGCCCGCGGCCTCGGCCACCGACAGCTCGGGCTGGTCGTGGTTCTTCAGCCAGGTGGGGAGCATCTCCGCGTCCAGGGTGAGGATCGCCGCGATGAACGGCTTCTGGTCGCCGACCACCATGCACTGGCTGATCAGCGGATGGGCGCGGAGGCGGTCCTCGAGCACGGCCGGGGAGACGTTCTTGCCCCCGGCGGTGACGATCAGCTCCTTGGAGCGCCCCGTGATGGAGAGGTAGCCGTCCTCGTCGAGGGACCCGATGTCCCCGGTGTGGAACCAGCCGTCCCGGAGCGCCTCGGCGGTCGCCTCGGGGTTGCCGTGGTAGCCCTTGAACACGACCACGCCCTTGACCAGCACCTCCCCGCTCTCGGAGATCGCGACGGTGACGCCGGGCAGCGGCGGTCCGACCGTGCCCGGCCGCGGGTCCCAGGGCGGGTTCACGCTGACCGGCGCGGTGGTCTCGGTCAGGCCGTAGCCCTCCAGGATCGTCACGCCGATGCCGCGGAAGAAGTGCGAGATGCGCTCGCCCAGGGGCGCGCCGCCGGAGACGCTCCATCGCACCTGCCCGCCCATGGCGTCGCGCAGCTTCCCGTAGACGAGCTTGTCGAAGACGGCGTGCTTGGCCTTCAGCACGGGGGAGACCCGGCCGGCCGACAGGGCCTGCGAGTAGGAGACGGCGGTCCTGGCCGCCAGCGCGAAGATCTTCCCCTTGCCGCCGGCGATGGCTTTCTGCTCGGCACTGTTGTAGACCTTCTCGAACACCCGCGGGACCGCCAGCAGGAACGTGGGCCGGAAGTCGGCCAGGTCGCCCAGCAGGTTCTTGGTGTCCGGGGTGAAGGCCGTGGTCGCACCGGCGGCGACCTGGGTCACCGAGAGCAGGCGCGCGAAGACATGGGCCAGGGGCAGGAACATGAGCGCCCGGGAGCCGGGCGGCAGCACCGACTCGCCGAACTGCGTGATCGCGGCGCGGGAGGTGTCCACGAAGTTGCCGTGGGTGAGCTCGGCGCCCTTGGGGCGGCCGGTCGTCCCGGAGGTGTAGATGAGGGTCGCCGTGTCCGCGAGGGTGCGGGCGGTCCGGGCCGCCTCCAGGTCCGCGTCGTCGATCTCCGCGCCGGAGGCCGCGAGGGCGTCGAGGTCGCCGTCGTCGATGGTCCAGATCTGCTCGAGGGCGGGCAGCTCGCCGCGCACGGAGGCGAAGTCCTGCGCGTGGCGCGTGCTCTCGACGATCGCGAACCGGGCGCCGGAGTCCCCGGCGATCCACTGGACCTGCGAGGGGGAGGAGGTCTCGTAGACGGCGACGGACACGCCGCCGGCGAACCACACGGCCCAGTCCGCCAGCACCCATTCGTAGCGGGTGCGCGACATGATCGCGACCACGTCCCCCTGCTCGAGGCCCGCGGCGAGGAGGCCCTTGGCCAGCGCCCGCACCGCACCGAGGAACTGCGCGGAGGTCATGGGAACCCGGCGGCCGTCGGCCCCGGCCACCTCGAACAGGGCGATCCCGGGGTACTGCCGATGCCGTTCGAGGAGGAGATCGGTGGCGTTCTCGTCCTCCCGGCTCGTGTGCTTGGCGGGTGTCCCGAACTCTCTCACGGAATCTCCTTCGACGAGGTCACGGCTGCGGACGATGTCCGATGCGCGGACACCGGCGTCGGCGCACGGCGCGAATCACAGTGTAGGCCAGCGGCGCTCTAGCATGGTCCCGTTCAGGGCCCCGTCGGGCCGCCCCGGCCCGTCCGGCCACTGCGGAAGGAAACGCACATGCTCTCCATCGGCGTCGACATCGGCGGCACCAAGATCGCGGCGGGAGTCGTCGACGAGGACGGCCGCATCCTCGACCGCACCACCCGGCGCACGCCGGCCACGGACCCGGAGCTGATCGAGGACGCCGTGGTCGACGCCGTGCGCGAGCTCCAGGCCTCGCACCAGGTCGTCGGCGTGGGCATCGGCGCCGCCGGATTCGTCGGCTCCGACCGGCGCACGGTCGTGTTCGCCGCGAACCTCGCCTGGCGGGACTGCGCGCTGGCCGATGACGTCGAGTCGCAGCTGGACCTGCCGGTCGTGGTGGAGAACGACGCCAACGCGGCGGGCTGGGCCGAGTACCGCTTCGGCGCGGCCCGTGACTCGCGCAACATGCTCATGCTCACCGTCGGCACCGGCCTCGGCGGCGCGCTCGTCCTCGAGGGCGGCCTGGTGCGCGGCGAGGGCGGCTTCGCCGGCGAGGTCGCCCACATGACCGCGGTGCCCGATGGGCAGTGGTGCGGCTGCGGCCGCCAGGGATGCCTGGAGCAGTACACCTCCGGGACGGCGCTGGTGCGCTCGGCGCGCCGCCGTGCCCGGACCGGACACGAGCTCTACGCCCCGCTGCTGGCCGCGGCGGACGGCGACCCGAAGAAGATCGACGGCCCGCTGATCACCCACCTCGCCGAGCAGGGCGATGCGGGCGCTCGGGCGCTGCTGGCCCACCTGGGCGAGTGGCTCGGCTTCGGGGCCGCGAGCATCGCGGCCCTGCTGGACCCGGGGACCATCGTGATCGGCGGCGGCGTCTCTGCGGCGGGCGATCTGCTGCTGGACCCCGCGCGCGACGCCTACGACCGCCACCTCACCGCCCGGGCGCATCGGACCCTGGCCCCGTTCGTCGTGGCCAGCACCGGGAACGAGGCCGGGATGATCGGAGCGGCCGACCTGGCCCGCTGAGCCCTCGTCCGCGGGGTCGGGCGGCCCCGGCCCCGCGCTAGACCTGGGCGCCGTCGTCGAACGGGTCCCGGCCCCGGGGGACCCGCAGCAGCAGGGCCACCAGGCCGCCGACGGCGATCGCCCCGCCCAGCGGCCCGCACCAGGACGGCAGCAGGTCGGTGGTGGCCGTCAGCAGGAGCATGACGACCCCTGCGATCAGCGCGCCCCAGGCCCACATCGCCCCGTCCGACGGCGGGGCGATGTCGGGGTCCGGCGGCTCGAAATCCCCGAGCAGGACGTCGTCGTCCGCGTCCTCGGGCGAGCTCTCCGGCGGCAGCCGCCGGGAGGACGGGTGCGCCGCCCGCGCCCGGGCGCGGTGGGCCTCCCGCTCCTCGGGCGTCGGCGACGGCGGGGAGTCCGCGCTGCCCGAGGACGCCGGGGGCAGGGCAGGAGGCTCGTGCGGGGCGGTCCCGGGGCGCAGGGCGAGCCCCTCGTCGTTGAGGATGCGGGCGAACTCCGCCGCGATCTCGTCGTCGTCCCGATGGGGAGGACGGGCGGATGGCCGTTCGGTCATCGGGGCGTCTCCTCGAGGAAGCGCAGCGAGGCCTCGAAGAAGCGCGGGGCGTCGTGATCGAGGGTCGCCACGTGATGGCTGTCGGGAAGGCGCAGGCGCTCCACCGCCCCGCCGACCCGCGCGGCGATGAGGTCGCTGTCGCGCGGATCGACGACATGGTCCTGCGGGGAGGTCGCCAGGAGCAGGGGAGTCCTGACGCGGTGCAGCGCGCGGCGCACCTGCGCGGTGAGCGCCCGCAGCTGGGCGACCGATCGCAGGGGCGTGCGCTCATAGGCCTCCTCGATCTGCCCCGGGGCGGCGATGTCCGAGGCGATCGCCGGCAGGGAGCGCACCAGGGGCCACAGGACGGGCGCGAGGACTGCGGCCCGGGGCACCGTCGCCGCGGGGTTGACCAGCGCCAGAGCCCGCAGGCGCGGCGCGATCATCGGGTCCTGGGCCAGGGCGAGGGACAGCGTGCCGCCCATGGACATCCCCGCCACGGCGATCCGCTCGTGCCGCTCGAGCAGCTCCAGCGCCGCCTGCCGGACCTCGCCGTACCAGTCGTGGCGGGTGGTGCGGGTCATCTCCTGCCACGTGGTCGCATGGCCGGGCAGCAGAGGCAGGGACACCTCCCACCCCGCGGCGGCGTGGTGCTCCGCCCAGGGGCGCATCGACTGCGGCGCCCCGGTGAACCCGTGGCACAGGAGGAGCCCGCCGCGCGGGTTATAGTCGCCTCGCATGCGCCAGGGGCGGGACAGTTCGCTGAACGCCATGGGTCCATCGTCGCACCCCAGGACGCCGATCGCATGCGGCCCGCTCCCTGCGACCCCTCGAAGGTGCCCCCAGATGCTGTATGAGCTCGCGAAGCCGCCGGTCGCCGCCGTCATGCGGCTGGTCTGGGCCCCGCGGATCCGCGGGGCGGAACGGATCCCGCGCACGGGTGCGGTGATCCTGGCCAGCAACCACCTCTCGTGGGCCGACACCGTCTTCCTGCCCGCGCAGCTCGAGCGGACCGTGCACTTCCTGGGCAAGGCGGATCTCTTCCATGGCCGCTCCGTGCCGGCCCGGATCATCGGGGCGATCATGCGCCAGCTGCGGGTGATGCCCGTGGACCGCTCCGGCGGCGGCGCCGCGCAGGGCGCGATCGACGCCGGGCTCAGCGTGCTGGTGCGCGGCGACGTGCTGGGGATCTACCCCGAGGGCACCCGCAGCCCGGACGGGCGGCTGTACCGGGGCAAGACCGGTGTCGCCCGCCTGGCGCTGGCCTCCGGCGCCCCGGTCGTGCCGGTCGCGATGATCGGCGCCTTCGAGGCCAGCCAGGGCCGCCTCCTGCCGCGCCGGCGGCCCCGCATCGTCGCGCTGGTCGGGGAGCCGGTCGACGTGGAGGGCGTGATCGCGCGCAGCGCCGGGCTGTCCGAGGCCGAGGTGCTGCGCCGCGTCACCGACGAGGTCATCGCGGCGATCCGCGCGATGTCCGGCCAGGAGTACGTCGACGAGTACGCGACCGTGGTCAAGGCGCGGCAGAAGGCGGCGTCGCAGGACGGGTCCCGGGACGCCTGAGCCGTCCGCGTCCAGCGCCCGGGCCCGGCACGGGACGTGACGCCCGATCGCCTACCCTGGTGGGGTGAACTCATTCCTGCGCGACAGCCCGGCCCGGGCGCACGACTTCGACCTGTCCGCCTCCAGCGACGAGCTGGCGGCCCTCGGCTCGTGGCGCGAGCTGCCCCGTGTCCAGCAGCCGACGTGGCCCGACGAGGCCGAGCTCGGCCGGGTCTTCGGCGCCCTCCGCTCGGCTCCGCCGCTGGTGTTCGCCGGCGAGGTCGACGTGCTGCGCCATCGACTGGCGGCCGCCGCCACGGGCGAGGCCTTCCTCCTGCAGGGAGGAGACTGCGCCGAGACGTTCGAGGACTCCAGCGCCAACCGGATCCGCAACAAGATCCGCACGATCCTGCAGATGTCCGCCGTGCTCACCTACGGGGCCTCCGTGCCCGTGGTGAAGATGGGCCGGATGGCCGGCCAGTTCGCCAAGCCCCGCTCCGCGGACACCGAGACCCGGGACGGGGTCACCCTGCCCACCTACCGCGGCGACGCGGTCAACGGCTACGCCTTCACCGAGCAGTCCCGGGTCCCGGACCCGGAGCGGCTGTGGAAGACGTACACCACCAGCGCCCAGACGCTGAACCTCCTGCGCGCGTTCACCAGCGGAGGCTTCGCCGACCTGCGCGAGGTGCACTCCTGGAACCAGGGCTTCATCTCCGGGCCGGGGTACGACCGGTACGAGCAGCTCGCCGCGGAGATCGACAAGGCGATCCGCTTCATGGCCGCGATCGGCGCGGACTTCGACGCGCTCAAGGTCGTCGAGTTCTACTCCTCGCACGAGGCGCTGCTGCTGGACTACGAGGAGGCGCTCGCCCGCATCGATTCCCGCACCGGTGAGATCTACGGCTGCTCCGGCCACTTCCTGTGGATCGGCGAGCGCACCCGCCAGCTGGACGGGGCGCACGTGGAGTTCATGTCCCGCATCCGCAACCCGATCGGCGTGAAGCTCGGGCCGGAGGCGAGCGTGGACGACGCGCTGCGGCTGATCGACAAGCTCGACCCCGAGCGCGAGCCCGGCCGCCTCACCTTCGTCACCCGCATGGGCGCCTCGAAGATCCGCGAGCGCCTACCGCGCCTGGTCGAGGGCGTGCGTGATGCCGGGGCGCAGGTCGCCTGGGTCACGGACCCGATGCACGGCAACACCATCACCTCCTCCAACGGCTACAAGACCCGCCGCTTCGAGGACATCGTGGACGAGGTCGTCGGCTTCTTCGAGGTGCACCGTGCCGCGGGCACGGTTCCGGCCGGGCTGCACATGGAGCTCACCGGCGACGACGTCACCGAGGTCCTCGGCGGGGCCGGGGAGATCGACGAGGCCGGGCTCGAGCGCCGCTACGAGACCCTGGTGGATCCCCGCCTGAACCACCAGCAGTCCCTCGAGCTGGCCTTCCTCGTCGCGGAGATGCTCGGCAGGCGCTGACCCGCGCCGCCCGGGACGGGCCCTCCTGCCGCGCGGCGGGAGGGCCCGTCCGCGTCCGGGTTCAGGGGAGCGTGATGGTGACGGTCGAGCCCTTGGCCAGCCGGGTCCCCTCGACCTCGGACTGCGCGGACACGAGGGCCGTGGCGGGGGTGCCGGCGGGCTTGCTCACCACCACCTGCAGGCCCGCCGCCTCCAGGGCGGCACGGGCCTCGGCCTCCGTGCTCCCCGTCACCGCGGGGACCGTGACCAGCTCCTGCCCCTTCGAGATCACCAGCGAGACGGTGTCCCCGCGATGCAGCGTGCCGCCCACGGGATCCTGGGAGATGATCGCACCGCGCGGCACGGTCGCGGAGAACGCCCAGCTGGTGGTCACCTGCAGGCCGGCGTCCTCGAGCTGTGCGGTCGCGGTGTCGTAGCCCTTGCCGCGCTGGTCGGCGACCGGGATCGGTTCGCGGCCCTGCGAGAGGACGACGGTGACGACGCCCCCGGCGGGCAGGGCCTCGGCATCGCCCGGGGTGGACTGGGAGATCACCGAGCCCTCGGGGACGTCCTCGGAGTAGGCGGGCTCGCCCTGCGCGAGGACGAACCCCGCGTCCTCGAGGGCGGCGGTGGCGGTCTCCAGGTCCTGGCCGGTGACGTCGGGCACGGCGAAGGTCTGCGGCCCGGTGGACACGATGATCGTCACCGGGGTGTCGCGCTTGATGACGGCGCCGGGCTCGGGGGAGGCGGAGATGATCTCCCCGGCCGGGACCGAGTCGCTGAACTGCTCCTGGGTCCGCGTGCCGAGGTCCCGCGAGGCGAGCTCCGCCTCGGCGTCCGCGAGCTGCTCCCCCTGGAGCACGGGGACGACGCGGTCGCCGCCGGGGCCCGCCGTCGCGTACCAGCGCCATCCGGCGAGGCCCGCCCCGGCCAGCAGGGCCAGGACCGCGGCGAGCCCGAGGATGCGCACCGCCGGCGAGGGGCCGCGCCGCGGCACGGCGAGATGGCGGCCGTCGGGGACGCGGGGGAGCGGGACGTGCAGGTCCACGGCGCCCAGATCCGCGTCGTCCGGCCCGTCGGGATCCCGGCCCGCGGGGGCGCCGGCCGCGGCCTCGCCGTCCGCGCCGGGCTCTGCGTCGCCCAGCGACCGCTGCGCCCGGGCGGCGAGCCCCTCCGGGAAGGAGCGCACGGCGCCGTCCTGGGCGAGGTCGACCTCGTCCAGGCTCGCGGTCAGGTGCGGCAGGTCCTGGGTGTGCACCCGCTCGGCGGTGAGCGGTGCCGCGTCCAGCACGCTGTCGGGGACGGTGCGCAGGAGGTCCCGCACGCTCTCCAGCGCCTCCTCGGCGCTCGCCGGACGCGAGGAGGGGGTGCGCGCGCAGCACCAGGTGACCAGGGAGTCCACGCCCTGGGGGACGTGCGGAGCCCGCAGCGAGGGGGCGGGGATGTCCTCGTGCACGTGCTGGAAGGCGATGTGCACCGCCGCCTCGCCGGTGTAGGGCTGCGTGCCCACGAGCATCTCGTAGAGCACCACGCCCAGGGAGTAGAGGTCGCTGCGCTCGTCGCTGACCCCGCGCGTGACGACCTCGGGGCTGACGTAGGCGACCGTGCCCAGCAGGGTCCCGGTCGCCGAGGACGCGGCCGTGCCGATCAGCCGGGCGAGCCCGAAATCGGCGACCTTCACCTGGCCGTCGTCGGACAGGAGGATGTTCTCCGGCTTGATGTCCCGGTGCACGATGCCGGCGCGGTGGGCGGCCGAGAGCGCCTCCAGCACCGCCCCGGTCACCTCGAGCGCGTCCCGGACCGTCAGCTGGCCCTGCCGGGAGATGCGGTTGCGCAGCGTCCCGCCCTCGACCAGCTCCATGGCCAGGTAGATGCGGTCTCCGTCCTCGCCCTGGTCGAACACGCCGACCACGTGACGGTGGGCGAGACGGGCGACGCTGCGCGCCTCCCGGGCGAACCGGCGGCGGAACTCCTCGTCCACCGCGAGGTGGGGATGCATGATCTTGAGGGCGACGCTGCGGTCCAGTCGCTGGTCGTGCCCCCGATGCACGGAGGCCATCCCGCCCCGGGCGACGAGCTCCCCGACCCGGTAGCGGCCGTCGAGCAGCATCCCGGTGTCGGGAGAGGTCGTCGGCTGAGCGCTCACGCTGCCACTGTAGGTCCGTGCGCGGCGAGGATCCCCGTGCGACACAGCGGCGCGCACGTTTCCCTCACAAGCCCCCCACCTCCGGGCCCCGGGGACGCCGCCGGATGTGGCACCCTGGTGCGGTGAACGCTCTCGACTCCCTCATCCCCGCGTGGCTGAACCTGCCCGATGCCGCCGAGAAGCTCGGCGTGGAGGTCTCCAAGGTCCGCCGTCTGATCGACGAGGGCCAGCTCATCTCGATCCGCCGCGGCGATCCCGTGGTCCGCTCCGTCCCCGCGGAGCTGATCGTCGACGGGGAGATCGCCCCGCACCTGGCCGGGACCATCACCGTCCTGCGCGACGGCGGCTTCGCCGACGAGGAGATCCTCGCCTGGCTCTTCACCGAGGACGAGACGCTCCCCGGCCGCCCCATCGACCATCTGCGCCGCGGGCAGCGCGGCGAGGTGCGCCGACGGGCCCAGGCGCTCGCCTTCTGACCTGGGCGCTCCGCCTCAGGAGGGCCGCCCAGGCGCTCGCCTTCTGACCTGGGCGCTCCGTCTCAGGAGGGCCGCAGCACCGACAGGTCGGTGGCCGCGTCCGCGAGGGCGCCGAGCCCTGCGCGGCCCAGCGGGCGGAGCAGGTCGTCCGCGTCCATCAGCGCCGCCGCCTCCCGGGCCAGGCGCTCCACGTCCGCCCGCACGCTGTCCACGGCTCCGGTGCCCACCAGCACCGCATGGGCCGCGGCGATCGCCTCGGGATCCGCGGACGGATCGCCGAGCGCGGCCTCCAGCGCCGCGCGCTGGCCCGCATCGGCGGCCTCGAGCGCCCGGGCGAGGACGACCGTGCGCTTCCCCTCGACGATGTCGCCGCCCACGGGCTTTCCCGTCCGCTGCGGGTCCCCGACCACGCTGAGCAGGTCGTCCCGCAGCTGGAACGCGGTGCCGATGGCGACGGCCCAGCGCTCCAGCAGGTCGAGCTGCGGCGTGCTCGCCCCCATCAGCGCGGCCCCCATGCGCAGCGGTCGCAGGACGGTGTAGGGGACGGTCTTCCACCGGATCACGGCCATCGCCGCCTCCTCCGGGGTGCCCGCCGAGGCGAACCCCCCGGCCTGGTGGAGGACGTCCAGGTACTGCCCGCCCATGACCTCGGTGCGCAGCAGGTCGAACTCCTCCCGCCCGGCGACGGCGTGATCCCGGTCGATCTCGGAGAAGAGCTGCTCGGACCAGGCCAGGGCGAGGTCGCCCAGGATGATCGCGAAGGCCTCGCCGAAGTCCTCGGAGCTGCCGGAGAGCGCATCGGCGCGGTGGCGGGCGGCGGCGGCCATGTGCGCGGCGGGCCGGCCGCGGCGGGTGGGCGAATGGTCGATCACGTCGTCGTGCAGCAGCGCCGCGGCCTGGACCAGCTCGATGGCGGCGCCGGCGCGGGCGAGGTCGGCCGCGGCGCCGTCCGAGAGCTCCGCCCCGTGGACGGCGACCCCGCCCCAGTAGCAGAACAGGGGACGCAGCATCTTGCCGCCCCCGAGGTAGGCCTCGAGATCCTCGTCCATGCGCAGGACCTCCGGCGCGACGGCGGCCATCACCTGGCGCTGCCGGTCGAGGTGGGCGCGCAGCTGCTCGCGCACCGCGGCGACGGCGCGCTCGGACAGGACCTCGGGGTGGTCGGGCATGCAGGGCTCCTTCGGAGATCGGACGCGCTCGATCCTCCCACGCCGCGGCGGGAGCATCGGCCGCCGCGGGGCCGAGCGGCCGGGGCGCGGGTCGCTCCTCCTCCCCATCGGCCGCGCAGCAGCCGGCACGGGCCGGTTGTCCACAGAGCCGGCCCCGGGCCCGCGGGGCAGCGCGGGATCCGGGATCGTCTCGGTATGAGAACTTCGCAGCGCACCGCGCAGACCCCCGCCCGGACGCTCCGGGCAGACTCCCCGGCCGAGCTCCTGGCCGAGGCCCGGATGGCCATGGGCGCCGTCGCCCGCGACTGCCTGATCCTCATCGGGCACGCCGGCCGGCGCTCGAGCCCCGTGGTCACCCGCATCCCCGTGGAGGACCACGGCGGACCGCAGGCCGAGCTGGTCGAGGACCTGCTGGACCAGATGGCGCGCCAGGGCTGCACGGGCGCCTTCGGCCTGGTGGTCCTCGGCGACGGCTACGAGAGGGGCCCCCGTGAGGCCGATGTCGCCGAGGCGATCGGCTGGTGCGCTCTCGTCCTCGCCACGGCGAGCGAGCGCGCGCCGCACCCCTTCGACATCCCCGAGCTGTGGGTGCTCGCCCACGAGCGGGCGATCGACGTCCTCCTGCGCCCGGTCCCGGGGGCCGGTCGAGGGGAGGAGCCCTCCTTCGATCTCGCGATCGGCCCTCCGGAGGTCCTGCCGCCGCTGGACTCCACCCTCGTGGCCGCGCAGGCCGTTGCCGAGGGGCGCACGCTGCCGGTGGACCGCCCCCAGGTCGAGGCCGCGCTGGAGGAGGCCCGGCCTCGGATCGCCGCCCTGCGCGGACGGCTGCCGGCGCCTCCGCTGGAGCTGGCCTGGGAGCGGGCCCTGGCGGCCCTCTCGCGCCTCGCGCGCGGGGCCCACCGGCCCGGCACCGACGAGCACATGACGGACTGTGAACACGTCGCGGCGTTCCTGGATCTCTGCGATGCGGTCGATGCGATCGACACGCTCCTGGCTCTCGCGTTCCCGTCCCACAAGGGCCGCGAGCTCAGCTCCGGTGCCGGCGTCGACGCCATGCTGACGGACCCGTCGGCGCGACCTCATCAGCGCATCTGCGCAGGTGGTCACTGGTATGAAGGGCTCGGGACGCTGCGTCGGCTGGCCCGGGATCCGCAGGGGACGGGAGGGCCGGGCCATGCCGACCAGGCATGGGTCTCCCTCACCTGCGTGCTGTCCGTGCTCGCCTGGTGGAACCTGCGGTACGCCACGGCGGCGGAGCTCGCGCAGGAGGTGCTGGAAGACCTGCCGGACCACGGTCTGGCACTCTGTCTGGACCAGATGACCATGGCCCCGATCCGGCCGGCATGGCATGCGCGCACCTGAGCCGCCGCAGCCGCCGTCCCGTCGGAGCCGCCGAGGAGAGGGGCGCGATGACGACCGTGCAGCCACGCACACAGCTCGTTCCCGCCTCCGGTGCCTGGACCCCCGACCAGGGGCCCGGCGCACGTCTCTTCGCCCCGCTGGGCGACCTCCCGCTGGAGTCGGGGAGCGTGCTGCCGGACGTGACCCTCGCCTACGAGACGTGGGGCGAGCTGTCGCCCGCGGGCGACAACGCCGTCCTCGTGCTCCATGCCCTGACCGGGGACTCCCATGTCCGGGGCCCCGCCTCGGCGGCGCACCCCACCGCCGGCTGGTGGGAGGAGCTGGTCGGCCCCGGGCGCCCGGTGGACACCGACCGCTACTTCGTCGTCGCCCCCAACGTGCTCGGCGGCTGCCAGGGCTCGACCGGCCCCGCCAGCCCGGCGCCCGACGGCCGGCGCTGGGCCTCCCGCTTCCCCGGCATCACGGTGCGCGACCAGGTCGCCGCCGAGGCCCTGCTGAGCCGGGCGCTGGGGGTCTCGCGGTGGGCCCTGGTCATCGGCGGGTCCATGGGCGGGATGCGGGCCCTGGAATGGGCGGCCACGCTGCCGGATCAGGTCGAGCGCCTGGCCGTGATCGCGACGAGCGCCCGGGCCAGCGCCGACCAGATCGCCTGGAACAGCGCCCAGCTGGCCGCGATCGAGGCCGACGGCGGCTTCCTCGGCGGCGACTACTACGACCAGCCCGACGGCTCCGGCCCGCACCGCGGCCTCGGCGTCGCACGGCGGATCGCGCACACCACCTACCGCAGCGCCCTCGAGCTCGAGGAGCGCTTCGGCAACCGCCTCCAGCCCGGAACGGACGGGCGCGAACGGCCCGACTATCCGCAGGTGACCAGCTACCTGGACCACCATGCGACGAAGCTGGCCCGCCGCTTCGACGCGAACTCCTACCGCGTGCTGGTCCGGACCATGAACAGCCATGACGTGGGACGCGGTCGGGGCGGGACGGCTGCGGGCCTCGCCCGGATCACCGCGCGGACCCTGGTCGTGGCGATCGAGTCCGATCGTCTCTTCCCGGTCCCGCTCGTGCGGGAGATCCGCGACGGCGTGCCGGGAGCGACCTGGAGGGTCGAGACCTCGCCCATCGGCCACGACGCCTTCCTGGTGACCAATCCCGATCTGGAGCGGTGGATCGCCCATCTCCTCGAGGACGCCTGAGCCGGACCCGGAGCACGGCCGTCGCACCGGTGCGACGGCGTCGTGCCGGGAGCGCTAAGCTGGGGGCCGATCGGGTCGCGCGGACGGCGCAGGTGTGCGACCGTGCACCCGGCCGGTGACCGTCCGGAGCACGTCGAAGGGGAGCCGATCGAACATGAGCATCGTGGTGGGATATGCACCGTCCGCGCAGGGCACCGCCGCCCTGCGGGCCGGGATCCGCGAAGCGCGCAGCCTGAAGGAGGATCTCGTGGTCGCGGCCTACGCCTACCACGACCCCGAGCGGGGCAAGACCGTGCCGACCGAGGAGCAGGTGCGCGCCGAGGTCGACCAGCTCGCCGAGGGCGAGCTGCCCCCGATGCGGGTCCTGTCCAGCACCTGCGACGACGCGGGGGAGTTCCTGCTCGAGGCGGCCCAGAAGGTCTCCGCGAGCCTGCTGGTGATCGGACTGCGCCGCAAGTCGCCGATCGGCAAGCTGAACCTCGGCGCCGCAGCCCGTCGCGTGCTGCTCGGGGCGCCGTGCCCCGTCCTCGCCGTCAAGGATGCGGCGCGCAGCCACGCCGCCGCCTGATCCTCGTCCCGCGCCGCCCGCTGCCGGTGACGACGCCGCAGCGCCCACGGCCGATCCCCGCCCGTGACCCGCGGCCCCTCCGGACGGAGGGCGGTGGGAATAGGAACGCCCTCGTGGCGTTATACTTGTCAGGCCCATGCGCACCGTCCGTCAGAGCGCCGCGAGTCCGTGTCCCCCTGCTCGCGCCCACGCCGGTGCCCTGAGCCTCGCCGACCACCGAACGCCTGTGCACTGCGAGGCAGCCCTCGCTCTGCCCGCCGGAAGAAGGAACTGCGTGACCCCTCCCACGAAGACCAAGACCACCTCCACCTCGCGGAGCACGAGCACCTCGACCCCCGCCGGGGAGGACGCGGCCGTGTCCGAGGAGCAGCCCGGGAAGTCCGCTGCGGCGAAGAAGGCCCCGCGCAAGGCTCCTGCGAAGAGGACCAGCAAGGCCGCCGCGGCCAAGACTTCCGCCTCCGAGGCCCCGGACGGGGCCGAGGAGCCGCGCGAGGACGAGGTGACCGAGGACGAGTCCAAGGATTCCAAGGACACGGCGGCCAAGGACACCGAGGCCGAGGCCGCCGGCGGCTTCGTCTTCACCGCCACCGACGACGACGCCCCGGCCCAGCAGGTCGTCACCGCCGGCGCGACCGCCGATCCGGTCAAGGACTACCTCAAGCAGATCGGAAAGGTCGCCCTGCTGAACGCGGCCCAGGAGGTCGAGCTCGCCGAGCGCATCGAGGCGGGCCTTTTCGCGGAGCAGCAGCTCAAGCGCGACGAGTCGATCGTGCGCACCAAGGCCGGCCGCGAGCTCGCGATCATCGTCGAGGACGGCCGCGCCGCGAAGGATCACCTGCTCGAGGCGAACCTCCGCCTGGTCGTCTCCCTCGCCAAGCGGTACACCGGCCGCGGCATGCTGTTCCTGGACCTGATCCAGGAGGGCAACCTCGGTCTGATCCGTGCGGTCGAGAAGTTCGACTACACCAAGGGCTACAAGTTCTCGACCTACGCGACGTGGTGGATCCGTCAGGCGATCACCCGCGCCATGGCCGACCAGGCCCGCACCATCCGCATCCCCGTGCACATGGTCGAGGTCATCAACAAGCTCGCCCGCGTGCAGCGCCAGATGCTCCAGGACCTCGGGCGCGAGCCCACCCCGGAGGAGCTCGCCAAGGAGCTCGACATGACCCCCGAGAAGGTCGTCGAGGTCCAAAAGTACGGCCGCGAGCCCATCTCCCTGCACACGCCCCTGGGCGAGGACGGCGACAGCGAGTTCGGCGACCTGATCGAGGACTCCGAGGCCGTCGTCCCCGCGGACGCGGTGAGCTTCACCCTCCTGCAGGAGCAGCTCCACTCGGTGCTGGACACCCTCTCCGAGCGGGAGGCGGGCGTCGTCTCCATGCGCTTCGGCCTCGAGGACGGCCAGCCCAAGACCCTCGACGAGATCGGCAAGGTCTACGGCGTGACCCGCGAGCGGATCCGCCAGATCGAGTCGAAGACGATGAGCAAGCTGCGTCACCCCTCGCGGTCGCAGGTGCTGCGCGACTACCTCGACTGAGCTCCTCGCCGCACGCATGACCCAGCAGGCCGGGCACCCTTCGGGGGCCCGGCCTGCTGGCATCGGGAGCCCGGGCGGCACCCGTCGGCGCACGGAAGGGCCTCGGGATCGGGGCCGGAAGGCCCCGGGGTCGGGGCGGGACGCGCACGGGGTCGGGGCGGGAGCCGCACCGGCGGTCCGCCCTCGATCAGCCGGCCGCGATCGCGACGAGGACGAGCGGGGCGTCGACGAGCAGGTGCACCACCATGCACATGCCCAGGCTGCGCCAGCGCAGGTACACCAGCCCCAGCAGCAACCCGAGCGGCATCACGACCCCGACCACGTGCGCCGGGCTCCACGACCCGGCGTGGGCGAGGGTGAACGCGATCAGGGGGACCAGCACGGCCGCCCAGGACGGGAACCGGCGGCGCAGCAGCAGCTCCATCGGCACCGCGCGGAAGATGACCTCCTCCGTGACGGCTGCCGTGAGGACTCCTGCGACGAGCAGCCCCAGGGGAGGGCGCCGATCGCACGAGGGCCCCGCACCGGGACGGTGCGGGGCCCTGCGGGGGAGGACGATCAGTCCTCGACGGGCTCAGGCTTGGCGTGCAGGCGCTCGGTCTCGTCGATGACCTCGGAGGCGAGGGGCTGCAGGGCATCGGCATGCGCACGCGCATGGTGCCCGCAGAACATCAGCTCGCCCCCGGCGGTGAGGACGACCTTGACGTACGCCTGGGCGCCGCAGCGGTCGCAGCGGTCGTCGGCGGTCAGTCGCGGAGCTTCGAGGGTCATGTTCATGCCCCACATTCAAGCACCCCGCGCGGCCGCGCACACGGATGCGGGGCCCCGGTTCGCTCACCGCGCAAACCGGACACCGCGGAGGTAGCCCGCGTCACGCCGAGGCAGGTCGTTCCCGGGTTCGGGGGCCGGCGCGCCGTAGAATCGGCCAGGTGACTCCTTCCATCTCTGCGTATGACGCCCAGCACCTGCAGGTGCTCGAGGGCCTCGAGGCGGTGCGCAAGCGCCCGGGCATGTACATCGGCTCGACCGACTCCCGCGGCCTCATGCACTGCCTCTGGGAGATCCTCGACAACGCCGTGGACGAGGCGCTCGGCGGCTTCGGCCAGGCGATCCGCGTGATCCTCCACGACGACGGCTCCGTCGAGGTCCACGACCGCGGGCGCGGCGTCCCGGTGGACGTGGAGCCCCGCACGGGGCTGACCGGCGTCGAGGTGGTCTACACCAAGCTCCACGCGGGCGGGAAGTTCGGCGGCGGCTCGTACGCCGCCTCCGGCGGCCTGCACGGGGTGGGCGCCTCGGTCGTCAACGCCCTGTCCGCGCGGCTGGACGTCGAGGTCGACCGCTCCGGCAAGACCTACGCCATGTCCTTCCAGCGGGGCGTGCCCGGCGTCTTCGACGACTCCGTCGCCGCCGGACCGGACGCCCCGTTCACCCCAGCGGACGGCCCCGCCGAGCTGCGGATCGTCGGCAAGGCCAAGCGCGGCGTGACCGGCACCCGGGTGCGCTACTGGGCGGATCCGCAGATCTTCGTCAAGGGCAGCCACTTCTCCATCGAGGAGCTCTCCCGCCGTGCCCGCCAGACGGCCTTCCTCGTGCCCGGCCTCGAGGTGACCGTCTCCGACCAGCGCCCCGAGCGCACGCCGGAGCAGCCGGAGAACCGCACCTACCGCTACGAGGGCGGCATCGCGGAGTACGTCGAGTACCTCGCCCAGGACGAGCGGATCACCGACGTGATCCGCCTGACCGGCACGGGCGACTACACCGAGACGATCCCGGTGCTGGACGCGCAGGGGCACATGGTCTCCACGGACGTGGAGCGGCAGTGCGAGGTCGACATCGCCCTGCGCTGGGGCGCGGACTACGAGACGACGCTGCGCTCGTACGTGAACATCGTGGCCACCCCCAAGGGCGGCACGCACGTCGCCGGCTTCGAGCAGGCCCTGGTCAAGACGCTGCGCAAGCAGATCGAGAACCAGGCGCGCCGGGTGAAGTTCAACGCGAAGAACGAGAAGATCGAGAAGGACGACACCCTCGCGGGGCTCACCGCCGTGATCACCGTCCGGATCGACGAGCCGCAGTTCGAGGGCCAGACCAAGGAGATCCTGGGGACCCCGGCGATCCGCGCGATCGTCGCCCGGGTCGTCGAGGAGCGCCTGACCGAGTTCCTCACCTCCTCGAAGAAGGGGGAGAAGGAGCAGGCCGCCCTGGTGGTGGACAAGGTGGTCTCGGAGATGCGCGCCCGCATCGCCGCGCGCATGCACAAGGAGGTCTCGCGGCGCAAGAACGCCCTGGAGTCCTCGACCATGCCCACCAAGCTCGCCGACTGCCGCTCCACCGACGTCGAGCGCAGCGAGCTGTTCATCGTCGAGGGCGACAGCGCGCTGGGCACCGCGAAGAACGCCCGCAACTCCGAGCATCAGGCGCTCTTGCCGATCCGCGGCAAGATCCTCAACGTGCAGAAGGCGTCCATCACGGACATGCTCAAGAACACCGAGTGCGCGGCGATCATCCAGGTGATCGGCGCCGGGTCGGGACGCACCTTCGACCTCGAGGCCGCCCGCTACGGCAAGATCGTGATGATGACCGACGCGGACGTCGACGGCGCGCACATCCGCACCCTGCTGCTGACCCTGTTCCACCGGTACATGCGGCCCCTGGTCGAGGCCGGCCGCGTGTACGCCGCGGTCCCGCCGCTGCACCGCGTGGAGATCATCCACGGCGGATCGAAGAAGAACGAGCTCGTGTACACCTACACCGAGACGGAGCTCAACGCGCTGCTGAAGAACCTCGAGAAGCGCGGCAAGCGGTACAAGGAGCCGATCCAGCGCTACAAGGGCCTGGGGGAGATGGACGCGGACCAGCTCGCGGACACCACCATGGACCCGGCGCACCGGACTCTGCGCCGGGTGCGGATCGAGGACGCCGAGGCCGCCGCGACGATGTTCGAGCTGCTCATGGGATCCGAGGTGGCCCCGCGCAAGCAGTTCATCATCGAGGGCGCCGAGGAGCTGGACCGCGAGCGCATCGATGCCTGAGCCCGCTGCCGCGGCGACCTCGGCGCCGGCGACACCGACCCCGGGCGCAGCCCCGATCCCCGCGATGCCCCAGGAGGAGCGATGAGCCTTGCCGTGCGAGTGATCCCGTGTCTGGACGTCGACGACGGCCGCGTCGTCAAGGGCGTCAACTTCCGCAACCTGCGCGACGCCGGGGACCCGGTCGAGCTGGCGGGCCGCTACGAGGCCATGGGAGCCGATGAGCTGACCTTCCTGGACGTCACCGCCTCCAGCGGAGGCCGCGCGACCATGCTCGACGTCGTCTCCCGCACCGCCGAGCAGATCTTCATCCCGCTGACCGTCGGCGGCGGGGTGCGCACCCCGGCGGACGTCGACCAGCTGCTGCGGGCCGGCGCGGACAAGTGCGGGGTGAACACCGCCGCGATCGCCCGCCCCGAGGTCATCACCGAGATCGCCGAGCGCTTCGGGAACCAGGTGCTGGTGCTCT
Organism: Brachybacterium phenoliresistens; assembly: GCF_039530785.1. NCBI lineage: Bacteria > Bacillati > Actinomycetota > Actinomycetes > Micrococcales > Dermabacteraceae > Brachybacterium > Brachybacterium phenoliresistens. Next base: position 94,690 of record NZ_BAAAOW010000001.1, read on the forward strand.
CGATCGACGCGCGCCGCGTCACCGAGGACACCCCCGACGGACCGGCCCGCACCGGCAGCGGCTTCGAGGTCACCACCCACGGCGGCCGCCGCGGCACCGGCATCGATGCGCTCGAGTGGATCGCGGAGGTCACCCGGCTCGGGGCCGGGGAGATCCTGCTGAACTCCATGGACGCCGACGGCACCGAGGATGGCTTCGACCTGGAGCTGATCCGCGGTGCGCGGGCCGCGACGACGCTGCCGCTGATCGCCTCGGGAGGAGCGGGCACCGCCGCGCACTTCCCGCCCGCGGTGGAGGCGGGGGCCGATGCCGTCCTCGCCGCGAGCGTCTTCCACTTCGGCCAGATGACGATCGGCGACGCCAAGGACTCCCTGTCCGCTGCGGGCATCCCCGTGCGGTGACCGCTCCGCTGAGCACCGCCGCCCCGCAGATCGGGCCCCGGCGCCCGCGCGGGCGCCTCGGCCGGGCCCTGCTGCGCTCGAGCGTCGTCGGGGCGCTGCTGGCGGCCCTGGTGGGCGGCTGGCTGGTGTGGGACAACCATCGCCTGGTGACCACGCAGGTCACCGTCGCCGCGGCGACGCTGCCGGAGGAGTTCTCCGGCTTCCGGATCGTCCAGGTCTCGGACCTGCACTCCCGCAGCTTCGGGGAGGACAACGCCCGGCTGGTCGAGGCGGTCCGGCAGGCCCGTCCCGACGCGATCGCCGTGACCGGCGACGTCGTCGACCGCACCAGTGCCGGCCCGGAGGTGGCCCTCGACCTCGTCGAGGACCTCACCCGGATCGCCCCGGTCTACTACGTGACCGGCAACCATGAGGAGAAGTTCCCGGCCACGCCGGAGCTCCTGCACGGTCTCGAGGCGCGCGGGGCGGTGGTGCTGCGCGGCGACGCGGTCGTGCTGCAGCGCGAGGGGGCACGCCTGGCGATCGCCGGGATCGACGACCCGCGCGTCCTGGCCCCCGGGGAGCAGCGCCCGGAGGGGACCGAGCAGCAGCGCACCCAGCGTCGCCTCCAGGCGCTGCGCGAGGACCTCGACGCCGCGGCCGGGACAGGAGGAGCACCGTTCACGGTGCTCCTCTCCCACCGGCCCGAGATGATCGACGAGTACGCGGCGGCCGGCATGGACGTGGTGCTGGCCGGCCACGCCCACGGGGGCCAGGTGAGGCTGCCGCTGATCGGCGGGCTGATCGCCCCGGACCAGGGGCTCCTGCCGCGGTACACGGAGGGCGTCCACCGGCGCGAGGGGACGGCCCTGGTGGTCAGCCGCGGCCTGGGCAACTCGGTCGCGCCGATCCGTGTCAACGACCCGCCGGAGCTGGTGGTGCTCACCCTCGAACGCTGAGCGGCGGGGCCCCGGCGCTCAGCGGGAGGAGACCTCGTAGCGTGCCTGCAGGTGATGGGTCTGGCCCGGCTCGAGGTGCACGGCGCCGTCCTTGGCGACCGCGGTCTCCACGCAGAGGAACTGCTGCCAGGCGTCCAGCGGCATGTCCGACAGGTGCGCCGCTCCGTCGCTCCACGGGTTCCACAGCACTGTGCGGGTGGAGCACTTGGGGGTGATCACGATGTCGCGCTCGAGGACCTCGTCGTGCACGGTCACGGGGCCGTCGACGTCGTAGACCCGGTCCACGGGGCCGGTCAGCTGCGGTTCGCCGTCCTGGGTGAGCTCGCGCAGGTCCTGGAGGTTGTCGAGATAGCGGGCGCCGGCCAGACCGTGCAGGCGGGTGGCGCGCACGTCCCCGACCGAGAGGTACGTGTGCAGCGCCGCCTCGAGCTCCAGCGGCGCGCTGCCGGCGGTGATGTCCAGGCGCACCTGCAGGTGGTCCACCGCGATCGCGAAGTGGACCTGGGCGCTGATCCCGTCGCCGGCCGGGTCGTCGTCGACCAGGCCCAGCGTGATGGCGACCGAGTCGGAGTGGACCACATCGGCGTCCTCGTCGGCCCAGCCGTGGAAGCGCTCGGCGGAGACGAGATCCCAGCGTCGGCGCCGCAGCCAGCCGTGGGCCGGCGCGGAGCGGCCGTCGCGGCCCGGCCCGAACCACGGGCCGATCAGGGGGATCCCGCCGCGGATCGGCTCGCCCTCCGCGTACACCGCGTCGGGGCTGGTCCACAGCACGTCGTCCTCGCCATCGGGGACCCAGCTGGTCAGGTGGGCGCCGTCCCGATGGATGACGGCGGTGCAGGCGGCGATCTCCACCAGCACCGCAGGCGTGCCGTGCACGTCCTCGAGCCGGACGCCGCGGGGCAGTTCGGTCGTCGTGTTCTCGTCCATGCCCCTATGGTCCCACTCCGGCGCGATCGCCGCGGCCGGTCCGCGCCGATCAGGGCGGTCAGCCGACGGCGGCCACGGGAACCGCCACCGGGGTGCCGGACCCGTCGCGGCGCCCCACGGGCTCCGGGAGGTCGATCGGCTGTCCCGACTCGGAGCATGCCCGGGCGGGGGAGGGCACCACCCAGGCGCCGATCAGCACGTCCTCGCCGCGCAGGAAGCGGTGGCAGCGCACGCCGCCGGTGGCACGCCCCTTGGCGGGGAACTCGGTCAGGTCCGAGACCTTCAGCGAGCCGGTCTGCGTCCCCGGCAGCGCCTGCGAGGTGCCGGCGATGGTGACGACCTCGGCCGGGCGGGTGACGTCGACGGCCGTGAACGCCACGACCGTGGCGCCGGCGGAGAGCTTGATGCCGGCCACGCCGCCCGCGCTGCGGCCCTGCGGACGCACCCCGGAGGCGGGGAAGTGCAGCAGCTGCGCATCGGAGCTGACCATCACCAGGTCCAGATCGGTGTCGTCCTCGATGTCGACCACGCCGACGACCCGGTCATCGCCCTTCAGGCCGATGATCTCGAAGCCGTCCGAGCGCGGGAAGTCCAGGGAGACCCGCTTGACCACGCCGTCGCGGGTGCCCAGGGCCAGGCAGCCGCCGCGGGCGCGGTCCTCCTCGCTCGCCCGCACCAGGGCGATGACCTTCTCGTCCTTGTCCAGGGCGAGCAGGTCCGACAGCCGCGTGCCGCCGGCGAGGGAGGGCGCTGCCGCCGTGGGGGCGAGGGAGGGGAGGTCCACCACCCCGAGGTGCAGCAGGCGGCCGCGGTCGGTCACCGCGCCCACCTGCGAGCGGGTCGTGGTCAGCACCTGGGAGACCAGGACGTCGTGCGCGGAACGGCCGCCCTCCCGGGGGATCTCCGCGTCCCCGGCGGTGCGGGCCACCAGGCCCGAGCCGCTGAGCAGCACGCGGCACGGCTCATCGGCCACCTCGAGCGAGGAGCTCTGCGGCGCGGGCTGGGCGCCGGCCTCCAGCAGCACGGTGCGCCGCGGCGTGCCGTGCTCGGCGGCGACGGCCGCGAGCTCGGCGGAGACCAGATCGCGCAGCACCTGCTCCGAGCCGAGGATCCGTTCGAGCTCCTCGATCTCGGCCCGCAGGGAGTCCCGCTCGCTCTCGAGCTCGAGACGGGAGAACTTCGTCAGGCGCCGCAGCCGCAGCTCGAGGATGTACTCGGCCTGCGCCTGCGAGAGGTCGAAGGCGGACATGAGGGCGGTGCGGGCCCGCTCGCCGTCGTCCGCCGCGCGGATGATCTGGATGACCTCGTCGATGTCGAGGATCGCGATGAGCAGGCCCTCGACCAGGTGGAGGCGGTCCTGCCGGCGGCGCAGACGATGCTCCGTGCGGCGCCGCACCACCACCAGGCGGTGATCGACGAACACCTCGAGCAGCGACTTCAGCCCGAGGGTGCGGGGCTGTCCCTCGACCAGCGCCACGTTGTTGATGCCGAAGGAGTCCTCCATCGGCGTGTACCGGTACAGCTGCTCGAGCACGGCCTCGGGGTTGAAGCCCGACTTCACGGTGAGCACGAGGCGCAGGCCGTGGTGCCGGTCGGTGAGGTCCTGGTAGTCGCTGATGCCCTGGACCTTCTTGGACTGCACCGCATCGCGCAGCTTCTCGGCGACCTTCTCCGGGCCCACCTGGTAGGGCAGCTCGGTGACGACGATGCCCTTCTTGCGGCTGGTGACGTTCTCGATGCGGGTGGTGGCACGGACCTTGAAGGATCCGCGCCCCGTCCGGTACGCGTCGCGGATCCCCTCGAGGCCCACGATCCGGCCGCCGGAGGGCAGGTCCGGTCCGGGCACCAGGCGCATGAGGTCCTCGAGGGAGGCGTCCGGGTGGGCGATCAGGTGGCGGGCCGCCGCGATCACCTCGACGAGGTTGTGCGGGGGCATGTTCGTGGCCATGCCCACCGCGATGCCGGAGGCCCCGTTGACCAGCAGGTTCGGGAACTGGGCGGGCAGCACCTCGGGCTGGGTGAGCTGGTTGTCGTAGTTCGGGATCATCTCCACGACGTCCTCGTCCAGCGAGTCCGTCATGAGCGTGGCCGCGCGGGCCGGGCGCGCCTCCGTGTAGCGCGGCGCCGCCGGCCCGTTGTCGAGGGAGCCGAAGTTGCCGTGCCCGTCCACCAGCGGCAGGCGCATGGAGAAGTCCTGCGCCATGCGCACCAGGGCGTCGTAGATCGCGGTGTCGCCATGGGGGTGCAGCTTGCCCATCACCTCGCCGACCACGCGCTGGCTCTTGACGTGCCCGCGGTCGGGCCGCAGGCCCATGTCGTCCATCATGTAGAGGATCCGGCGCTGCACCGGCTTGAGGCCGTCGCGCGCATCGGGCAGGGCCCGCGAATAGATCACCGAGTAGGCGTACTCGAGGAACGAGCTCTCCATCTCGCTGGTGACGTCGACATCGACGATCGTCCCGTCGGAGTTCTCGTCCGCCGGAGCCGGGGTTCTGCGCGAAGTGGCCATAGCCGCTATCCTGCCTCACCGCCGCGCCGGATCGCGGCAGGTGACGCCGTGAATCGGATCATCCCGCCCCGGGGCGACCCGCTAGGCTCGCCCCATGGCACCACGGCGCGACGCAGGCACCGGGCGTCGGAGCACGGGCGCTCCGGACCCTGCGCACTACCCTGCCCACTGGGAGGCGGACATCGCCCTGCGCGACGGCACGGCCGCGCACCTGAGGCCGATCCTGCCCACCGACGCGGACGCCCTCCAGCGCTTCCACCAGGCCCAGTCCGAGCAGTCGCGGTACCTGCGGTTCTTCGCCGCCATGCCCCGGCTCTCCCCGCGGGACCTGGACCGCTTCACCCGCGTGGACCACCACGACCGGGTCGCGTTCGTGGTCCTGCACGAGGACGACATCATCGCCGTGGGCCGCTACGACCGCATCGGCGGCCGCGAGGCCGAGGTCGCCTTCAACGTCGCCGACTCCCAGCAGGGGCAGGGGCTGGCCTCGATCCTCCTGGAGCATCTGGCCGCCGCCGCCCGCGAGCACGGCATCGACACCTTCACCGCCGAGGTCCTCCCGCAGAACCAGAAGATGATCGGCGTGTTCACCGACGCCGGCTTCGACGTGCGCCGCACCTTCGACGACGGCGTCGTCCAGGTCGTCTTCCGCATCGACCCCACCGCGCGATCCCTGGCCGTGATGGCCGAGCGGGAGCGCCGCGTCGAGGCCCGCGCCATGGAGCGCATGCTCCACCCCTCCTCCGTGCTCGTGGTCGGGATCTCCTCGCGCGCCGACAGCGCCGGGCGGCGCATCCTCGACGCCCTGGACCGCTCGGGCTACGACGGCGTCGTCCACGTCGTCGCCCGCGAGGACTTCGAGATCGCCGGGCATCCCACCCGCGCCCGCATCGCCGACGTCCCCGGCCCCATCGACGTCGCCGTCATCGCCCTGCGCCCCGAGGCCTGCCTCGAGGCCGTCGACGACTGCGCCCGGATCGGGGTGCGCTGCGTGGTCATCCCCACCGAGGGGTTCTCCGACTCCGCCGTCACGCGCGCGGACCTCCAGCGCCGGCTCGTCGCCCGGGTGCGCCGCCACGGCATGCGGCTGCTGGGCCCCGGTGCCCTGGGCTACCTGCGCACCGGCGAGCACCCCATCAACGCCTCGCTGTCCCCGCGGCTGCCGCGGGCCGGGCGGGCGGCGCTCGCCGCCCAGTCCAGCGCCCTGGCGGCCATGCTGCTGGCCGCCACCGACCGCCGCGGCACCGGCGTGCACGAGTTCGTCGCCGCCGGCAACCGCGCGGACGTCTCCCTCAACGACTGCCTCCAGCACTGGGACGAGTCCGAGGACGTCGGCGTCATCGGCCTGGCGCTGGAGTCCATGGGAAATCCCCGCAAGTTCACCCGCATCGCCCGGCGCCTGACCCGCACCCGTCCCGTCGTGGTCCTGCGTCCCCCCGGCGTGGGCTCCCAGGCCCCGCCCGGACATGACGTCCGCGCCTCCGTCCTGCCGCGCCGCGCGCTGGACCAGGTGCTCAGCGCCGCCGGCGTGGTGCGGGCCGACAACGTCGACCACCTCATGGACCTTGTCGACGCGCTCGAGCGGCAGGGCGTGCCGCTGGGCGCGCGGGTGGGGCTGCTCTCCAACACCGCCGCCCTCGGCGAGGCCCTGCGCGGCGCGGCGGACCGCCACCGCATCCGGGTCAGCGCCGACAACCGCTCCGTCCCCCTCGCGGAGGACCCCCGGCTGGTCCAGCGTGCCTTCACCTCGATGGCGGGCCTGGGCGGCGTGGACCTCGTGGTCGCGGCGGTGCTGGACCCCCTCACCGGGGATCTCGTGAGCATGCTGCGGGCGATGGCGACCGTCGCCCGCGGGAGCGAGGTCGCCCTGGTCGTCTGCCTGGTCACCGACCGCGACCGCTGGCTGGCGGTCGAGGAGGCGGTGCGGGCCGACGGCACCCTTCCGCCCGTGCACACCAGCCCCGCCGCCGCGATGCGCGCCGCCGCGGGCCTGCTCGCCGCGGCGCGCCGCAGCGCGGTGGACGACGCCCCGCCCGAGCGTCCCGCGGACATCGACGTCGAGGCCGCCCGCACGATGGTGCGCGAGCTGCTGCCCGAGCGGCCCGGCGCGCCGCGCGCGCTGTCCGGGCAGCAAGTGCGGGACCTGCTGGCCGCCTACGGCATCGGCGCCCTACCCACCGCCGAGGTGCACGACGTCGACCAGGCCCTCCAGGCCGCCGGGCGGATCGGCTACCCGCTCGCCCTCAAGAGCACCGACCCGGTGCTCCGCCACCGCACCGACCTCGGCGGCGTGCGCCTGGACATCGCCGACCCCGCCCAGCTCGCCCACGCCTTCACCCGCATGCGCGCCGAGCTCTCGTACTCCGACGCCCCTCTGGAGCTGCAGCGCATGGCCCCGCCCGGCGTGCCCGTGGTCATCCGCTCCACGGAGGACCCGGCGCTGGGGCCGGTGGTCTCCTTCTCCGTCGCCGGCGACGCCACGGACCTGCTGGACGACATCGCCTATGCGATCCCGCCGCTGGGCCCGCAGGTCGTCGAACGGCTCATGTCCTCGCCCGCGACGGCCGCCAAGCTGCGCGGGGACCGCGGGATGCCGCACGTGGACCGGGCGGCGCTCGCCGACCTGCTCGCGCGGGTGGGGGTGATCGCCGAGGACCTGCCCGAGCTGCGCCGGCTCGAGCTGTATCCGGTGGTGGTCGGGCTCGACGGCGTGAAGGTGGTCGGCGCGAGCGCGGAGGTCGCCCATGCGCCCAACCGCACCGACGGCACCCGGCGCATCCTCAGCGGTCCCGGATCCGACCCGCTGCGTGGGAGACTGGGGGAATGACCTCAGCGCTGCCCGCGGACCTCGCCTCCGAGCTGGAGGCCTCCGGCTACTTCCCGCAGACCGCCGCGGCCTGTGTGGCGCGGGCCCTGCGCGGCGCCCCGGTGCGTGCGCACCTGGTGCGGCCCGAGACCACCTTCGACGGCTCCGAGGTGCGCCGCCATCTGACCGTCCTCGCCCTCACCGAGCGCCACCTGGTGATCTCCCACATCGACGACGAGTCGGCCGATGAGCTGAACCCGCCCCAGGTCGTCGCCACCACCGAGAAGGTGCGCCTGGACCGGATTGGCACCACGGGCCTCACCCAGGTCTTCGCGGCCGATGACGAGGGCAGCGGCGTCGAGGAGTCCGAGGTCACCCTCGGCATCTCCTGGGGCGGCAGCCGCCGGATCGACCTCGAGCGGGCCTGGTGCGAGGACCCCAACTGCCAGGCTGACCATGGCTACACGGGCACGCTGGCCCCGTCGGATCTCGCCCTGCGCATCAGCGCCCTCGCCGACGGCCCCCTCGCGGTGGCCGCGGCGATCGCCTTCCACGAGCGCCTCATGGACGCGGTCGATGAGCTCGAGGCCTGAGCTCGGCGGCGACCTGCTCGCCCCGCCGTTCGCCGGGGGCGCGGCACCGGGGATCCTGGGCGTGGTCGCGGACCTCCTGCCCGCCGGCGCCGCAGGCCCGGGGGGCCGGGACCTCGTGGTGCTGGCCGACGGGCTGGGGCGGGAGCTGCTGGACGAGCACCTCTCCCTCGCCCCCACCCTGCGCCGCCTCGCCGGGCAGACCCGCACCCTGCGCACCGTCACCCCGGCGACCACCGCCACCGCCATGACGTCCCTGCTCACGGGCCTGCCGCCGATCCGCCACGGGGTCCTGGGGTACACCACCATCGATCCCGAGCGCGGGGTGGCGGTCAACCAGCTCACCGGGGACGCCCCGCACGTGGATCCCGTGCGCTGGATGCCGCAGGCGACCCTGGGGGAGTCCAGCACCCGGCGCGCCGTCCATGTGGGCCCGCTCAAGCACTCCGGCAGCCACCTCAGCGCGGTCGCCTTCCGGGGCTGGGACTTCGTGCCCCATCGCCGCCCCGACGAGCGGGTCGACGCGGTGCGCACCGCCCTGCAGCGGGCGGGGAAGGGCGGCGTGGTCCACCTCCACGTCGACGACGTGGACCATGCCGGGCACCGGTACGGCGTGGACTCCGATCCGTGGCGCGAGGCCGTCTCCGAGGTCGACGCGCTGCTCGCGACGCTGCTGCGCCGCCTTCCGCCGCGCACCCGGATCCACCTGACCGCGGATCACGGGATGGTCGACGTGGATCCCCGGCTCCGCCTGGACCCGACGGCGCTGCCCGGGGTGCGCGACCTGGTCGCGGTGATCGCGGGGGAGTCCCGGGCGATGTGGATCGGTGCCCGGGGCGGCGAGGACGGCGCCGCGCAGCTCGCGGAGCTGCTGCGGGAGGGTCTCGGGGAGAGGGCCCTCGTGCTCTCGCGCGCGGAGGTGATCGCCGCCGGGGTCCTCGGTCCGCCGGGGGAGGAGCCGGCGCCCCATGCGCGCGGACGCATGGGGGACGTGCTTGTGCTGGCACGCGGGCGCACGACCCTGGTCGATCCGGGCAGGCCCGCGCCGCGGCACCCCGAGATCGGCGTGCACGGGTCCCTCACGGCCCGCGAGAGCCTCGTCCCGCTGCTCAGCGTCGAGGTCTGACCGGCCCTGCGTCGGTCAGCCTGTCCGGCGGCGGCCGTCCGTCGGCCCTGCCCTGGTCGGCACCGCAGCGCCGTCCGCCGGCCATGCCTCGGTCGGCCCCGCGGCGCCGTCCGCCGGCCCTGCCCTGGACGGCCCCGCGGCGCCTCCGGCGGCCCGGCGGCGCCGAGCCGTCAGTCGTGCTTCGAGCCGAAGACGATCTCGTCCCAGCTGGGGATGCTGGAGCGCTTGGATCCGGACTTCTTGCGGGCGGGCTTGCGCACCGGCGCCTCCTCCGGCTCCGCAGGGCCGGAGGACTCCTCGGCGAAGCCCGGCAGCGGGGTGAGCTCGACCGTGTCGTTCTCCCCGGGGGCGGGGTCGGCGCGCTCCGCCGCCGGAGCGTCGTCCGCGGCGGACGCCTCGTCGGGCTCCCCGTCGGCGACGGGCTCCTCGGAATCCTCGCCGGAGGGCTCCTGCAGGCTCTCGAGGTCGTCGACGGGCTGGGATGCGCCCGCGAGCTCGCGGGCGTGCTCGGCCAGCGCCTCCTCATCGGCCGGGTCCGGGGAGGTGGCGTCCTCGGCGGCCGGGGCGGAGCCCGCAGCCGGGTTCGGCGCGTCCGCAGGGGCCGCGGGCTCGTCCAGGCTCTCCCACACCGGCTCCTCGTCGCCGTCCGGCACCGGGACCGCCGCGGGCGAGGGGACCGAGCGCAGTCCGCGCCGGGCGTTGAGGGCGTCGAGCTCGTCGGCATCGATCGACGCCGGGTGGTCCCGGCGCGCCTCGCTGCGGCTCCGCTCCCGGGAGGGGTCCTCCGTGCGGCCGGCGGCAGGCTCGGCCTCGACGGACGGCTCGGGGCGCGGGCGCCAGGCCAGGGGCCGCGGGCGGGTCCGGGCGGCGGTCTCCTCGAAGGAGCCGTCCGCCTCGATGTCGTAGACGGAGCGCTTGATGGCGGTCAGCCGGGCACGGCCCGCGCCCGGCTCGGGAGCCGCCGGGTCCTCGTCGACGAGCCAGCGGGCCTCGTCGTCCTCCGCGACGATGCTGCGACGGTCGAGATCGGCGACCCAGTGGGCGGAGCGCTCGCGGCCGCCCGCGGTGAAGGCCAGCTCGAGATCCCAGGTGCCGTCGGCGCGGCGCCAGGCGTCCCAGCGCACGTCCTCCCCGGCGCGCCGGGCCGCGAGCCGCTCGGCCACGATCTCGCCGAGGGAGGGGCCGTCGCCGCGTCCCACCGGGAAGGCGCGGCAGCGCTGGGCGGTGTACTCGCGCTCGGCCAGCACGGGGCCCTCGTAGCGGCGCACGTGCTCGAGGGAGACCTTCGCGATCTCGGCGATCTCCTCGGCGGTGCGTCCCTGGCGCAGCATGGCCTGGATGTCGCGGGGACGCAGCGGCGTCGCCGCGGTGGCGCGGATCGCCCCGAGCGCGGGCCGGTCGCGCCGGACCGCCGCGCGCAGGGCCTCGTCGATCTGCAGGGTGTACCGACCGCCGTCGGAATCGACCAGGATGACGTGCTCGTCGTCGTCGTGGATACCGTCGAGCTCGAGCTCTCGCATCGTCGTCCTCTCCGTCGGGTGTGGTCGGACCGTGCGTCGATCATAGTTGCGCGTCCCGAGGAATCCCGAACGCGGGAACATCCGCGATCCGCCTTGAGTTATCCAGGGGACTCTGCGATACTCTCGCCGCCCTGGCTCATCGATCCGCGCGTTTCCTTCCGCGGGATCAGGCTCGGGCGCGCTAGCCACAGGTCAGAGGACCGCAGCACGACACACGACGAACGGACCGCACATGGCGACTGATTACGACGCACCCCGCAAGCAGGAGGACGACTCCAGCGAGGACTCGATCGAGGAGCTGAAGGGACGCCGCAACGAGGCGTCCACCGCAGCTGTGGACGAGGACGAGGCCGAGGCGGCCGACGGCTACGAGCTCCCCGGCGCCGACCTCTCCAACGAGGAGCTCTCCGTGCGGGTGCTGCCCCGGCAGGCGGACGAGTTCACCTGCGCGAGCTGCTTCCTGGTGAAGCACCGCAGCCAGATCGACCACGCCGAGGGCAACCTCATCTTCTGCAAGGAGTGCGCGGCTGCCTGATCCGAGGCCGGGCGGGGCACCGCCCGGCTCAGACGGCAGCGCGCGCGACCTGCAGCGCCAGGACCAGGTCCTGGGGACGACGGCTCGACACCACCCACGCCGGTGTCGGGTCGTCGTCGTCGTTCAGGGGGACGCGCACGCCCGAGCGGATCCAGCCGCGGGTGCAGTGGTGGGCCAGCGGCTCGAACCCGGTGCCCATGACCCGGGTCCAGTCCTCCCCGGCCAGCAGCTCGGGCTCCTCGAGCAGCTCCACTTCGATCTGCGCGCGGCCGGCGATCAGCCGACCGCCGGAGACCTCCACGACCGGGCTCATCAGCGCCCCCAGGGCGCACATCGCCGCGATCCCCACCAGGCCGACCACCAGCGCGAGGGTCGTCGACAGCGGCACCAGGACCACGCCGAGCACGGCTCCCAGCAGCGCCAGCACCACCCACGTCCCGACCGACGGGAGCAGCCGCTCCCGGTGCAGGACGGACAGGGGATCAGCAGGGCGCGCGGCGGCATCGGTCATGGCCTCATGCTCTCACGCAGGGCCTTCCGGCCCCTCCCAGGGGCGTGGCCCGCGACACCGTCGACGCACGCCGCGCATCCAGCCGGGATGACTAGGCTGTGTGCCCATGGAGTCCACCGCCACCCTGCCCGTCCGCCTCGCCCCCGGCGCGGCTCTCCCGCACCGCGCGCACGACCACGACGCCGGCTACGACCTCGTGAGCAACGAGAGCCTGACCATCCCCGCCGGAGGCCGCGCGCTCGTGGGCACCGGCGTCTCCGTGGCCCTGCCCGAGGGCACCGTCGGGCTCGTCTGCCCCCGGTCCGGCCTCGCCGTGAAGCACGGCATCACGGTCCTGAACGGGCCCGGCATCGTGGACGCCGGGTACCGGGGGGAGATCCGGGTCGCCCTGCACAACACCGACGCCGTCGCGGACTTCGCGATCGAGCCCGGCGACCGCATCGCCCAGCTCGTGGTGATCGCCCACGCCGCGCCGGAGCTGCACGTGGTGGAATCCCTCGACGAGACCGAACGCTCCAGCAGCGGGTTCGGGTCCAGCGGCGGCTTCGGCGCCGCCCGGCCCGACGGGAAGGAATGAGCCGTGGGACTGTTCTCCCGCAAGAAGGCCTCCGCACCGGCCGATGAGGCCGTGACGAAGGAATCGCCCGAGGACGCCGCCGAGACCGCGGAGGAGGAGACCCCCGCCGCCGGCTCCGGCACGGGCCGCCCCTCGCATCTCTCTCCCGGCCCCTACGACGAGGCCGATGCCCCCCAGGAGGAGCGCATCGACCTGGGCGGACTGCAGATCCCGCTGCTCAAGGGGCTCGAGCTGCGCATGGAGATGGACCAGCGCTCCCGCGCCGTGACCGGCGCGAACCTCGTGCTGGACGGTTCCTCCCTCCAGCTGCAGGCCTTCGCGGCTCCCAAGAGCCGCGGTCTGTGGGACGAGGTCCGCGTGTCCCTGCGCGACTCCGTCACCTCCCAGGGCGGGACGGCCGAGACGCGGCAGGGCCCCTTCGGCACCGAGCTCATCGCCCGTCTCCCGCTGAAGCGGGCCGACGGCCGCACCGGCTACCGCCCCACCCGGTTCATCGGCGTGGACGGTCCGCGCTGGTTCGTGCGCGCGATCCTCTCGGGACCGGCCCTGTCGGACCCGGAGCAGGCGCGCCGCTTCGAGAGGCTGCTCTCGCGGGTGGTCGTCGTGCGCGGCAGCGAGGCCATGGCCCCGCAGGAGCTGATCCCGCTGGCCCTTCCCGGCCAGCGCAGCGGCGTCCCGCACCGCCCGGGCGACCCCCTCGACCCGCTCGCCCGCGGCCCCGAGATCACCGAGATCGGATGACCCCGATGCCCGAGCGCTCGCCCGAGGCGGGGTCGCGCCGCCCCGTGCCGTCCCCGCGCGCCGCCCGGGGGGTGCTCGCGCGCCTGCGCCATCGCTTCGCCGACAGCGAGGTGATCGACGCCGAGGCCGCGCAGCGCGCCGCGCGCTCGGCGGGCTTCGACTCGGTCGCCGACATCGGCGATCGGATGAAGGTGCAGCTGGTGGGGTACATCAGCTCGCAGGTGATCCAGCCGCGCACGGCCGCCCCGGCCGTGGAGGCCGATCTGTTCGACGGGACCGGCACCATCACCCTCATCTGGCTGGGCCGCGACCGCATCTCGGGGATCGGCCCCGGCACCAAGCTGATCGTCAAGGGCTTCGCCGCCAACCGCGGCCACCACCGGGTCATGTACAACCCGCGCTACGAGATCCTGGGTCGCGCCGGGGAGGACCCCGACGCGACCGACGCGGATCAGGAGGACGCATGAGCAGCCCCGAGGACCCCCGCGCCGAGCAGGGCGGGAGCCCGAGAACACCTCCCGCGGCGCAGCCGGACGCGGCGCCCGCAGCCGGACCGGCCGCGGCACCGGCGGCGTCCGCAGCCGGACCGGCGGCCTCCGCAGCGACCGGGGCGGCCCCGGCCGATGCCGCGACCGGACCCGACGGCGCCCCGCGCCGCGGACTGGCCGCGGTGCTGCAGGAGGAGCAGTTCTCGGTGCGCGACGCCATGGGAGGCCCCCGCGGGATCCTCGAGTCGGTGCTGCCCACCCTGCTGTTCCTCGTGCTGTACGTGATCACGCGGGACGTGAAGGTCTCCGCCATCGCCGCGGTGGCCGTGGTCGTCATCGCCCTGCTCGCGCGGCTGGTCGCGCGCCAGAGCCTGTCCAGCGTGCTGGGCGGGCTGTTCGGCGTGGTGATCGGCGCGGTCTGGGCGATCCGGACGGGGGAGGGGTCCGACCTCTTCGCCCCCGGGCTCGTCATCAACGCGGTCACGCTGGTGATCCTGCTGATCTCGCTGCTCGCGCGCCGCCCGCTGCTGGGCCTGGTGATCTCCCTGCTGGACGGGCGCGTCGCGGACTGGGCCGAGGACCCCGACGCGCGGCGCGTGTACACCCGGGCGACCGCGGTCTTCATCGGCCTCTACGCGGCGAAGCTGCTGGTCCAGCTTCCGCTCTACCTCGCGGGGGCGGTGGCGGCGCTCGGTGTCGCCAAGCTCGTGATGGGCCTGCCCCTGTTCGCCCTCGCCGCCTGGATCGTGTGGCTCATGCACCGGGCGCTGCTGGTGCGCCGCGAGGCGCGCGCCCTGCGGTCGCAGGAGCCGGGCGCCGCGCCTCCCGGGCCCTCCCCGAGCGCCTGACGGCCCCGGCCGGGCCGGGGCGGAGCTCTGCGGCTGTGGCCGAGCTCAGCAGCCGTGGCCGAGCTCAGCGGGCGGGGCCGGCCTCAGGCGTCGAAGGGATGCTCGGGCTCCTCGGCCTTCGAGGCCTCGCGCTCGCGCAGCCGGATGCCGCCGGTCGCCGTCTCCTCCGGGAGCTGCGGCAGCTCGGTCTCCCCGCCCGGCTCCCCGTCGGAGCCGCGCGGCGCCAGCAGCGACTGCAGGGCCACCAGCTCGGAGTCCTGGGCGATGAACAGCAGCTCGTCGAGGGCGTCGAAGGCGTCATGGGCGGTCGGGGCGATCGGCCGCCCGTCCCGGATGATCCCCACCAGCACGCACGACCCCGGCCAGCGCATCGACCCGACCGTGCGACCCAGCACCGGGCTGCGGCGCGGCAGGGTGATCTCGACCATCTTCGCGCGGGAGCCGGCGAAGTTGAAGATCTTCACCACGCGGCCGACGCTGACGGCCTCCTCGACCAGCGCCGTCATCATCCGCGGGGTGGACACGGCCACGTCCACGCCCCACATCGGGCCGAACATCCATTCGTTGTCCGGGTGCGAGACCCGGGCCACGGTGCGCGGCACCCCGAACTCAGTCTTCGCCAGCAGGGAGACGACGAGGTTCACCTTGTCGTCTCCGGTGGCCGCGACCATGACATCGGCCTCCCCGACCTCGGCGCGGGTGAGGATGCCCAGCTCCGCGGCATCGCCCTGGACCCACAGCGCCTCCGGGATCGCGGAGCGCCGCTCGGGGGTGACGGTGCGGTCCACCAGGGTGATCGCATGGCCCTTGTCCAGCAGCTCGCGGGCGATGGAGCGCCCCACGCTGCCCGCGCCGACGATGGCGATCCTCATGCCTGGTCCTCCTCGGCGAGCGGATGGGCGAGCACCGACTCGACGTCGGCCAGCTTCCCGGTCGGGGCCATCAGGTGCAGCCGGTCCCCGTCCTGCAGGCGCAGGTCCTCGCGCGGGAGGATCCCCTCGCCCAGGCGGGTGACGTAGACCGCCCGGCTGCCGGTGCGGCGCTCGATGCCGGGCACGCTCAGGCCCATCCAGCTGGAGTGCGGGACGATGGAGAGCATCGTCAGCGCGCCGGAGACGTCCTGGTACTCGTGGCTGGGGGAGGCGGGGATGAGACGGTGCAGCACCTGCGCGGTGGTCCATCGGACGGTGGCGACCGTGGCGATGCCCAGCCGCTCGTACACCTCGGCGCGCCGCGGGTCGTAGATGCGCGCGACCACGCTGCGCAGCCCGTACTCCTCGCGCACCACGCGCGCCGCGATGATGTTGGAGTTGTCGCCGCTGGAGACGGCGGCGAAGCCTGCGGCCTCGCGGATCCCCGCCTGCTCGAGCACGGCGCGGTCGAAGCCGGGCCCGGTGATCCGGGCCGCCGGCAGATCCTCGGACAGCCGCTGGAAGGCGATCGGGTTCTGGTCGATGACGGCCGCGGTGTGGCCGTCGGCGACGGTGCGATGGGCCAGCATCGCGCCCACGCGTCCGCAGCCCATGATGACGAAGTGCACCCGTTCCTCCTCGCCTGTGGCCGCCCGCGAGCGCGAGCGGACCGGCCCTGACGTGCCGGTGGGACCACGATAGCGTCGCACGGGGCTTACAGTTGTCGCCGTGTCCGGTCCCTCCAGCGCGCTCAAGCGCGTCCTGTTCGGACGGGCGTTCGCGACCGAGCGCCTGTCGCGCGAGCGCCTGCCCAAACGGCTGGCGCTGCCGACCTTCGCCGCCGACGCCCTCAGCTCGGTGGCCTACGCGCCCGACGAGATCCTGCTCACCCTCGCGCTGGCCGGCGTCACCGCCATCACCCTGAGCCCCTGGGTGGCCGTGGCCGTGGTGGTGCTGATGGCGATCGTCGTCACCGCCAGCCGGAACATCGTCGAGGAATACCCGCGCGGCGGCGGCGACTACGAGGTCGTCGCCAAGAACCTCGGCGGCGACGCGGGCCGCGCCGTCGGCTCGGCGCTGATGGTTGACTACGTGCTCACCGTCGCGGTCTCGATCTCCCAGGCCGCGAGCTACACCTCGGGCATCTTCCCCGTGCTGCACGGCTCGGAGATGTGGGTGGCGATCGCGCTGATCCTCGTGATCGCCGGGATGAACCTGCGCGGGGTCAAGGAGAGCGGCACCGTCCTGGCCGTCCCCGTCTACCTGTACATGGCCGCGATCGGCGGGATGATCCTCATCGGCGCGGTGCAGGGCCTGGACGGCAGCCTGGAGAGCGCCCCGAGCGCCGGGCTGGAGATCATCCCGCAGTCCGGGTTCGAGGACGGGCTCACCGCCCTCGGCGGCGCATTCCTCGTGCTGCGGGCCTTCTCCAGCGGCTGCGCGGCGCTGACCGGCGTCGAGGCGATCGGCAACGGGGTGCCGTCCTTCCGCCCGCCCAAGCGGCGCAACGCCTCGATCACGCTGGTCATGCTCGGGGCGATCTCCTCGGCGATGATGCTCGGCGTGGTGTGGCTCGCCGACGCCACCGGCGTGGTGTACGTCGCCGATCCGGACACGCAGCTGCGCAGCGCCTCCGGGCCGATCGGCGACTACCAGCAGCTGCCGGTGATGGCGCAGCTCGCCCAGACCGTCTTCTCCTCGGGATCGGTGCTGTTCTACCTCGTGCTCGTGGTCACCGGCGCGGTGCTGTTCCTCGCCGCGAACACGGCCTTCCACGGCTTCCCCAACCTCGCCAGCGTGCTGGCCCGCGACGAGTACCTGCCGCGGCAGATGCGCCTGCGCGGGGACCGGCTGGCGTACTCCAACGGCATCGTCGCCCTCGCGCTGGGATCCATCGCCCTGGTCTGGGCGACCGGCGCGCAGGTCACCGTGCTGATCCAGATGTACATCGTCGGCGTGTTCGTCTCGTTCAGCCTGGGCCAGCTGGGGATGGTGCGCCACTACACGCGGCGCCTGCGCGTGACCTCCCGCGCAGACCTGCGCGGAGGCCTGCGCCGGCGGCGCGCGATGAACGCGGTCGGCTTCGTGGCGGTCACCGTCGTGCTGGTGATCGTGCTCGTGACCAAGTTCCTGCACGGGGCCTGGGCGGCCGTCGCGATCATGGCGGTGCTGTGGGGGGTCATGACCGCGGTGAACCGCCACTACCGCCGGGTGCGGGAGGAGCTCGCCCCGGGAGCCGAGGAGATCGCCCACACCGCGAGCCCCTCGCGCTCCCACGCCCTCGTCCTCGTGGGCACGCTCGACAAGCCGACGCTGCGGGCCCTCGGGGTGGCGATGTCGGCGCGGCACTCCAGCGTCGAGGCGCTCACGGTGCACGACGAGGACACCGACGCCGCCGCGGTCGCCCGGCGCTGGCACGACATGGATCTGCAGGTCCCGCTGCGCGTGGTCTACTCGCCCTACCGCGACCCGGTGCGCCCGGTGCTCGCGTACGTCAAGACGCTGCTGGCCCGCAACCCGCGAGATGTCGTGGTGGTCTACATCCCCGAGTTCCTGGTGCGACACTGGTGGGAGTCGTTCCTGCACAACCATGCGTTCCGGCGGCTGGGCACGCGCCTCGCCTACATGCCCCGGGTGATCGTCTCCACGGTCCCCTGGCAGCTGGGAGGCGACGACAGCGGACGTGGTCCGACGGAGCTCGCGGCGGAGTCCGCCGGGCACAGGGAAGGTGGAAGGTCTCATGGCAGCAGTTGAGTCCCGCACGTCGGAGCAGCACGGCGGCGGTCCTGTCATCACCGTGACCACCACGGTGCCCGCCGCCGGCGGCACCTTCGTGGCCCGCCATGAGGGACGGGTCGTCTTCGTGCGCGGGTCCGCCCCCCACGAGACGGTCACGGCCCGGGTGATCGACGACCCGTCCGGGCTGGACGGCGCCCGCTTCTGGCGCGCCGAGACCGTCGACGTGCTCGAGCCCAGCGTGGACCGCGTGCCGACGGTCTGGCCCGAGGCCGGGACCGACGGCGTGGGCGGCGCGGACTGGGCGCACATCGCCCTGCCGGCCCAGCGGCGGATCGCCACCGACGTGCTGCGCGAGCTGCTGCAGCGCGCCAAGGTCACCAGCTTCCCGCTGGACGACGTCCAGGTCGAGCCGGCACCCCACGACGAGGACGGCCTGGGATGGCGCACCCGGGTGCGCCTGGCCGTGGACGAGCGCGGGCGGGTCGGCATGCGCGGCTGGCGGAGCCATGAGGTGCGGCCGGTGGGGGAGAACCCGCTGGCGGCGCCGGCCATCCGTGCGCTGGCCCTGACCTCCTGGACGCCGCCGGCGGGCACCGAGGCGATCGACGCCGTCGCTCCCTCGGCCGACGAGCCCGCGGTGGTGATCATCGGCCGCGATCTCGATCCCGGCGACGTCTCGATCCCCGAGGGCTGGGGCGCCGCCCACGTCGCGGTGCAGAACAGCTCGGGCCTGCACGTGGTGCGGGGAGCGGAGACCGTGCGCGAACGGGTCGGCGACCAGGAGCTGGTCGTCGGCGTCACCGGGTTCTGGCAGGTCCACCGCGATGCGGCGTCCCTGCTCGCCGACGTCGTCGAGCGCGATCTCGCCGCCCGGCCGGGAGACAGCGTCTGGGACCTCTACGGCGGGGTGGGCCTGTTCGCGGCCCGCATCGGCCGGACCACCGGCCTGGACGGCGAGGTCGTGAGCGTCGAGGGCAACAAGCGCGCAGGGCGGCTGGCCCAGCAGAACCTCGCCGACGTGCCGGGGGCGAGCGCCCGCACCTCCGATGCCACCGATTTCGTCCGGGAGCAGCGGCGCGGCGCCGACCGCGTGGTGCTGGACCCGCCCCGCGCCGGGGCCGGGGCGGAGCTGATCGAGCTGCTCGCCGAGCGCGTGCGCGAGCGGATCGTGTACGTCTCCTGCGAGCCCTCCACCCTCGCGCGCGACCTGGCGATCGCCGAGCAGAAGGGCTGGCGGATCGAGGACCTGCGCGCCTTCGACCTGTACCCGCACACCCATCACATCGAGACCGTCGTCGTCCTCGAGCGGGACTGAGCGAGCCCGAGCGGGCCTGAGCGACACGGAGCGGGCCCGAGCGGGCCAGAGCGAAACGGAGCGGGCCCGAGCGGGCCAGAGCGAAATGGAGCGGGCCCGAGCGGGACGGAGCGGACCTCAGCGGGACGGAGGGCACACCCTCCGGCGCCGCCGACGAGCAGAGATCCCTGACCTCGGTGAGGCGCTGACCACACGCCGGGAGGGCCTCCCGGGGCCCATCGGCCCGCCATGCTAGTTTTATCTTGACGTCAAGAGAAATGCGGCCTGCCCCGCCGCGCCCGTCGTGACATGCCGAGAGTTCTGCGCGCCTACGATGGGACCACGCCCCAGATATGACTAAGGAGTCCCGGATGAGCACCGTCAACTCGTTCGACGCCAAGGAGACGCTCAGCGTCGGCGGCGAAGACTACGAGATCTATGCCCTCGACGCGGTCGAGGGGCACGAGAAGCTGCCGTACAGCCTCAAGATCCTGCTGGAGAACCTGCTGCGCACCGAGGACGGCGCGAACATCACCGCCGACCACGTGCGGGCGCTCGGCTCCTGGGATCCCTCGGCCGATCCCGACACCGAGATCCAGTTCACCCCCGCCCGCGTGATCATGCAGGACTTCACCGGCGTGCCCTGCGTCGTCGACCTCGCCACCATGCGCGAGGCCGTGCAGGAGCTCGGCGGCGATCCGGAGCGGATCAACCCCCTGGCCCCCGCCGAGATGGTCATCGACCACTCCGTGATGATCGACGTCGCCGGCCGCCTGGACGCGCTCGAGAAGAACATGGAGCTCGAGTACGGCCGCAACAAGGAGCGCTACCAGTTCCTGCGCTGGGGCCAGACCGCCTTCGACGACTTCAAGGTCGTCCCCCCGGGCACCGGCATCGTCCACCAGGTCAACATCGAGTATCTGGCCCGCACCGTGATGACCCGGGAGGTCGACGGGGTCACCCGCGCCTACCCCGACTCCTGCGTCGGCACCGACTCGCACACCACCATGGTCAACGGCCTGGGCGTGCTGGGCTGGGGCGTCGGCGGCATCGAGGCGGAGGCCGCCATGCTCGGCCAGCCCGTGTCGATGCTCATCCCGCGCGTGGTCGGCTTCAAGCTGACCGGCCAGATCCCGCCGGCCGCCACCGCGACCGACGTCGTGCTCACCATCACCGAGATGCTCCGCAACCACGGGGCGGTCGGCAAGTTCGTCGAGTTCTACGGCGACGGCGTGGGCCAGGTGCCGCTGGCCAACCGCGCCACCATCGGCAACATGAGCCCCGAGTTCGGCTCCACCTGCGCGATCTTCCCGATCGACGAGGTCACCGTCGACTACCTGCGCCTGACCAGCCGCTCCGAGGAGCAGCTCGCGCTGGTCGAGGCCTACGCCAAGCGCCAGGGCCTGTGGCACGACCCCTCGAAGGAGGCCGTGTACTCCGAGTACCTCGAGCTGGACCTGTCCACGGTGGTGCCCTCGATCGCCGGCCCGAAGCGCCCGCAGGACCGCATCGTCCTCACCGAGGCGAAGGAGTCCTTCCGCGAGGTGCTGCCGACCTACGCCGCGCACGGCGAGGTGCAGCAGGAGGACGGCGACACCGCCGGCACCTTCCCGGCCTCCGACCCGGCCGCGCCGGGCGGCGACAACGACAGCGGCGGCTCCGCCCCGGTGCATTCGCCCCGCAACGGCCGCCCCTCGGCGCCGACCGCGGTGGCCGGCCGCGACTTCACGATCGACCACGGCATCGTCTCGATCGCCTCGATCACCTCGTGCACCAACACCTCGAACCCGTCGGTGATGATGGCCGCCGGCCTGCTGGCGCGCAACGCCGTGGCCAAGGGCCTGACCTCCAAGCCGTGGGTGAAGACCTCCATGGCCCCCGGCTCCCAGGTCGTCACCAACTACTACGAGAAGGCGGGCCTCTGGCCCGAGCTCGAGGCGCTCGGCTTCCACCTCGTCGGCTACGGCTGCACCACCTGCATCGGCAACTCCGGGCCCCTGGACCAGGAGATCTCCGACGCGATCGCCGAGAACGACCTCGCCGTCACCGCGGTGCTCTCGGGCAACCGCAACTTCGAGGGTCGCATCAACCCCGACGTGAAGATGAACTACCTGGCCTCCCCGCCGCTGGTCATCGCCTACGCGCTCGCGGGCACCATGGACTTCGACTTCGAGAACGACCCGCTGGGGCAGGACTCCGAGGGCAACGACGTGTTCCTGCGCGACATCTGGCCCAGCCCCACCGAGGTGGAGCAGGTCATCGCCGAGAACATCACCCAGGAGATGTTCTCCAGCGACTACGCCGACGTCTTCACCGGCGATGAGCGCTGGCGCTCCCTGGACACCCCCGAGGGCGCGACCTTCGCGTGGGACGCCGAGTCCACCTATGTGCGCAAGCCCCCGTACTTCGAGGGCATGGGCATCACCCCGGAGCCCGTCACCGACATCTCCGGCGCCCGCGTGCTCGCCAAGCTCGGTGACTCCACCACGACCGACCACATCTCCCCGGCCGGATCGATCAAGGCGGACTCCCCGGCGGGCCGGTACCTGCGCGAGCACGGCGTCGAGCGCAAGGACTTCAACTCCTACGGCTCGCGCCGCGGCAACCACGAGGTGATGATCCGCGGCACCTTCGCGAACATCCGCATCAAGAACCAGCTGCTCGACGGCGTCGAGGGCGGGTACACGAAGAACTTCCTGACCGGCGAGCAGGAGTTCATCTACGACGCGGCGCAGGCGTACGCCGAGCAGGGCATCCCGCTGGTGGTCCTGGCGGGCAAGGAGTACGGCACCGGCTCCTCGCGCGACTGGGCGGCCAAGGGCACCAAGCTGCTGGGCGTGCGGGCCGTCATCACCGAGAGCTACGAGCGCATCCACCGCTCCAACCTCATCGGCATGGGCGTGCTCCCGCTGCAGTTCCCGGCCGGCGAGTCCGCCGAGTCGCTGGGCCTGACCGGCGAGGAGACCTTCGACATCTCCGGCGTGACCGCTCTGAACGAGGGCACCACCCCGAAGACGGTGAAGGTCACCGCGACCAAGGAGGACGGCACCGCCGTCGAGTTCGACGCGGTCGTGCGCATCGACACCCCCGGCGAGGCGGACTACTTCCGCAACGGCGGCATCCTGCAGTACGTGCTGCGCTCGCTCGTGGCGGCCTGAGCCGCCCTGCCCCGCGGTGCGGGAAGCCCGTCGACGACGGGCCCCCGCGGCGCTCCGGGCATCGGCACCTGCGCCCCGTCAGGCTTCGGCCTGGCGGGGTGCACTTATGGAGCGTCGATCTGCCATCGTCGCTCGTCTCGGATTGTCGAGGTGTCGCGACCCGCTCCGTAGACCATCGTCGATCCCATGTGGCGGACCGCAATATTCGGGAAGGCCCAACACGACACGACGTATCGTTCGAGGAGTACGACTGCGGCGTCCGCCGATTTGTGGGTGCTTACACATAGTGTGGGTCATGATCTGCATAACCACCAGCCCTCTCGACTACTGACGGAGTACATGGCATGCCACGAGGAACGGCCGAGCACATTGGAATGTCCAACCTGCGGCCCGATGACCTCGTGGAGGATCGCGAACTTGCAGCAGCGGAGGACGACCGCCTTGCGCACGACGGAATCGTCGACCAACTCGCCGCACTTGCCACGACGGTGCCAACCCCTTCAAACATCGCCCTGTACGGTCCATGGGGGTCTGGCAAGAGCGGCATCGCCAACATGCTCAAGAGCAAGCTCGACGGTCGTGACGGTGTCCGCTTCGTACGGTTCGATGCCTTCAAGTACGCTGACGTGCCACTGCGGCGCAACTTCATCAGCGCAGTCGCGAGCGAACTCGGATGCAAGCAGGCCAAGTATCACGGTGATCTCTACAGCGGCCGGACCAAGACTGAGATCAAGGTTCCACCAACCACCATCCTCAAACTGCTGGGTGTCTTCGCCTTGCTGCTCCTCGGCCTCGCGGTCATCCTCGCCACGTTGGTCGCAGTCGTCGCCCTAGTGCAGAGCCACATCGGTACCAAGACTGACTTCGGACTAGAGTTCAGATCGTTGTCCAAGCAGGTCGTGTTGGCAGGTCTCCTACCGGCCGCGCTACTCGCAGCCCTGATTAGCCTTGCGAGCAAGACGTTCTCGGTTGACCGAAGCCTGGCGAAGCCTGATAGCGACGAGCAGTTCGAGAGGATCTTCAAAAACTTGGTGCTCGACGCCCGCGCTAAAGTCCTAGTAATATTCGTAGACGAACTCGACCGGTGCTCGGCCGGAGAAGTAGTAGCGACTCTCGACACTATCCGGACCTTCCTCGGTATCGAGCAGTGCGTTTTTATAGTGGCTGCCGACCAGAACGTGCTGGAGGGAGCGCTCACCCGAGCCGCCAAGCAGGAGAGTCCTTCCGACGACACAAATCCATATTACAGCACCGGAAGCGCCTATCTAGACAAGGTCTTCCAATACCAACTGAGCGTTCCGCCGCTTCTTGCCCAGAGCGTCAGTCAGTATGCGACGAGCCTCGTCGAGAATCGCAAAGGATTGTGGTCAGAAATCAACCGCGACTATGTGCTCTCGGTGCTTATTCCCACGCACGTCACTAGTCCTCGACGCGTGAAGCACCTGCTCAACACGTTCGCGCTGACCTTTCGGCTCGCCCAAGAGCGCCACAATGCTGGGCTTCTTGCCGAGGACCCGTGTGCGACCGCACCCGCCATCGCCCGATTTGTCTGTCTCCGAGTTGAGTTCCCGCTGTTCGCACGACACCTTGAAGTCGATGCCAACCTGCCCGCCTTGGTGCTGCAAATAATGCAGAATCGAGACGCGGAACTGCCCGCTGGAACCTCAGACCGGGCTATCGAACTCGCCGAGTCATATGCCCATGGTTGCGCTGCGCCGAGCACCATCCTCGTAGAGGATGACCCGGACGGTGATGGTTGCAGTGAGGATCGTGCTACACAGATTGGCAAGGCACACAACAAGCAGCTGCTCAACTATCTGAGCCGGACTCGTCAGGTGCGAGGCCCGTCGCGAGATCTCATCTATATGCAGAGCACGGGAACAGTCTTCGGGCTGGATGGTGAGCTGGCGCTGGCTGTCGAGCGCGCTGCAGAAGATGTGGATACCGAGACCTTGCGACGTCGAGTCGCTGGGCTTGAAGAGACTCAGCTGGAAGGTGTCCTGCAGGTCCTGACCAATCTGATCCGGACGGGTACTGGGGTGATCGGTCCCAATGCCGCAAGGTCGTTCCTCCTGCTTACCCGAGCACAGCCAGATCTTCCTGTCGACAGCGTCGCCGACACCGTAGCTGAAGCGATCTGCGTCCTCGAAGACGAGTCCGACGACATTCTTGACGAAGACACAGTTACCGGTGCCTGGGCGCTGACTAAGGTCGGGTCTGAGGCTAGCGCATCAGCACTTCGGCAGCGCATCATCGCAGCCAGCACCAGCCGCGATTTCACACCGCCAGACTTTCTCTTCGAGGACGCCGCCCTCGCCATCAGTGCTGCCCCTACTGTAGTGCCGGGCTATCTGTCCACTCGCCTCGTGTCCCCGGATGGTCCCACGACTGTCACGCGTCTCTTCGACTTGTCTGATGGCGACCTGGCCAAGGTCATCTCCGCAACTCACGCCCTCATCTCCACGCTTGCAAGCGAAGCGGAGCGAGCTCATGTGGAGTGGAAGACCGCGCGCGAAGCCGCCATGGCGACGGGAGCCAGTACTGCCGGAACCAGAAGGAATACGGTTGCGTCGACGGCAACTGAGGATCTGGAGCCCGAACCTTTCGCTCCCAGTGTGGTGCTCGATGCTCTTGCTGACGCAGCCACGCCGCGGGAAGAGCCGATCCAGCATCTGGTGCTCCGCCTCCTCTTAGACGTCGACACTCAAGTTGCTCGTAGCGCAGCCTTACGACTCCTCGGCAATACCGAGCCCGTCACCGACCCTGATCTTGCAACCGGCATTCTTAGGGCGGCTCGCCGTCGGGTTCTCGGCGAGTGGACTAAATGGCTAAACTGCATAGTCCCGGCGAATGTTACCGCAGCCCACGCCGAGCCCCTAGGGCAGCTTGTGGCAAAGGCGTGGGAGTCGAAGTCTGATCTTGACATCACTGGAGCAGCCCTGGATGTTCTCGCACCGCTGATTGCCAACCTGCCTGAAGGGCACGCGCCGAGCCTGACCGCCGATGTGCTCGAACTCGTCGCAAGATATGTCGCGAGTACGAACGAAGCCAGCGAACGCCGGGAAACCCTCAAACGGGCCCGATTGTTTGCCGAGGCACGAGTTCTCGACTACGATCAAATTCTGTCCGCTGTCGCGCACTCTTTGCAAGACACCCTCGCGGAGTCTCTGGCACAAGTCGACGCCGAAGACGCCCTGTACCGTTACTTGGCAGAGAACGGCTCCGAAGCCGTACAGGCGTCTGTCGATGAGCTAGAAGACTCGGAGTTGGAAGGTCTACTTGCTGAAGCATCTGGTAGTCCATGGCTCGATGATCTCGGCCATGTCGCAATTCCGCTCGATCTTGCCATCGCAGCGGGCGCTACCCGCGTCCACTCCAATGTCTTGCCGACAGCTGAGGCTATGGCTGAGGTCACCGACAAGTACGCGCACTCGGCCATCCATGTAACTGCACTCTGGCTCGAGCTCATCCGCCCCAGCCCAGAAGATTTCGCAACCGTCTACGATCCTTTACGACGAACTGGCGCACACTCGGCCGAACTGGTCCACGCCGCCCGGGCCGTGCAACATAGATGGACAGCGGAGCAACATCGCGATCTACTTGACAAGTACCTTGCGGCAGCCGACACAGACGTCCCGGATGATGCGGTATTGGAGGTCCTCGGCGTGGCCGAAGCGGACGAGAGCCAGGTCGCGGACCTGCTCGTCAACCGCTTCACTGACGCGACCAACAACACTCAGCGTCAGCGGGTTGTCACGCTGTGGGGAAAGGCGAATGTCCAAGGCGACTCGATACGACGCCGACTCTTCGAGACGATCATCTACGGACTCCTCGATCTGAAATCCGAGGGTGGCAACGTAGGAGCGGCGGAGCTCGCGCTCAATGCCCTCGGCAGCGTCGGTAAGCCCCTCCCGTCGCGAATCAAGGGTGCACTAGGTGAACGTGTCAAGTCGGCAGTAACCGGCACAAGCAGCCTGGAAGACAAAGCGCTGGTGGTATTGCCTGCTCTTGGTTATCCGATCGCGAGAAAGAACCTCGGCAAGTCTAGACGCGTCCGTTACGACAGGTGACATTCGCGATCAGACTGAGGTCGTCCAACTTGGCGAATCGGGTGTTGGCTCGGTCTTATATTCGTCACCGCGGGCGGGGTGCGTTGGTCTCAGATGCTCACTTTGTGATTACGGTCGGAGATGCGAAGTCCCTTGTCTGGCGGCGGATGAACCGAGGCACTCATGTCGAAGGCTTCAGATGATTGCAGAAATCGACTCTCAGAGTGACGCGAGGGCGGTTCGGGCTCGGCGAGCGTCTTGAGCAAGAGTTCTGACACCAGACGTGCGCCGCGCCGACGACCAGGTAGGCAAGTCGTGGGCGCACCTTCCGGGGCACCTCCTCGCGTCGCGGGGTGCCGGGCGGAGCGGTCTCAGCCGGCGACGGAGGAGCGGGGCGAGGGGTCGTCCGCGCGGGCGGTGAGGATCTCCGGTGCTCCCGTGGTCACCTGCAGGGTGTGCTCGGCGTGCGCGCCGCGGGAGCCGTCGGCGGACAGCACCGTCCATCCGTCCCGCTCGTCGGTGACCATCTGCGAGGTGGTGGGCATGAGGAACGGCTCGACCGTCACGAGCATGCCCTCCTCCAGCTCGGCGCCGGAGCCGGGGGTGCCGTGGTTGGGGATGAAGGGGGCCTCGTGCATCGTGCGGCCCACCCCGTGCCCGCCGAAGGTGTGGTTGATGGTGTAACCGAGCTCGTGGGCCCGCGCCTCGACGGCGGCGCCGATGTCGCCCACCCGTGCCCCGGCGCGGACCTGGTCGATGCCGGCCCACATGACCGCCTCGGTGTCGCGGATGAGCTGCAGGTCCTCCTCCCGCGGCGTGCCGACGATCACCGAGAGCGAGGAGTCCGCGACCCAGCCCTCGAGGGAGACGGCGAGGTCGAAGGAGACGAGGTCGCCGTCGGCCAGGTCGCGATCGTACGGCCGGCCGTGGAGCACGCCCTCGTTCACCGAGGTGCACACGACCTTCCCGAAGGGGTAGGCGCCGAACCGCGGGTGGTAGTCGAGGTAGCAGCTCGTGGCGCCGGCCTCACGGATCATCCGATGGACCTCGGCGTCGATGTCGAGCAGGTTGTCGCCCACGCCGACGGTGCGGCGCAGGGAGGACAGCACGTGCGCGACGAACTCGCCGGCCGGCCGGGCCTGCTCGAGGGTGGGCAGCTCGCGCTCGGCGGCGCGGCGGCGACGGGGCAGGCTCATCGGGTCCCCTCGGTCGAGGCGGCGGGAATGTCGGCGGGATCGGCGGCCTCGTCGGGCGACCAGGTGAACAGGGCGGCCCCGCACCAGGCGATCGCGGCCGCGAACAGGGCGGCGCCCAGCAGGTGCATGCCCACCAGGACCTCGGGAAGGCCCGTGAAGTACTGGGTGTAGCCGATGGCCGCCTGCAGCAGCGTCACGCCCACCAGCCCCCACGCGGCGCGGCGGGCCGGCCGGGCGCTGCGCACCAGGTACAGCGAGATGAGCAGCCCGACCAGCAGGCCGCAGAACAGCATCACGGAGTCCGCATGCAGCCAGGAGATGGTGCGCGGGTCGAAGGGCAGCCGGGCCGGGTACTCCGCATCGCCCGAGTGCGGTCCGGAGCCGGTGACGAGGGTGCCCAGCACCAGCACGGCGAAGCCCAGGGCGGCCATCGCCGCGAACATCCAGCGCAGCGCCGCCGGGACGCGCGGCCGGCGCGCTCCGTCCCCGCCGTAGAGGCGCACCACCAGCACGGCGGAGATCGCCACCAGGACCGGGGAGACGAGGAAGTGGGGGCTCACGGCGCCGGGGTGGAGGTGCAGCCACACCACGATCGCGCCGAGGAGAGCCTGGATGCCGGTGCCGATCAGGGGCAGGGCCGCCAGCAGCAGGAAGCCGCCGCCCTTGTGGCGCAGCCACAGGAAGGAGACCAGCAGCAGGGCGATCGCGAACACGCTGACCACGCCGGTCAGGGTGCGGTTGCCGAACTCGATGAAGGGGTGGATGCCGGCCTCGAGCGTGAGCTCGGGGGTGAAGGATCCGGGCTCGCAGTTGGGCCAGGTCGAGCAGCCCAGGCCGCTGCCGGTCAGGCGCACCACGCCGCCGGTGACGATGATGCCGATCTGGCAGACCAGGTTCCCCCAGAAGACGATCGCGGCGAGGCGGGCCCGCGCGGCGGCGCCCGGGCGGGGGCGTCGCGGATCGGCGAGGGTGCTGATCCCGCCGACGACCTCGACGGTCCCGTCGTCGTCGCGGTCGGCGTCGTGGCGGGATCGCTCCGCCGGGGAGGAGGGGGTCATGCCGGCGATTGTATTCAGCGCACCTGGGGGAGTCCTCGTCGCGGGCGGCCCCGCGCCGCGCGTCTCACACCCCGGGGCTCAGACGGAGGTCCAGCGGAAGGAGCGGACCACCAGCATCGTGCCGGCGATGGCCCACAGCGGGAGCACCACCAGCGCTCCCGCGGCGACCTCCCCGCCGGCGAGGCAGGCGCGCAGCAGGTCGCCCAGGGCGCTCGAGGGGAGCAGCTCGACGACGGCGCGCAGCAGCGGCGGGTACGACTGCGCCGGGACGGCGATGCCGCCGGCGGCCACCAGCAGCACGAACACGATGTTGGAGACGGCCAGCACGGCCTCGGTGCGCAGCGTCCCGGCCACCAGCAGACCCAGGGAGCCGAACGCCGCGGTCCCCACCAGCCACACCGGCACCGCGGCGAGCAGGCCGAGCGCCTCGGGCCGCCAGCCCAGCGCGAGGGCGACCGCTCCGAGCACGACCACCTGCACCGCGTGCACCATCAGCGTGGCCAGGATCTTGCCGGCGAGATAGCCCGAGCGTCCCAGGGGAGTGGTCGCCACCCAGCGCAGCACGCCGCCGCGCCGGTCGAAGCCGGTCTGGATCGCCTGGGAGGTGAAGCAGGTGGAGACCAGCGCGGTCGCGGCCGTGGCGGCGACGGCGGTGTCCACGGGGGCGGCTCCGGCGGTGCGGCCGATGGGCAGCAGCACCAGCCCGACGAGGATGCCGACGGGCAGCAGGATCGCGACCATGAGCTGCTCGCCGTTGCTCAGCAGCACCCGCGCCTCGAACAGGGCGTGCTGGGCGATGCGGGCGAGCGGCGCGGCGGGCCCGGGGGCGCCGGCGGATGCTGCGGGGGACGCGGGGGCGGCGGGGGTGGTCATCGGGCCTCCTCGTTCTCGGTCGAGCGCCCGGACTCGTCCATGACGTCCAGCAGCACGGCCTCGAGATCGGCCGCGTCGCCGGTGCTGAGCTCGAGGGCGACGCCGTGGCGGGCGGCGGCGGCCTCGAGGTCGGCGCGCAGGGCCGGGGCCGCGGCGGCGGGGACGCCGGTGGCCGTGGCGCGGAGCGTGAGGGTGCCGCGGCGGCTCTGGTGGGTCGCGACGACCTCCTCGACCGTCCCGCCGGCGACGACGCGCCCTCGGGTGATCACGAGCACGTGGTCCGCGAGGCCCACCACGTCGTCCATGAGGTGCGTGGTGAGGACGACGGCGGTGCCCTCCTGCGCCAGCTGGGAGATGAGCGTGCGGACCTCGCGGCGGATCGCGGGGTCCATCCCGGCGGTGGGCTCGTCGAGGAAGACCAGCTCGGGCCGGCCGACGATCGCGAGGGCGAGGGCCAGACGCTGGCGCTGCCCGCCGGAGAGCCGCCGCACGAGGGTGCCGGCGAAGGCGTCGATGCCCAGGCGCTCGGCGAGCTCGTCGACGTCGCGCGGCGCCCGGTAGAGCCCGGCGCCGTAGCGCAGCAGCTGGAGGGCCCGGGCGCCGGAGGCGAGCCCGCCGTCCTGGATCATCACGCCCACCCGCGCCCGGTGGGCGGCGTCGGCGCGGTGCGGGTCCTGGCCGAGGACCTCGAGGGTGCCCGCGTCGGGGGCGATCAGCCCCGTGGCGCAGGCGATGGTGGTGGACTTCCCGGCTCCGTTGGGGCCGAGGATCGCGGTGACCTCGCCGCGCTGCGCGGTGAAGGACACCCCGTCCAGGGCGCGGACGGCGCCGTAGCTCTTGGTGAGCGCTTCGGCGTGCAGGGCAGGGGGCTGGTTGACCATGGCGGGACCATGGTAGGCCGTCGCTCCTGCCCGGCCGCTGCGAGCGGGCCCGGGCGTACCCGACGCCACAGCCGCGGTGCGCCCGGGGGCCGGGACGGGGTCCCGGGTCAGCGTCCGGTCAGGTGCAGCGGCGTGTTCGCCGGGTCGACGACCTCCGCCGCGAGCGGCGGCAGGGGAGCGGTGCCGCCCGGCCCCCAGGTGTCGGTGGGCAGGCCGTCGCGGCCGTGGGGCTCCAGGAACCGCTCGAGGGAGGGGCCGACGGGCACCACCTGGGTGGGGTTGATGTCCGTCTGCACCACGTAGTAGTGCTCCTTGATCTGCCGGAAGTCCACCGTGTCCCCGAACCCGGGGGTCTGGAACAGGTCCTTGAGGTAGCCCCACAGGTTCGGCATCGTGAACAGCGGCTGGCGGTTCGCCTTGAAGTGCGCGTAGTAGACCGCGTCGAAGCGCACCAGGGTGGGGAACAGGCGCACATCGGCCTCGGTGATCGCGGGGCCCATCAGGTAGCGGCGATCGGCGAGGCGCTCCTCGAGCACGTCGAGGGCGTCCCACAGCTCGCCGTAGGCGCTCTCGTAGGCCTCCTGCGTGCCGGCGAAGCCCGCCTTGTAGACGCCGTTGTTGACGCGGTGCAGCATCCAGTCGTTGAGCTCGTCGATCTCCGCGCGCAGCGCCTCGGGGTAGAGGTCCGGGGCGCCCTCGCGGTGCAGGGGAGCCCATTCGGTGGCGAGGTCCAGGGTGATCTGCGAGAAGTCGTTGGTGACCACCGAGCGCGTGGGGATGTCCACGAGCGCCGGGACCGTGATGCCGCGCGGGTAGTCGGGGAAGCGGGCGAAATAGGCCTCCTGCAGGCGCTCGTACCCCAGCACGGGGTCGCGGCCGCCCTCGTCCAGGTCGAAGGTCCAGGAGCGCTTGTCGTGGGTGGGGCCGGGCATGCCCACGCTGATGGCCTCCTCGAGGCCGAGCAGGCGGCGGGCGATGAGGGTGCGGTTCGCCCAGGGGCAGGCGCGCGCGGCGATCAGGCGGTACCGCCCGGCCTCGACGGGCCAGCCGTCGCGCGCGTCCCGGGTGATGCGGTCCGGGATGTAGGTCATGTCGCGCCGGAACTCGGACCCGGCGGTGACGTAGCTGCCCTTCTGGTCGTGATCCTGGGGTGCGTCGTCCTCGTGCGTCTCGCTCATACCGCCACCGTAGTTGAAAAGCGAACTACCCACAAGAGTCCTGCGGGCCGGGCCCGTCCGGTGGCGATTTCCGGGGCCGATGTCCCCTGACCTGCACCCCCGGTGACCCTCGTCATGTTCCTCGGTCCGCATCGCCATTTAGCAACGAGACCCTTGTAAAATCGAGGTGGCCGGCAGGTCCCGGCACGGCTCCGCCCGTGCAGGACATGACCGCCGCGCGTCGTCCGGCGCGCGTCCCGGCGAGGACAGGGAGGTGGAATCGTGGAGTCCGCACCGCATGCGCGGCTGGACCGCGAGGACCTGCACGACCGAGCGGTCGCCGGGTCCGATCCTCGGGACACCCGCGACCGCCTCATCGAGGCGATCTCCGCGCATGGGCCCATCACCGCCAAGGACCTGGCCGAGCGCTTCTGCATCACCAGCGCGGCCGTGCGCCGCCACCTCGCGGCGCTCGAGTCCGAGGGCATCATCCAGGAGCACGCGCTGCGCGCCACCCAGCGCGGACGCGGCCGCCCCTCGAAGGCGTTCGTCCTGGCTCCCGCCGCCCACGAATCCCTGGGCAGCGAGTACGACAAGGTCGCCCTCCTCGCCCTGGAGGAGCTGCTCTCCCTCGGGGGAGCGGAGGCCATCGGCCGCCTGGGCGAGGCGCGCGTGCGCCCGTGGATCCGCGAGCTCGCCTCCCGGATCCATCGGGCCGAGGAGTCCGGCCGCACGGTCGACCCCGCCGAGCGCGTGCACATGCTGGCCGAGCTCCTGACCGAGATGGGCTACGCCACCACGGCCCGGCCCGTCACGGTCCCGCTGCATGTCGCGGGATCGCGGCCCGGCGGCGGCACGCGTACGCTCAGAACGGCGCAGCTCGTCCAGGGCCACTGCCCGATCAAGGACATCGCCGCCGAGCACCCCGAGCTGTGCGAGGCGGAGACCCGGGCGATCTCCCGGATGCTGGGGGTCCCCGTCCAGCGGCTCGCGACCCTCGCAGGCGGCGCCCACGCCTGCACGACACACATTCCGCTCACGGAGGGAAGGACACCATGACGAGCGCACCCGAGCAGCTCAGCCAGGAGGAGATCATCTCCTCCATCGGCTCCTACGCCTATGGCTGGCACGACGAGGACGCGGCAGGGACCTCGGCCCGCCGCGGTCTCAGCGAGGAGGTCGTCCGCGACATCTCCCGCCTCAAGAACGAGCCCGAGTGGATGCTCAAGCGCCGCCTGCGCGGCCTGAAGCTCTTCGACAAGAAGCCCATGCCCAGCTGGGGCGCGGACCTCTCCGGCATCGACTTCGACAACATCAAGTACTTCGTCCGCTCCACCGAGAAGCAGGCGACCACGTGGGACGAGCTTCCCGCGGAGATCAAGGAGACCTACGACCGGCTCGGCATCCCCGAGGCGGAGAAGCAGCGCCTGGTCGCCGGCGTCGCCGCCCAGTACGAGTCCGAGGTCGTCTACCACCAGATCCGCGAGGACCTCGAGGCCCAGGGCGTCATCTTCCTGGACACCGACACCGGTCTGAAGGAGCACCCCGAGCTCTTCGAGGAGTACTTCGGCACCGTCATCCCCGCAGGCGACAACAAGTTCGCCGCGCTGAACACCGCCGTGTGGTCCGGCGGCTCCTTCGTCTACGTCCCCAAGGGCGTGCACGTGGAGATCCCGCTGCAGGCCTACTTCCGGATCAACACCGAGAACATGGGCCAGTTCGAGCGGACGCTGATCATCGCCGACGAGGGCTCCTACGTCCACTACGTCGAGGGCTGCACCGCCCCGATCTACCAGTCGGACTCGCTGCACTCCGCGGTCGTCGAGATCGTGGTGAAGAAGAACGCCCGCGTGCGGTACACGACCATCCAGAACTGGTCGAACAACGTCTACAACCTCGTCACCAAGCGCACCACCGTCGAGGCCGGCGGCACCATGGAGTGGGTCGACGGGAACATCGGCTCCAAGGTGACGATGAAGTACCCCGCGGTCTGGCTGCAGGGCGAGCACGCCCGCGGCGAGACGCTGTCCATCGCCTTCGCCGGCGAGGGCCAGCATCAGGACACCGGCTCGAAGATGGTGCACATGGCGCCCCACACCTCGAGCTCGATCGTCTCGAAGTCCGTCTCCCGCGGCGGCGGCCGCTCCTCCTACCGCGGCCTCGTGCAGGTCAACAACGGGGCGCACCACTCCGCCTCGACAGTGCTGTGCGACGCCCTGCTGGTGGACACCAAGTCCCGCACCGACACCTACCCGTACGTCGACGTGCGCGTCGACGACGTCCAGATGGGCCACGAGGCCACCGTCTCCAAGGTCTCCGAGGAGCAGCTGTTCTACCTCATGAGCCGCGGCATGGAGGAGACCGAGGCCATGGCGATGATCGTGCGCGGCTTCATCGAGCCGATCGCGCGCGAGCTGCCCATGGAGTATGCGCTCGAGCTCAACCGACTGATCGAACTGCAGATGGAAGGAGCCGTCGGCTGATGACGCTGACCACGGATCACTCGAAGGCCGAGCTCGAGAGCGAGGGCCTGAGCTTCGGCCCCGCCACCGGCGAGGAGTCGCGCGCCACGCGCCATGCCTCCTTCGACGTCGCCCAGCACCCGGTCCCCACCGGCCGCGAGGAGGAGTGGCGCTTCGCCCCCCTGCGCGACCTGCTGCCGCTGTTCCAGGCCGAGGAGACCACGGTCTCCGAGGAGCACCTGAGCTACGACGTCGACGAGGTCGAGGGCGTGCGCGCGGGCCAGCTCGGCTCCGGCGAGGGACCGCGCGACAGCGTGCTCGTCCCCGAGGACCTGGTGGCCGCCCGCACCGCCGAGCTGACCGCGAACGCCCTGCACCTGACGGCGCAGCGCAACGTCGAGGTCGACCAGCCCACGGTCGTCGAGATCGGCGGGCACGACGCCTCCGTCGTCGCGCACGGCGCGATCGTGCTGGAGACCGAGGAGAGCTCGAGCGCCACCTTCGTGCTCAACCACACCGGCTCCGCGCGGTACGCCCAGAACGTCGAGATGGTGCTCGGCGCGAACTCCCGCATGACCGTCATCTCCCTGCAGGACTGGGACGACGACGCCGTGCACGTGGCCACCCACGTCGCGAGCATCGGCCGCGACGCGACCCTCAAGCACATCGTCGTCACCCTCGGCGGCAAGGCCGTGCGCGTGAACGCGACCTCGCGCTTCACCGCCCCCGGCGGCGAGGTCGAGCAGATCGGCCTGTACTTCGCCGACGACGGCCAGCACCTCGAGCACCGTCTCTTCGTGGACCACGCCGCCCCCAAGTGCACGTCCAACGTGACCTACAAGGGCGCGCTCCAGGGCAAGGGCGCGCGCAGCGTCTGGGTGGGCGACGTGCTCATCCGCAAGGTCGCCGAGGGCACCGAGACCTACGAGGTCAACCGCAACCTCGTGCTCACCGAGGGCGCCCGCGCCGACTCCGTCCCCAACCTCGAGATCGAGACGGGCGAGATCGAGGGCGCGGGCCACGCCGCCGCCACCGGTCGCTTCGACGACGAGCAGCTGTTCTACCTCCGCGCCCGCGGGATCCCCGAGATCGAGGCCCGCCGTCTGGTGGTGCGCGGCTTCTTCGCCGAGCTGATCCAGAAGATCGATGTGCCCGACATCCGCGAGCACCTCACCGCGTCCATCGAGACCGAGCTCGCCCGGAGCATGAACTGACCATGCCCGAGATGCATCCCGTCGCGAACCTCGACGACCTGGCACCCGGCGAGGTGCTGGCCGTCGAGGTCGGCGGGATCGAGCTCGCCCTCGCCCGGGACGAGGACGGCGGCGTCCACGCGCTCGAGGACCGCTGCACCCACGAGGACGTCGCGCTGTCCGACGGCGACGTCGAGGGGTGCACCCTCGAATGCTGGAAGCACGGCAGCCAGTTCGACCTCGCCACCGGCCGCCCCCTGCAGCTGCCGGCCACCGCCCCCGTGGCCGTCTACGCGGTGAGCATCGACCCCTCCACCGGCACCATCAGCGTCGACACCTCGGCGCCGATCCCGGTGTGACCCCCTTCCACACATCCGTACAGCTCCCCGAAGGAGAACCCGCACCATGTCGATCCTCGAGATCAAGGACCTCCACGCCACCGTCGAGACGCCGGAGGGCACCAAGGAGATCCTCAAGGGCGTGAACCTGACCATCCGCTCCGGCGAGACCCACGCGATCATGGGCCCCAACGGCTCGGGCAAGTCCACCCTGGCCTACGCCATCGCCGGCCACCCGAAGTACGAGATCACCAGCGGCAGCGTCCAGCTGGACGGCGAGGACCTGCTGGAGATGAGCGTCGACGAGCGCGCCCGCGCCGGCCTGTTCCTGGCCATGCAGTACCCCGTCGAGGTCCCCGGCGTGAGCGTCTCGAACTTCCTGCGCACCGCCAAGACCGCGGTCGACGGCCAGGCCCCCGCCCTGCGCACCTGGGTCAAGGACGTCAAGGGCGCCATGGACAACCTGCGCATGGACCCGGCCTTCGCCGAGCGCAACGTCAACGAGGGCTTCTCCGGCGGCGAGAAGAAGCGCCACGAGATCCTCCAGATGGAGCTGCTCAAGCCCGCCATCGCGATCCTCGACGAGACCGACTCCGGCCTCGACGTCGACGCGCTGCGGATCGTCTCCGAGGGCGTGAACCGCGCCAAGGAGAACACCGAGGTCGGCATCATGCTCATCACGCACTACACGCGCATCCTCAACTACATCACCCCCGACTTCGTCCACGTGTTCGTGGGCGGCCGGGTCGCCGAGGAGGGCGGGCCCGAGCTCGCCGAGCGCCTCGAGAACGAGGGCTACGACCGCTACCTGACGACGGCGAACTGACGTCGTCCCGCCTCCGGGAGGAGATGCCATGACCGATCAGAGCGCCGAGCAGAGCGCCGGGGTCCACGTGACCGAGGAGCAGGTCCTCGAGGCCCTCAAGGACGTCATCGATCCCGAGCTGGGGATCAACGTCGTGGACCTCGGGCTGATCTACGGGGTCACGGTCGAGAACGGCGAGGCCGTGATCGACATGACCCTGACCTCCGCGGCCTGCCCGCTGACGGAGATGCTCGAGGAGCAGACCTTCGCGGTGCTGGATCCCATCACCGAGTCGCACCGCATCAACTGGGTGTGGATGCCGCCGTGGGGCATGGAGAAGATCACCGAGGACGGCCGCGAGCAGCTGCGGGCCATCGGCTTCAACCTCTGACCCCTCATCCCCGCCTCCGACCCGTGCCGGGTCGGGCGGGGCCGCGGGAGCTCGGCCGGACCGCTGCCCGCGGGCGGACCGACCGGCGGCGAACGGCGATCGTCCGAGACGCAGTCACCCTGTATGCCGTACAGACCTCTGATCTGGCATACAGGGTGACTTTTCATTCCGCGGCCCGCGGACCGCGAGCGCAGGCGCGGTTGCGGGAGGCGGAGCCGGCGCACGAGCGGATGCTCGGGCGAGAGGCCGGGCGCGCGCTGCTCCCGGGCCGGCCGGCGCTCAGCCGGCGAGGGCCTCCTCGAGGGGGATCGTGTCGATGTCGTGCGCCTCGCCGACCCCGGCATGGGTGAGCGAGCCGGCATGGGCGTTGAGCCCCAGGGCGAGCGCCGGATCGTCGCGCATGGCCTGCTGCCAGCCGTTGCCGGCCAGGCGCAGGACGTAGGGGAGGGTCGCGCTGGAGAGCGCGGCCGTGGCCGTGACCGGCACGCTGCCGGGCATGTTGGCCACGCAGTAGTACGTCGTGTCGTGCACGGTGTAGGTCGGCTCGGCGTGGGTGGTGGGCCGCGACCCCTCGAAGCAGCCGCCCTGGTCGATGGCGACGTCCACCAGGACGGCGCCGGGCCGCATGGCGGCGACCATGTCGTCGGTGACGAGCTTGGGGGCCCGCTTGCCGGGGATCAGCACCGAGCCGATGACGACGTCGGCCCCCGCGAGCTGGTCGGCCACGTCCAGGCGGGTGGAGTAGCGGGTGAGGATGTTGCCGTCGTGGACCGTGGCGATCTGGCTCAGACGGGCGAGGTCGACGTCCATCACGGTGACGTTGGCATGGAGGCCGCGGGCCATGAGAGCGGCCTGCTCGCCGACGACCCCGCCGCCGATGACCACGACGTTCGCCTCCCGGGTCCCCGGGACGCCGCCCATCAGCAGGCCCATCCCGCCGAGCGGCTTCATGAGGTGGTAGGCGGCGACCTGCGTGGCCAGGCGCCCGGCGATCGCGCTCATCGGCGCGAGCAGCGGCAGCTGGCGGTCCGCCCGCTGCACCGTCTCGTAGGCGATCGCGGTGGTCCCCGAGTCGAGGACCGCCCGGGTGAGGTCGGCATCGGCCGCGAGGTGCAGGTATGTGAACAGGATCTGGCCCGGGCGCATGCGCTCGTACTCCGCCGGCAGCGGCTCCTTGACCTTCACGATCATCTCGGCGCGGGCCCACACCTCCTCGGCGGTGGTCGCGATGCGCGCACCGGCGGCACGGTAGGCCTCGTCCGGGACGCCGGCGCCGGTGCCGGCCTCGTGCTCGACGAGGACGTCATGGCCGGCCATGACCAGCTCGTGCACGCCCGCCGCGGTGAGCGAGACGCGGTACTCGTGGTTCTTGATCTCTCGTGGCACTCCGATGAGCATCGGGGTCGATCCTCCGGTCTGGGTCGGGATCCCGGGTGGGGATCGCGGGGGAGCGGATCCGAGGTGGGGATCCGCGCTGATCCCGGGCCCCATGGCCCGGGGCATTCATCTCATCACAGGCACGGGTATTGCGTGGCCGCTTCGCGGGAGGTCTCCGTATGCTTGACGAGGCCCTGCCGCCGGGCCGCCCATCCGCTTGTCCCGAGGAGCATCCCCGCCGTGATCACCGTCCATGACCTCGAGATCCGCGTCGGGGCCCGCCTGCTCATGAGCGAGGTGAGCTTCCAGGTCACCGCGGGGGACCGGATCGGGCTGGTCGGGCGCAACGGCGCCGGGAAGACCACGCTGACCAAGGTGCTCTCGGGCACGCTGCAGCCGAGCTCCGGCTCCGTCGAGATCTCCGGGGAGCTGGGCTACCTGCCGCAGGACACCCAGACCGGCGATGCCGAGGAGAAGGTCATCTCCCGGATCCTCTCCGCCCGCGGGCTGGACGCTCTGCTGGTGCGCCTGCGCAGGGCGGAGGAGGACATGGCCGACATGTCCATCACCGACGCCCAGCGCGAGAAGGCCATGGCCCGCTACGTGCGGATCGACGCGGAGCTGGAGACCCGCGGCGGCTATGCCGCCGAGGCCGAGGCCAAGCGCATGGCCGCGAACCTGGGCATCCCCGACCGCCTGCTGGAGCAGGGCCTGGGGACGCTCTCCGGCGGCCAGCGCCGTCGCGTGGAGCTGGCGCGGATCCTGTTCTCCCAGGCCGACACGATGATCCTGGACGAGCCCACCAACCATCTCGACGCGGACTCCGTCGTCTGGCTGCGCGAGTACCTCCTGACCTACCGCGGCGGGCTGATCGTGATCAGCCATGACGTGCAGCTGGTCGAGCAGGTCGTCAACAAGGTGTTCTACCTCGACGCCAACCGCAGCGTGATCGACATGTACAACATGGGCTGGAAGCTGTACCAGCGCCAGCGCGAGGACGACGAGAAGCGCCGCAGGCGCGAGCGCGCCAACGCCGAGAAGAAGGCCGGGGCGCTCACCGCGCAGGCCGAGAAGATGCGCGCGAAGGCGACCAAGGCCGTCGCCGCCCAGAACATGCTCAAGCGGGCCGAGCGGATGATGGACGGGGTGGAGGAGGAGCGGCGCACCGACAAGGTCGCCAGCCTGCGCTTCCCCAAGCCCGCTCCCTGCGGCAAGACGCCGCTGATGGCCCAGGACCTCTCCAAGAGCTACGGCAGCCTGGAGATCTTCACCGGGGTCGACCTCGCGATCGACCGCGGCAGCAAGGTCGTGA
Source organism: Brachybacterium phenoliresistens (assembly GCF_039530785.1). Classification (NCBI taxonomy): domain Bacteria; kingdom Bacillati; phylum Actinomycetota; class Actinomycetes; order Micrococcales; family Dermabacteraceae; genus Brachybacterium; species Brachybacterium phenoliresistens. The sequence goes on from NZ_BAAAOW010000001.1 coordinate 134,401, forward strand.
TCCTGGGCCTGAACGGCGCGGGCAAGACCACCCTGCTGCGCATCCTCGCCGGGGTGTCCGACTCGGACACCGGCGGCATCGTGCCCGGGCACGGCCTGCGCATCGGCTACTACGCCCAGGAGCACGAGACCCTGGACGGCGATCGCACCGTGCTGGAGAACATGATGAGCGCCGCGGTCGAGCTGCCCGAGGTCGAGGCCCGCAAGATCCTGGGCTCCTTCCTGTTCACCGGGGACGACGTGCACAAGCCCGCCAGGGTGCTCTCCGGCGGCGAGAAGACCCGTCTGGCGCTGGCCACCCTCGTCGTCTCGAGCGCGAACGTGCTGCTGCTGGACGAGCCGACCAACAACCTCGATCCCGCCAGCCGCCAGGAGATCCTGGGCGCGCTCGCGAACTTCGAGGGCGCGGTCGTGCTGGTCTCCCACGACCCGGGAGCGGTGCGGGCCCTGTCGCCCGAGCGCGTGCTGGTGATGCCCGATGCGGTCGAGGACCTCTGGAACGACACCTACGAGGAGCTCATCCAGCTGGCCTGAGCGCCGGGAGCTGCGTGCTAGCGTCGCGGCATGTTCGTCCTCTGCTTCGACCTGCACGGACGCGGTCGCACCGCGGTCGCGCGGTCCCGCGCGCACGGGGGAGCGCCCGACCGCGTCCCGGAGCTGCTCGAGGCCCTGGCGCCGGCGGGCCTGCGCCGCCCCGCGGAGCGCGCCGTCGGGGACCAGGCCGTCGCCGTGGCCGAGCGCGCCGAGGAGGCGCTCGCGCTGCTGCGCATCGGATGCGAGCTGGGGGACTGGGCGATGGGCCTGGGCATCGGCGCCGCCGAGGAGCCCGCGGCCCGCGCGGAGGCCTCCGCGGCGCATGCCGGCGCCGCCCCGGGGCCCGCGGATTCCCTGGGCGCGACGGCGCCCTCCCGCGGCGTCCTCACCTCCGTCCGGGAGGTGCGCGGCCCGGCCCTGCACGCGGCGCTGGACGCCCTGGACTCCGCCCGCCGCAGCGCGGGCGTGCCGCTCAGCGTCCGCGCCGCGGACCCCCGCCACGAGGAGACGGCCCGCGACGCCGAGGCGGTGCTGCGTCTGGTGGGCCGGCTCATCGGGGAGCGGGGGCCGGGCCAGCGCCGCGCCGTCGCCGCCGCGCGCGAGCGCCCGGGAGCGCGCCAGAGCGAGCTCGCCGAGCAGCTCGGCGTGCGCCAGCAGACCGTCTCGCGCGCGCTGCGGACCGCCGGCTGGCACGAGGAGACCGCGGCGCGACCGCTCGCCGAGCGCCTGCTCGCCATGATCGACCTCACGTCCGGGCGTGCGGCGGGCCGCTAGGACGGCGCCCGGACGGACGGGCGAGTATCCTGTGGACCGCGCGCTCCCGCGCACCGACCCCGCCCCACCGCACAAGGCCGCTCCGCCGCGCCGCGCGGACACGAGCCACCGAGGAGACACATGGCGACGACGAACGACCTCAAGAACGGAATGGTGCTGAACCTCGAGGGCCAGCTCTGGAGCGTGGTGGAGTTCCAGCACGTCAAGCCCGGCAAGGGCCCGGCCTTCGTGCGCACCAAGCTGAAGAACGTCCTGTCCGGCAAGACCGTCGACAAGACCTTCAACGCCGGCCTCAAGGTCGAGACCGCCACGGTCGACAAGCGCGACATGCAGTACTCCTACCTCGACGGCGACCTGTTCGTGTTCATGGACACGACCACCTGGGAGCAGACCAACGTCACGGCCGACGTCGTGGGCGATGCCGCCGACTTCCTCCTCGAGGGCCAGGACGTCGTGGTCGCCTTCCACGAGGGCACCGTGCTGTACGTCGAGCTGCCTGCGAGCGTCGTGCTCGAGATCTCGCACACCGAGCCGGGCCTGCAGGGCGACCGCTCCTCCGGCGGCACCAAGCCCGCCACCCTCGAGACCGGCCGCGAGATCCAGGTGCCGCTGTTCCTCGAGCAGGGCACCAAGGTGAAGGTCGACACCCGCAGCGGCGACTACCTCGGACGCGCCTGAGGTGACCGGCACCCCTGAGAGCCCCGCCCCCAAGGGGCCGGACCTCCCCCTCCCGTTCCGCGAGACGGAGGGGGAGGAGATCGCCTTCGAGCGCACCGTGCCGGCGCGCACCGACCGCCTCTCCGGCCGCACCCGCGAGCGGATCCGTGCCATCGACGTGGTGTTCGAGGCCGATGCCCGCCAGCTGCCGGTGCTCGAGGTCCTCGCCCAGCGGCTGGGCCGCACCGCGGCGCAGACCCCGCTGCCGGCGCGGTCCCGCGACCTGGTGCACCTGTACGCGCGTCACGCCGAGGAGATCGACGAGCAGCTGTCCACGCATTCGCGGGACTGGCCGCTGCACCGCATGCCCGCGGTGGATCGCGCCACCCTGCGCCTGGGCGCGGCCGAGGTGCTCTTCGAGACCCCGGCCGAGGAGCGCGGCGGCGTCATCGGCGAATACACCAAGATCGTCTCGGAGCTGTCCACGGACGACTCCCCGCGGTTCGTCAACGGGCTGCTGCAGCGGCTCGCGGACATCCGCGGGCTCCTCGGCTGAGGCGACGATGGCTCCGGCCGGAGCTGCTGCGAGGTACGAGCGGCGGCGCAGGCCGGTGCCGAGGAGCTCAGCGATCGATACGGCTGAGCAGCTCGGCGATCCCGCTCGGCCGGGGCGCGGGCCGACGCATCTGAGACGGACCGTCCGGCCCGGGCGCCGGACGGTAGGATCACCCGGAACGTTCCAACCTTTAACCGCACGTCCTGTGAGGCGTGGAAGGGAGGACCGCGTTGAACGACGCAGCCCACACCACCGCAGTGCTGGGGAGCGACGAGATCCGTCGCGCCCTGACCCGTATCGCCCATGAGATCCTCGAGGGCGGCCACGGAGCCGACGACCTCGTCCTGCTGGGCATCCCGCATCGCGGGGTCCCGCTCGCCGACCGGCTGGCCGCGACGATCCTCGAGGCGGAGGGCCGCCCGGCCGACCGCCTGCGCGACCTGGCCGGCTCCCTGGACATCACCCTCCACCGGGACGACCTGCGCCGGTCGCCGACCCGGCAGCCCGCCCCCACCGTCATCCCGCCCGGCGGGGTCGACGGCCGCACGGTGGTCCTGGTCGACGACGTCCTCTACTCCGGCCGCACCATCCGCGCCGCCCTGGACGCCCTGTCCGGCATCGGCCGCCCTGCCGCGGTGCGCCTGGCCGTGCTGGTGGACCGCGGGCACCGCGAGCTGCCGATCCGCGCCGACCACGTCGGCAAGAACCTGCCCACCTCCCGCAGCGAGCGGGTGCAGGTCCGCCTGCGGGAGACCGACGGCGTGGACGAGGTCACCATCGCCCGCGGCACCGAGGGGAGCACCCGCGCATGAAGCACTTCATCTCGATCGCCGACCTGAGCCGGGCCGAGGCCGAGTCCGTCCTCGCCACCAGCGAGCAGATGGCCGCCACCCAGTCCCGCTCGATCCGCAAGCTGCCCACCCTGGTCGGCACCACGGTGGTGAACCTCTTCATGGAGGACTCCACCCGCACCCGGATCTCCTTCGAGGCGGCGGCCAAGCGGCTCTCGGCCGATGTCATCAACTTCTCCGCGAAGGGCTCGAGCCTGTCCAAGGGCGAGTCCCTCAAGGACACGGCGCTGACCCTCCAGGCCATGGGCGCCGATGCCGTCGTGGTGCGCTCCAGCTCCTCCGGCGCCGCGCACCTGCTGGCCCACTCCGGCTGGATCGACCAGCCCATCGTCAACGCGGGCGACGGCACCCACGAGCACCCCACCCAGGCGATGCTCGACGCGTTCACGCTGCGCCGCCATCTGGGCGGGCGCACCGGGACGGCGGGACTGGACGGCCTGCACGTCGTGATCGTCGGCGACATCCTCCATTCCCGGGTGGCGCGCTCCAACGTGCTGCTGCTGTCGCTGCTGGGAGCCCGCGTCACCCTGGTCGCCCCGCCCGCGCTGCTGCCGGTCGCCTCGGGGGACTGGCCCTGCGAGGTCAGCTACGACCTCGACGCCGCCCTCGCGCAGGGCCCGGACGCCGTGATGATGCTCCGCGTGCAGCGCGAGCGGATGATCGGCGGCGGCTTCTTCCCCACGGAGGGCGAGTACGCCCGCCGCTACGGCCTGTCCGAGGACCGCGCCGCCCGACTGCCCGACCATGCCCTGGTGCTGCATCCGGGGCCGATGAACCGCGGCTTCGAGATCGCCGGCTCCGTGGCCGACGGCCCCCGCAGCGTCATCGTCGAGCAGGTCGCCAACGGCGTCAGCGTCCGCATGGCCGTGCTCTACCATCTGCTCGCCTCGAACGCCCGGGAGGACGCCTCATGACCACCGCACCCGCCCCCATCCTCATCGTCGGCGGCTCCCTCTACGGGGAGCGGACCGCGGACCTCCTGATCCAGGACGGCGCGATCGCCGCGATCTCCGCCGAGGGCGAGAGCCTCGAGGCGCCCGCGGGCGCCGAGGTGATCGACGCCGCCGGCTGCGTGATCCTGCCCGGCCTGGTGGACCTGCACACCCACCTGCGCGAGCCCGGCGGGGAGGAGGCCGAGACCGTCGACACCGGCACCCGCGCCGCCGCCCGCGGCGGGTTCACCGCCGTCCACGCGATGGCCAACACGACCCCGGTCGCGGACACCGCGGGAGTGGTCGAGCAGGTGCTGCGCCGCGGCGAGGAGGCCGGTCACTGCGACGTGCGCCCCATCGGCGCGGTCACCGTGGGCCTGGGCGGGGAGCGCATGGCCGAGCTCGACGCCATGGCCGGCTCCCGCGCCCGCGTCCGCGTGTTCAGCGACGACGGCAAGTGCGTGCACGACCCGGTGCTCATGCGCCGCGCCCTGGAGTACGTGAAGTCCTTCGACGGCGTGATCGCCCAGCACGCCCAGGATCCGCGCCTGACCGAGGGCGCGCAGATGCATGAGGGCGCCGTCTCGGCCCAGCTGGGCCTGGCGGGATGGCCCGCCGTCGCGGAGGAGTCGATCATCGCCCGCGACGTGCTGCTGGCCGAGCACGTCGGCAGCCGCCTGCACGTGTGCCACCTCTCCACCGCCGGCAGCGTGGAGATCGTCCGCTGGGCCAAGCAGCGCGGCGTCGACGTCACCTGCGAGGTCACCCCGCACCACCTGATGCTCACGGACGAGCTGGTCCGCGGCTACGACGCGACGTACAAGGTGAACCCGCCGCTGCGCACCGCCGCGGACGTCGAGGCCGTGCGCGCCGGGCTGGCCGACGGCACCATCGACATCGTCGCCACCGACCACGCCCCGCATCCGCGCGATGCCAAGGACCGCGAGTGGGACCAGGCCGCGATGGGCATGACGGGACTGGAGACGGCCCTGCCGGTCGTCCAGCGCACCATGGTCGAGACCGGCCGCCTGAGCTGGCGCGACGTGGCCCGGGTGCTGTCCGAGGCCCCCTCCCGGATCGCCCGGGACACCACGCAGGGACGGCCCCTGGCCGTCGGCGAGGCGGCGAACGTCCTGGTCTGGGACCCGCGCCCGGTCGCCGCGGTCGATCCTGCGGCGCACGCCTCCCGCAGCACGAACACCCCGTTCCGGGGGCGCGAGCTGCCCGGCCGCAACCTGCTCACCCTGCTGCGCGGCCGGCCCACCGTCCGAGACGGGCTCGTGCTGGACCGCTCCGGCGCTCCCGTCCCCGGCGAGCGGGGCCCGCTCCCGGCCGCCGAGGAGGACTGAGACGCGTGGACCAGCTCCCGCCGATCCTCGTCCTGCTCGCCGTCTTCGCGCTGCTGCTGGGGCTGATGGCGCTGGGCTGGCGGCGCCGCGCCCGGCGCCAGCTGGCCGCCGGCCTCCCGGCCCCGGCTCCCGCCCCCGATCCGGGCTCGTGGACGCCCTCGCCGGAGGACCCGGCGCCGGCGCCCGGCGTGTACGTCAGCACCACCCTCGCCGAGCAGCATCTCGAGCGGGTCACCGCCCACGGCCTCGGCGCCCGCTCCCGGGTGCTGGTGAGCCGGGGGAGGGACGCCCAGGGCCGCGCCGGCTGGCGGCTCGACCGGGAGGGCGCCCCGTCCCTGCTCGTGCCGGCCGCCGCGGTCCAGGCCGTGACCACCGCCCCGGGCATGGTCGGCAAGTGGATGGGCGGGGACGCCCTGCTGGTCCTGCGCTGGCGCCTGGGCGGGACGCTCCTGGACACCGGCCTGCGCCTGGACTCCCGCGACGACCACGAGCGCCTGCTCCGCCCCGCCCCCGACCTCCCCGATCCCTCCGCCCCGATCTCCCGGAAGGAGACCCCATGACCACCCACCGCACCGACACCGGTCACCGCGCCGAGGCCGCGCTGCTCGTCCTCGAGGACGGCACCGTCCTGCGCGGGCGCGCCTACGGAGCCCGCGGCGCCCGTCTCGGGGAGGTCGTCTTCGCCACCGGCATGACCGGCTACCAGGAGACCCTCACCGACCCCTCCTACGCCGGGCAGATCGTCGTGCAGACGGCCCCGCACATCGGCAACACCGGCGCCAACGCCACCGACATGGAGTCCCGCCGCATCTGGGTGCGCGGGTACGCCGTGCGCGAGGCCAGCCGCATCGCCTCCAACTGGCGCAGCGAGCAGAGCCTGGACGAGCTGCTGGTCTCCAGCGAGGTCGTGGGCATCAGCGGCATCGACACCCGCATGCTCACCCGCATCCTGCGCGAGCAGGGCTCGATGCGCGGCGGCGTGTTCTCCGGCTCCGCCCTCGCCGGCGCGAGCGAGGCCGAGCTCGTCGAGCGGGTGCGCGAGCAGCCCTCCATGGCCGGCTCGAGCTTCCTCGAGGAGGTCACCATCGCCCAGCCGGTCGTCATCGAGCCCGAGGGCGAGGTCGTGGGCACCGTCGCGGCCGTGGACCTCGGCATCAAGGGCGCCACCCCGCGCCACATGGCCGCCCGCGGCCTGCGCGTGCACCTGCTGCCGGCCACCACGAGCCTCGAGGAGCTGCTGGCCGTCGAGCCGGACGCGGTGTTCTTCTCCAACGGGCCCGGCGACCCCGCCACCGCCGACCACCAGGTCGAGCTGCTGCGCGGCGTGCTGGACCGCCGGATCCCCTTCTTCGGGATCTGCCTGGGCAACCAGCTGCTGGGCCGGGCGCTCGGCTTCGGCACCTACAAGCTCAAGTACGGCCACCGCGGCATCAACCAGCCGGTGCTGGACCGCGAGACCGGCCGCGTCGAGATCACCGCCCAGAACCACGGCTTCGCCGTGGACGTGCCGCTCGAGGGCGAGCACACCGCCCCCCACGGCGAGGGCCGCTACGGCCGGGTCGTCGTCTCCCACGTGGGCCTGAACGACGACGTCGTGGAGGGCATCCGCTGCCTGGACCTGCCCGCGTACTCCGTCCAGTACCACCCCGAGGCGGCGTCCGGCCCGCACGACGCCTCGTACCTCTTCGATCGGCTCGTGGACCTCGTGCGCTCCTCCCGCACGACCCGTGCCGCCAGCTCCGATCCCGCCGTCAGCAAGGAGTCCTGATGCCCCGCCGTCCCGACATCTCGTCCGTCCTCGTCATCGGCTCCGGCCCGATCGTCATCGGCCAGGCCGCGGAGTTCGACTACTCCGGCACCCAGGCCTGCCGCGTGCTGCGGGAGGAGGGCCTGCGGGTCATCCTGGTCAACTCCAACCCGGCGACCATCATGACCGACCCGGACATCGCCGATGCCACCTACGTCGAGCCGATCGACCCGGACATCATCCGCTCCATCATCGAGATCGAGCGCCCCGACGCGATCCTCCCGACCCTGGGCGGGCAGACCGCGCTGAACGCCGCGATCGCCCTCGAGGAGCGCGGCATCCTCGCCGAGTTCGGGGTGGAGATGATCGGCGCGCGCATCGACGCGATCCACAAGGCCGAGGACCGCCAGCTGTTCAAGGAGGTCGTCGAGCGGGTCGGCGGCGAGTCCGCGCGCTCGCGGATCTGCCACACCATGGAGGACCTGCTGGACGCCGCCGAGGACCTCGGCTACCCGATGGTCGTGCGCCCCAGCTTCACCATGGGCGGCCTGGGCTCCGGCATGGCCTACGACGAGGCGGACCTGCGCCGCATCGGCGGGGACGGCCTGCACTACTCGCCGACCACCGAGGTCCTGCTCGAGGAGTCGATCCTCGGCTGGAAGGAGTTCGAGCTCGAGCTCATGCGCGACCGCCACGACAACTGCGTGGTCGTCTGCTCGATCGAGAACGTCGACGCCGTCGGCGTGCACACCGGCGACTCGGTGACCGTGGCCCCGGCCCTCACCCTCACCGACGTCGAGCTGCAGAAGCTGCGCGACCTCGGCATCGGGATCATCCGCGAGGTCGGCGTGGACACCGGCGGCTGCAACGTGCAGTTCGCCGTCCACCCCGACACCGGGCGCATCGTCGTCATCGAGATGAACCCGCGCGTCTCGCGCTCCTCGGCGCTCGCCTCCAAGGCGACCGGCTTCCCGATCGCGAAGATCGCCGCCCGCCTCGCGATCGGCTACACGCTCGACGAGATCCGCAACGACATCACCGGCACCACCCCGGCGAGCTTCGAGCCGACCCTCGACTACGTCGTGGTCAAGACCCCGCGCTTCGCCTTCGAGAAGTTCCCGGGCGCCGACCCGACGCTGACGACCACCATGAAGAGCGTGGGCGAGGCGATGGCCATCGGCCGCTCCTTCACCGAGGCCCTCGGCAAGGCGCAGCGGTCCCTGGACGTCAAGCACGCCGTCGTCGACTACTCGGCGCCGATCCCGGCCGCCGGCGAGGTCACCGACCTGCTCGACCTGGTGCGCACGCCCACCGACCACCGCCTGGTGCAGATCGCCGCGATCCTGCGCTCCGCCGCCGCGGGCATCGTGGATCCGGCCGAGACGATCGAGCGCCTCTACGAGGCCACCGCCATCGACCGCTGGTTCCTGGACCAGATGCTGCTGGTGGCGGAGATCGCCGAGCAGGTCCGCACCGCCGACGTCCTGGACCGCGACCTGCTCGAGGTCGCCAAGCGCCACGGCCTCTCCGACGTCCAGATCGGGCAGCTGCGCGGCATGGGCGACGACGTCGTCAAGGGCGTGCGCGAGGCCCTCGGCGTCAACCCCGTCTACAAGACCGTCGACACCTGCGCGGCGGAGTTCGCCTCCCGCACGCCGTACCACTACTCGACCTACGACCAGGAGAGCGAGGTCGAGCCGCGCACCAAGCCCGCGATCCTCATCCTCGGCTCCGGCCCCAACCGCATCGGCCAGGGCATCGAGTTCGACTACTCCTGCGTGCACGCCGCGATCGCGCTGGGCCTGCCCGAGGAGCAGGGCGGCCCCGGCTACGAGACCGTCATGGTCAACTGCAACCCGGAGACCGTCTCGACGGACTACGACATCGCCGACCGCCTCTACTTCGAGCCGCTCACCTTCGAGGACGTCGTCGAGGTGTACGAGGCCGAGCTCGCCGCGGGCCCCGTGGCCGGTGTGATCGTCCAGCTGGGCGGGCAGACCCCCCTGTCCCTCGCACGGCGCCTCGAGGCCGCCGGGCTGCCGATCATCGGCACCAGCCCCTCGGCGATCGACGCCGCCGAGGACCGCGGCGCCTTCGGCTCCGTCCTGGCCGCCGCCGATCTGCCCGCCCCGCCCTACGGCACGGCCTGGGGCCTGACCGACGCGGTCGAGGTCGCGCGGGGCGTGGGCTACCCGGTGCTCGTGCGTCCCAGCTACGTCCTCGGCGGGCGCGGCATGGAGATCGTCTACGACGAGGCCGGCCTGGTGGACTACGTGGGGCGCAACCTCCCCGGCGGCGGCCGCGCGGAGGCGCCGATCCTCATCGACCGCTTCCTGGACACCGCCGTGGAGATCGACGTCGACGCGCTGTACGACGGCGAGGAGCTGTACATCGGCGGGATCATGGAGCACATCGAGGAGGCCGGCATCCACTCCGGCGACTCGGCGTGCACCCTGCCGCCGGTGACGCTCTCCGGGGCGATGATCGACCGCATCCGCGCCTCGACCCTCGCGATCGCGGAGGGCGTGGGCGTGCGCGGCCTGCTCAACGTGCAGTACGCCCTGGCCCAGGACATCCTGTACGTCCTGGAGGCGAACCCGCGCGCCTCGCGCACCGTCCCCTTCGTCGCCAAGGCGACCGGAGTCCAGCTGGCCCAGGCCGCCGCCCTGGTGATGGCCGGCGACTCGATCGCCGAGCTGCGCACCCGCGGCACGCTGCCCGAGCAGGGCGACGGCACCGACCTCCCGGCCGATGCCCCGATCGCCGTGAAGGAGGCCGTGCTCGCCTTCAAGCGGTTCCGCACCCGCGAGGGACGCGCCGTCGACTCCCTGCTGGGCCCCGAGATGCGCTCGACCGGCGAGGTGATGGGCATGGACGCGACCTTCCCGCTGGCCTTCGCCAAGTCCCAGCTCGCCATCGCCGGGCAGGGCCTGCCCACCGCGGGCACGGTCTTCGTCTCGGTCGCCGACCGCGACAAGCGGGGCCTGGCGCTGCCGGTGGCGCGCCTGGCCGCGCGGGGCTTCGAGATCCTCGCGACCGAGGGCACCGCCCAGGTGCTGGGCCGCTCGGGGATCCCGTGCCGCACCATCCCCAAGGCCTCCGAGCACTCGGCCCAGGGGAGCGTCATCGAGCTGATCGAGGGCGGGCAGGTGGCCCTGGTGCTGAACACGCCCTCGGGCTCGAACTCCCGGGCCGACGGGTACGCCATCCGCGCGGCGGCGACCAGCGTGGACGTGCCGATCATCACGACGATGCAGGAGTTCCACGCGGCGGTGCAGGCGATCGAGGCGCTGCCGGAGGGATCCTTCGCGGTGACCAGCCTGCAGGCGCACGTCGCCCGGCTGGAGGCCTCCCGCGCCCGGGCCCGCGAGGACGGCCGCTCGGCGCAGCCGGCCGGAGCCGGCGCATGAGCACCGCCTTCGGCGCCCGCCTCCAGCAGTCCGTCCGCGAGCACGGGCCGATCCTCGCCGGCATCGACCCGCACGGACCGCTGCTGGCCTCGTGGGGCCTGAGCGACGACGCGGCGGGGGTGCGCGAGTTCTCCCGCCGCGCCCTCGAGGCCGTGGCCGGCGAGGTCGCGGCGATCAAGCCGCAGTCCGCCTTCTTCGAGCGCCACGGCTCGGCCGGCGTGGCCGCGCTCGAGGAGCTCCTGGCCGCGGCCCGCGAGCGGGGCGTGCTCACGATCCTCGACGTCAAGCGCGGGGACATCGGCTCCACCATGGGCGCCTACGCCGATGCCTACCTGCGTCCCGGCAGCTCCCTGGAGGCCGATGCGGTCACGCTCAGCCCCTACCTGGGCTACGGCTCCCTGGCCCCGGCCCTGGAGCACGTGCACGGGGCGGGCAAGGGCGTGTTCGTGCTGGCGCTGACCTCGAACCCGGAGGGCCACGAGGTCCAGCACGCCCGCGACGCGGCCGGGCTCAGCGTCGCCGCGGCGATGGCGGAGCACGTGCGCGCGGAGAACTCCGCGGCCCCCGCGGGGACGTGGGGGAGCGCCGGCCTGGTGGTCGGGGCGACCGTCGGTGCGGCGGTGCGCGAGCTGGGCATCGACCTGGCCGCCACCCGCGCACCGCTGCTCGTGCCCGGCTTCGGGGCGCAGGGCGCCGGCCCCGCGGACCTCCCCGAGGTCTTCGGCGCGGCGTCGTCGCAGGTCCTCGTGTCCCTCTCCCGAGGGCTGCTCTCGGCGGGCGGCGAGGTGGAGGCGCTGCGCTCCCGGGCGCGCGCGCTGCGCGCCGCCTACACGGCCGCGCAGGGGGCCGTCGGCGGCGCGTGACGCGCCCGGGGTCGCGGATTTCGCGAAGAAGCAGGCCAAAGGCGCGTAATGTGTGCGCCGCGGCGCCTTCATAGCGCTAGTCTCTACCCACCACCACGCGTCTGGCACCCGTCGGGACGCACACAACGTCGACGACAGAACAAGAGGTAATCACCGTGGCTCTTCCTCCTCTGACTCCCGAACAGCGGGCCGAGGCCCTGAAGAAGGCGGCCGAGGCGCGTCGTGAGCGCGCGGCCATCAAGGCCCGCCTGAAGGACAGCACCGGCCGTCGCGGCGAGGAGATCGCGAAGGTCCTGAAGGAAGCCGAGTCCAACGAGGTCATCGGTCGTCTGCGCGTGTCCGCGCTGCTGGAGTCCCTGCCCGGCGTGGGCAAGGTGAAGGCGCAGCAGATCATGGAGGAGATCGGCATCTCCCCCTCGCGCAAGATCCGCGGTCTCGGCTCGCACCAGGCCGACAAGCTCGTCGCCCACTTCTCCGAGTGAGCGCCCCGCACCGGGACGGGACGAGCACGCCTCCCGTCCCGGTCACGGTGCTCGCCGGGCCGACGGCCGTCGGCAAGGGGACCGTCTCCGCGGCGATCCGCCGTCGGTACCCGCAGATCCACCTGTCCGTGAGCGCGACCACGCGCGCGCCGCGGCCGGGCGAGATCGACGGGGTGCACTACCACTTCGTCTCCGACGAGGAGTTCACCCGGCTGGTCGAGGCCGGGGAGATGCTCGAGTGGGCCGTGGTCCACGGCCGCAACAAGTACGGCACCCCGCGCTCGGCGGTGATGGATGCCGTCGCGTCCGGCCGCCCGGTCCTGCTCGAGATCGATCTCGCCGGCGCCCGGCAGGTGCGCGCGACCCTTCCCGAGGCGCGCTTCGTGTTCCTCGCCCCTCCGGACTGGGAGACCCTGGTCTCCCGCCTCGTGGGGCGCGGCACGGAGGACGCCGAGGAGCGCGAGCGGCGCCTGGCGACCGCCCGGGTCGAGCTCGCGGCCGAGTCCGAGTTCGACGTCACCGTCGTCAACGACGAGGTCGACCGGGCCACCGACGAGCTCGCCGCGCTGATGGGCGTGCGCGGGACCCCGGCATCCCTGTGACCTCCCCTGATCCCGCCGTGTGAGGAAGTCGCCGGTCCCTGCGCTGTCCGCCGGGGAGCCCGGCGGCGTATCCTGGTGCGTCGGACCCACCCCACTACCGAAGGGACAGACGTGTTCGGAACCGTCGCTCAGCCCGAGGGCATCACGAATCCGCCGATCGACCGTCTGCTCGAGGACGTCGATTCCAAGTACGCGCTCGTCCTGTACGCATCGCAGCGCGCCCGCCAGATCAACGCCTACTACGCGCAGCTCTCCGAGGGCCTGCTCGAGTTCGTGGGGCCCCTGGTCGACGTGGACAACCAGGAGAAGCCGCTGTCCATCGCCCTGCGCGAGATCGACGAGGGCCTGCTGACCGTCCGCGAGGTCGACGAGAGCGAGCTCGCCGAGTCCCAGCCCGACGGCCCCGCGCCGCTCGAGCTCGGCGACGACGCGCCCGAGGTCCCGCTGGCGGACTTCAAGTTCTGACATGACCGCCGCGCGCGCACTGGCCGGAGCCCGTGTGATCGTCGGCGTCGGAGGCGGCATCGCCGCCTACAAGGCCGCGCACGTGGTGCGCGGCCTTGTCGCGTCCGGGGCCGAGGTCCGTGTCATCCCCACCGCCTCCTCGCTCGAGTTCGTCGGCGCCGCGACCTGGGAGGCTCTCAGCCACCAGCGCGTCATCACGAGCGTGTTCGAGGACGTCGACCAGGTCGCGCACGTGCGCCTGGGGCAGGAGGCCGACCTCGTCCTCGTGGTCCCGGCGACCGCCGACCTCCTCGCCCGGGTGCGCATGGGGCGCGCCGACGACCTGCTGGCCGCGACCCTGCTGGTCGCCCGCGGGCCCGTCGTGCTCGCCCCGGCCATGCACACCGAGATGTGGCTGCATCCCGCGACCGTCGAGAACGTGGAGGTGCTGCGCTCGCGCGGGACCACGGTGCTCGAGCCCGCCGTGGGGCGCCTCACCGGCCCCGACACCGGTCCCGGCCGCCTGCCCGAGCCCGAGGCGATCCTCGCCGCGGCCGCCGCGGTGCTGGCCGCCCCGTGCGAGGACGCCAGCGGCGCCCCGGTGCGGGACCTCCAGGGGGTGCGCGTGCTCGTGAGCGCCGGCGGCACCCGCGAGGAGATCGACCCGGTCCGCTACATCGCCAACCATTCCTCCGGGAAGCAGGGCTGGGCGCTCGCCCACGCCGCCCTCGCCCGCGGGGCGCAGGTCACCCTCGTCGCGGCGAACGTCGAGCTCGAGACCCCTCCGGGAGCGGAACGGGTGGACGTGCGCAGCGCCGCGGAGCTCGCGGCCGCCGTCGCCGAGCAGCGCGAGCAGGCGGACGTGCTCGTCATGGCCGCCGCCGTCGCCGACTTCACCCCGACGACCCGGTCCGCCGCCAAGATCAAGAAGGTCGACGGCCAGGACGCCCCGGCGATCCCCCTGACCCGGACCCCCGACGTGCTGCGCGGCAGCGTGCTGGCCCGCAACGAGGACCCGGGCACGGCGCCGCGGCTGATCGTGGGCTTCGCGGCGGAGACCGGGTCCGAGCACGAGTCCTCCCTCGAGCTGGCCCGGCAGAAGGCGCGCCGCAAGGGCGCGGACCTCCTGGTGTTCAACGACCTGACCGCCGGCGTGTTCGGCGCGGACTCCAACAGCGTGCGCATCCTGGACGCCGCCGGGGCCGATGTGGGAGAGGTCACCGGCAGCAAGCTGCATGTGGCCCACGGTGTGCTCGACCAGGTCCTCGCCCTGCTCGGGGACGTACCCTTGCAGGCATGAGCTCGAGCGCGCTTCGCTACTTCACCTCCGAGTCCGTCACCGAGGGCCACCCGGACAAGATCTGCGACCAGATCTCCGATGCCATCCTCGACGATCTCCTCTCCCAGGACCGCGACGCCCGCGTCGCCGTCGAGACCATGGTGACCACCGGTCTCGTCCATGTGGCGGGGGAGGTGCGCACCCAGGGGTACAGCGACGTCGCCCGCATCGTCCGCGACGTCATCCGCGACATCGGCTACGACTCGAGCCTGAAGGGCTTCGACGCGGACAGCTGCGGCATCGAGGTCTCCATCGGCGCGCAGTCCGCGGACATCGCCGCGGGTGTGGACGAGTCCTTCGAGACCCGCGCCGGCGCCGAGGCGGAGGCCTTCGCCTCCCTCGGGGCCGGGGACCAGGGCCTCATGTTCGGCTACGCCTGCAACGACACCCCCGAGCTCATGCCGCTGCCGATCCACGCCGCGCACCGGCTGTCCACGAACCTCTCGACCGCGCGCCGCGACGGCGTCCTGCCGTACCTGCGTCCGGACGGCAAGACCCAGGTGACCATCGGCTACGACGACGAGGGCGTGGCCCGCAGCGTGGACACCATCGTCGTGTCCACCCAGCACGCCGAGGAGGTCGAGCTGCTCACCCAGCTCGACCCGGCGATCCAGGGCGTGGTGATCGCCCCGGTGCTCGAGGAGCTCGCGGGCTTCGGCCTGGACACCTCGGACGTCACCGTCCACGTGAACCCCTCGGGGCGCTTCGTCATCGGCGGGCCCAAGGGCGACGCCGGCCTGACGGGCCGCAAGATCATCGTGGACACCTACGGGGGCATGGCCCGGCACGGCGGCGGGGCGTTCAGCGGCAAGGATCCCAGCAAGGTGGACCGCTCCGGGGCGTACGCCATGCGCTGGGTCGCCAAGAACATCGTCGCCGCCGGGCTCGCGGACCGCGCCGAGGTGCAGGTCGCCTACGCGATCGGCGTCGCCCAGCCGGTGGGCCTGTACGTCGAGACCTTCGGCACGGGCCGCGCCCCCGACCATGTCATCGCCGCCGCCGTGCGCAAGGTCTTCGACCTGCGCCCCGCCGCGATCATCGACGCCCTGGACCTGCTGCGGCCCATCTACCGGCGCACCTCGGTGCACGGGCACTTCGGCCGGGAGCTGCCCGAGTTCACCTGGGAGCGCCGGGACCGCGCCGACGAGCTGCAGAGGGCCCTGTGAGCGCGACCGCCCTGGACCCCGCCCTGGCCGACCGTCTCAAGCGCGACGAGCACGGACTGGTCTGCGCCGTCGTCCAGGACGCCACCAGCCGCGACGTCCTCATGGTCGGCTGGATGGACGACGAGGCGCTGCGCCGCACCCTCTCCGAGGGCCGGGTCACGTTCTGGTCCCGCAGCCGCCGGGAGTACTGGCGCAAGGGGGACACCAGCGGCCACGTGCAGTGGGTCCGCGGCATCGCCCTGGACTGCGACGGCGACACCCTCCTGGTCCAGGTCGACCAGGTCGGCGCGGCCTGCCATCGCGGCACCACCACCTGCTTCGACGGCGGTGACCTGCCCGCCGTCGTGATCGATCCCCAGGAGCGCCGGGCATGAGCGAGCACGCAGCGCGGCCCGGCGCGGGCCGGGCCCCGTCCTACCCGGAGCTCGTGGCCGGGATCGAGGGGGATCGCCTCGGCGTCGTCCAGCCCGACCGCGAGACCTTCCGCGCCCTCGCCGCGCGGCAGCGGATCGTGCCGGTCACGATCCGCCTCCTCGCCGACGAGGACACGCCGATCACGCTGTACCGCCGCCTCACCGACGGCGACGACCCCCGCGGCACCTTCCTCCTGGAATCGGCGGGGGAGGGGGAGCAGTCCCGCTGGTCGATCATCGGGGCCCGAGCCCGGGCCATCCTCACCGAGAAGGAGGGGAAGGCCCACTGGATCGGCGACGTGCCCGCGGGCCTTCCCGAGGCCGAGGACCCGATGGAGGCGCTGCGCGTGCTCACGGCGGAGTTCCGGGCCGCCCGCCTGCCGCACCTGCCGCCCTTCACCGGCGGCCTGGTCGGCTTCATCGCCTACGACGCGGTGCGGCACTGGGAGAACCTCCCGGACTCCCCGCCCGACGAGCTGGGGCTGCCGGACCTCTCCCTCCAGCTGGCCCAGGACGTCGCCGTCCACGACGCCCACGACGCCACCGTGCTGCTGGTCGCCAACGCCCTGAACATCGACGGGGCCGACGCCGGGGTCGACGCGGCCTACGACGACGCCGTCTCCCGCCTGGAGGACATGCTCGAGCGCCTGCGCCGGCCGCTGGCCCCGGGCGCGGCCGTGTACGACGTGGTGCGCGACGCCGCGCCGAAGGCCCGCACCGCGCAGCGCGAGTACGAGGCCTCGGTGCGCTCGGCCGTGCAGGACATCATCGACGGCGAGATCTTCCAGGTCGTCCCCTCCCAGCGGTTCTCCCTGCCCACGGCCGAGGACCCGCTGGACGTCTACCGCGTGCTGCGGCGGATGAACCCCAGCCCGTACATGTTCCTGCTGCGCGGCGTGGACGCGCAGGGGCGCGCCGTCGACGTGGTCGGGGCGAGCCCGGAGTCGCTGGTGACGGTGCGCGGCAGCATCGCCACCACGCACCCGATCGCGGGCTCCCGGCCCCGCGGCGAGGACCCCGCCGCGGACGAGGCCCTGGCCGCGGAGCTCCTGGCCGACCCCAAGGAGCGCTCCGAGCACCTGATGCTGGTGGACCTCGCCCGCAACGACCTGCAGCGGTTCTGCGAGCCCGGCAGCGTGGTGGTGCGCGACTTCATGCACATCCAGCGCTACTCCCACATCCAGCACATCGTCTCCACCGTGACCGGCAGCATCCGCGAGGACATGACCGCCTACGACGCCCTGCGCTCGACGTTCCCGGCGGGGACCCTCTCCGGGGCGCCGAAGCCGAGCGCCATGCGGATCATCGACCGGCTCGAACCGGTGCGCCGCGGCATCTACGGCGGCACCGTCGGCTACATCGACTTCGCCGGGGACATGGACATGGCCATCGCGATCCGCACTGCCGTGATCACCGACGGCACCGCCCATGTCCAGTCCGGCGGCGGGGTGGTCGCCGACTCGGACCCGACCATGGAGCACCGCGAGGCGCAGTCCAAGGCGGCCGCCGCCCTGCGCGCCGTCGCCAGCGCGCAGACCCTGCGGGGGATCGGCGCCCGGGGCGACGGGACGTCGGGGACGGGCCGATGAGCCGCCGCAGCGCCGTCCTGCTGGGCCTGCTGCTCTCCGCGGCGATGGCGGGACTGACCCGCACCACCTGGACCACCGCGAGCGCGATCGACCTCGCCGGCACCAGCCGCGACCTCGCGATCCTGGGCGGGGACGCCGCCCCGACCGTGGTGGCGCTGGCCCTGGTGGGCATCGCCGCGAGCCTGGCCACCTCGCTGTCCTCCGCTTGGATCCGCCTGGTGACCGGCCCCGTTCTCGTCCTCGTCGGCCTCGGCGCGGGCGCGAGCGCGCTGCAGGTGCGCCGGGACCCGCTGGCCGCCTCGAGGTCGAGCATCGCCGAGTCCGTCGGCGTGATCGGCGGGGATGCCTCCGCCCAGGCCACCGCGTGGCCTCTCGCCGTGCTCGCGCCCGCCCTCGGCCTGGTGCTGCTCGGCGTGCTGGTGCTGCGCCGGGGCGGCCGCTGGCCCCGCTCCTCCCGCTACCGCCGGACCGTCGCGGCCGATGCGCCGGAGACGGCCTTCGACCCCGCATCGGACCCGGCCGGGGCCTGGGACGCCCTGTCGCTGGGGGAGGACCCCAGCGCGGCCGCGCCCGAGGAGGAGGACGAGCCCGCCGCGCCCGAGGAGGACCGGGGTTCCGCGCCCGACAGCGCGCCCCGCAGCGGGCCCGGGCAGGCCTGATCGGCTCCGTCCCCGGTGCTGCGAGCGTGGCACAATGGGGGCGTCCTCGCCCCTGTGCCTCGCACCCGTCTGAAGAAGGATCCATGCCTCAGACCTACGCCGTTCCGCCCGCCCCGCCGCACAACGAGGGCAAGACCGTCGCCGCCTGGTCGATGACCGTGGGCGTCGTCGCCGGATCGGTCGTGGCCGCATTCGGTCTCGCGATCATGAATCTCCTGCTCATCGTGATCGGCTCGGTGGTCATCGTCGCGGCGATCATCGTGAGCGTCGCGCTGCGGTTCGCGGGCTTCGGCCAGAAGCGCTCCAGGGTCGCCAGGACGTGACCGCGGCGGCTCGGACCGACCGCGCCGCCCTCCGTGCGCGCCGCGCCGTCCTGCCCGCCGCGATCCTCGCGGCGGCCGGGGCGGGCGCCGTGCTCCTCCAGGTCACCTTCGATCCGTTCCGGCAGCACGTCCCGCTGTGCCTCGTGAACTCGCTGACGGGCCTCGAGTGCCCCGGCTGCGGGGCCACCCGGGCCGTGCACGCCCTGCTCGACGGCGACCTTCCGCTGGCCCTGCAGAACAACGCCCTGGTGATCCTGGCCATCCCGGTGGCCCTGGCCCTGCTGATCCGCTGGGCCGTCCGGCGCGCCCGCGGCGTCACGGCGGCGCCTCCCGCGCCGTCCCGCGGCGTCGTGCTGGCGGTCCTCGGGCTGGTCGCGGTCTACACCGTCGCCCGGAACCTGCCCGGGTTCGCATTCCTCGCCCCGACCTCGCTGGTCGGGGCATGACCCCCATCCCTCGGCCCCCAGGAGACCATCCGTGACGAGCACCGGCACCGTCCTCGACGAGATCATCGCGGGAGTCCGCGAGGACATGGCCGAGCGCCGTGCCCGCGTGAACGACGCCGCCCTGCGGCGCCTGGCGGCGCAGGTCGCCCCCGCCCTCGACGCCCGCGCCTCGATCGCCGGGGACGGCACCACCATGGGACTGATCGCGGAGGTCAAGCGCGCCAGCCCCTCCAAGGGGGAGCTGGCGGACATCGCCGATCCCGCACAGCTGGCCCTCGCCTACGCCGGGGCGGGTGCCGGGGCGATCAGCGTGCTCACCGAGCAGCGTCGCTTCCGCGGAAGCCTCGCGGACCTGGACGCCGTGCGCCGCGCCGTGGACGTCCCGGTCCTGCGCAAGGACTTCGTGGTGGACCCCTACCAGGTCCATGAGGCGCGCGCCCACGGCGCCGATCTGGTCCTGCTGATCGTCGCCGCCCTCGACGACGAGGAGCTGCGCAGCCTGTACGACCTCGTCGGCGAGCTCGGCATGCAGTCCCTCGTGGAGACGCACACCGAGGCCGAGCTCGAGCGCGCCCTGGACCTCGGCGCCGAGATCATCGGCGTCAACGCCCGCGACCTGAAGACCCTCGACGTCGACCTGGAGCGCGCCTCCGGGCTCATCGCGCAGATCCCGCCCGGCCCGCTGGCGATCGCCGAGTCCGCGGTCGCCGGGCCCGCCGACGTCGAGGCCTATGCCGCGGCCGGCGCCGATGCGGTGCTGGTCGGGGAGGCCCTGGTGACCGGCGCGGATCCCGCCGGGACCGCCTGCGCCTTCCGCGCCGTGCCGCGGGGCACCCGCGCCGCCGCCCCCGAGACCGATTCCACGAAGGGACCCTCTGCGTGAGCACACCCCAGAACCCGACCGGACCGACCGGACGTCCGAGCGTCGCCGAGGAGCTGCGCGCGCAGACCGGGCCGTACTTCGGGGACTTCGGCGGCAGGTTCCTGCCCGAGGCCCTGGTGCCCGCGCTCGACGAGCTCACGGAGGTCTACGAGAAGGCCCTGGTGGACCCGGAGTTCGTCGCCGAGCTGCAGCGCCTGGCCGCGGAGTACACGGGACGCCCGTCCCTGCTGAGCGAGGCCCCCCGCTTCTCCGAGCTCGCCGGCGGGGCCCGCATCCTGCTCAAGCGCGAGGACCTCAACCACACGGGCAGCCACAAGATCAACAACGTGCTCGGCCAGGCGCTCCTGACCCGGCGCATGGGCAAGACCCGGGTGATCGCGGAGACGGGCGCCGGCCAGCACGGCGTCGCCACGGCCACCGCCGCGGCGCTGTTCGGCCTGGACTGCACGATCTACATGGGCGAGGAGGACACCCAGCGGCAGGCCCTGAACGTCGCCCGGATGCGCCTGCTCGGCGCCGAGGTCGTGCCCGTCACGCACGGCTCGCGCACCCTCAAGGACGCCATCAACGAGGCCTTCCGCGACTGGGTCACCAACGTCGCCACCACCCACTACCTGCTGGGGACCGTCGCCGGGCCCCACCCGTTCCCGGTGATGGTGCGCAACTTCCACCGGATCATCGGCGAAGAGGCGCGCAGCCAGGTCCTGGAGCGCGCCGGGCGCCTCCCGGACGCCGCGGTCGCCTGCGTGGGCGGCGGCTCCAACGCCATGGGACTGTTCCATGCCTTCCTCGACGACCCGGAGGTGCGCCTGCTGGGCTGCGAGGCCGGGGGCGACGGGGTGGCGACCGGCCGGCACAGCGCCACCATCGGCGGCGGCCGCCCCGGCGTCCTGCACGGCGCGCGCTCGATGGTGATGCAGGACGAGGACGGCCAGACCATCGAGTCGCACTCCGTGAGCGCGGGCCTGGACTATCCCAGCGTCGGGCCCGAGCACGCATGGCTCGCGGACATCGGCCGGGCGGAGTACCGGGCGGTGGACGACGACGCCGCCATGGAGGCCTTCGCCCTGCTGTCGATGACCGAGGGCATCATGCCCGCGCTGGAGTCCGCGCACGCCCTAGCCGGCGCGCTGGAGCTGGGCCGGGAGCTGGGCCCCGACGCCGTCATCGTCGTGTGCCTGTCCGGGCGCGGGGACAAGGACGTGCACACCGCCTCGAGCTGGTTCGGCCTGCTCGGAGACGAGGAGCCGGGCCGCGGGGACCTGCAGGCCCTGCGCGCCCGGGCCCGCGAGGCGCTGGCCGCGACCGAGGCGCGCACCGTCGCCGCCCGCCCCACCACCCCTGAGGAGATGGCATGAGCAGCCCCACCGCCGCGCCCCACGACCCCCGCGGCGCCGCGGCCCCGCTGCGCGCCGGGGACGTCCTCGAGCGCACCCGCGCCGAGGGGCGCCCCGCGCTGATCGGATACCTCCCCGTCGGCTTCCCCGACCTGGAGGGCTCGATCGCCGCGGCCGCGACCCTGATCGACCACGGCGTCGACATGATCGAGCTGGGCCTGCCCTTCTCGGACCCGGTGATGGACGGCCCGGTGATCCAGGAGGCCGCCACCCGCGCCCTCGCCGGCGGCACCCGCACCCGCGACGTGCTGCGCGCAGTCTCCGAGCTGTCCGGGCGCGGCGCCGCGATCGTGGTCATGTCCTACTGGAACCCGATCCTCGCCTACGGCGTGGACGCCTTCGCGCGGGACCTCGCCGCCGCCGGCGGCGCCGGGCTGATCACCCCCGACCTCACGCCCGACGAGGCAGGGGAGTGGATCGCCGCGAGCGAGGCCCACGGCCTGGACCGGGTTTTCCTCGTCGCCCCCAGCTCCCCGCGGGACCGCCTGGAGTACGTCGTCGGCCACACCCGCGGGTTCGTGTACGCCGCCAGCACCATGGGCGTGACCGGCACCCGCACCTCCGTCTCCGCCGCCACCGAGGGCCTGGTCGAGCGCACCCGCGAGGCGGGGGCCCGGAACGTGTGCGTCGGCCTCGGCGTCTCCACGGGGGAGCAGGCCGCCGAGGTCGGCGCCTATGCCGACGGCGTGATCGTCGGCTCCGCCTTCGTGCGGGCCCTGCTCGAGGCCGAGCCCGGGGACCTCGCCCCGCTCGCCGCCGTCGCCGACGACCTGCGCGCCGGCATCGACCGGGCCCGTCCGGGGGCGCGCCCATGATCCTCGCCGGCATCCCCAGCTCCCCGATCTCCGCGCTGTCGATCGGTCCTCTGACCATCCACTTCTATGCGCTGTGCATCCTCGCGGGGATCGGCGTGGCCATGTGGTGGGCCACGAAGCGCTGGGTGTTCCGCGGCGGCGACGGGGACGATCTGTTCGACGTCGTCTTCGCCGCGGTGATCGCCGGCATCATCGGCGCCCGCCTCTGGCACGTCATCTCCTCGCCGGAGCCCTACTTCGGGCCCGACGGGGATCTCGGCTCGGTGCTGCGGATCTGGGAGGGCGGCCTCGCCATCTGGGGCGCCGTGGCCGGCGGCGCGCTCGCGGTGTGGTTCATGGCCCGCCGCAAGCAGGTCTCCTTCACCGTCCTGGCGGACACCATCGCCCCCACGCTGATGGTCGCGCAGGCCATCGGCCGCCTCGGCAACTGGTTCAACCAGGAGCTGTACGGCCCGCCCACGGACCTGCCCTGGGGCTGGGAGATCACCTGCGTCACCAACGGCGCACCGATCCCCGGCTGCGAGCCCGGCACCTACCACCCGACCTTCCTGTACGAGATGCTGTGGAACCTCGGCGGCGTGGTGCTGCTGCTGTTCCTCGCGCGCCGCTTCTCGCTGGGCGGCGGCCGGATCTTCTGGGCCTACGCCGCGATCTACTCGAGCGGCCGCGCCTGGATCGACGCGATGCGCACCGAGGAGGTCTTCATGGTCGGCCCGCTGCGCATCCACACCGTCGTCGCGCTGCTCACCGTGATCCTCGCCGTGGTGATGGTCATCCTCCTCACGCGGCGCAAGGCCGCGCGCGGCGGCGAGGCCGTCGCGGCCGACGGGTCCTTCACCCTCCCGGACACCACGCCGACCAGCACAGATACCGCCCCCGACACCAGCGCCGAAAGGCAAGACACGTAGTCTCGGATCGTGAAACCGGAGGGCCGCGGCGTGCGCCGCCGTGCATAGAATGCGGCCCCCGGTGTCCGCGATGGTGCTCCTGCGAAGGACACCGCCGTTCCCACCACCGGAAGGGGTGTTTCCATGCATCCGCTGTCCTCCCGCTTCTCGGCGCTCCCCGACGCCCAGGGCCTGTACCGTCCCGAGGACGAGCATGACGCCTGCGGCGTCGCCATGGTCGCCACGCTGCGGGGACGGGCCGGGCACGACATCGTCGAGCACGCCCTGACCGCCCTGGAGAACCTGGACCACCGCGGCGCCGTCGGCGCCGAGGAGAACACCGGCGACGGCGCCGGCATCATCACCCAGATGCCCGATGCGTTCGAGCGCGCCGTCGCGCCCGTGGAGCTGCCCGCCCCGGGCGCCTACGCCACCGGCATCGGCTTCCTGCCCCAGCACCCCGCCGTGCGGTCCGCCGAGCAGCGCCGCCTGGCCGAGCTCGCCGCCGAGGAGGGCCTGGAGATCCTCGGCTGGCGCGACGTCCCCGTCGTGGACGGCCTGGTCGGCCCCTCCGCCAAGGACACCCAGCCGTACTTCGCCCAGCCCTTCGTCGTGGACGCGGCGGGGGAGCGCACCGGTCTCGCGCTCGAGCGCGCCGTGTTCGTGCTGCGCCGCCGCGCGGAGCACGAGCTGCAGACCTACTTCCCCTCGCTGTCCACGCGCACGCTGGTGTACAAGGGCATGCTCACCACCGCGCAGCTGGGGAACTTCTTCCCCGACCTGCACGACGAGCGCTTCACCTCGATGCTCTCGATCGTCCACTCGCGCTTCTCGACCAACACCTTCCCCTCCTGGCCGCTCGCGCATCCCTTCCGCGTGCTCGCCCACAACGGCGAGATCAACACCGTCGGCGGAAACCGCAACCGCCTGCGCGCCGCCGAGGGCCGCATGGCCACCGACGCCTTCGGCGAGGACTTCTCCCGCCTGCTCCCGGTCAACGCCGAAGGAGCCTCCGACTCCGCGAGCCTGGACGAGATCCTCGAGCTGCTGCACCTCTCGGGCCGCTCGCTGCCGCACGCGCTGATGATGCTCGTGCCGGAGCCGTGGGAGAACGACGCCACGATGGACCCGGACCTGCGCGGGTTCTACGAGTTCCACTCGATGCTGCAGGAGCCGTGGGACGGCCCGGCCGCCCTCGTGTTCACCGACGGCACGCAGGTCGGCGCCAAGCTCGACCGCAACGGCCTGCGCCCCCTGCGCTACTGGGTGGGCGAGGACGGCCTGGTCGTGCTCGGCTCCGAGGCCGGGCTCATCCCCATGGCGCCCGACGCCATCGCCCGCAAGGGACGCGTCGCGCCCGGCGAGATCTTCGTCGTGGACACCGAGCAGGGCCGCATCATCGAGTCCGACGAGGTCAAGGCCGAGGTGGTGGGCCTGCACCCGTGGCGCGCCTGGGTCGCCGAGCAGAAGGTGCACGTCTCCTCCCTGCCCGAGCGCGAGCACGTCTCCCACTCCCGCTCCTCCGTGGTGCGCCGCCAGCAGACCTTCGGGTACACCGAGGAGGAGCTGCGCATCCTCATCGCCCCGATGGCCGCCAAGGGCGCCGAGCCGATCGGCGCGATGGGCACCGACACGCCCATCGCCGTGCTCTCGGACCGCCCGCGCCTGCTGTTCGACTACTTCACGCAGGTCTTCGCCCAGGTGACGAACCCGCCGCTGGACTCGATCCGGGAGGCCGTGGTCACGAGCCTCGGCGTGACGATCGGCGAGTCCCGCAACCTGCTGGACGCCACGCCCCTGCACGGGCGCCAGCTCGGCCTGGACTTCCCGGTGATCGACAACGACCAGCTGGCGAAGATCGTCGCGGTCTCCGCGAACCCCAACACCGCGGACTTCCACACCGTGCGTCTGCGGGGGCTGTACCCCGTCGCCGGCGGCACCGAGGCCCTCGCCGGCCGGCTGCAGGAGATCTGCGACGAGGCCGTGGCGGCGATCGACGACGGCGCGACCTTCCTGGTGCTCTCGGACCGCGACTCCAACCAGGTCCTCGCCCCGATCCCGAGCCTGCTGCTGACCAGCGCCGTGCACCATCACCTGGTGCGCACCGGGCGCCGCACCCACGCGGCCCTGCTGGTCGAGGCCGGCGACGTGCGCGAGGTGCACCATGTCGCGCTGCTGATCGCCTACGGGGCGAGCGCGGTGAACCCGTACCTGGCCATGGAGACCGCCGAGGATCTCGTGGCCCGCGACGTGGTGGGCGGGGTGAGCGCCGACGAGGCGGTCCACAACCTCATCCACGGCCTGGGCAAGGGCGTCGTGAAGATCATGTCGAAGATCGGCATCTCCACGGTCGCCTCCTACCGCGGCAGCCAGATGTTCGAGGCCGTGGGCCTGTCCAGCGAGCTGATCGACACCTACTTCCCGGGCACCACCAGCCGCATCGAGGGCATCGGGCTGGACGTCATCGCCCAGGAGACCGCCGCCCGGCACGCGCTGGCCTACCCCCTCGAGGGCGTCAGCAACGCCCACCGCCGCCTCCCGGTCGGCGGGGAGTACCAGTGGCGCCGCGAGGGCGAGCCGCACCTGTTCACCCCCGAGACCGTGTTCCGCCTGCAGCACTCCACGCGCACCCGCCAGTACGACGAGTTCCGCAGGTACACCGACCAGGTCGACGACCAGTCCCAGCGGCTGATGACCCTGCGCGGCCTCATGCGCCTGCGCACCGACGAGACCACCGCGATCCCGATCGAGGAGGTCGAGCCGGTCAGCTCGATCGTCAAGCGCTTCATGACCGGGGCGATGAGCTACGGCTCCATCTCCCGGGAGGCGCACGAGACCCTCGCGATCGCCATGAACCGCCTGGGCGGCATGTCCAACTCGGGCGAGGGCGGCGAGGACACCGAGCGCCTGCACGACCCGGAGCGGCGCAGCGCCATCAAGCAGATCGCCTCCGGCCGCTTCGGCGTGACCAGCGAGTACCTCACCTTCGCCCGGGACATCCAGATCAAGATGGCCCAGGGCGCCAAGCCCGGCGAGGGCGGGCAGCTGCCCCCGCAGAAGGTCTACCCGTGGATCGCCCGGACCCGGCACTCCACGCCCGGGATCGGCCTGATCTCGCCGCCTCCGCACCACGACATCTACTCCATCGAGGATCTGGCGCAGCTGATCCACGACGCGAAGTCCGCGAACCCCGCGGCGCGCATCCACGTGAAGCTGGTCTCCCGCTTCGGCGTGGGGACCGTCGCCACGGGCGTGTCCAAGGCGCATGCGGACGTCGTGCTGATCTCCGGCCACGACGGCGGCACCGGCGCGAGCCCGCTGAACTCCCTCAAGCACGCCGGCACGCCCTGGGAGATCGGTCTCGCCGAGACCCAGCAGACGCTCCTGCTGAACGGACTGCGCGACCGCATCACCGTGCAGGTCGACGGGCAGATGAAGACCGGCCGCGACGTCGTCATCGCCGCCCTGCTGGGCGCCGAGGAGTTCGGCTTCGCGACCGCTCCGCTGGTCGTCTCGGGATGCATCATGATGCGCGTGTGCCACCTGGACACCTGCCCGGTGGGCGTGGCCACGCAGAACCCCGAGCTGCGCGAGCGCTTCACCGGCACCCCGGAGTTCGTGGTGACGTTCTTCGAGTACATCGCCGAGCAGGTGCGCGAGCACCTCGCCGCCCTCGGGCTGCGCTCGGTCGAGGAGGCCGTGGGCCGCATCGACCTGCTGGACGTGGACGAGGCGCACCGCCACTACAAGCAGCAGGGCCTGGACCTCAGCCCCGTGCTGGCCCGGCCCGAGATCCACCCCGGGGACTTCCCGCGGCGCCGTCGCGGGCAGGACCATGCCCTCGAGCTGGCGGCCGACGTCAGCTGGATCGAGGCGGCCGCCCCCGCGCTGGAGAAGGGCGAGCCCGTCCTCATCGTCGACGAGCTGCGCAACATCCAGCGCACCGCCGGCACCCTGCTGGGCCACGAGGTCACCCGCCGGTACCGCGGCGAGGGCCTGCCCGAGGACACCATCCGCCTGCAGCTGACCGGCACCGGCGGCCAGTCCCTCGGCGCCTTCCTGCCCTCCGGCGTGACCATGGAGCTCACCGGGGACGCCAACGACTACGTCGGCAAGGGGCTCTCCGGCGGCATCATCGCGATCGGCCACGGCGCGGGCACCCCCGCCTCGCGGGCCTCCGCCGCGATCGCCGGGAACACCTGCGCCTACGGCGCGACCAGCGGGCGCATGTTCCTCGCCGGCCGCGCGGGCGAGCGCTTCGGCGTCCGCAACTCCGGGGCGACGCTGGTCGTCGAGGGCATCGGCGACCACGGCGCCGAGTACATGACCGGCGGCGCGATCGTCGTGCTGGGCCCCATCGGCCGCAACCTCGGCGCCGGCATGAGCGGCGGCACGCTGTTCGTGCTGGACCTGGACGAGTCGCGGATCAACCCCGATGATCTGCCCGGCTTCCAGGTCGGCCCCGTGCGCGCCGACCACCGTGACTTCGTCCTGGACGCCGTGCGCGAGCATGCCCGCCGCACCGGCTCCGACCTCGCCGCCGAGCTGCTGTCCGATGAGGACGCGCTGCTCGGACGGCTGCGCGAGATCGTCCCCACCGAGTTCCTGCGGGTGACGGCTCTGCGCGAGGATGCCCTCGAAGCGGGCATCGACCCCGACTCCCACGAGGTGTGGAACACGATCCTGGAGGGCTCGAATGGCTGATCCGCGCGGATTCCTGAAGAACCGGGAGCGCGAGCTGCCCCCGCGCCGTCCCGTCCCGCTGCGCCTGATGGACTGGCGCGAGGTGTACGAAGTGCGCGAGAAGGGCCAGCTGGGCCTCGTGCCCCGCCAGGCCGGACGCTGCATGGACTGCGGCATCGCGTTCTGCCACCAGGGCTGCCCGCTGGGCAACCTCATCCCCGAGTGGAACGAGCTCGTCTACCGCGAGGACTGGCACGAGGCCAGCGAGCGGCTGCACGCGACGAACAACTTCCCGGAGTTCACCGGCCGCGCCTGCCCGGCGCCGTGCGAGTCCAGCTGCGTGCTGGGCATCAACCAGCCGCCGGTGACCATCAAGAACGTCGAGGTCTCCATCGTGGAGAAGGCGTTCGACGAGGACTGGGTCACCCCCGTGGAGCCGACCCGCCAGACCGGCAAGTCCGTGGCCGTGGTCGGATCCGGCCCCGCCGGCCTGGCCGCCGCCCAGCAGCTCACCCGCGCCGGGCACACCGTGGTGGTGCTCGAGAAGTCCGACCGCATCGGCGGGCTGCTGCGCTACGGCATCCCCGAGTTCAAGCTCGAGAAGCGCTTCGTCGAGCGCCGCCTGGAGCAGATGGAGGCCGAGGGCACCCGCTTCCGCACCGGCGTCGACGTCGGCGGCACCGGGGAGGGCGCGGTGAGCATGGAGTCGCTGCAGGCCCGCTTCGACGCGGTCGTCCTCGCGATCGGCGCCTCCCGCCCGCGCGACCTGCCGGTCGCCGGCCGCGAGGCCTCCGGCATACACATGGCGATGGAGTACCTCACCGAGGCGAACCGCCGGGTCGAGGGCGACACCCTCGAGGACCCGATCGACGCCCACGGCAAGGACGTCATCATCATCGGCGGCGGCGACACGGGCGCGGACTGCCTGGGCACCGCGCTGCGCCAGGGCGCCCGCTCCGTGACCACCCTCGCGATCGGCGTGCAGCCGCCCGAGGAGCGCGACCCCGAGCGCCACCCCTGGCCCACCCACCCGGTGCTGCTGGAGGTCTCCGGCGCCCACGAGGAGGGCGGGGAGCGCTCGTACCTGGCCTCCACCACCGGCTTCGAGGTCGACGAGCAGGGGCACGTGGCCGGCATCCAGGTCGCCCGCACCCAGTTCGTCGACGGCCGCCGCGTGCCCACCCCGGGCACCGAGCAGGTGCTGCCCGCGCAGCTCGTGCTGATCGCCATGGGGTTCCAGGGCCCCGAGCAGGACGGCGCCGTCTCGGAGCTCGGACTCGAGCTCGACTCCCGCGGCAACATCGGCCACGCCGCGGACTGGGCCACCTCGGCCCCCGGCGTGTTCACCGCGGGCGACTGCGCCCGAGGCCAGAGCCTCATCGTGTGGGCCATCGCCGAGGGGCGCTCCTGCGCCGCCGCGGTCGATGCGTACCTCATGGGCTCCTCGGCGCTGCCCGCGCCGGTGAGCCCCGGTGAGTTGCCGATTACACTGTGACTGGATCTCGGTGCTGCGACCCCTCCGGCCGGTGCGCCCCCATGCGCACCGGCCGAGGGGCGCGCCCACAACAGCGACTACAACAGATGGGTTGTCATGCGTAAAGCGAAGATCGTCTGCACTCTCGGGCCCGCGACGAACACCTATGAGCAGATCAGGACGCTCATCGAGTCCGGGATGAACGTGGCTCGGATGAACCTCAGCCACGGGACTCACGACGACCACGAGAAGGTGTACGCGAACATCCGCCGCGCCGCCGACGACCTCGGACGCAACGTCGCCGTGCTGGTCGACCTGCAGGGCCCCAAGATCCGTCTGGGCAAGTTCGAGGACGGCCCGCACCAGCTCGAGGTCGGCGACAGCTTCGTCATCACCACCGAGGACATCATCGGCACCCGCGAGCGGGTCTCCACGACGTTCAAGGGCCTGCCGGGCGACTGCCGCCCCGGCGACGTCCTGCTGATCGACGACGGCAAGGTCTCCGTGCGCGTCACCGAGGTCACCGACACCGACGTCCGCACCGTCGTCGAGGTCCCCGGTCCGGTCTCCGACTCCAAGGGCATCAACCTCCCGGGCGTGGCCGTCTCCGTCCCCGCCATGAGCGAGAAGGACATCGCGGACCTGCGCTGGGGCCTGCGCCTCGGCGCGGACCTCATCGCCCTGTCCTTCGTGCGCGACGCGCACGACATGGACGACGTGCTGCGCATCATGCACGAGGAGGAGCGCCGCGTCCCCGTCATCGCCAAGATCGAGAAGCCGCAGGCCGTGCGCGCCCTGCGCCAGATCGTCGGCGCCTTCGACGGCATCATGGTCGCCCGCGGCGACCTCGGCGTCGAGCTGCCCCTGGAGCAGGTGCCGCTGGTGCAGAAGCGCGCCATCGAGCTCGCCCGCCGCAACGCGAAGCCGGTCATCGTCGCCACCCAGGTGCTCGAGTCGATGATCACCGCCCCGCGCCCCACCCGCGCCGAGGCCTCCGACTGCGCCAACGCGATCCTCGACGGCGCGGACGCCGTCATGCTCTCCGGCGAGACCAGCGTCGGCGCGTACCCCTTCGAGGCGGTCCGCACCATGGCGCGGATCATCACCAACACGGAGGAGAACGGCGCCGATCGCATCATGCCGCTGGGCACCATCCCGCACACCCGCGGCGGTGCCATCACCCGCGCGGCCGCGGAGATCGGCGACCAGCTCTCCGCCCAGTACCTCGTGACCTTCACCGAGTCCGGCGACACCGCCCGCCGCCTGGCGCGCCTGCGCCCGACCATCCCCCTGCTGGCGATGACCCCGTACGAGCATGTGCGCCACCAGCTGTCGATGTCCTGGGGCATCGAGGCGCAGCTGGTGCCGATGCAGCGCAACACCGACGAGATGGTCCGCGTCGTCGACGACCTGCTGCGCGAGCAGAAGGGCCTGCAGCCCGGCGACCTCGTGATCATCGCCGCCGGTTCGCCCCCCGGCGTGCACGGCTCGACCAACACGCTGCGCGTGCACCGCATCGGTGACCTCGACGGCACCGAGTCGGCCCGCATCGAGGCCGATCGCATCGCCCAGGGTCCGCAGGACATCTGAGATCCGCCTCCGACGGGGGCCTTCCGCTGCGGCGGGAGGCCCCCGTCGGCGTTCGGGCCGTCTCGTCCTCGGGACGGGGACGCGGCCCAGCGCCGCCACCGCGCTCCGGTGCGCCGGCGCATCCCCGAACGCATGATCCACGACAGACGACGCCGGCATCGGTGTCGGGGAGGACCCGGACCACGTTGACGCACCCTCCCGCCGAGCACGCCGTCGTGCTCCTGCACGGCTGGCCGGTGACGCCGGCCCACTGGCGCGGGCTGCTCCCCGCCCTGCGCCGTGCCGGATTCGCGCCCCTCCCGGTCACCCTGCCCGGCCTCGGCGCAGCCCCCGGGGATACGCCTGACCTCCGCAAGAGCGCTCTCGCGCGCGGACTGCAGGAGAAGCTCGCCGGGCTCGGGCACGCGCGGTTCGCGGTCATCGGACATGACTGGGGAGGATCGGTCGCCGCCCTCCTGGCCGCGGCGATGCCCGAGGCGGTCAGCGCGCTGGTGATCGAGGAGGAGATCCTGCCGGGAGTCGAGGTCGACATCCCCGCTCCGGGAGCCGACCACTATCCGACCTGGCATGGCCCGTTCAACCGGGTGCCGGGGCTGGCCGAGCAGCTCGTCCCGGGACGCGAGGAGGCCTACTACGGCTCCTTCCTGACGCAGAGCGCCGGTCCGGCCGGGCTGGAGCCGGAGATCCACCGCACCTATGTCGACGCCTACCGCACAGAAGGCGTCCTCGCCGCCGGGCTCGGCTACTACCGCACGCGCTCCGGCGACCTGGCAGATGTCGGGCAGCTGAGGAGGGACCCGATCTCCACGCCCGTCCTCGCGATCGGGGGTCGCTATGCGATGGGTTCCGCGGTCGCCGACGGCCTGCGAACGGTCGCGACGGACGTGCGCGGCCTCGTCCTGGAGCAGTCCGGGCACTATCCGGTCGAGCAGGAGCCGGAGACGGCCGCGCGAGCCATCGTCGAGTTCCTGAGCACCTGCGGCCGGGGCGAGACGCCGATCTCGGGGACGCGCCACGCGCCGTAGCGGGCACCGTGTCGCTGCCCGGATGTCGATCCGCCGATGAGCTCGGGGGAGGGTGCCGGCCAGGCCGGACGGCGGCGAGGGCGATGGGCCCTGCACCGCGGGCGTCCGTCCGTCAGATGTGCGGCTGCCAGTCCAGGACGCGACGGCACAGCTCGTCGACCGGCTGCGCGGACTCCAGGCGCAGGACGGGCTTCCGGAGCGTCTCCAGCCAGGCCTCGTGGGACCGGCGGCTGCGGCGGGGGAAGGCGGGGTCGTCGTACCCTATGGCCCATGCGAGGAAGGCGGACGTGGACGCGTCGTCGATGCTCTCGCCCTCTCGCCGGACATCCTGCCGACGCTCCAGGCGTCGCCGGCGCTCGTCCGGATCGAGGGTCAGGAAGACCACGGCGTCGCACCGATCGATCACGGAACGGCCCCAGCTGGTGATGTCCCCGGAGAGGACCCATGCCGCCCGCGGGACGAACATCGCCTCCATGAGCGCCACCCTCTCGTCCACGGAACGCGGCGTAGTGTACGCGGGGCTCGTCGGCACCCAGTAGAAGTCGTCGCTGTCGGCATGAGGGACCGACCAGGCCGTTGCCACCGCGCGACCGAGGGTCGTCGCCCCTGCGCCGGAGGCACCCATCACGTTCAGTCGGCACGGTCTCATCGGATCAGTATCTCGGGTGGCTGCCCGCCTGCTCGAGGGGGATGCTCGGGTCGAGCGGGTCCCTGCCCCGGACCGAGGAGGACAACGGGGCCCATCGGCGCGCGCGACCGTGCCGGGCAGCCGATCCACCGCCGCCTCCTGAGCTGGTCCGGGAGGTAGCGTGCAGCCATGACCGTTCCCGTGCGCGATGCGACCGCCGACGACATCCCCGGTGCTGCGCGGATGCTAGCCGCCGCCTTCGCCGAGTACCCGTGGACCCGCTGGTCGATCCCCGCCGCCGACTATGCGGCGCGCCTGGAGGAGCTGCAGGGGATCTACCTGCGTCATGCCCTCCGATGCGGGATCGTGCTCGTGGACGAGGCGCGACGCGGCGTCGCGGCGCTGCTCCCGCCCGATGCCCCGGAGCCCGCCGCAGCCGATCAGGCGCGGATCGCAGAGCTGATGGGGGAGAGGCTCGACGCCCTGCGCGCGGTCGAGCTCCCGCAGCGCCCTGCGGACTCCTGGGACCTGGCCGTGGTCGGCGTCCATCCCGACAGCTGGGGGAGGGGGATCGCCTCCGCGATCCTGACCGAGGGGCTGCGGCGCCTCGATGCCCGTCGCGCCACGACGTCCGTGGAGACCTCGGATGCCCGGAACGTGGCGCTGTATGCGCGGCATGGCTTCACCCCGACCGCGACGACCCGCATCCCCGACGGGCCGTCGGTCCACGCGATGCTGCGCGAACCGGCCAACCCGTGATGCGACGGACGCCCGCGCCCCGAGGCATGGCCGTTCGGGTCCCGCTGCGTAGCCGGCAGCGCGGCGGACTGGCGCGCACAGGACTCTTCGACGGGGCGAGACCGTGAACGCTCGCCTCCCAGCCGGCGCGCTGGTCACGGTCTGCGCACCTCCCGGCACGGGCAAGTCCACGGCGCTGCCCCATCTGATCGCGCGAGCCCATGGACGCGCCGTCGTCGCCGACATCGACGAGGTGCTCGAGGACGGCTCCCTCCTGGGCGTGAGGATCGCCGATGCCGCGGCGGCGCCGATCTGGCCCGCCTACGACCGTCTCTGGGCCCGGATCGCCGGGTTCGTGACCCGGGCCGGCGTCGACATGGTCCTCCTCACGCAGGTGCCCGATGCCCGTCCCGCGCCGGCTGCGGGGACGCTCCTCGGCTGGGAGGTCGACGACGAGCTGAGGGCCGCCCGCCTCCGAGGGCGCGGCGCGACCGAGGCGACCGTCCTCGACGCGCGATCGGACGCCAGGGCGCTGCGCGCGCTGCTGCCCGCGACGTCGATCGTCCGCACCCGCGGGGAGCAGACGCCGCAGGAATGCGCCGATCAGCTCTGGTTGGCCATCGAGCCCCATCTGGGCTCGTCCCGTCACTGAGGATGCCCTTCCGATGGGGAGTTCGCGTCCGTTCGCCCCGACCATCGGCTCCTGCCCCGGGATCGCTCCGGGCCAGGGGCCGGGAGCTCCGGTACCGGGTGCGGGACTCGAACCCGCACGCCCTTGCGGACAGCGCATTTTGAGTGCGCCGCGTCTACCATTCCGCCAACCCGGCGAGGATGCTCACGTCACCTGCCCGAACAGGGCACGGGACGCAGAGCCTGGACTAGGATATCCGAGGAAGACATCTGCTCCCGACCGGCTTCCGCCCCGATCAGCATCGGCTGCATGCGCCCTGCGCGTGCCGTCCGGAG
The DNA here is from genome assembly GCF_039530785.1 of Brachybacterium phenoliresistens. Taxonomy (NCBI): domain Bacteria; kingdom Bacillati; phylum Actinomycetota; class Actinomycetes; order Micrococcales; family Dermabacteraceae; genus Brachybacterium; species Brachybacterium phenoliresistens. Next base: position 168,622 of record NZ_BAAAOW010000001.1, read on the forward strand.
ATCGCCGAGGCGGTCGCGGCCCGCGGGACAGGGAGCCATGCGAGACGGACAGGGTGCTATGAACGACGAATCTGTGAACGAGTCCACCACCGACGCCGCGGAGGCCGCCCCGCGCCGCCGCGCCGTCGTCGCGGAGGACGAGAGCCTCATCCGGATGGACATCGTCGAGACGCTCACGGAGGCCGGCTTCGAGGTCGTCGCCGCCGTCGGCGACGGCGCCGCCGCCATCGAGAAGACCCGTGAGCTGCGCCCGGACATCGTCGTGATGGACGTGAAGATGCCGCAGACCGACGGCATCACCGCCGCCGAGAAGATCGGCGAGGAGAACCTCGCCCCCGTGGTGATGCTCACCGCCTTCTCGCAGACCGAGCTCGTCGAGCGGGCCCGCGACGCCGGCGCGATGGCGTACGTCGTCAAGCCCTTCACCCCGGCGGACCTGCTGCCGGCGATCGAGATCGCCGTCTCCCGCCACGCGCAGATCCTGCAGCTCGAGGCGGACATCGCCGACCTGGGCGAGCGCTTCGAGACCCGCAAGCGCGTGGACCGCGCCAAGGGCCTGCTGCAGTCGAACATGGGCCTCAGCGAGCCGGAGGCGTTCCGCTGGATCCAGAAGACCTCCATGGACCGCCGCCTGACGATGCGCGAGGTCGCCGACGCGGTCGTCGACCAGCTCGGGGGAGCCGGCAAGGACTGACCCTGCCGAGAACCGCGCCGCGCTGACATGGCCCGCCCGATCTCCCCGACGCGGCGCCGCGTCCTGGCCTCCCTGTCCTCAGGGGTGCTCGGGGCCGGCGCCCTCGCGGCGTGCACGCCCGGAGGGCGGCGGGGCCGCGGGCGGAGCCGCGCGACGACCCCGCCGCCGACGGCCTCGGAGCGCACCGCGCCCACGACTCCGCTGATCCTGGGAAGCATCGGCTCGACCTTCGGCGCCCCCGGGCAGTTCGAGGGACAGATCTCGCTCGCGATCGAGGAGGCGGTGCGCCGCGTCAACGTCCTCGCCGGCGGCGTCTTCGCGCAGGACGTGGTCCTCGAGACGAGGGCGGTGGTCGAGGCCCCGGGGGCCGATGTGGCCTCGCAGGTCGAGGCCCTCGCCGCGGCCGGGGTGAGCGTGCTGATCTCCTCCCTCGAGGACTCCCAGCTGCTCGAGGCCATCCCCGCCGCCGTCGAGCACCAGATGCTGGTGCTGTGCCCGTGGTCCTCCTCCGCCGCCGTGCGCAAGGACGACGCCAGCAACGGCATGCTGTTCCGCCTCGCCCCCGACGACACGGCCCTGGCCTCCCTCTGGGTGAAGGCCGCGATGGAGAACGCGCCCGAGGGCACCGTCCCCGGCACCATCGCCTACGTCTCCCCGGACACCCTGCAGGGGCGCAGCCTGCTCGCCGAGCTGTCCGAGCAGGCCGCCCCTCTCGGCGGCACGATGGTCATGGAGACCTTCTACCCGGCCGACGAGGACCTCGACGTGCAGGCCCTCGCGGCGCAGATCGCCGGGGCGCCGCCGGCTCTGCTGGTCCTCAACGGCGGCGCCGAGTGCGGGCCGCTCGCCAGCGCCGTGCACCAGGCCACCCTGGATGCCGGCGGCCGGGCGCAGCAGGCGATCCCGATCCGCCTGGGGCCCAACGCCTCGGTCGACTACCGCGACGCGTCGCTGCCGCCGGAGTCGCTGGAGCAGGCCGAGGGGTTCGAGCCCGGCGGCCCCGTGGGCGTGGACGTCGGCGACGGGCTGACGTTCGAGGACATGATGCTCAACCTCGACACCTCCCTGCTGCGGCGCGGCTACGCCTACTCCCAGCAGGCCTTCGACGCGGTCCTCATCGCCTGCCTGGCGGCCCGCCATGCCCTGAGCGTCGAGGGGACCGCGATCGCCGGATCCGTGCCCGAGGTGCTCTCGGGCACGACCGAGTGCACCGACTACGGCGCCTGCGACCGGCTGCTGCAGGACGCCGAGGACCAGGGAGCCACCGGGTCGATCCGCTACACGGGCGCCTCCGGGCCCCTCGAGCTGGGCGGGAACCGGGACGTGCGCGCCGGTCAGCTGCGGCGCATCACCTGGTCCGCGGCGGCCGAGAGGATCGTCGAGCCCGACGCGATCTCCTTCGAGATCCCGGGATGAGCGCTCAGGCCGGGCGCGGGGCGAGCAGCATCGTGCTCACCGTGACGGTGGACAGCAGCGCCTCGTCCTCGTCGAGGACCTCCACGAGGTAAGTCGCGACCTGCCGTCCCAGATGCAGCGCCCGGGCGGTCGCGATGACCACGCCCGTGCGCGCGGAGCGATGGTGCACGGCGGAGACGCTGGTGCCCACCGCCTGGGCCCCCTCGCCGTGGACGGACCGGGCCTGCAGGATCGCCGCCATCGAGGCGACCGATTCCGCGAGGGCGATGGTCGCCCCGCCGTGCAGCAGGCCCGCAGGCTGCGTGTTCCCCGCCACGGGCATCGTCATGGTGCCGCCGCGCCGGTCGAGGTCCTGCACCTGCATCCCGGTGCGCTCCATGAGGGTGCCGACCATGGCCTCCCGCATCGCGGCGAGGACGGCGGGATCGGCAGAGGTCTCGGACCGGGCATGGGAGGGCATGGGAACAGCGTGCCATACCCGTGCGTCGGCGCGTCGTGGGAGACTTCCCCCATGAGTTCGAGCGAGCTGACCGGCCAGAGGATCCTCCTGATCGACGGACACGCGATGGCGTTCCGGGCGTTCTTCGCCCTGCCCGCGGACCGCTTCACCGACGGACGCGGCCAGTCCACCAACGCGGTGTACGGATTCACCCGCATGATGTTCAACGTGGTGGCCTCCGAGCAGCCCACCCATGTGGTGGTCGCCTTCGATCTCCCCGGCGGCACGTTCCGCGACCGGATCTACGAGCAGTACAAGGGCGGCCGCGACGCCACGCCCGAGGCCTTCCACGGCCAGATCGGGCTGATCCAGCAGGTGCTGGACGCCCTGGGCATCGTCTGGCTGACCGTCCCCGACTACGAGGCCGATGACATCATCGCCACCCTGGCCGCCCGCGCCGCCGCGCAGGAGGGCGAGGCGCTGATCGTCACCAGCGACCGCGACGCCATCCAGCTGGTCGACGAGCGTGTGACCCTGCTGCAGCCGGTCAAGGGCGTCACCGAGATGCGACGCATGGATCCCGCGGCCGTGATGGAGAAGTACCAGCTCGCCCCGGCGCGCTACCCGGACCTGGCCGCCCTGGTGGGGGAGAGCGCCGACAACCTGCCCGGTGTGCCCGGCGTCGGCCCCAAGACGGCGGCGAAGTGGATCCAGAAGTACGGCGACCTCGAGGGCGTGCTCGAGCACGCCGAGGAGATCGCCGGCAAGGCCGGACAGTCCCTGCGCGAGAACATCGACGGCGTGCGCCGCAACCGCCTCATGAACGCCGCGGTCACCGACCTCGAGCTCCCCGTTGATGCGTCGGCCTTCACCCTCGGCCGCGGCGACCGCACCGCCGCGCTCGCGGTCTTCGACGAGCTCGCCTTCGGCGACACGACGCGTCGCGACCTCCCGGACCTCTTCTTCCCCGAGGGCGCCGCGGCGCCGGAGCCCCTCGCGGGGCAGGAGGTCCCCGCGGATCTCCCGATCGCCGGGGCCGAGGATCTGCGGGCGCTGCTCGCGGCGGCCCCCTTCGAGCTGGCGCTGGATGTCGCCGACGACGTCCGCGGCGGGGCGCTGCTGGGCATCGCGACCACCGGACGCCGCGGCGTCCTGGCCCTCGAGCAGCTGGACCAGGACGCCTCGTCCGCCCTGGCCGAGGTGCTGGACTCCGCCGAACTCGTCCATGTCGCCGACGTCCCCGCCGTGCGCGTCTGGCTGCGCGCCCAGGGGTACGAGCTCACCGCCCCGGTGCGGGACCTGGCGCTGGAGGCCTTCGTGCTGCGGCCGGGCGCCCGCAGCTACGACGCCGAGAGCCTGGCGCACGACCTGCTCGGCACCGTCCTGGATCCGCGCCCGCGCAGGCCCACGCCGGCGACCCTGAAGAAGGAGACGGCGGAGGCACGCGCCGAGCACCTCGCCGTGGCCTCCGCCCGGCTCGCCGACTCCGCGGCCGCGCTGCTCCCGGTCGCCGCGCACCTGGATGCGGCGCAGGAGGAGGAGCCCTGGACGCGGCCGCTGCTCGAGCAGCTGGAGGTCCCGCTGCAGCGGGTGCTGGAGACCCTCCATGAGCGGGGCATCGCGATCGACCGGCCCACCCTGGACCAGCTCAAGGACGAGTTCGACGGCTTCGTCGCCCAGGCCCGCCGGGAGGCCGGGGCGATCGTGGGGGAGGAGGTCAACCTCGCGTCCCCCAAGCAGCTGCAGGCCGTGCTGTTCGAGACCCTGGCCCTGCCCAAGACCCGCAAGATCGCCTCGGGCTACTCGACCGATGCGGAGTCGCTGATCGACCTGCGGGACTCCCTGCCTCCGGAGTCCTCGGGCCATGCCTTCCTGTCCTGGCTGCTGCGGTTCCGCGAGATGAGCAAGCTCACCGGGTACGTGAGCGGGCTGGACGCGGCGACCGACGGCACCGGCCGCGTCCACACCACCTTCCAGCAGACCGCCGCCGCGACCGGCCGGCTGGCCTCGACGGAGCCGAACCTCCAGAACATCCCCGTGCGCACGGCGGAGGGGCGCCGGCTGCGCGGCGTCTTCGCCGCGGGCGACGGCTACGAGGCGCTGCTGACCGCCGACTACTCGCAGATCGAGATGCGCATCATGGCGCATCTGTCCGAGGACGCCGGCCTCATCGAGGCCTTCCGCTCGGGGGAGGACCTGCACCGCTTCGTCGCCTCCCGGGTGTTCTCCGTCGCCCCGGAGGACGTCGATGCGGCCATGCGCTCGAAGACGAAGGCCGTCAGCTACGGCCTGGCCTACGGCCTGAGCGCCTTCGGCCTCGCCCGTCAGCTGCGGATCAGCCAGGCCGAGGCGACCGCCCTGCGGGACGGGTACTTCGAGCGCTTCGGCGGCGTGCGCGACTACCTGCGCGCCAGCGTGGACCGTGCCCGGGAGACGGGCTACACCGAGACCATCCTCGGGCGCCGCCGCTACCTCCCCGACCTGCGCAGCGACAACCGCCAGCGCCGGGAGAACGCCGAGCGGGTCGCCCTGAACTCGCCGATCCAGGGCAGCGCGGCGGACATCATCAAGCTCGCCATGCTCGCGGTCGAGTCGCGGATGCGCGAGGCCGGGCTCGGCTCCCGCATGCTGCTGCAGGTGCACGACGAGCTCGTGGTCGAGGTCGCCCCGGGAGAGCTCGAGCAGGTCCGCGAGATCGTCGTGGACGGCATGGACGGCGCCTACGAGCTGTCCGTGCCGCTCGAGGTGGGGGTGGGCATCGGCCGCACCTGGCTCGACGCCGCGCACTGAGCGGGCCGAGCGCCGCGCCGTGCGCGGGGGCCGATGGGCATGCCCGCCGGGCCCCCGCGCGCCCGGCGGGTCCGCTCGGGGGCGCTGCGAGCGCATCCCGGGCGCGCACCGGGAGCACGCCCGGCGGCATGTGCGACGGGGCATGCGGAAAAGCCGTCGTCACCGAGACGCGGCCCTGCTATGCTTGAGTCCGTCTGTGCGCTGACCGCGCCCGGATGTTCGTCCCCGTTCCTACTCATTCCTGTTCCTACGGAGTTCCGACCTACATGACCGACACCACCGCCCCTCAGATCGCCATCAACGACATCGGCACGGCCGAAGATCTCATGGCCGCCATCGATTCGACCATCAAGTACTTCAACGATGGCGACATCGTCGAGGGCACCGTGGTGAAGGTCGATCGCGACGAGGTCCTGCTCGACATCGGCTACAAGACCGAAGGCGTCATCCCGTCCCGCGAGCTCTCCATCAAGCACGACGTCGACCCCTCCGAGGTCGTCGAGGTCGGCGACGAGGTCGAGGCCCTGGTCCTCCAGAAGGAGGACAAGGAGGGTCGCCTGATCCTGTCCAAGAAGCGCGCCCAGTACGAGCGCGCCTGGGGCACGATCGAGCAGATCAAGGAGGACGAGGGCGTCGTCACCGGTCACGTCATCGAGGTCGTCAAGGGCGGCCTGATCGTCGACATCGGCCTGCGCGGCTTCCTCCCCGCCTCCCTCGTCGAGATGCGCCGCGTCCGCGACCTGCAGCCGTACGTCGGCCAGGAGATCGAGGCCAAGATCATCGAGCTCGACAAGAACCGCAACAACGTGGTCCTCTCGCGTCGCGCCTACCTGGAGGAGACCCAGTCCGCGGTCCGCTCCGACTTCCTGCAGACCCTGCAGAAGGGCCAGGTCCGCGAGGGCGTCGTGTCCTCGATCGTCAACTTCGGCGCCTTCGTCGACCTGGGCGGCGTGGACGGCCTCGTGCACGTCTCCGAGCTGTCCTGGAAGCACATCGACCACCCCTCCGAGGTCGTCGAGGTCGGCACCAAGGTCAAGGTCGAGGTCCTGGACGTCGACATGGACCGCGAGCGCGTCTCCCTGTCGCTGAAGGCGACCCAGGAGGACCCGTGGCAGCTGTTCGCGCGCACCCACGCCATCGGCGAGGTCGTGCCCGGCAAGGTCACCAAGCTGGTCCCCTTCGGTGCGTTCGTCCGCGTCGAGGACGGCATCGAGGGCCTCGTGCACATCTCCGAGCTGGCCGTGCGCCACGTGGATCTGCCCGAGCAGGTCGTCACCGTCGACCAGGACGTCTTCGTCAAGGTCATCGACATCGATCTCGAGCGTCGCCGCATCTCGCTCTCGCTCAAGCAGGCCAACGAGGGCGTCGACCCCGAGGGCGACGACACCACCTTCGACCCGGCCCTCTACGGCATGGCCGCGGAGTACGACGCCAACGGCGAGTACAAGTACCCCGAGGGCTTCGACCCGGAGACCAACGAGTGGCTCGAGGGCTACGACGCGCAGCGCGAGGAGTGGGAGGCCCAGTACGCGGCCGCCTACGAGCGCTGGACCGCGCACAAGGCCCAGGTCGCCGAGGCGCTCAAGGCCGACGAGGAGTCCGCTTCCGGCGCCAGCACGCAGACCGAGTCCGCTGCTCCGGCCCCGGCCGCCCAGGCCTCCTACCAGTCGAGCTCCTCGGACGAGGGCACGCTCGCCTCGGACGAGGCCCTGGCCGCCCTGCGCGCCAAGCTCACCGGCAACTGATCGGACCGGAGGCCGGCCGCGCGCCGGCCTCCGCCTGATCGCCCGACGGGGCACCACCGCATCGGTGGTGCCCCGTCGTCGTCCGCGGCGGGCGAGCGCGGTGGCCCGCGCGGGGAACCTCGGGCAGACTGTCCTCATGACCACCACTTTCGATGACCGTCCTGTCAGCACCTGGCTCACCGACATGGACGGGGTGCTCGTCCATGAGCAGATGGCGCTGCCGGGGGCGGCGGAGTTCATCGCCGAGCTGCAGCGCTGCGGGCGCCGCTTCCTGGTCCTCACCAACAACTCGATCTTCACGCCTCGGGACCTGCGTGCCCGTCTCGCGCGCGCCGGGATCGACCTGGAGGAAAACGCGATCTGGACCAGCGCCCTGGCCACCGCGCAGTTCCTGTCCGAGCAGTCCCCGGGCGGCTCCGCGTACGTGATCGGAGAGGCCGGCCTGACCAGCGCCATGCACGAGGCCGGCTTCATCCTCTCGGACACCGACGTCGAGTTCGTGGTGCTGGGGGAGACGCGCACCTACTCCTTCGAGGCCATCACGCGGGCGATCCGCCTGATCGGCTCCGGGGCGAAGTTCATCGCGACGAACCCGGACGTGACCGGGCCCAGCCCGGAGGGGCCGCTGCCGGCCACCGGGGCGGTCGCGGCGATGATCACGGCCGCGACCGGCATCCAGCCCTACTACGTGGGCAAGCCCAACCCGCTCATGATGCGCACGGCGCTGAACCGCATCGAGGCCCACTCGGAGACCTCCGTGATGATCGGCGACCGGATGGACACCGACGTGAAGTCCGGCCTGGAGGCGGGCATGCGCTCGATCCTCGTGATGACGGGGTCGACGCGTCCGGAGGAGATCACCCGCTTCCCGTACCGGCCCTCGCTCGTGCTGGACGGCATCAAGGACGTGGTGCCGCTGATCGACGGTCTCACCCCCCTTCCCTCGGTCGAGCTCGACGAGGACTGAGAGGTCCCGGGGCGGCGGATGGTTGACGCCCACGCGTCCGCATGCCATGGTGTTGCTCGGTTGATGATTCGGTAAAGCCGTGGTCAAGTGTCCAGGTTCTTCGGGCCTGGCGGGCCACGGAGCATCGGCCGGAGGCGTTGCACGGCGCCTCGCACCGACAGCAAGGAAGTCCCCGCATGCCGTACCGCCCCCGTCGCACCGCCGTCGCGACCGTCGCCGCCCTGACCGCCCCGGTCCTGGCCGGCCTCGGGTTCGCCGCCGCCGCCTTCGCGACCGCCCCGGCGGTCCCCGCCCATCTGCCGACGGAGCCGTCCGCCGCGGAGACGACGGACTCCGCGCCCGCCCCCACCCAGCTCATCGCCGCCGGGCCGGGGGTCTTCACCCCGGAGCAGCGCGCCGGCAGCGACCGCACGGTGCCCCGCGACCTCGTCGAGGACCGCCTGGCCGAATGGGTCGCCCTGCCCGGCCAGGTCGACGACGCGTTCTGCACCGGCACCCTGTCCACGGAGAGGCCCGGGCAGTTCTCGACCTGCTCCATCACGGACGCGTCCGGGCAGAAGCAGACCTACTACGGCTACGTCGCCGAGAGCCTCGCCTACGGCTCCGACTTCCAGCTGTTCTACGCCGAGGGGGCGCCGCTGTCCGACGAGGCGACCGCCGTGCTCACCGACGAGGACGCCGCCGTGATCGTGTATCCCGTCTATGACGAGACCTCCGCGGTCAAGCCCCGCTCCCTGACCTCCCAGCGGGCGGTCTCCGCCGGCAACCGGATCCTGGAGCTCGCGGGCCAGCGGGATCTGCGGATCGTCTCGGTGCTGGACCGGGTGGACCTGACCTCGCCGGAGCCCGTCGAGGCCGTGGCCGAGGACCGGACCACCGGTGCGGTGCGCACCGTGCACCTGCTGCCGGTGGTGATGGAGGGGGAGAGCCCCGTCCTGGTGGTGAGCGTGGAGGCCGTCTGACCTCGTCCCATGAGAGAATCGCGCTCATGCTTCGATGGATCACCGGTGGGGAATCCCACGGCCAGTCCCTGATCGCCCTCCTCGACGGCGTCCCCGCCGGGATCGCCCTGACGACGGACGATCTCCGTGCCGTCCTGGCGCGCCGTCGCCTCGGCCACGGCCGCGGCACCCGGCAGAAGTTCGAGCAGGACGTCGTGCGCGTGCTCGGCGGCCTGCGCCACGGCGTGACCATGGGCTCGCCGATCGCGATCGAGATCGCCAACAGCGAGTGGCCCAAGTGGGAGAAGGTCATGTCCGCCGATCCCGTCGCCCGCGAGGACCTGATGGTCGACGCCGGCACCGGGGACGAGCGCGAGATCGCCCGCAACAAGCCCCTGACCCGCCCGCGCCCCGGCCATGCCGATCTCGCCGGCGTGCTCAAGTACGGCTTCGACGAGGTGCGCCCGGTCCTCGAGCGGGCCAGCGCCCGCGAGACCGCGGCGCGGGTCGCCGCCGGCAAGGTCGCGGCGGCGCTGCTCGAGCAGGCCGCCGGCATCCGCCTGGTCTCCCACACCCTCTCCGTCGGGCCGATCCGCGTCCCGGAGGACGCCCCGCTGCCCACCCCGGAGGACGGCGCCGTCCTCGACGCGGATCCGGTGCGCTGCTTCCACCCGGAGACCTCCGCGCGGATGGCCGCCGAGATCGACGCGTGCAAGAAGGACGGCGACACCCTGGGCGGGGTGGTCGAGGTCCTCGCCTACGGGATGCCCATCGGCCTGGGATCGCACACCCAGTGGGACCGGCGGCTGGACGGGAAGCTCGCCCAGGCGATCATGTCGATCCAGGCGATGAAGGGCGTGGAGATCGGCGACGGCTTCGCCACCGCCGCCCGGCGCGGCTCCGCGGCGCACGACGAGATCCTCGCCGGGGCGGACGCCGCCAGCACCCAGCGGGCGAGCAACCGCGCCGGCGGGCTCGAGGGCGGCATCTCCAACGGCCAGGTGATCCGGGTGCGCGGGGCGCTGAAGCCGATCTCCACCGTGCCGCGCGCCCTGCGCACCGTCGACATCGTCACCGGGGAGCAGGCCACCGCCAACCATCAGCGCTCGGACGTGTGCGCCGTCGCGCCCGCCGCGGTGATCGCCGAGGCCATGGTCGCGCTCACCCTGGCCGATGCCCTGCTCGAGAAGGCCGGAGGGGACAGCGTGGAGGAGATCCGCGCCCACCTGTCCGCGACCGGAGCGCTGCAGCGGGAGGGCAGGGAGGGCTCCGCCTCGTGAGCGGAGCGGACGCCGGCCCCTGCATCGTCCTCATCGGCCCGATGGCCGCGGGCAAGAGCAGCATCGGCCGCCGGCTGGCCTCGCTGCTCGAGGTGCCCTTCGCCGACCTCGACGACCTCGTCGTCGAGCGCGACGGCCGCGAGATCCCGGACATCTTCGCGGCCGACGGCGAGGAGTCCTTCCGCGCCCTCGAGGCCCGCGTGCTCACCGAGGCGCTGCGCACCCACCGGGGCGTCCTCAGCCTCGGCGGCGGGGCGCCGATGACCGCGTCGGTCCAGCCGCTGCTGCGGCAGGCGCCGGTGGCGCTGCTGGAGATCGGGCCCGAGACCGCCGCGCGGCGCATCGGCACCGGCACCGGCCGGCCGATGCTGCGCGGCGAGGACCCCCTGCAGCGCTGGACCCGCCTGGCCGAGGAGCGCACCCCCACCTACCGCGCGCTCGCCCGCTGGCGCATCGACGCCGATCGCGGATCGGTCACCGGCCTGGCCCGCCGCCTCGCCGACCTGATCCGCACCCCCGCCCCCACCTCCTCCGGGAAGGACCGCGCATGAGCACCACCGTCATCCCCGTCAGCACGCCCACCGGGAGCTACGACGTCCACGTGGGGCGCGGGATCCTCGCGCAGCTGCCGGAGCACGTCCCCTCCCGGGTGCGGCGCATCGTCGTGGTCCACCAGCCGAGCCTGCGGCAGGTCGCCGAGCAGCTGCGCGAGGCGCTGCTGGCCAGCGGCCGCGAGGCCTTCCTCGCCGAGGTCCCCGACGGGGAGGAGGCCAAGACCGCCCAGGTCGCCGGCTTCCTCTGGGGAGTGTGCGGGCAGGCCGAGATCGGCCGCACCGACCTGGTGATCGGCCTGGGCGGCGGCGCCGCGACCGATCTGGCCGGCTTCGTCGCCGCGACCTGGCTGCGCGGCGTGGACGTGCTGCAGGTCCCCACCACGGTCGCCGCCATGGTCGATGCCGCCGTCGGCGGGAAGACGGGGATCAACACCGCCGAGGGCAAGAACCTCGTCGGCTCCTTCCACCCGCCGATCGCCGTGGTCGAGGACCTCGACGTCCTGGCCGGGCTCGGCGCCCATGACGTCGCCGCGGGCCTCGCCGAGGTCGTCAAGGGCGGGTTCATCGCCGACGAGCGCATCCTCGAGATCGTCGAGGCCGATCCCTCCGCCGTGCTGGACGTGTCCAGCGAGGCCTTCCGCGAGGTCGTCGAGCGGAAGATCCGGGTGAAGGCGAAGGTCGTCTCCGCGGACCTCACCGAGCAGGGGGACCGCGAGATCCTCAACTACGGGCACACCCTGGCCCACGCGATCGAGCGCAACGAGCGCTACCAGTGGCGCCACGGCGCCGCGGTGAGCGTGGGGATGATGTTCGCCGCCGAGCTGTCCCATCTCGCCGGGAAGCTCTCCGAGCAGGACGTGAACCGCCACCGCGAGATCCTCACCTCCCTGGGGCTGCCCACCACCTACCGCGACCGCCAGTGGCCCAAGCTCGAGGACGCCATGCGCCGGGACAAGAAGACCCGCGCCGGCACGCTGCGGTTCATCGTGCTGGACCGGGTGGGCAAGGTCTCCCGCCTCGAAGGACCGGACCCCGCGCTGCTGCTGGCCGCGTACGACGCGGTCACCGAGGGATGATCCCGGCGGCGCCGCTGGACGGCAGCGGGCCGACGGCCGTGATCGTCCCGGTCACCGCGGCGGATCCGGCGCGGCTGGCGCAGGAGGTCCGGACGGCGGCCGATGCCGCCCCGGATCTCCTCGAGTGGCGGGCCGACCCGCTGCTCGCCGCCGGGCACGCCGGAGCGGTCGCCTCGCTCGCGCAGACGGTGCGGGAGGCCGCCGGGGACATCCCCCTGCTGGTCACGGTGCGCACGCGCGCCGAGGGCGGCGCGGCGGACCTGACCGGCGTTGCGACCACGACGCTGCACGAGCGGCTGCTGGCCACCGGGGCGGCGGACCTCCTGGACGTCGAGATGCTCACGGACCCGACGGCCGCCCGGGCCTCCCTCGAGGCCGCGCATCGGGCCGGCGTGCGGGTGGTGGGATCCCACCACCGCTTCGACGCGACCCCGGACGAGGACGAGATGGTCGCGGCGCTGCACCGCATCGCCACCGCGGGGGCCGATGTCGCCAAGCTCGCCGTCATGCCGCACAGCCCGCAGGACGTCCTCGCGCTGATGCGCGCGACGCTGCGCGCCCACGAGGAGCTGCCGGTCCCGGTGGTGACCATGAGCATGGGGCCGCTGGGGGCCCTCAGCCGCCTGTCCGGCCCGCTCACGGGCTCGGCGGCGACCTTCGCGACCGTCGGCGCGGCCTCCGCCCCGGGACAGCTGACCCTGGCGCAGGTCCGCGCGGCCCTGGCCGCCCTGGCCGGCTGACCTGATCCCGGACCCGGCGCGGTCTGTCCCGCGGACGGCTCCTGACGGCCCGGTCCGGGGCCCCCGCCTCCGCGGCGGGAGCGCCGCTCAGGCCGGGGAGCCGGGGGAGCGGGGGCTGGCGGCGGAGGCGGCGGAGCCGAGGTCCTCGGCGACCAGATGGCCGTCGGCCGCATCGGGCGGGAGCACGGGGATGGCGCCGGTCTCGCGGGCCACGCGGCGCCGCTCGCTGCGGCGCACGCGGCGCACCATCGTGCGCATCTGGCTCGCCGAGAGGGTGACCTGCCAGTCCTGATGGCTGGGCAGGCCCCAGCTGCGCCACTGCGACAGGATCGCGAGGCTGGTCCCGAGCACCACGGCGACCAGGACCAGGGCGCCCGGCAGGTGCAGGGCCTGCACCAGGACGGCGCCGGTCGCGGTGACCAGGGCGCTGGTGGCGTACAGCGGCCCGCCCCCGAAGATCACCGGGATCCGCCCCACCAGGAGGTCGCGGATCGCGCCCCCGCCCACGGCGGAGACGATCCCCAGCAGGATCGCGGCCAGCACGTCCAGGCCTGCGGCGAGGGACTTCAGGGTGCCGGTGGCCGCCCACAGCCCCAGGGCCGTCGCATCCAGCCCCACCATGAGCCGGCGCCAGGCGGTGCCGTCCGCGGCGACCAGGAAGGAGAAGCCCGCGCCGGCGAGCGCGCACACCAGGTACCAGGGCCCGCCGAAGGCGGCCGGCACCCCCTGGTCCAGCATCACGTCGCGGAGGATCCCACCGCCGAGCCCGGAGACGATGCCGATGGCGGCGAAGCCGACCGGATCGAAGCGCAGCCCCCGCGCGATCGAGCCGCCGGTGATGCCCATGACGACCACGCCCACCAGGTCCAAGGCGCGCAGGAGGTCGTTGGAGGCGAGCAGCTGCACAGGGGTCACAGCAGGCCACGATAGGCGAGCCCATGCCTAGACTGACAGGTATGGAACGCTCCGTGACGGGATCCACCCTCGTGCGCATCGGACTCACCGGCGGCATCGGTGCGGGCAAGTCCACCGTCGCGGAGATCTGGCGCGAGGAGGGGGTCCGGGTGATCGACCTCGACGCCCATTCCCGGGCCGTGCTGGACCGGCCCGGGGAGGGCCTGGAGGAGGCGATCGCCCGGTTCGGGGAGCAGTACCGCAGCGATGCCGGCACCGCCGACCGGGAGGCGCTGGCCCGCCTGGTGTTCTCCGATGCCGCGGCCCGCGCCGACCTGGAGCGGATCGTCCTGTCCCGCGTGGACGCCGCGATCGCGGACGAGGAGGCGGCGGCCGTCGCGGCGGGGGAGCGGATGGTCGTCCACGACAGCCCGCTGCTGCTGGAGAAGGGCCACGACGACGGACGGTACCGGTGCGTGGTCGCGGTGATCGCCCCGCGCGAGCAGCGGCTGCGCCGCATCGAGGAGGGGCGGGGGCGGCCCCGCAGCTACACCGAGTCCGTGATGGGCGCCCAGGTCGGCGACCTCGAACGGATCCGCCGTGCCGATCGGCTGATCATGAACGGGCAGGGCCTGGAGGCCCTGCGCGCACGCTCCCTAACCCTGCTGGCCGCCCTGCGCGCCGAGCTCGGCGCCGCGGCCTCCCCGCCGCCCGCCCGGCCTGCGGCGCCGACCGCGGCCGTCCGCGAGACCGCCGCCGGGCAGTCCCGATGAGCGCGAGCGCCGTCCTGGACGCCCTGCGCCTGCCCCTCGTGGGAGCGCCGATGGCCGGGGGTCCCAGCACCCCGGGCCTGGCCGCCGCCGTCACCGAGGCCGGGGGACTGGGGAGCCTGGCCGCGGGATACCGCACCGCGGCGGAGGTGCGCGCGCAGATCGCGGCCGCCCGGGAGCTGACCGGCGGCCCGCTGAGCGTGAACGTCTTCATGGCCGAGACCCATCGTCCCGATCCCGCCGCGCTGGCGCGCTACGGAGAGGTCCTCGCCCCGTGGGCGCGGGAGGTCGGCCGGCCGGCGCCGCGGCCCGTCGTGGTCGACCCGGAGGTCGAGGCGCGCGAGGTCGAGGAGGTCCTCTCCGCGGCGCTGGACGCCCCCGGGCGCGGGATCGACCTGCTGACCACGACCTTCGGTCCGCCCTCGCCGGCGCAGGCCCGGCGGGTGCATGCCGCCGGCGTCGAGCTCGGCGTCACGGTGACCAGCGCCGCCGATGCCCGCAGCGTGCTCGCGCTCGCGCCGGAGGTGCTCGTCGTCCAGGGCCCCGAGGCCGGGGGCCACCGCAGCACCTTCCGCGCGGACGCCCCGCCGCCGCAGCTCCCGCTGCCCGGGCTGCTCGCCGAGGTCCGTGCCCTCGTGGGCTCCGCGGCCGATGCCCCGTCGCTGGTGGCCGCCGGCGGCGTCGCCTCGCGCACGCACGTGCGGGAGCTGCTCGCCCTCGGGGCCGACGCGGTGCAGATCGGGACGCTGCTGCTGGCGGCGGAGGAGGCCGGCACCCGGCCCGCGCATCGGCGCGCCCTGGGCGGCGACGCCCCCACCGTGGTCACGCGGGTGTACAGCGGGCGGCCGGCGCGGGCGATCCGCAGCCGCACCATCGACGAGCTGGGGCCCCACGAGATCACGGCCTATCCCCATGTCCATCGCATGACCGCGCCGCTGCGCGCCGCCGCGGGGGAGGACGCCGGGCGGCTGAACCTGTGGGCCGGCACCGGCCACGCCGCGGCCCGCCCGGGCACCGCCGCGGAGATCATCGGCCGCCTGGCTCCCTGACCCCGCGCGATCCCTGACCCCGCGCGATCCCCGACGCTGCGCGATCCCCGACGCTGCGCGGCCCCTGACGCTGCGCGGTCCTGGACCCCGCGCGATCCCCGGCCCGGCGCGCCGCTCCCCGCGCGATCCGGGCGCCGGACCCTGCGTGCCGCGCCACAGAGGTCACCTCCTGTCCGCCTCGGGTCGTAGGCTCGTCCCATGCGTCCCGTCACCGATCTCGTCCGCTCCGTCAACCCCTTCGAGGTCGTCTCCCCGTACCAGCCCTCGGGGGACCAGCCCCAGGCCATCGCCGAGCTCGCCCGCCGCATCGAGGCCGGGGAGCAGGACGTCGTCCTGCTCGGGGCGACCGGCACCGGCAAGAGCGCGACGACGGCCTGGCTCATCGAGAAGCTGCAGCGCCCCACCCTGGTGATGGCCCACAACAAGACGCTCGCCGCGCAGCTCGCGAGCGAGTTCCGCGAGCTGCTGCCGAACAACGCGGTCGAGTACTTCGTCTCGTACTACGACTACTACCAGCCGGAGGCGTACGTCCCGCAGTCGGACACGTACATCGAGAAGGACTCCAGCATCAACGCCGAGGTCGAGCGCCTGCGCCACAGCGCCACCAACTCGCTGCTGACCCGCCGCGACACCGTCGTGGTCAGCTCCGTCTCGTGCATCTACGGCCTGGGCACCCCGCAGGAGTACGTGGACCGCATGGTGCGCCTGGCCGTGGGCCAGCAGATCGATCTCGACGAGCTGCTGCACCGCTTCGTGGACATGCAGTACGACCGCAACGACGTCTCCTTCGAGCGGGGCACCTTCCGGGTGCGCGGCGACACCGTCGAGATCATCCCCATGTACGAGGAGCTCGCGATCCGCATCGAGTTCTTCGGCGACGAGATCGACGCGCTGTACACCCTGCACCCCGTGAGCGGCGAGGTGATCCGCAAGGAGGAGCAGATCCACGTGTTCCCGGCCTCCCACTACGTGGCCGGGCCCGAGCGCCTCTCCCGGGCGATCGAGTCGATCGAGGTCGAGCTCGCCGAGCGGCTCGAGGAGCTCGAGGGGCAGAACAAGCTGCTCGAGGCGCAGCGGCTGCGGATGCGCACCACCCACGACCTGGAGATGCTGCGCCAGACGGGCAGCACCAACGGCGTGGAGAACTACTCGCGCCACCTGGACGGGCGCGGACCGGGCACCGCCCCCAACACCCTCATGGACTACTTCCCCGAGGACTTCCTGCTGGTCATCGACGAGTCCCACGTGACCATCCCGCAGATCGGCGCCATGTACGAGGGGGACCGCTCGCGCAAGCGCACCCTGGTCGACTTCGGCTTCCGCCTGCCCAGCGCCCTGGACAACCGCCCCCTGACGTTCGACGAGTTCGTCCGGCGCACGGGGCAGACCGTCTACCTCTCGGCCACCCCGGCGGCCTACGAGCTGGAGCGCTCGCACGGCGCGGTGGAGCAGATCATCCGCCCGACGGGGCTGGTGGACCCGCGGGTGATCGTCAAGCCCGTCAAGGGGCAGATCGACGACCTGCGCGCCGAGATCGAGAAGCGGGTCGCGGCCGATGAGCGCGTGCTGGTCACCACCCTGACCAAGCGCATGGCCGAGGACCTCACCGACTACCTGCTCGAGAACGGGGTGCGGGTGCAGTACCTGCACTCCGACGTCGACACCCTGCGCCGTGTGGAGCTGCTGCGCCAGCTGCGCCTGGGGGAGTTCGACGTGCTGGTGGGCATCAACCTGCTGCGCGAGGGCCTGGACCTGCCGGAGGTGTCGCTGGTGGCGATCCTCGACGCGGACAAGGAGGGCTTCCTGCGCTCGCGCACCTCGCTGATCCAGACCATCGGCCGTGCCGCCCGCAACGTCTCCGGCGAGGTGCACATGTACGCCGACCGGGTCACCGACTCGATGCAGCAGGCGATCGACGAGACCAACCGGCGCCGCGAGAAGCAGATCGCCTACAACGAGGAGCACGGCATCGACCCGACGCCGCTGCGCAAGCGGATCGCGGACGTCACCGACATGCTGGCCCGTGAGGACATCGACACCGAGACCCTGATGTCGACCGACTACCGCTCGGGGAAGGACCGGGTCGCCCGGGACCGCGCCCGCTCGCAGGCGGTCGACGCCGTCTCGGCCCGCAGCGTCGACCTGGGCGACGACCCGGTCGGCTCGCTCACCGGCATGATCGACGAGATCACCGCCCAGATGCACCAGGCGGCGGAGACGCTCCAGTTCGAGGTCGCCGCGCGCCTGCGCGACGAGGTCACCGAGCTCAAGAAGGAGCTGCGGCGCATCCAGCGCAGCTCCTGAGGATCACCAGCCCCGCTCGGCCCATTCGTCCAGGTGCGGGCGCTCGGCGCCGAGGGTGGTGTCGTCGCCGTGCCCGGGGTAGACCCAGGTCCCGTCGCCCAGGCGGTCGAAGATGCGCTCGCGCACGTCGCCCAGGAGGAGCCGGAACCGCTCCGGGTCGCTCTGCGTGGCCCCGACCCCGCCGGGGAAGAGCGTGTCCCCCGTGAAGAGATGGTCGCCCTCGGCGCCCCCGCGCCACAGCAGGGCGACCGAGCCCGGCGTGTGCCCCCGCAGCACGATCACCTCGAGGTCGTGCACCCCGACGCGGATCGTGTCCCCCTGGCGCAGCGGCTCCGCGGTGGCCACGGGGATCCCGTCCATGTCCTCGGCGCCGGCGGCCGTGACCGCGCCGGTCGCCGCCTCGACCTGGGCGAGAGCGCCCCAGTGGTCGTGGTGCTGGTGGGTGGTCACGATGGTGTCCAGGCGGGAGGTGGGGGATCCCTCGCGCACCAGCTGCAGCAGGCGCGGGGCATCGGCGGCCGCATCGATCAGCAGCTGCGCCCCGGAGACCCGGCAGCTGAGCAGGTAGGCGTTGTTGTCCATCGGCCCGACGGCGGCCTTGCGGATGATCAGGGTGGACAGCACGCGCATGGCGGCGGGTCCCCCGACCTCGACGTGCGGGGTGTACGAGTCCTGGGAGGTCATGCCCCGAGCATATTCGCGGACAGGATGTGTCCGCTCGGACACCCCCGGCCCGACCACGTGTCGGATCCGGCCACTACGATGGACCGGTGAGCGATTCGCTGGTTGTCCGTGGTGCCCGGGAGCACAATCTGAAGGATGTCGACATCGAGATCCCCCGGGATCGTCTGGTGGTGTTCTCGGGGCTCTCCGGATCGGGGAAGAGCTCCCTGGCCTTCGACACCATCTTCGCCGAGGGCCAGCGGCGCTACGTCGAGTCGCTGTCCTCCTACGCCCGCCAGTTCCTGGGGCAGATGGACAAGCCGCAGGTCGATCACATCGAGGGGCTCTCCCCGGCGGTGTCCATCGACCAGAAGTCGACCAACCGCAACCCGCGCTCGACGGTCGGCACGATCACCGAGATCTACGACTACCTGCGCCTGCTGTTCTCCCGCACCGGTGTGCAGCACTGCCCCGTCTGCGGCGAGGTGGTCACCGCCACCAGCGCCGAGCAGATCGTGGACATCCTCCTCGAGCTCGAGCCGGGCACGCGCTTCCAGCTGCTGGCCCCGGTGCTGCGCGGCCGCAAGGGCGAGCACGCCGACCTGCTGTCCTCCCTGCGCACCCAGGGCTATGCCCGGGCCCGCATCGACGGGCGCCTGCGGCGCCTGGACGAGGACATCACCCTGGACCGCAAGCTCAAGCACTCGATCTCGGTGGTCGTGGACCGCCTGGCCGCCAAGCCCGACGCCCGCCGGCGCCTGACCGACTCCGTGGAGACCGCCCTGCGCCTGGCCGAGGGCCTGCTGGTGGTGGACTTCGTCGACCGCGACGAGGACGATCCGCAGCGGATGCGGCGCTTCTCCGAGGCGCGCGCCTGCCCCAACGGCCACGAGCTCACGATCGACGACATCGAGCCGCGCTCCTTCTCCTTCAACGCCCCCTACGGCGCCTGCCCGGAGTGCACGGGTCTGGGCCAGAAGCTCGAGGTCGACCCGGAGCTGGTCGTCCCGGACGAGGACCTGAGCCTCGCCGAGGGCGCCATCGCCCCCTGGACCATGGGCTCCAGCGACCACCACCAGGAGATGCTGGCGGGCCTGGCCGAGGAGCTCAAGTTCTCGATGGACACGCCGTGGAGGGCGCTGCCGCAGCGCGCCAAGGAGGCGCTGCTGCACGGCAACGACTTCGAGGTCCACGTGCGCTACCGCAACCGCTTCGGCCGCGAGCGCACGTACTCCACTGGCTTCGAGGGGGTCATGCACTTCCTCCAGCGCCGCCACTCCGACACCGAGTCGGACTGGGCCAAGGACAAGTACGAGCAGTTCATGCGCGAGGTGCCCTGCGCCGCATGCCACGGGGCGCGCCTGCGCCCGGAGATCCTCGCGGTCACCGTCGGCGGCCGGTCCATCGCCGAGGTGTGCGAGATGTCCATCCGCGAGGCCCAGCAGTTCATCGTGAACCTCAGCCAGAGCGAGCGGGACGCCGAGATCGCCGCGGAGATCCTCCGCGAGGTGCGCGCCCGCCTGGGCTTCCTGCTGGACGTCGGACTGGACTACCTCTCGCTCGCCCGCGCCGCCGGCACCCTCTCCGGCGGGGAGGCGCAGCGCATCCGCCTGGCCACCCAGATCGGCTCCGGCCTGGTGGGCGTGCTCTACGTCCTGGACGAGCCCTCCATCGGCCTGCACCAGCGGGACAACGAGCGGCTGATCGCCACGCTCACCCGGCTGCGGGACCTGGGCAACACGCTGATCGTCGTCGAGCACGACGAGGACACCCTCAACGCCGCCGACTGGGTCGTGGACATCGGCCCGCTGGCGGGGGAGTACGGCGGCCACGTCGTGCACTCCGGGAGCGTGGAGGCCCTCAAGCTCAACCCCGAGAGCCTGACCGGCAAGTACCTCAGCGGCGAGCTGTCCATCCCGGTGCCGCCGGTGCGCCGTCCCGTGGACCCGCAGCGGGTGCTGAAGGTCATCGGCCCGCGCGAGAACAACCTCCGCGGCACGGACGTGACCTTCCCGCTGGGCACCCTGACCGCCGTCACCGGCGTCTCGGGCTCGGGCAAGTCCACGCTCGTCAACGACATCCTGTTCTCGGTGCTCGCCAAGGAGCTCAACCGTGCCCGGGTGGTGCCCGGGCGCCACAAGCGCGTCACGGGGCTCGAGCACCTCGACAAGGTCGTGCACGTGGACCAGTCGCCCATCGGCCGCACCCCCCGCTCGAACCCGGCGACGTACACCGGGGTCTGGGACCGGGTGCGCACCCTGTTCGCCCAGACCTCCGAGGCGAAGATCCGCGGCTACCAGGCCGGCCGCTTCTCCTTCAACGTCAAGGGCGGGCGCTGCGAGGCGTGCTCGGGCGACGGCACCATCAAGATCGAGATGAACTTCCTGCCGGACGTCTACGTCCAGTGCGAGGTGTGCCACGGCAACCGCTACAACCGCGAGACGCTCGAGGTCCGCTTCAAGGGCCGCAACGTCGCCGAGGTGCTGAACATGCCGATCTCGGAGGCCGTGGAGTTCTTCGACGCCGTCCCGGCGATCCGCCGCCAGCTGCAGACCCTGGTCGACGTGGGCCTGGGCTACGTGCGCCTGGGCCAGAGCGCGACCACCCTCTCCGGCGGCGAGGCGCAGCGCGTGAAGCTCGCCTCCGAGCTGCACAAGCGCCACAACGGGCGCAGCGTGTACGTGCTCGACGAGCCCACCACCGGCCTGCACTTCGAGGACGTGCGCAAGCTCCTGGGCGTCCTCGACGGCCTGGTGGACAAGGGCAACACGGTCATCGTCATCGAGCACAACCTCGACGTCATCAAGAGCGCCGACTGGGTGATCGACCTCGGGCCCGAGGGCGGCGCCGGCGGCGGCCAGGTCGTCGCCACGGGCACGCCGGAGAAGGTCGCCCAGGTGGAGGCCTCCTACACGGGGCGCTTCCTGGCGCCCATGCTCGAGGGGACCGCGCGGACCGCCGTCGGAGCGCGCTGATCCATGGCCGATCCCGCGACCTATCGCCCGGCGCCCGGGACCATCCCGACCTCCCCGGGGGTCTACCGCTTCCGCGACGCCGACGGCCGGGTGGTCTACGTCGGCAAGGCCAAGAACCTGCGCCAGCGGCTGTCCAACTACTTCCAGGACATCTCGGCGCTGCACGACCGCACCCGCCGCATGGTCACCACCGCGGCGAGCGTCGAGTGGACGGTGGTGGGCACCGAGGTCGAGGCGCTCACCCTCGAGTACACCTGGATCAAGGAGTACGACCCGCGGTTCAACGTCAAGTTCCGCGACGACAAGTCCTACCCGTTCCTCGCGATCACCATGGGGGAGCGGTTCCCGCGGGTGCACGTCACCCGCAGGCCGCGGGCGAAGGGGGACCGCACCTTCGGTCCCTACGCCCAGGTCTGGGCGATCCGGGAGACGGTCGACCTCATGCTGCGCGTGTTCCCGGTGCGGACCTGCACGCCGGGCGTGTTCCGCCGGGCGGAGCGCAGCGGCCGCCCCTGTCTGCTGGGGTTCATCGGCAAGTGCTCGGCGCCGTGCACGGGGGAGATCTCCGAGCAGGACCATCGCCGCCTGGCCGAGCAGTTCGCGGACTTCATGGCCGGCAACACCGCGACCTACACCCGGCGCATCGAGCAGCGCATGCGGGAGGCCGCCGCGGCGATGGACTACGAGACGGCCGCCTCGCTGCGCGACGACCTGCAGGCCCTCACCGCGGTGATGGAGAAGAACTCGGTCGTGCTCTCCGATGCGACCGATGCGGACCTGGTCTCCATCGTGCAGGACGAGCTGGAGGCCTCCGTGCAGGTCTTCCACGTGCGCGGCGGCCGGATCCGCGGCCAGCGCGGCTGGACGGCGGAGCTGCTGGACGAGTCCACGCCCTCCGATCTCATGGAGCGCGCCCTGACCCAGCTCTACACCGACGGGGAGGCGCCCCGCGAGGTGCTCGTCTCCGAGCTCCCCTCGAACGAGGACCAGGTGCGCCAGCTGCTGGGCCGCGGCGCGGACCTGCGGGTGCCGCGACGCGGGGAGAAGAAGGAGCTGCTGGGCACCGTCACCGCCAACGCGCAGGAGGCCCTGCGCCTGGGCCGGCTGCGCCGCACCGGCGACCTCACGGCCCGCTCCAAGGCCCTCGAGGACCTGGGGGAGGCCCTCGAGCTGGCCGAGCCGCCGCTGCGGATCGAGTGCTTCGACATCTCCCACTCCCAGGGCACGAACGTGGTGGGGTCGATGGTGGTCTTCGAGGACGGACTGCCCCGCAAGAGCGAGTACCGCCGCTACTCGGTCAGCGGGGAGGCGGCCCGCGACGACACCAGCTCGATGTACGACGTCATCCGGCGGCGCCTCCAGCGCCACCTGAACCCGCCCGAGCAGAGCGAGGAGGATGCGCGCCGCTTCGCCTACCCTCCCTCGCTGATCCTCGTCGACGGCGGGGCGCCGCAGGTCGCCGCCGCCCAGCGCGCCTTCGACGACCTGGGGGTGAGCGACGTGGCGCTGGCCGGGATCGCCAAGCGCCTCGAGGAGATCTGGCTGCCCGGCGAGGAGCACCCGCTGATCCTGCCGCGCACCAGCGAGGCCCTGTTCCTCGTGCAGCGGCTGCGCGACGAGGCCCACCGCTTCGCCATCAGCTACCACCGCTCCAAGCGGGGCCGCGCCCAGAACCAGAGCGCCCTGGACGGCATCCCGGGGCTGGGCCCGGCCCGGCGGCGCGCGCTGCTGGACCGCTTCGTGACGGTCCGGGCGATCCGCGAGGCCGAGCCCGAGCAGCTGCGGGAGGTCGACGGGATCGGGCCGGCATTGGCCGCGCAGATCCTCGCCGCGCTACGATCCGAGGAGCCCGGACCGGCGGTGGACATGTCCACCGGGGAGATCCTCGAGCCGTGAGCGGGCCCGCGGAAGGAGAGCACGTGACCAGTTCATCCGGTCAGCAGGCGCAGCCTGCCGGAGGTCCGGGGGAGATCGTCATCATCACGGGGCTCGCGGGCTCGGGCCGCGAGACCGCCGCCCATGCCCTCGAGGACCTGGGCTGGTACGTCGTCTACAACATCGCCCCCCAGCTGATCGGGACGCTGTACGAGCTGCAGGCCCAGGCCGAGGGGCGGGACACCCGCTTCGCCGTGGTCGTGGATCCGCGCTCCGGCCCCTTCTTCTCCGAGCTGTCCGAGGTGGTCCAGACCCTCCGCCGCGCCGAGCTGCGCCCGCGCCTGGTGTTCCTCACCGCCAAGGAGGACGTGCTGGTGCGGCGCTTCGACTCGGTGCGCCGCCCCCACCCGCTGCAGGGCGACGAGGGCGTGCTCGAGGGGATCCGCCGCGAGCGGGAGATGCTCGCCCCCTACCGCCGCCTGGCCGACGTCGTCATCGACACCAGCGGCATGAACGTCCACCAGCTGACGATGAAGATGCGCACCAGCTTCGGCTCCTTCGAGGAGCAGTCGCTGACGGTCAACGTGGTCTCCTTCGGGTTCAAGTACGGCATCCCCATCGAGGCCGACCATGTCAGCGACGTGCGCTTCATCCCCAACCCATACTGGGTCGAGGGGCTGCGCGCGAAGCGGGGCACGGACCCGGAGGTCGCCGAGTTCGTGCTGGAGAACGCCAACGCCCGCGAGTTCGCCGAGCGCTATCTCGACATGATCGCGCCGGTCCTGCGCGGGTACACCGGCGAGAACAAGCACTTCACGACCCTGGCGATCGGCTGCACCGGCGGCAAGCACCGCTCCGTGGCGATGGCCGAGCACATCGCCGACGGCCTGCGCCAGAGCGGTCATGCCGTCCGGGTCCGTCACCGCGACCTGGGGCGCGAATGAGCCCCGCGGCGCGGCCGGGGACGCCCCGGCGACGCGGGCGCGCGCGGATCGGCAACCCCTCCACCGGCATGCGGGTGGTGGCGCTCGGCGGCGGGCACGGCCTCGCGGCGAACCTGCGCAGCCTGCGCCTGCTGGTCGAGGACATCACCGCCGTGGTGACCGTCGCCGACAACGGCGGCTCCTCCGGCCGGATCCGGACGGAGCTGCCGGTGCTGCCGCCGGGGGACCTGCGGATGGCCCTCGCCGCGCTGTGCGAGGACTCCGACTGGGGCTCGATCTGGCGCGACGTGATCCAGCACCGCTTCTCGACCACGGGCGAGCTGGACGGGCACGCCCTCGGGAACCTCCTGATCGTCGCCCTGTGGCAGATCCTCGAGGACCCCATCGCCGCGCTCGACCAGATGGGCGAGCTGCTGGGCGCCCGCGGGCGCGTGCTGCCGATGGCCCTGGAGCCGCTGGACATCGAGGCCGATGTGCTCGACGCCTCCGGGACGATGCGCCTGGTGCGCGGGCAGGCCCAGGTCGCCAAGGCCGACGGCCGCGTCCAGGAGGTGCGCCTGCTGCCGGCCACCCCGCGGGTCCCCGAGCAGGTCATCGAGGCGATCCATCGGGCCGACTGGGTGATCATCGGCCCCGGCTCCTGGTACACCTCCGTGCTGCCGCACCTGATGATCCCCGAGATCGCCGAGGCGATCCGCACCACCAGCGCCCGGCGCTGCGTGACGATGAACCTCAGCGCCGGGACGCAGGAGACCGAGGGCCGCTCCAGCCGGGACCTGCTCGAGGAGCTCTTCGAGCGCGAGCCCGGCATCCGCTTCGATGCGCTGGTGGCCGATCCGACCGCCCTCGAGGACGCCTCGGAGCTCGCCGATCTGGCCGACCGCCATGGCATCCGCACCCTGCTGCGGCAGGTGAGCGTGCGCACCGGGGTCGCCGTGCATGACCCGATCCGCCTGGCCGCGGCGTACCGTGACCTGTTCGACGGCGCCTACGGCGACGTGGACGACCAGGCCCCCACCCCGCCCCTGCAGATGGAGGATCCCCGCGATGGCGCTCACCGGTGACGTCAAGGAGGAGCTCGCCCGCCTCGAGGTGACCCGGCCCTCGGCACGCAAGGCCGAGGCCGCCGCGATGCTCCGCTTCGCCGGAGGACTGCACCTGGTCGCCGGGAAGATCGCGGTCGAGGCCGAGCTCGACCATGCCGCCAGCGCCCGGCGCCTGCGCGCCGCGATCGCGGACATGTACGGGCACTCCAGCGAGATCGCGGTGCTCGCCGCCTCCGGGATCCGCCGCTCCACCCGCTACGTGCTGCGGGTCCACGGCGACGGCGCGGTCCTGGCCCGGCAGACGGGCCTGCTCGATGCCCGCGGCCGCCCGGTGCGCGGCATGCCGCCGGCCGTGGTCGGCGGCGCCCTGCCCGACGCCCAGGCCGCCTGGCGCGGCGCGTTCCTCGCCCGGGGCTCGCTGACCGAGCCCGGCCGCAGCTCGGCCCTCGAGCTCAGCTGCCCGGGACCGGAGGTGGCGCTGGCGATGGTCGGGGCCGCGCGCCGCCTCGGCGTGACCTCCAAGGCGCGCGAGATGCGCGGCATCGACCGGGTGGTGCTGCGCGACGGCGACCAGATCTCCGCGCTGCTGACGCTGATGGGCGCGCACCAGACCGTCCTCACCTGGGAGGACCGCCGCACCCGGCGGGAGGTGCGGGCGACCGCGCACCGCCTGGCGAACTTCGACGACGCCAACCTCCGCCGCAGCGCGCGCGCCGCCGTGGCCGCGGGCCAGCGCGTGGAGCGGGCCCTGGAGATCCTCGGGGACGAGGTCCCCGACCACCTCCTGCAGGCCGGCCGGCTGCGCCTCGAGCACCGCCAGGCGAGCCTGGAGGAGCTGGGCCGCCACTCCGATCCGCCGATGACCAAGGATGCCGTCGCCGGGCGCATCCGGCGCCTGCTGGCGCTCGCGGACAAGCGCGCCGAAGAGCTCGGGATCCCGGGCACGGACGCGGGAGTCCGCGACGAGGACGCCTCCTGACCTGCATCGATGCCGGGCGCGGGACGTCCCGTCTCACGGTGTGCGCACGCTGGGCGGCGGGTCCCTGAAGCATTGGTACGCTATCGGGTGGCCGGGCACACATCGCCCGGTCGTCCGAGCGTACGACGGTGTGCGCGACACCCATCGCCGCGGCATCTCCGAGGTGCCGCGATCCAAGGAGGAACCGTGGCCCTCAAGGTCGGTATTAACGGATTCGGTCGCATCGGGCGCAACTTCCTGCGCGCCGCGCTCGAGCAGAAGGCAGACATCGAGATCGTCGGCGTGAACGACCTGACCGACAACGCGACGCTCGCCAACCTCATCAAGTACGACTCCATCGGCGGCGTCCTGCCCTACGACGTCTCGTTCGACGACGAGTCCATCACCGTCGGGGAGAACACCTTCAAGGCCTTCGCCGAGCGCGACCCGGCCAACCTCCCCTGGGGCGAGATCGGCGCGGACGTCGTCATCGAGTCCACCGGCATCTTCACCAACGCCGAGAAGGCCAAGGCCCACCTCGACGCGGGGGCCAAGAAGGTCATCATCTCCGCTCCCGCCACCAACGAGGACGCGACCTTCGTGATCGGCGTCAACGAGGGCGACTACGACCCGGCGACGCACCACATCGTCTCCAACGCCTCCTGCACCACCAACAGCCTCGCGCCGCTGGCCAAGGTGCTGAACGAGAAGTTCGGGATCGTCAAGGGCCTGATGACCACGATCCACGCCTACACCTCGGACCAGGTGCTGCAGGACGGCCCCCACAAGGACCCGCGCCGTGCCCGCGCCGCCGCCCTGAACATCGTCCCCACCACCACCGGCGCCGCCAAGGCCGTCGCCCTGGTGCTGCCCGAGCTCAAGGGCAAGCTGGACGGCTACTCGCTGCGCGTGCCGGTCCCCACCGGCTCGATCACCGACCTGACCTTCGAGGCGACCCGCGAGGTCACCGCCGAGGAGATCAACGCCGCCGTCAAGGAGGCCGCCGAGGGCCCGCTCAAGGGCATCCTGCGCTACACCGAGGACCCGATCGTCTCCAAGGACATCGAGGGCGACCCGCACTCCTCGATCTTCGACGCGCAGCTGACCAAGGTCAACGGCAACCTCGTCAAGGTCTTCGCCTGGTACGACAACGAGTGGGGCTTCTCCAACCGCCTCGTCGAGCTCTCGCAGCTCGTCGGCAAGTCCCTCTGATCCGCCCGTCGTCGCGCTGACGACACGGACAGCCACGGAGCCCGCCGGACGCCACCCTGCAGGGTCGGCGACCGGCGGGCTCCGCTCGTCCCCCTCCGACCGGAAGGAAGCTCTGTGCTGAAGACCCTCGAATCGCTCGGCGATCTGCGCGGGAAGCGCGTGATCGTGCGCGCGGACCTCAACGTCCCCCTCGACGGCGAGACCATCACCGACGACGGCCGCATCCGCGCCGCCCTGCCCACCCTGACCCGCCTGGTCGACGCCGGCGCCCGCGTGGTCGTCGTCTCCCACCTCGGCCGCCCCAAGGGCGCCCCCGAGGACCGCTACTCCCTGCGCCCCGTCGTGGCCCGCCTCGGCGAGCTGCTGGGCCAGGAGGTCGCCTTCGCGAACGACACCGTGGGCGAGAGCGCCCGCGAGGTCGTCTCCGCGCTGGAGGACGGCCGCGTCGCCGTGCTGGAGAACCTCCGCTTCAACGCCGGCGAGACCGCCAAGGACGAGTCTGAGCGCACCGCCTTCGCGCGCGAGCTCGCCGAGCTGGGCGACGCCTTCGTCTCCGACGGCTTCGGCGTCGTCCACCGCAAGCAGGCCTCCGTGTACGAGCTCGCGCAGCTCCTGCCCGCGGCGGCCGGCGAGCTGGTCGGCCGCGAGGTCGAGGCCCTGCGCAAGGTCACCGACACCCCGGAGCGCCCCTTCGTGGTGATCCTGGGCGGCTCGAAGGTCTCCGACAAGCTCGGCGTCATCGACACCCTGCTGACCAAGGCCGACCGCATCCTCATCGGCGGCGGCATGGCCTTCACCTTCCTCAAGGCCAAGGGCTGGGAGATCGGCACCTCGCTCCTGGACGGCGATCAGCTCGAGACGGTGCGCGGCTACATCGCGCAGGCCGAGTCCGCGGGCGTCGAGCTCGTGCTGCCGGTGGACGCCGTGGTGGCGCCCGCCTTCGCGGCCGACTCCCCGGCGACCACCGTCGCGGCCGACGCCATGCCGGTGGACCAGATGGGCCTGGACATCGGACCGGAGTCCGCGAAGCTCTTCGCCGAGAAGATCGCCGATGCGGCGACCGTCTTCTGGAACGGGCCGATGGGCGTGTTCGAATTCGAGGCCTTCGCCGGCGGCACCCGCGCCGTCGCCGAGGCCCTCGCCGAGGCGCCCGGATACACCGTGGTCGGAGGCGGCGACTCGGCCGCCGCCGTCCGCACCCTGGGCTTCGAGGAGTCGAAGTTCTCGCACATCTCCACCGGCGGCGGTGCGAGCCTCGAGCTGATCGAGGGCAAGGCCCTGCCGGGCATCACCATTCTCGAGGAGGACGACAAGTGAGCAGCCGCACCCCGCTGATGGCGGGCAACTGGAAGATGAACCTGGACTGGAAGCAGGGCCTGGCCCTGGTCGAGGACCTGGGCGACGCCCTGAAGGACGTCGACACCGACGCCGTCGAGGTCGCGGTGATCCCGCCGTTCGTGGACATCCGCACCGTGCAGACCGCCGTCGAGGCCGGGAAGCTCCCGATCGCCTACGGCGGCCAGGACATCTCCGAGCACGAGTCCGGCGCCTACACCGGCGAGACCTCCGGGCAGATGCTCGCCGCCCTCGGCGCGACCTACGCCCTGGTGGGCCACTCGGAGCGGCGCCAGTACCACGCCGAGACCGAGCAGATCACCAACGCCAAGGTCAAGGCCGCCTTCGCCGCCGGCCTGGTGCCGATCCTCTGCGTCGGGGAGCCGCTCGAGGAGCGCAAGGCCGGCAAGCACGTCGAGTACACCCTCGCCCAGCTCGAGGGCGGCGTCGAGGGCCTCTCCGCCGAGGACGCCGCGAAGATCGTCATCGCCTACGAGCCGGTGTGGGCCATCGGCACCGGCGAGGTCGCCACCCCGGAGGACGCCCAGGAGGTCTGCGCGGCGATCCGCGAGGCGCTGCGCGGCCTGTTCTCCCCGGAGGTCGCCGACGCCGTCCGCGTGCTGTACGGCGGCAGCGTGAAGTCCTCCAACGTCGCCGAGATCATGGGCAAGGAGGACGTCGACGGGGCTCTCGTGGGCGGCGCCTCGCTCAAGGCCGACGAGTTCGCGAAGATCGCCGGGTACCAGAGCGCCTGATCCCTGTGCGCCGGCCCACGGGCCGCGTCCCCCAGGGGGCGCGGCCCGTGCCGTATCCTGGACGCGTACGTGCTTCGACCGGAAGGGGTCTTCGTGGACCTGTCCCTGCTGCGGATCATCCTGCAGGTGTTCATCGCGGTCACCGGGATCCTGGTGATCATGCTCATCCTGCTGCACAAGGGCCGGGGCGGCGGCCTGTCGGACATGTTCGGCGGCGGCGTCTCCTCGACCGCGAGCGCCTCCGGCGTCGCGGAGCGGAACCTGAACCGCCTCACCGTGACCCTGGCCGTGCTGTGGGCCGCCGGTGCCGTGGGCCTGGGCATCATCGAACGCATCCTGTGATCCGAGCGCGCTGCGGCGCGCACCGAACGGGCCGTCCCCTCCGGGGCGGCCCGTTCCGTCGTTCCTGGGCCGGGGGAGACGCGCTCACGCGGCGACGGCCATCTCCTCCGCACGGAGGTCGATGAGCACGTCGTGCTCGGCGGCGATCGGCACCAGGTGGCGCTCGAGCGGGGTCGTCCTGGGCGTGCTCGCCGTGATCCCCTCGGGATGCGCCGCGGCGATCCGTTCGCCGTCCATCTCCACGTCGATGCCGACGTCGAGGTGGTTCCCCACGATGTCGATCCCGGCGCTGATGATGCCGAGGCCCTCGGCGCCGTCCCCGGCGAACACGGCGTCCTGCGCGGCCGTGAGCTCGTCCCAGGAGTGCTCGACGGGCGCCACGCGGACGTAGGCGTCGAACTCGGCGCCGAGGAGATCGCGCGCCTGGTCGACGACCTCCGCGCCGTCGTCCGTCACGAAGATCTCGAGCATCGTGCCGTCCGAGGTGAGCGCGGCGCCGGCGAAGACGTCCGTGCGGGTCCACAGCAGCTCCTGCA
Source organism: Brachybacterium phenoliresistens (assembly GCF_039530785.1). NCBI lineage: Bacteria > Bacillati > Actinomycetota > Actinomycetes > Micrococcales > Dermabacteraceae > Brachybacterium > Brachybacterium phenoliresistens. The sequence goes on from NZ_BAAAOW010000001.1 coordinate 198,922, forward strand.
CCGGCAGGGTCGCGGCGGCCTCCATCGCCGGATCGGGGGCCCCGTCCCAGACCCGCTGGCCCTCCTCGTCGGTGCGGTTCACGCCGCGGTCCGGCGGGGCGGCGGGGGAGGAGGGCGGCGGTCCGGACGAGGGAGGCGGCGCGGACGGGGGAGGCGGCGGGGAGGGGCTGCTCGACGGGCCGGCCCCGTTCTGCGGCGCCCCCGAGGATGAGAGCACGATCGCGACCACGAGGCACAGCACGGCGAGGGCGGAGGCCCCGACCGTCAGCAGGACCGACGCACGGGCACGGACCGGTGGCCCCATGGCTGCCCCCTCTCGATGCTCCCCGGGGCAGACAGTGTGGCACAGGGCGCCCCGGCACGGGCCTCCGGCGGCAGGAACGGCCGCAGGGCCCGTCCCCGCGCTCGAGCGCGGGGACGGGCCCTGCCAGGGGCGACGCGCACCGCGGGAGGCGGTGCGGGCCGATCAGGTCGTCGGCGGGAGCTCCGCGGCGGCGGCCTCGTCGAGGAACCAGGTGGTCGACTCCAGCCCGCGCACGGCCGAGGCCGGTGTGCCGGTCGGGTCGATCTCGCCGTGGCCGCGGGCGACGGCGGCGGCCTTCTCCGCGCCGGCGACCAGCAGGGCCACGTGGCGGGCGGAGTTCACGACCGGCCAGGTCAGCGAGATCCGCTCGGCCGGGGGCTTCGGGGACTCGCGCACGGGGATCACGTTCGCGCTCACGTCCTGCTGCGCCGGGTGCTCCGGGAACAGGGAGGCGATGTGCCCGTCGGGGCCCATGCCCAGCAGGATCACGTCGAAGAACGCCTGCCCGCGGGTGCGGAACGGGGCGTCGCCGCCGGCGAGGTCCAGCTGCTGGCCGTACCAGGCAGCGGACTCGTCCAGAGACATCCCGTCCGAGGTGGCGGGCATGCGGTGCACGCGGTGGGCGGGCAGGCCCAGGGCCTCGATGGCGGGCTGCACGGCGGCGTCGTTGCGGTCCGGGTGGCCCGCCTCGACGAAGCGCTCGTCGCCCCACCACAGGTGCAGGGCGCCGGTGTCCACGCCCGCCGCCGCGAGGGCGTCGGGCAGGGCCAGCGCGGTCTTCACGCCGACGGTGCCGCCGGTGAGGACCAGGTGCGCCACGCCCCGGGCGTCGATCGCCTCGCGCAGCCGGGCGGCGACGTGCGCCGCCGCATCGGCCGCGACGGCATCGGCGTCGGCTGAGATCGCATCGGTCGGGGCGGGCTTGTCCTTGGCATACGTGGACAGGTTGCGCACCACCGAGTACGCGTGGGAGAGGACGTCGCCGTAGACCTCGTCGGGGTCCAGGCGCCGCAGCTCCTCGGCGAGGAGCTCGTACAGCGAGCGCTCCGGCATCGCCACGTGCTGGCCCGCCTGGTCGCCCGGGAGGGTCAGGACGATCGAGTCGTCGTTCTCGCGGCGCAGGCTCACGGTGCCCTCGGCGCGGTGCAGGACGATGCCCTGCACGCCGGGGGCGTCCGTGCTCGGGGCCTCGACCCGGACCTCCGTGCCCAGGGACAGCTCGAGCCAGGAGGCCAGCAGCACCACGGACGGGTCCTCCGCCCGGCCGGTGACGACCACGCGGTCCGGCGTGGTGGCCGGCGGCACCTCGTAGGCGGTGGCCACCAGGCCGCGCCAGTTGGTCAGCCGGGCCCAGGCCAGGTCCGAGTCCCCGCTGGAGTACCCGCGGCGCAGCCGCTTGAGCGTCGCCGTCGGCTCGCCGCAGGCGAGCGCGTCGGTGATGCGGCGCTGGGACATGGAGCCGAGCACGTCGTGGACGGGGGAGGAGGGAGCGTTCTCGGGCCACCAGGTGACGATCGGCGCATCCGGCAGCAGCAGCGGCATGATCAGCGTGTCGAGGTTCGCCATCACCTCGCCGCGGGCGCGCAGGATGATGATCTCCCCGGCGCCGGCGTCGCGCCCCACACGGATCTCCGCGTCGAGGCCTGAGACCTCGGCGTCGCGATCGGCGTCGACCACGATGACCCGGCTGGGGTGCTCGTGGCTGGCGCGCACGGCGGCCTCCAGGGGCGCGTCGATGTCCTCGCCGGTGGCGACGATCAGCAGGGTCAGCACGCGGCCGATGGTGTTGGCCCCGAACGTCTCCCGCATCTGCGTCATCTTCTTGTCGATCGCCGACGCGGTGGTATCGGTCAGGGTGGTGATCACGGTCGCCTCCAGGCGCGCCCGTCGCGGGCGAGCATCTCGTGTGCGGTGTCCGGGCCCCAGGTCCCGGAGCGGTACGGGGTGGGGGGCAGCTGCTCGGCCCAGAACGCGGTGATCGGGTCCAGGATCTTCCAGGACAGCTCGACCTCCCGCTGGCGCGGGAACAGCGGCGGGTCGCCCAGCAGCATGTCGAGGATCAGGCGCTCGTAGGCCTCCGGGGACTCCTCGGTGAAGGACGAGCCGTAGGCGAAGTCCATCGTCACGTCCCGCACCTCCATCTGGGTGCCCGGGACCTTGGAGCCGAAGCGCATGGTGACGCCCTCGTCCGGCTGGACGCGGATGACGATCGCGTTCTGGCCCAGATCCGCCGCATCGGTCGACCGGAAGGGCAGGAACGGCGCGCGCTTGAGGATCACGGCGATCTCGGTGACGCGGCGTCCCAGGCGCTTCCCGGCACGCAGGTAGAACGGCACGCCCGCCCAGCGGCGGGTGGCGATGTCCAGGCGGATCGCGGCGAAGGTCTCGGTCTGCGAGTCGGCCGGGATCCCGTCCTCCTCGAGGTAGCCGCGCACGTGCTCGCCGCCCTGCAGCCCGCCGACGTACTGTCCGCGGGCGGTGTGGGCCCCGAGCTCCTCGGGGAGGGTGACGGCCGCGAGGACCTTCTCCTTCTCGGCGCGCAGGTCGCTGGCCTCGAAGGAGACGGGCTCCTCCATGGCGGTCAGCGCCAGCAGCTGCAGCAGGTGGTTCTGGACGACGTCCCGGGCGGTGCCGATCCCGTCGTAGAACCCGGCGCGGGAGCCGATGCCGATGTCCTCGGCCATGGTGATCTGCACATGGTCGACGTAGTTCGCGTTCCAGATCGGCTCGAACATCTGGTTGGCGAAGCGCAGCGCCAGGATGTTCTGGACGGTCTCCTTGCCCAGGTAGTGGTCGATGCGGAAGACGTCCTCGGGACGGAAGACCTTCTCGACGACGTCGTTCAGCTCGCGGGCCGACTCGAGGTCGTGGCCGAAGGGCTTCTCGATGACCACGCGGCGCCAGGATCCGTCCCGGCTGGTGTTCAGGCCGGAGTTGGCCAGCTGCTCGCACACCTGCGGGAACGCGCCCGGCGGGATGGAGAGGTAGAAGGCGTGGTTGCCGCCGGTGCCGCGGGTGCGGTCCAGCTCGCCGACCACGCGGGTCAGCTCCTCGAAGGCGGCGGCGTCGTCGAACTCGCCCGTCACGAAGCGGAGCCCGCCGCGCAGCTGCTCGAAGACGGCCTCGCTGAAGGGCGTGCGGGCATGCGCCTCGACGCTGTCGTGCACGTACTGCGCGAAGTCCTCGTCGCTCCAGTCGCGGCGGCCGAAGCCGACCAGTCCGAAGCTGGGCGGCAGCAGGCCGCGGTTGGTGAGGTCGTAGATGGCCGGCAGGAGCTTCTTGCGGGCCAGGTCGCCGGTCACGCCGAACATCACCATCGAGCAGGGGCCCGCGATGAGAGGCAGACGGCGATCACGCGGGTCCCGCAAGGGGTTGCCCTGCGTCTCGGTGTCGTTCACGGTGTTCCTTTCGGCAGGATGCGGGGCCGGCCCGATGACCGGCCCCGCGCTGCGTCGTTCTGTGGTCCGGCTCAGGCCCGGGCGGCGTCGACGGAGGTCTGCACGGTCTCGAGGAGCTCGTTCCAGGCGACCTCGAACTTGGACACGCCCTCGGTCTCGAGCACGGCGAACACGTCGGCGAGGTCGACGCCGGCGGCGGCGATCTCGGCGAGGACCTGCTCGGCCTGCTCCGCCGACTCGGCGGTCAGGGCCGCGGCCGGGGCGGAGTGGTCCGCGACGGCCTGCAGGGTCTTCTCCGGCATGGTGTTCACGCTCGGATCCGCGACGAGGTTGTCGACGTAGAGCGTGTCGGAGTACTCCGGGTTCTTCACGCCGGTGGAGGCCCACAGGGCGCGCTGCGGGTTGGCGCCCTGCCCCTTCAGGGCGGCGAAGCGCTCGCCCCCGAAGGCGGCCAGGTACTCGCCGAAGGCGGCGACCGCGTTGGCGACGCCGGCCTTGCCCTTGAGCGCCGCGGCGTCGCCGCCGATCGCGTCCAGGCGCTTGTCGATCTCGGAGTCCACGCGGGAGACGAAGAACGAGGCCACCGAGTGGATGGTGGACAGGTCCTTCCCGGCCTGCGCGGCGAGCTCGAGCCCGGCGAGGTACGCCTCGATGACCTGCTGGTAGCGGGCCACGGAGAAGATCAGGGTGACGTTGACGCTGATGCCCTCGGCGATCACCGCGGTGATCGCCGGGAGGCCCTCGAGGGTCGCCGGGATCTTGATCATGACGTTCTCGCGGCCGACGATCTCGTGCAGGCGCTTGGCCTGCTCGACGGTCTTCTCCGTCTCGTGCGCGAGGCGGGGGTCGACCTCGATGGAGACCCGGCCGTCGAAGCCCTTGCTGGAGGCGTAGACGTCGGAGAAGAGATCGGCGGCGGTGCGCACGTCGTCCGTGGTGAGGACCTCGACGACGCCCTCGACGTCGGCGCCCTCGCCCGCGAGGCGGGCGATGTCGGCGTCGTAGTCGGAGCGGCCGGAGATCGCGGCCTGGAAGATCGAGGGGTTCGTGGTCACGCCGACCACGTTGACGGTGTCGATGAGCTCCTGGAGGTTGCCCGAGGAGATGCGCTCGCGGGAGAGGTCGTCCAGCCAGATGGAGACCCCGGCGTCGGAGAGGGCCTGGGTGCGGGGGTTCTGAGTCATGATGCGTTCTTTCCGGGCACGGGGTGCCCTACGTCGAACTGCGGTACAGCGGTGGTGCGGCGGGGAGCGGCGCGGGGCGGGACCATGGGGTCCCGCCCCGCGGACGGTCAGGCGCCGGTGGGTGCCAGGGCCTTCTCGGCGGCGGCGAGGGACTCCTCGGCCGCCGCGACGACGGCCTCCGGGGTGAAGCCGAACTCGCGGAACAGCGTCTTGGCATCGGCCGAGGCGCCGTAGTGCTCGAGGGACACCGCGCGGCCGTGGGCGCCGAGGAAGCGGTACCAGGGCATGGCGATCCCGGCCTCGACGGTGACGCGGGCGGTCACCGCGGCGGGCAGCACGGACTCCTTGTACTCCTCGTCCTGCTCGTCGAACCACTCGACCGAGGGCATGGAGACGAGGCGCGTGGGAACGCCCTTGGCCTCGAGCTCCTTCTGGGCCTCGACGGCGTACTGGACCTCGGAGCCGGTCGCGATCAGGATGACCTTCGGCTCGGCCGAGGCGTCCTTGAGGATGTAGCCGCCGCGGGCCACGCCCTCCGCACCGGCGTACTCGGAGCGGTCCAGCGTCGGCAGCGCCTGGCGGCTGAGGATCAGGCCCACGGGGCCGCGGTCGCGCTCGAGCAGGGCCTTCCAGGCCTGGGCGGTCTCGTTGGCGTCGGCCGGGCGCACGATCGAGAGGTTCGGGATCGCGCGATACGCGGCGAGGTGCTCGACCGGCTGGTGGGTGGGGCCGTCCTCGCCCAGGCCCACGGAGTCGTGGGTCCAGACGTAGGTGGCCGGCACGTTCATCAGGGCGGCCAGGCGCACGGCGCCGCGCATGTAGTCCGCGAACTGGAAGAAGGTGCCGCCGTAGGGACGGGTCAGGCCGTGCAGCGAGATGCCGGACAGGATCGCGCCCATGCCGTGCTCGCGGATGCCGAAGTGCAGGGTGCGGCCGTACACGTCGCCGGAGAACTCCTCGGAGGAGTGCTCGGCCGGGATGAAGGAGGGCTCGCCCTTCATCGTCGTGTTGTTCGAGCCGGCGAGGTCGGCGCTGCCGCCCCACAGCTCCGGCAGCACCGGGGCGAGGGCGTTCAGGACGGTGCCGGAGGCGGCGCGGGTGGCCACGCCCTTGGCGTCGGCGTCGAAGGTCGGGATCGCCTCGGCGAAGCCCTCGGGCAGCTCGCGCGCCTGGAGGCGGTCCAGGAGGGCGGCGGCCTCGGTGTGGGCCTCGCGCCAGGCCTGGTAGTCCTTCTCCCAGGCGGCCTTGGCCTCGGCGGCCCGGTCGGCGAGGGCGCGGGTGTGCGCGATGACGTCCTCGGGGACCTCGAAGGTCTTCTCCGGGTCGAAGCCCAGGACCTCCTTGAGGCCGGCCACGGCGTCGTCGCCCAGGGCGCTGCCGTGGGCGCTGTGGCTGCCCGACTTGCCCGGGGTGGGCCAGCCGATGACGGTGCGCAGGCGGATGAAGGTCGGCTTGTCGGTGACCTTCTGGCCCTCGAGGATGGCCTGCTTGAGCGCGGCGACGTCCTCGACGTACTCGGTGCCCCCGTTGGTCCAGTCCACGGTGCGCACGTCCCAGCCGTACGCCTCGTAGCGCGCGGCGGTGTCCTCGCTGAAGGCGATCGAGGTGTCGCCCTCGATGGAGATCTCGTTGTCGTCCCAGATGACGATGAGGCCGCCGAGCTGCTGGGTGCCGGCCAGGGAGCTGGCCTCGCTGCTCACGCCCTCCTGCAGGTCGCCGTCGGAGGCGATCACGTAGGTGAAGTGGTCGAAGGGGCTGGTGCCCGGGGCGGCCTCGGGGTCGAGCAGGCCGCGCTCGCGGCGCTGGGCCATGGCGAAGCCGACGGCGGAGGAGATGCCCTGGCCGAGGGGGCCGGTGGTGATCTCCACGCCCGTGGTGTGGAAGTTCTCGGGGTGGCCCGGGGTCTTGGAGCCCCAGGTGCGCAGCGCCTCGATGTCCTCGAGCTCGAGGCCGAAGCCACCCAGGTAGAGCTGGATGTACTGGGTCAGGCTGGAGTGGCCCGCCGAGAGGATGAAGCGGTCACGGCCCAGCCAGGCCGGATCCTTCGGATCGTGCCGCATGATGTCCTGGTAGAGCAGGTAGGCGGCGGGCGCGAGGCTCACGGCGGTTCCGGGATGACCGTTGCCGACCTTCTGCACGGCGTCCGCCGCGAGGACGCGCACGGTGTCCACGGCGCGCTTGTCGGTCTCGTTCCAGCCCTCGGGGGCCTTGAAGGTGTCGGTCACGTGTACTCCCTCATATCGATGGACCGGCCGGCACCCACTGAGGCGTCCGGCAGGCGTTCCCAGGCGCGCGGACATGCGCGCCGACACTGACACTCTAGTAGCGGGGGCGAGGCCCCGCCGAGCGTGCGTCATCAGATGGAACGCCGGGTCACGGATGGATCACCGCACCTGGTGAGCGGTCTCACGCGCCGCGTCCCATGTCACGCGGGCGCGAGGGCGGGGCGCGTCGGGATCGGGACCCTCCTCCGGTACTCTGGCGTCCGTACGTCCGTCCGGCGCCCGTCCCGCGCCGGGGGGCCCCTCGTGGAAGGACGGTGAGCGGTGGACGCCACCCAGGACACCCGACGCCAGGCCTCGGACCAGGCCCCGGCGCCGGTCGCCGAGAAGCGCTCCGCCGGATCCGTGCTGCGGGCCTATGTGGCCCTGACCAAGCCGCGCATCATCGAGCTGCTGCTGATCACGACCATCCCCACCATGTTCCTGGCGGCGGGCGGCTTCCCGTCCCTCGGCCTGATCGCCGCGACGATGATCGGCGGCTATCTCGCCGCCGGCGGCGCCAACGCGCTGAACATGTACCTGGACCGCGACATCGACGCCCGGATGAAGCGCACCCGCAACCGGCCGATCGTCACCGGCGAGGTGTCCCCGCGCGCCGCGGTGATCTTCGGCTCGGCGCTGTCGGTGCTCTCCGCCGTGTGGCTCGGGGTGCTGGTCAACGTGGTCTCGGCGGTGCTCGCCGTCGCGGCGATCCTGCTCTACGTCGTCTTCTACACGATGATCCTCAAGCGCCGCACGTCCCAGAACATCGTCTGGGGCGGGGTGGCCGGCTGCATGCCCGTGCTGATCGGCTGGTCCGCGGTGACCGGCGGCGTGTCCTGGACCGCCGTGCTGCTGTTCGGGATCATCTTCTTCTGGACCCCGCCGCACTACTGGCCGCTCGCGGAGAAGTTCACCAAGGACTACGAGACCGCCGGCGTGCCGATGCTCCCGGTGGTCGCCTCCCGCCGCAGCGTCGCCCACCAGATGATCCTGCACACCGCGCTGATGATCGCCTGCTCGCTCGCGATCATCCCGCTGGGCCACACCGGCTGGGTCTACGGCGTAGCCGCCGTCGTCACCGGCGGCTGGTTCGGGTTCCTCGTGATCCGCTACGCGGTGCGCACGCACCGCGGGCTCACCGGCAAGCAGCTCGGGCCGATGGTCGTCTTCCACGGCTCGATCACCTACCTCACCCTCCTGTTCGTCGCCCTGGCCGTCGACCCGTTCGTCCGCCTCTGAGGCCGGAGGGGACACGTGGACGCCGCCGCGGACCTGTCCCGCGCCCACGGGCGGACCCTCGAGCAGTACCTCGCGCACCTGCGCATCGAGCGCGGGCTGTCCGCGAACTCCGTGGCGGCCTACCGCCGCGACCTGACCCGCTACCTCGCGCATCTCGAGGCGGCGGGTCTCGTGCTCGAGGAGGTCGATCCGGAGGGCGTGAGCGCCTACCTCCGCACGATCCGCGCCGGCGCGGACGGCCGGGCCCCGCTCGCCGCCTCGAGCGCCGCCCGGGCCCTCGCCGCGGTGCGGGGCCTGCACTCCTTCCTCGCCGAGGAGAAGGACCTCTCCGCCGGGGACCCGACGCGTCTGGTCGCGGCCCCCGGGCGGCCGCGCAGGCTCCCGCATCCCCTGGACATCGACGAGGTGCTCGCCCTGATCGAGGCGGCGGGCCGGGAGCGCGGGGGAGTGCTGTCCGCCGAGCGCGCCCTGCGCGACCGGGCGCTGGTGGAGGTCCTCTACGGGCTCGGGGCGCGCATCTCCGAGGCGGTGGGGATCGACCTCGACGACCTCGATCGCGAGGGGCGTGCCGTCGTCCTGCGCGGCAAGGGCGACAAGCACCGCGCCGTCCCCGTGGGGCGCTGCGCCGTGGAGGCGGTGGACGCCTATCTCACCCGAGGCCGTCCGGCCCTGGCGGCGCGCGGCCGCGGCACCCCGGCGCTGTTCCTCGGCAGCCGCGGCGGGCGCCTCACCCGCCAGGCGGCGTGGCAGATCATCCGGGCCGCCGCCGAGGAGGCGCGGCTCGCGGATCGCGTGAGCCCGCACACGCTGCGCCACTCCTACGCCACCCATCTGCTGCACGGCGGGGCCGATGTGCGCTCCGTCCAGGAGCTGCTGGGGCACGCGAGCGTCACCACCACCCAGCTGTACACCAAGGTCACGGTCGACTCGCTGCGCGAGGCGCATGCCGCCGCCCATCCCCGGGCCAGCGAGTGGGCATAGACTTGTCGGCCAGGAGACCGGACCCGCCGGGCCCCGCCCCCGAGGACACGCCCGTCCAGCAGACGCTGCCGGGGCTGGGGATCGGGCCGGATCCCGCCGTGGCCGCCGCAGCGCCCCGCAGCGCTCGGCACCGGCGCCCCCGACCGCGACGCAGACGACAGGACACATACGTGAGCGACACAGCAGCGCAGACGCTGGAACTCGGCCTCGGGCCCACCGGACGCCCGCTCCCGGAGTTCCCCGAGCCGCCGGCGCTCGACGGGCACGGTCCCGCACGGGTCATCTCGATGGTCAACCAGAAGGGCGGGGTCGGGAAGACCACCAGCGTGATCAGCCTCGGGGCGGCGCTGGCGGAGATCGGCCGCCGCGTGCTCCTGGTGGACCTGGACCCGCAGGGAGCCCTGTCCGCCGGCACCGGCATCAACCCCTACGACCTCGACGTGACCGTCTACAACCTGCTCATGGAGCGCGACCACGACGTGCGCGAGGTGATCCAGGAGACCCGCACCGAGAACCTCGACGTCCTCCCGGCGAACATCGACCTCTCCGCGGCGGAGGTCACGCTGGTCAACGAGGTCGCCCGCGAGATGGCGCTGGCGCGCGTGCTGCGCCCGGTGATGGACGACTACGACGTGATCATCATCGACTGCCAGCCCTCGCTGGGCCTGCTGACCATCAACGCCCTGGCCGCGAGCCACGGCGTGATCATCCCGCTGGAGGCCGAGTACTTCGCCCTGCGCGGCGTGGCGCTGCTGGTGGAGACCATCGAGAAGGTGCAGGACCGCATCAACCCGGCCCTGGAGATCGACGGCATCCTCATCACCATGTTCGACCAGCGCACCCTGCACGCCCGGGAGGTGTGCGCCCGCGTGGTCGAGGCCTTCCCGGACGTCGTCTTCCACACCACCATCAACCGCACCGTGAAGTTCCCCGACGCCTCCGTGGCTGCGGAGCCGATCACGAGCTTCGCCTCCAACACCAAGGGCGCCGACGCGTACCGCCAGCTGGCCCGCGAGCTCATCGCGCGCGGCGGCGCCGCCTGATGGCCGAGGGCCGGGCTCCGCGCCGGCGCCGTCGCAGCGCCTTCACCCCGCCGCGCACGGTCCGGCTGCGCGACAGCGAGGGCCGGGCCGATGCGCGGCCCGAGCCGGAGGAGATCCATCGCGAGGACGGCGAGCGGCTGCAGAAGGTCCTCGCCCAGGCCGGCCTCGGCTCGCGCCGCGCCTGCGAGGCGCTGATCGCCCAGGGCCGGGTGGCCGTGGACGGCGTGATCGTCACCGAGCAGGGCGTGCGCGTGGACCCCGCGCGGCAGGCCGTCCACGTGGACGGGCGCCGGCTGCAGCTGGACGGGGGGACGCTGACCGTGGTGCTGAACAAGCCCCGCAAGGTGATGACCTCCCTCGGGGACCCGGAGGGCCGGCGCGACCTCACCGAGTTCGTCGAGCGCTACGACCAGCGCCTCTACCACGTCGGGCGTCTCGACTACGAGACCGACGGGCTGCTGCTGCTGTCCAACGACGGGGAGCTCACCCACCGCCTGACCCATCCCAGCTTCGCCATCGAGAAGACCTACGTGTGCCGCTTCGCGGCCCCCGGCGCACCGCCGCGCGGCCTCGTGAAGACGCTGCGGGAGGGCGTCGAGCTCGAGGACGGGCCGGCCCGCGCCGACAGCGCCAAGCTGGTGGCCCACAACGGGCGCGAGGCGGTGGTCGAGGTGACGCTGCACGAGGGCCGCAACCGGATCGTGCGGCGCATGTTCGCCTCCCAGGGCTTCGAGCTCACCCACCTCACCCGCACCCGCATCGGCCCCGTGCTGCTGGGGGACCTGCGCCCCGGGCAGACCCGCGAGCTGACCCGGCGCGAGCTGGGCACCCTGATGGCCGAGGTCGGGCTGTGAGCCCCGAGGACCGGGCGCCCGGCGGGACCGTGCTGGTGCCCGGCCCGGTGCGGATCATCGGCACCGGGCTGATCGGCGGCTCCCTGGGGCTCGCGCTGAGCGCCGCCGGGGTCGACGTCGTCGTCCAGGACGTGTCCCCGGGCACCCAGGCCCTCGCGGTGGAGATGGGCGTGGGACGCGCCCCGCGCCCCGGGGACCCCGACCCGGCCCTCGTGCTCGTCGCCGCCCCGCCGGACGTCGCCGCCCAGCTCGCGGTCGAGGCCCTGGCCCGGTGGCCCCGCGCGATCGTCGCGGACGTGGCGAGCGTGAAGACCACCGTGCTGGCCGGGATCGTCGCCGCCCGGCGCGCGGGCGACCTCGACGAGGACGCCCTGGCGCGCTACGTCGGCACCCATCCCATGGCCGGCCGCGAGGTCGCCGGGGTGATCGCCTCCCGCGGTGACCTGTTCCAGGGGCGGCCCTTCGTGGTCGTCCCGCACGGGAGCACCCGGCCCGAGGCCCGCTCGATCCTGCGCGCCCTCGCCGTCGAGCTCGGCTCCGTCCCGGTGGAGATGGACGCCGCCACCCACGACGCCGCCGTCGCGCTGGTGTCCCACGTCCCCCAGATCATGTCCTCCCTGCTGGCCGCCACCCTCGTCGACGGCCCGGAGCAGGCGCTGGGCCTGGCCGGGCAGGGGCTGCGCGACACGACCCGCATCGCCGCCTCCGACCCGCGGCTGTGGGTCGAGATCCTCGGCGCGAACGCCGCGGCCATCGGCCCGGTCCTGCGGGACGTGCGCGAACGGCTCGAGGCCGTCCTCCAGGCGCTGTCCTCCCTCGAGGGGGACCCGGATCCGGGCGTCGGGTCCCGGCGGGCTCTCGCGGGCCTCATCGCCGACGGCAACCGCGGCGTCCAGCGCATCCCCGGCAAGCACGGCGGCGCCGGCGACGCCTTCACGACCATCGTGGTGCTGGTGCCCGATCGCCCGGGCCACCTGGCGCGGCTGCTCACCGAGATCGGCCAGATCGGCGTGAACCTCGAGGACCTCCACCTCGAGCACACCCTGGGCAAGAAGGTGGGCCTGGCCCACGTGTCGATCGAGCGCGCCCATGAGTCACTGCTCACCCAGGCGCTCCGCGAGCGCGGCTGGACCGTCGCGGAGAGCTGATCGCCCGTATCCTGGGGGGATGAACGCCTCCGATCCCGCGCCCGCGCACGCCGAGACCCCGCCCAGCGCACCCGCCGGCAGCGCCGTGGTGGTCGCCATCGACGGTCCCGCCGGATCGGGCAAGTCCACCATCGCCCGCCGGACGGCCCTCGCCACCGGCGGCGGCCTGCTCGACACCGGCGCCATGTACCGCGCCGTGACCTGGACCGCCCTCGAGGACGGCGTGGACCTCGCCGACCATGCGGCCGTCGCCGCCCTGGCCGAGGAGCTCGACCTGGACCTCGGCACCGACCCGGAGGACCCGCACGTCCGCGTCCGCGGCCGGGACATCACCGCGGAGATCCGCACCGAGCGGATCAGCGCCGCCGTGAGCGACGTGGCCACCAACACCCGGCTGCGCCCGGTGCTGCAGCGCCTCCAGCGGGAGATCCTGCAGTCCGCCGCCGCGCAGCGCGGCGTGTGCGTGGCCGAGGGCCGGGACATCACCACCGTCGTCGCGCCCGATGCCGAGGTCCGCGTGCTCCTGTCCGCGAGCGAGGAGGCGCGCATGCGCCGCCGCGCCGAGGAGCTGGGCCTGGAGGATTCCGCCGAGACCCGCGAGCGCATGCACGACCAGGTCGTGCGCCGCGATCGCGACGACTCCTCGGTCTCGGAGTTCCTCACCGCCGCCGAGGGCGTGGTCACGATCGACACCACCGACCTCTCCGTGGACGAGGTTCTCGAGCGCGTGCTCGCCCTCGTCGACGCCGCCCGCGGGATCGAGGCCCCGGCCGTTCCCGGTCCGACGGCCGACGCCGATGCCGCCGCGACCGGGATGCCGGGTGCGACGGGCGTCGACGACGAGGCCGTCGAGGCGGCCTGGCGCGCCGGGCTCGAGGACTACGCGCTCGACGAGGAGGACCTCGCCCTGCTCGCCGGCGACGAGGAGGAGCTGCCGCGCGGCGCCGAGCGCGCCCCGCTGCCCGTCCTGGCCGTCGTCGGCCGCCCCAACGTCGGTAAGTCGACGCTGGTCAACCGCATCCTGGGCCGCCGCGAGGCGGTCGTCGAGGACGTCCCGGGCGTCACCCGCGACCGGGTCTTCTACGAGGCCGAGTGGTCCGGCACGGACTTCTGGCTGGTCGACACCGGCGGCTGGGAGGACCGCGTCCAGGGCATCGCCTACCGCGTGGCCGAGCAGGCCGAGCTCGCCGTCGAGCTGGCGGACGTCGTCCTGTTCGTCGTGGACGCCAACGTCGGCATCACCGCCACCGACGAGCAGCTGCTGAAGGTCCTGCGCCGCGCGAAGCGCCCCATCATCCTGTGCGCCAACAAGGTCGACGACGAGCGCGGCGAGCTCGAGGCCGCCGCCCTGTGGAACCTGGGCCTCGGCGAGCCGCACCCGGTCTCGGCCCTGCACGGGCGCGGCTCGGGCGACCTGCTGGACGCCGTGCTCGCGGTCATGCCGGAGGAGGGCCGCGGCCTGCCCCCGGACAGCGGCCCGCGCCGGGTGGCCCTCGTCGGCCGCCCCAACGTGGGCAAGTCGTCGCTGCTGAACCGTCTCGCGGGGGAGAACCGCGTGGTGGTGGACGACGAGGCCGGCACCACCCGCGACCCGGTCGACGAGAAGATCGAGCTGGGCGGGGTGCCGTGGACGTTCGTGGACACCGCCGGGATCCGCCGGCGAGTGCTCCAGTCCCAGGGCGCGGACTTCTACGCCTCGCTGCGCACGCGCTCCGCGCTGGACCGCGCGGAGGTCGCCGTGGTGCTGCTGGAGGCCTCCGAGACCATCTCCACCCAGGACCTCAAGATCATCGACATGGTCCTGGAGTCCGGGCGGGCCCTGGTCCTCGCCTTCAACAAGTGGGATCTCATCGACGAGGAGCGGCGCGCGCAGCTCGAGCGGGAGATCGAGAAGGACCTCGCGCACGTCGCCTGGGCGCCGCGCGTGAACCTCTCGGCCAAGACCGGCCGGCACACCGACAAGCTGGTCCCGGCGCTGAACACCGCCCTGGACTCGTGGGACACCCGCATCCCCACGGGCCGCCTGAACGCCTTCCTGGGCACCCTGGTCGCCGCGCACCCCCACCCGCTGCGCGGCGGCAAGCAGTCGCGGATCCTCTTCGCCACCCAGGCCCGGACCCGCCCGCCGCGCTTCGTCATCTTCGCCAGCGGCTTCCTCGAGCACGGCTACCGCCGTTTCATCGAGCGCCGCCTGCGCGAGGACTTCGGCTTCGCGGGATCGCCCATCGAGATCGGTGTGCGCATCCGCGAGAAGCGCCGCCGCTGATCGGGGCGGCGGGTCGCCGCGGGCCTCGCCGCCCCCGGCGGGGACGGCCCGTACAGTGGCGGCATGCCCACCCCTGATTTCGTCCTCGCGCTGCGCGAGAGGATCGGCCATGCCCCGCTGTGGATGCCGGGCGTCACGGCCCTGGTCCTGGACGCGCAGCGCACCCGAATGCTGGTGGTGCGCCGCGCCGACACCGGGGCGTGGACCCCGGTGACCGGGATCATCGATCCGGGCGAAGAGCCCGCCCGCGCCGCGGTGCGGGAGGTCGCCGAGGAGGCCGGGGTGCAGTGCCGTCCGCTGCGCCTGATCGACGTGCGCACCCTGCCGCCGATGACCTACCCCAACGGGGACCAGGCCCAGTACCTCGACCTGTGCTTCCTGCTCGAGCACACCGGCGGGGAGCCGCACCCGGCCGACGGCGAGAACACGCAGGCGCGCTTCGCCCCGCTGGACGATCTGCCGCCGATGAACCGGCGCTTCCAGGAGATGGTGCAGATCGCGCGGGAGGACCGGCCCGAGGCCCGCTTCCGCCGATGAGGATCCACGAACCGCCCGCCCCGGGCACCGTGCTCGACCTTCCGCTGTCCCCGGCGCCGGGCGACGTCGCCCAGGTGCGGGTGCTCGCCGCCGCCCGCCGGGACCTGCTCACCGCCCCGGACCCCGCCCCGGCCCTGCGCCGGTTCGCCGATGCGGTGCTGGTGGAGGTCTCCTTCCGCGGGCGCGACCTGCTGCCCGGCGCCTGGGTCGACGACTCGCTGGGGAGCCTGGCCCGCCGCCCGCGCCCCTCTCCCGTGGACTCGGCGCGGATCCGCTTCCCCGCCGTCGTCCTCGGGGAGGGCCGGGGCAGCGTCCTCGCCTGGGGCGAGACGAGCTGGCCGCTGCCGCTGGACGGCAGCGTGCAGGTGCCCGCGTCCTGCCGGCCCGGGGTGCATCGGGCGGCGGAGCTGCGCCGACTGGCCCTGACGGCGCTGGGCCGCCGGGCCGAGGTGGCCCTGACCCGCTGGCGCGAGGAGCAGTTCGACGTGCCCTGGCACGATGTGCGGCTCGTGCCCCACGCCGCCTGGTGGTTCGACATCGCGCAGGTGCCGCGCGAGATGCGCTACGCCGATGCCGCCCGCGGGCAGGGACGCTCGCCGGAGCGCTTCGTGCTGACGCCGTCGTCCTGACCGCCCGCGGTGGGCGGGATCGGGGCGCGCGCGTCGCGCCGGGACGGCGCGGAGCACGTGTGTAAGGTGGATCACCCGTCCGGCCCGAGGCCCGCGCGGTCCCTCGGGCGATTCCGTCGTCGAGGAGGACGCCACCCATGCCCGCCCCCATGCGACCGTCGCCGCCCGGGCGACGCACCTTCCTCCGGATCGCGGCCGGCTCCGCGGTCGTGCTGCCGCTGGCGGCGCTGGCCGGATGCACCGGCGCGGACCGCGACCCCGGCACCATCCGGGTGGCCTACCAGCAGTTCGGCTCCGGGACCCAGATGGAGACGATGCTGCGGCGGGTCTCCGAGAGCTACACCGCGCAGAACCCCGGCGTGAGCATCGAGTTGGTCCCCATCGTCGCGGCCGAGAACGACTACTTCACCAAGAACGAGCTGCTCATGTCCTCCCCGCGGACCTCGGCGGACGTCGTCTACGAGGACTCCTTCATCCTGCTGTCCGATGTGGGCGCGGGCTATCTGCAGAGCATCGACGACCAGATCGCCGGATGGCCCCTGTGGGACGAGATCGCCCCGGCCTCCCAGGAGGCGTTCACCGGCGAGGACGGCCACGTCTACGGGATCCCCGTCTCCACCGACACCCGCGCCCTGTGGTACCACCGCGACGTGTTCGCCGAGGCGGGGCTGCCGGACCCGTGGGAGCCGGCGAGCTGGGAGGAGGTGCTGGAGGCGGCCCGCACCATCCGCGACTCCGCCTCCGAGGCGGCGCCGCTGTTCGTCTTCTCCGGCAAGGCGCAGGGGGAGAAGGCCTCCATGCAGGGGTTCGAGATGCTGCTCTACGGCACCGGCTCGACCCTCTACGACGAGGAGACCCGCCGCTGGGTGCTGGGCAGCCAGGGCTTCGAGGACTCCCTGGCCTTCCTGCGGACGCTGTTCGACGAGGAGCTCACCCTCCCGCTGTCCCAGCACCTGGACCCCAACATCTCCGAGACCATCTACTCGACCCTGCTGCCCGAGGGACGGCTGGGGATCCTGCTGGACGGGTCGTGGATCTCCCGCAGCTGGGCGGAGGGCGCCGCCGGCGCCTGGCCGGAGTGGTCCGAGACCATGGGCCTGGCCAAGATGCCCACCCAGCACGGGCAGGACCCCGGATCGGTGACCCTCGCCGGCGGGTGGGGCTGGACGATCCCCCAGTACGCCACCGACAAGGAGGCGGCCTTCGACTTCATCGAGGCGCTGTGCGCCCCCGAGAACTCGGTCCTGCGGGCGATCGAGGACAACCACATCACCGTGCGGGCCGATGTCGCCGCCGACGAGCGCTACCTCGGGTACAGCCCGACGGTCGGCTTCTTCACCGAGCTGCTGGAGACGGCCCGGTACCGGCCCGCCCTGCCGGCCTATCCCGAGGTGTCCGCGGCGATCCAGGAGGCGATGGAGGTCGTGATGACCGGCACCGCCGATCCGGCCCAGGCCCTGGCCGCCTACGGCGACCAGGTCACCGGGATCGTCGGCGCCGAGAACGTCCAGGAGGAGGAGCGATGAGCACCACGGCATCCGCCGCACGCCCCGAGGCCGGCCGCCGCGGCACCGGGCGGTCCCGCCGCCGGGCGGGAATCGGGGACCGTCTGTCCCTGGTGCGCGCCCTGCCGATGCTCCCGGCCGCGATCCTGCTGCTCGCCTTCATGGCCGGGCCCATCCTGTACTCGCTGTACCTGGCCTTCACCGACAAGGCGATCCGCGGG
Organism: Brachybacterium phenoliresistens; assembly: GCF_039530785.1. NCBI lineage: Bacteria > Bacillati > Actinomycetota > Actinomycetes > Micrococcales > Dermabacteraceae > Brachybacterium > Brachybacterium phenoliresistens. The sequence continues at coordinate 216,495 of NZ_BAAAOW010000001.1, forward strand.
GAGGGCGCTGCGGACACCTCCTTCGTGGGCCTGGACAACTTCGCCCGGGCCCTGGGGGACGGGGACTTCTGGAACGCGGTCGTGCTCACGATCGTGTTCACCACCATCTCCGCCGTGATCGGCCAGAACGTGCTGGGGATGACGCTGGCGCTGCTCATGGAACGGGCGCATCGTGCCGTCGCCTTCGTGATGACCTCGATCGTGATCGCCGCCTGGATCCTCCCCGAGGTGGTCGCCGGATACCTGCTGTACACGTTCTTCGCCGACGGCGGCAGCCTCGACGCGATCCTCGGCGTGGTCGGCCTGCCGAAGCAGACCCTGCTGTTCAGCGCGCCGATCATCGCCGTGAGCTTCGCGAACATCTGGCGCGGAGCGGCCTTCTCGATGCTCGTGTACTCCGCGGCGCTGGGGGCGATCCCCGGCGACGTGCAGGAGTCGGCGGCCATGGACGGCGCCGGGCCCGTGCGCCGGTTCTGGTCGATCACGCTGCCGCTGCTGCGCCCCGCGATCGCCACCAATCTCATGCTGATCACCCTGCAGACCCTGTCGGTCTTCGGGCTGATCTTCATCATGACCGGGGGCGGCCCGGCCCGGAAGAGCCAGACCCTGCCGCTGTACATGTACGAGCAGGCCTTCTCCTACGGCCAGCTCGGCTACGGCACCGCGGTCGCCCTGATCCTGCTGCTGATCGGCGCGGTCGCCTCCCTCGTCTACCTGCGCCTGCTCCCCGAGGAGGACAAGCGATGACCGCCTCCCGCACCCCCGTCCGCCCCCGCCGCAGCGGCAAGGGCCCGCGCGAGCGCACCGTGGAGACCGCCTCCAGCCTCGCCATCACCGTCATCGGCGTCGCCTTCCTGATCCCGCTGCTGTGGGTGGTGCTCGCCTCCTTCGACACCAGCGCCACCCTCGCCGTCTCCTGGCCGCAGCAGTGGAGCCTGGGCAACTTCGCCGCCATCTGGAACACGGAGACGACGTTCCGTCCGCTGGCGAACTCGCTGATCCTGTGCGGCGGCGCCACGATCGTCACCATGGTCGCCGCGGTGCTGTGCGCCTATCCCTTCTCCCGGTACCGCTTCGCGGCCAAGCGCCCCCTGCTGCTGACGGTCATCTTCGCCACGGGCCTGCCGATCACCGCGATCATGATCCCGGTCTACTCGCTGTTCGTGCAGGTCAACCTGATCGACTCGATGGTCGGGGCGATCCTGTTCCTGGGCGCCTCGTCGCTTCCCTACGCCATCTTCCTCACCAAGGGGTTCATGGATGCCGTGCCCGTGGAGATCGAGGAGTCGGCGTGGACCGAGGGGGCGGGGGTGCTGCGGACCCTGCGCTCGGTGGTGATCCCGCTGATGCGCTCCGGCCTCGCGGTCGCGACGATCTTCACCTTCGTGGGGATGTGGGGGAACTTCTTCGTGCCGTTCATGCTGCTGCTGAGCCCGGACCAGCTGCCGGCGGCGGTGACCCTGTACACCTTCTCCTCGCAGTACGGGCAGGTCGCCTACGGGCAGCTGGCCGCGTTCTCGATCTTCTACTCGCTGCCGGTGGTGGCCCTGTACCTCATCATGGGCCGCAGCCTCGGCACGGGATTCGCCGCAGCGGGAGGCGTCAAGGGCTGATCGGACCGGCTCCGGCCGGAGCCGAGGCGAGGCACGAGCGGCGGCGCAGGTCGGTGCCGATCCGATCGGCCGGGATCAGCAGGGCTGATCGGACCTCAGCCCTCGCTCATCGCCGTGCCCGGGTGAGGATCGCCCGGGGGCGGCGATGCCCGCTCAGCCATCGGCCGATCCAGGTGCTGCGCACGATCGCGTCGTAGACCAGCACCAGCAGGCCGGTGGTGACCACGAGGTTCACCGCCACCTTCACCAGGGCCGGCCAGGGCAGGTCGCCGAGCGCCATGCCCAGGGCCACCACCAGCGGCAGGTGCATCAGGTAGATCCAGTACGAGGCATCGGCCAGGTACCGGATCGCGGGGATCTCCCGGTCCAGGAACCGTGCGGTCACCCCGACCAGGGCATGCACCCAGGCCCACGAGGCCAGGGGCACCAGGACGATCTCCATCGGCCCGGGGACCAGGAAGGCGAGGACCGAGAGCACGCCGGCGAGCGCGAGCTTGACCGGCCAGGCCCGGGCTACCTGCGCCAGGGAGCCGGGGGCGGCGTGCAGGAACCAGCCCACCAGGAACGCGCCCAGGTAGGCGATGCTCGCGCCCGGCACCGGGACGATGGTCAGCGGCTCCTGGATCCCGCCGGTGCGCACGCCCTGGGCGAGCAGGCCCAGTCCGTAGGGCACCGCGGCGATGGCGATGCCGGCGGGGGAGGCGAGCACCGCGCCGAGGCGGCGGGAGATCGCCCCGGCGCGCTCCGTGCCGAGGACGCGCAGCAGGATCGCCCGGGAGAGGACGACCACCAGGGCGATCTCCAGCAGGAGCAGCAGGAACCAGAGCTGGCCGGGGGTGAGCATGTCCAGCAGGCCCGGCTGCTCGGCGGCGCGGGGGTCGGTGGGGATCTCCGTCCCGCGCAGGGCGGAGCCGACGACGATCACGATCGGCAGCGTCAGCACGGCCAGCGGCCAGAACGCCACCAGCGGCAGCCCGATGCGCAGCAGGCGGTCCTTCACGTAGGCGCCGGCGCCGCGGCGGTGCAGCACCATCCGGCCGAAGAACCCGGCCAGCATCATGAACAGCACCATCCGGAACAGATGGATGACGAAGATGACGGGCAGCGCCCAGCCTGCCGGCCGGGAGTCGATGAACAGCCAGGACTGCCCGGGCACGAAGCCGAGCAGGGTGTGCAGGACGACGCCCAGCAGCAGCGCGCCGCCGCGCAGGGCGTCGAGGTGGTGGAGGCGGGCGGGGGAGGGGTCGGCGCCGGTGCGTGCCGGCGCGGTCGCGGAGGAGGATGCGGATGTCATGGCACCGACGCTAGGCGGGGCCGCGCGGCGCGGCCTCCCCCGACCGGGTGGGCGAGGCTCCATCGATCGGTGGATGCCCCATCGCTGGTGCGGCACCGGGGCGCCGGGGGAGACTGGGGGACATGCTCGCCGACTCCCCCCGGATCACCCCCGGCTCCCCGCGGGAGTTCCTCGGGCCCCCGGGACGTCCCGCGATGGTCGGGCCGATCCCCGCGACCGACAGCCCGATGGGACGCTTCCTCGAGACCTGGCTGCCGGTGGTCCTCGCCGCGGTGTCCTTCGGCGTGGGGTGGCAGGTCTCGCCCTCGTTCGGATACGAGAGCTCCGTGCCGTACTCGCTGGCGCCTGCCGCCGCCACGCTGCTGCTGCGGATGCTCATGACCCGCCGCGCGCACCGCCGCGGCCCCGGGGACCCGCTGCTGACCGGCCTGTTCGTCCTCCACCAGGCACTGGTCCTGCTGACGGTGGCCCTGAACCCCCTGGCCTGCATCTACGCCTTCACCGGGTACATCGACGCCTCTCGCTTCCTCACCAGGCGCACGGCGCTCGTCTCCGTCATCGTCACCGCCATGATCTGCGCCTTCGGACAGTCCGGCGGGCCCTCCGGCGTCGCGGCGGTCCCCGCCCTGTTCGGCCTGCTGCTGCTGGTCAACGTGATGCTGAGCCTGGGGATGGGGTACCTCGCCGACGAGCGGGAGCGGCAGGTGGCCGCGCGCGAGCAGGCCGCCCGGGAGCTGGACCTGGCCACCCGGGAGAACCAGGCCCTGCAGGAGGAGCTGCTGCGCCGGGCCCGCGAGAGCGGCGTCCTGGCCGAGCGCACCCGCCTGGCCCGGGAGATCCATGACACCGTCGCCCAGGGCCTGGTGGGCGTGATCCGCCAGCTCGAGGCGCTGCCGGCCGACGCCCTGGGCGACCCGGCCCGCCAGCGCATCGCCATCGCCGAGGACACCGCGCGCGAATGCCTGGTCGACGCCCGGCGCGCCGTGGAGGCCCTCGCCCCGCAGCAGCTGGGGGAGGGGGACCCCGTGGAGGTGCTCGGAGAGATCGTGGGCCGCTGGGCCCGGGCCCACCGGGTGGTGGCGACCTTCGACGCGGACGAGGCGCCCCGGCCCTGCCCGCACCCGCATGTGCTGATCCGCGTCACCCAGGAGGCGCTGGCGAACGTGGCCCGCCACTCCCGCGCCGGCAGCGTCGAGATCACGCTCTCTGCCCAGGACGGGGACGCCCTGCTGCGGATCCGCGACGACGGCTCCGGCTTCGACCCCGCGGCAGTTCCCGCCGGCGGCCACGGCCTGCGCAGCATGCGCGAGCGCGTCGCCGAGACCGGCGGGAGCCTGCAGGTCGAGACCGCCCCCGGGCAGGGGACCCTCCTCACCGCGAGGGTCCCGCGATGACCGCGACGGTGCGGGTGCTGGTGGTGGACGACCATCCCGTGGTGCGCGACGGTCTCGTCGCCATGCTCGGCGCGGGGCCCGGGATCGAGGTCGTCGGCTCCGCCGAGGACGGGCAGGAGGCGCTCGCGATGATCGCCGAGCACGCCCCCGAGGTCGTCCTCATGGACCTGCGGATGCCGCGCCTGGGCGGGGTCGAGGCGATCCGGGCGCTGCGCGGGCGCGGGGACCGCACCCGGGTGCTGGTGCTGACCACCTACGACACGGACCGCGAGATCGTCGGCGCCCTGGACGCGGGGGCCGACGGGTATCTGCTCAAGGACGCCCGCGGCCCGGAGCTGGTGCGTGCCGTCCACGACCTGGCGGCGGGCCGCCCGGTGCTGGTGCCGGCGGCGCTGGCCGCCCTCACCGGGGCCCGGCAGTCGCGGCCCTCGCTCAGCGCCCGCGAGAGCGAGGTGCTGCGCCTGGTCGCCGACGGCTGCACCAATCGGGCGGTGGCCACGCGGCTGGGGATCGGCGAGGCGACCGTGAAGACGCACCTGGTGCACGTCTACGAGAAGCTCGGGGTCGGCGATCGCGCCTCCGCCGTGCGGACCGCCTGGGAGCAGGGCCTGGTCTGACGGGGAGGCGGGTCGTGGCCGGGCCGACGCGAGGCTCGCGATCCGGTCCCGGCCCGATGCTCAGCGGAAGATGATGGTGCGGGTGCCGTCCAGCAGCACGCGCGACTGGGCGAACCAGCCGACCGCCTGGCGCAGCGTGCGGGACTCCGCGTCCTGGCCGATGGCCATCAGCTCGCGGGGGGAGCGCGTGTGGTCCACGCGGATCACGTCCTGCTCGATGATCGGCCCCTCGTCGAGGTCGGTCGTCACGAAGTGCGCGGTCGCCCCGATCTGCTTGACCCCGCGGGCGTACGCCTGCCGGTAGGGGTTGGCGCCCTTGAAGCCGGGCAGGAACGAGTGGTGGATGTTGATGCAGCGTCCGGCGAGCGCCTCGCACAGCTCCGGGGAGAGGATCTGCATGTACCGGGCCAGGACCACCAGCTCGATGTCCGCCTCCTGGACGATCTCGAGCACGCGCGCCTCGAAGGCCGCCTTGTCCTCGGGACCGGCGACCGCGCGGTGCTCGAAGGGGACGCCGTAGTGCTGGGCCAGCGGGGCGATCACGTCGTGGTTGGCGAGGATCAGCGGGACGTCGATGGGCAGGTGGCCGCTGGCGCGCTGGTACAGGAGGTCGTTCACGCAGTGCGTGGCCTTGGAGGCGAGGATCAGCGTGCGGCGGGGACGCCAGGCGACGTCGAGGACGTGCTCGATGCGGTGGCGGGCCACCACGGGCGCCAGGGCCTGCTCGAACTGCTCCGCGCTCGCCGGCGAGGTGACCTGGAGGCGCATGTAGAAGCGACCGGTCTCCGCGCTCGCGAACTGCTGGCTCTCGGTGATGTTGCCGTCGATGCCGACCACCGCGCCGCTCACGCCGTGCACGATCCCCGGACCGTCCTCGCACACGAGGGTGAGGACGTACTCGGTGACGTCGCCGGCGGGGGACTGCGGGGCAGGGATGGTCGACATGGCCGGAATCCTATCGGCCCGCGCCGCCCCGCCGGAACGCGGCCCCGGGGTGCGGAGGCCGCGTTCCCCGGGGCCGCGCGGCGGGCGGGTGCCGGTGCGCTGCCCGGCGCCCCGGCCCGTCTCCCGTTCAGGAGTGGGCGCGCTCGTACTGCGGGGTGATGTAGTGGCCGGCGAAGCGCAGCGCCTTGGCGGCCCGGATCGGGAAGTTCTGGTCGCGCAGCATCTCGCGGCCCAGCAGCACCACGTCGGCCTGGCCGGTCGCGACGACCTGCTCGGCCTGGAAGGGCTCGTCGATCATCCCGACGGCGGCGGTGGGCAGGCCGCTGGCCTGCTTCACCGCGGCGGCCAGGGGGACCTGGTAGCCGGGGCCGACGGGGATCGGCGCCGGGTGGAGGTTGCCGCCGCTGGAGACGTCGAGCATGTCCACGCCGTGCTCGGACAGCCATGCCCCGACCTGTCCCACCTCCTCGAGCGTGAGGCCGCCCTCGAGCCAGTCGGTGCCCGACAGGCGCACCAGCACCGGCATGTCCTCGCCGACGGCCTCGCGCACGGCGTCGACCACGCGCAGGAGCAGGCGGGCGCGGCCGGCGAGGTCGCCGCCGTACTCGTCGGTGCGCTCGTTGCTCAGCGGGGACAGGAACTCGTGCAGCAGGTACCCGTGGGCGGCGTGGACCTCGACGAGGTCGAACCCGGCCTGCGCGGCGCGCACGGCGGAGGCGGCGAAGGCCTCGACCACCGCGTCGATGCCGGCGGCGTCCAGCGCCTCGGGCACGTCCAGGCCGGGGAAGGGGATCGCCGAGGGGGCGACGGTGCGCCAGGCGCCTTCCTCCGCGCCCAGGCTGCCGGAGCTGTCGGTGCCCCATCCCGGATGGGTGGAGGCTTTGCGCCCGGCATGCGCGAGCTGGATGCCGATGGCGGCGCCGTGGTCGTGGGCCAGCTGCACGATCGGGACCAGGGCGTCGCGCTGGACGTCGTTCCACAGGCCCGAGTCGCGCGGGGAGATGCGTCCCTCGGGCACCACCCCGGTCGCCTCGACGATGATCGCCCCGGCGCCCCCGCGCGCGAACGACCCGTAGTGCATGAGATGGAAGGGCGTGACCACGCCGTCCTCGGCGAGGGCGGAGTACATGCACATCGGCGGCACCCAGATCCGGTTGCGGATCTCGAGGCCGCGCAGGGTGATCGGGGTGAACAGGGCGTGGGTCATGGGGGCGTCCGGCTTTCTGCGTCGCGTGATCTGCCTCCGGGCGGCCGAGGGGCCGGCGGAGGCACGTGCCCCTATCCCAACTTCCGGGCGTCAGAAGTATTCCTGGGGACACGAGCCCATCACAGTGTGACCTGCGTCTCGCGCGAGGGGCCGGGATGTGCGACCATCGGGTCATGAACGCTCATGTGGTCGTGGGAGTCATCCCCGGGCAGCCGTCGGCCGTGGTGGAGACCGCCGCGGACTTCGCCTCCCGGTTCGGCGCGGATCTGGTCTGCGCGAGCGTGGACATCGCCCGATATACCGTCGCCCAGAGCTTGGACGGGACGATCATCGCCTCGTCGATCGACCCCGAGCTCATGGACGAGAAGGCGGAGCGGTTCGACCCCATGCTCGAGCAGAGCATCGGCCGCACCCTCGAGGGCCGCGGCATCAGCTGGTCGGTGCGGGCGCTCGCCGGCAATCCCGCGGTCGAGCTGTCCGATCTCGCCGAGCAGCTGGACGCGATCATGATCGTGGTCGGCACCCGCGAGGCGGGGCTGCGCGGCTCCCTGCGGGAGTTCCTCAGCGGATCCGTCGCCGCCCACCTGGCCCACCATCAGCACCGCCCCGTGCTCGTGGTGCCGCTGGACCCCCAGCCTCACGGCACGCAGATGCCCTGGGCCGGGGCCGACTGAGACCCGGCGCCGCCCCGTCCCGGATCCGGGGCCGGCTGCGCCGCCTGCCGCGGCGCGGGGACGTCGTCCGTCGCCGCCGCCGCGCCGTCCGCGCCCGGACGGGAGCGGGCCGTGCGCCGGGCCCGCAGGAGCTCCGCCCCGCCGCCGAGGAGCAGCGCCGCGCCGATGCCGACCGCGACCCCCACCAGCGGTCGGTCGCGGAAGGCGGCGCCGCCCAGCATGCCGATCCCCGCGCTGTACAGCGACCAGACGATGCCGGCGAGCGCGGCCCACAGCACGAAGCGCCGCCGGGGAAAGTGCAGGACGCCCGAGGTGATGGCCGTGGCGGTGCGCCCGCCGGGGATGAACCGGCCGGCCATGATGATCCCGGCCGCGCGCTGCTCGAGCCCGGCCTCCGCCCAGCGGAAGAGGCCGTCGGCGATCCGCGAGCGACGGGCCCAGCGGGCCAGCGGACCGGCGGCGCGCCCGACATGATGCGCGGCCAGGTCGCCGATCAGCGCGCCGGAGGCGGCGCTGAGCACCAGCAGCACCGGGTCGACCTGCCCGGCGGCGACGAAGGCTCCGGCGGCGATCACCATCGTCTCGGCGGGCACGAGGGGCAGCAGGACGTCGACGGCGACGGCCGCCAGGATCAGGGCGTAGAGCCAGGGGGAGGCGAGGGTCGCCTCGAGGAGCTGGAGCAGCGATTCCATGGTGGCAGGCTTCCGGGTAGGAGGTGCTTCCACGCTAGGGACCGCCCCCCGCGCCCGGACACGGGGCGGACTGCACGGCCGCGTACGGCCACCCGGACGCCGGTGTTACGGGAATCCCCATGCCGGCGCCCGCGCCCGCGTTGCTAGCATCGGCCCTCGTCGAAGCCCCTCGCCGCGGTGCGAGCCGGCACCGCCCCGGACAGATCGGACCTATGGACCGCGACGACTCGCTCCCCTCCCCGCTGCGCCAGGAGGCCGGACGGCTGCTGCGCCGGGCCGTGCGCAGCGTCGTGGCCGTCCTGCTGGGCCTGGCGACGGGGCCGCTGCTGATGCTCGCGGCGCTGCTGGCGCTGATCCGGATCCGCCGTCCGCTGGCCGCCGTGGACCGCTGGGACGCCCGGCGCCTGGAGCGCTTCGCCCGGTTCGTGCACCAGGATCCGGACGGCGCCGCGCTCGGGCCCGGGCGGGCCCTCCTGCACGGCGCCGGCTCGACGGTGCTCGGCCTGGTCATGGCCAATCTCCTGCAGCAGCTGATCGTGGTGACCCTCGGCAGCCTGGGCCAGCTGCTCTTCGGCGGAGAGGTCGTCTTCGTCTTCGAGATGTGGGTCGTGACCCAGTCCGCGCTGCTGGTGCTGCTCATCTACGGGCCGGCGACCTTCCTCGCCTGCGTCGGCTGGGCGGAGGTCGCGCTGTGGCTGCAGGCACGCCTGCTGCGGCGATGGTTCCCCACCATGCTGCGGGCCGATGCGCTCGAGACCCGGATCACGCGGCTGGTCACCACCCGGCGCGGCGTGGTCGTCGCGATCGACGACGAGCGCCGGCGCATCGAGCGCGATCTCCACGACGGCGTCCAGCAGAACGTCGTCTCCCTGTCCGTGCTCATCGCCCGTGCGCGGCGCTCGAAGGACCCCGAGCGCACCGCAGCCCTGCTGGACCAGGCCCACCGCCAGTCCCAGTCCCTCATCGACGAGGTCCGCCAGGTCGCCTGGAGGATCCACCCGACCGCGCTGGACGAGCGCGGGCTCGCCTCCGCGCTCGCGGAGGTCGCCGAGACCTGCCCCGTGCCCGTGCAGCTCGACGTGCAGCTGGAGGAGCGGCTGCCGGGGCCGGTCGAGTCCGCCGCCTACTTCGTGGCCCGCGAGGCCGTGACCAACGTGGTCAAGCACGCCCGGGCCGAGAGCATCCGCATCGCGCTGTGGCGCACGGGCGCCCCGCGCCGCCGGACCCTGCACCTGAGCGTGATCGACGACGGGATCGGCGGGGCCGACTCCGAGGGCGGCGGCCTGCAGGGCCTGGCGCGTCGCGTCGCGGCCCTGGACGGCAGCGTCGACGTCCACAGCCCGCCCGGCGGGCCCACCACCATCACCGCGGAGCTGCCCTATGCCTGAGACCACGACGACCGGATCCCCCCGGCCCGGCACCGGCCCCATCTCCGTCATCCTCGCCGACGACGCCGTGCTCCTGCGCGAAGGCCTGCGCAGCCTCCTCGAGGAGGAGGGCCTCGAGGTCCTCGCCTCCGTCGGCGACGGCGACGCGCTCCAACGGGCCGTCGCCGAGCATCGGCCGAACCTGGCGATCGTGGACGTGCGCATGCCGCCCACGCACACCGACGAGGGCCTCGTCGCCGCCCTCGCGATCAAGCGCGCCCGTCCCGAGGTCGGCGTGCTCGTGCTGTCCCAGTACGTGGTGCGGGAGTACGCCACCGAGCTGCTGGGCGCCGACATCCCGGGGGTGGGCTACCTGCTGAAGGACCGCATCACCGAGATCGACGCCTTCCTCGACGCCGTCCAGCGGGTGGCCGCCGGCGGCACCGTCATCGACCCCGCGGTGCTGCGGGGGCTGCTGGCGACCCCCGAGCAGCAGCGCCGCATCCAGCGCCTGACCCCGCGCGAGCTGGAGGTGCTCGAGGCGATGAGCGCGGGCATGTCCAACCGCGGCATCGCCGAGCAGCTGCATCTGTCGCTGAGCTCCGTGGAGAAGGCCTGCAGCGCGATCTTCGACAAGCTGGACCTGGTGGGAGACGACCGCTCCAGCCGGCGGGTGATGGCGGTGCTGCGGTACCACCAGGGACAGGAGGACCCCGGCCCTGCCCGGTGAGAGCTCCCGCGCGCGGGACTCCCGGGCGAGGGGACGTTGCGCTTCCGGTCGGGGAGGTCCAGCATGAGCATCCCGGCACCGCAGCTCGAGGAGGAGTGCCATGACCGCCCCATCGCCCCCGAGCCCGCCGGGCCGGTCATCGGTCCTCCCGCTCTCGGCGCTCGGCGCCGGGGACCTGGACCGCGCCGGCGGCAAGGCCGCGAACCTCGGGGAGCTGCTGCGCGCCGGCCTGCCCGTCCCGCCGGGCGCGGTGATCACGACCGACGCCTACGTCGCGGCCGCGCACCGCGCCGGTCTCGACGCTCTGCTCGCGGATCCCGCTGCGCCCCCGTCCGCCCTGCGCCGCGCCCTCGAGGACGCCCCGATCGCCGCGGACCTCGACCGCGAGATCCGCAGCGCCTATCAGGGACTGCGGGGCCCGGGGGAGGACGAGGCGCGGGTCGCGGTCCGCTCCAGCGCCACCGCCGAGGACCTGCCCGGCGCCGCCTTCGCCGGGCAGCAGGACACCGTCCTCGACGTCCGCGGGGAGGAGGAGGTGCTCGCCGCGGTGCGCCGATGCTGGGCCTCGCTGTGGACCGATCGGGCGGTGTCCTATCGGCGCGAGCGCGGGATCGATCCCCACGAGGTGCGGATCGCCGTCATCCTCCAGCGGATGGTCCCCGCCCGCTGGGCCGGGGTCGCCTTCACCGCCGATCCCGTCACCGGCGCCCGCGACCGCCTGGTGATCGACGCCGTCCCCGGCCTCGGGGAGGCGGTGGTGTCCGGAGCGGTCACGGCGGAGCACCTCGTGGTCGGCCCCGCCGGGCGCGTCCTGTCCCGCACCCCCGGCCGGGACCCCGCCACCGGCGCCGTCCCCGCCGCCCTGCCGCACGAGGTCCTCACCGCGCTGCTGCCGCTGGCCCGCCGCATCGACGAGCACTTCGGCCGGCCCCAGGACATCGAATGGGCCGCCGACGGCAGCGGCGTGCAGATCACCCAGGCCCGGCCGATGACGGCTCTGCCCCCGCCGTCCGTGCCGCTCTCGCCCGCCCAGCGCCTGCAGTGCTCCGTGCTGCTGGAGTTCCTGCCCGTGCGCCCGTACCCGCTGGACGTCACCACCCAGATCGCCCACGGTCCCGCACGCATGATGCAGGGCATCGCCCGGTTCTACGGGGTGGAGGGCCTGTTCGCCGGCTTCCTGCGGGAGGAGGACGGTGTCGCCGTCCAGCTGCTCCCCGCCCGGGCGCGGCCGACGGCCCGACTCCTGGCCACCCCGGCGAAGCTGGCGGCACGGATCCGCCGCTTCGACCCCGCGGTGTGGGCGCGGGACCCGCGCCAGCAGGAGTTCCTCGCCGAGATCGCGGCGCTCGAGGACCTGGACCTCGCAGCGCTGGACTGGCAGTCGCTGCTCGCCGTGCCGCCCCGGGCCTTCGCGACCCTGGAGACGTGCCGGGACCTGCGCATCGACTACCTGCCCGGCAGCGCCGCCGCCGTCGCCCGCCTCGCGCTGCTCGCCCTGCTGCTGGGCGAGCACGCGCTGATCGCGGATCTGCTGGGCGGCGCCCGCACCCGCACCGCCGACGCCGACCGCGCCCTCGAGGAGCTCGCCGACGCCGTGCGCGCCGATCCCGCCCTGACGGAGCGGATGATCGCCGCGCGGTCTCCCGAGGAGCTCGTCCGCCTCGCCGCGGACCGCGGGCACCCCCTCCTCCAGGACGGGCTGGCGAGGTTCCTCGAGGAGTTCGGCCGACGCGAGACGACCTCCTCGATGCTGGTGAGCACCCCGACCCTGGACGAGTGCCCGGAGATCGTGCTGGGGATGGTCCGGGCGAACCTCGCGCGACCCCGGGACGCGACGCCCCGGGCCTCCCGCTCCCGGGCGGCCCGCAGCCGGCTCCTGGCCCACCCCGGGCTGCGCGGGCCCCGCGCCGCCGACCGGGCGGACCGATGGATCCGCGCCGCGCAGGCCGGCGTGGCCTTCCGCGAGGACTCGCACTTCCACTTCACCGCCGCGCTGCCCACCCTGCGCCGGGCGCTGCGGGAGTCGGGGCGGCGCCTGGCGGCCGCAGGCGTGCTCGAGGACCCCGAGGACGTCCTCCACCTGCGCTGGGAGGAGATCTCGGCGATCCCGGCCCCGGAGAGCCTGCCGGAGGCCCGGTGCCGGGAGCTGCGCCGGGCCGTGCGGCGACGGGCGGCCCGCCGCGCCGAGCTCGAGGGGGTGCCGATGCTGGATGCGGCCCGGGTCTTCCCATCTCGCGGGGGTCCGGGGGCGCTCGCCACGGGCATGCCCTCGGGGGCGGGCATCGCCACGGGGCCGGCGCGGATCATCCGCGGGCCGGAGGACTTCGCCCGGCTCCAGGACGGGGACGTGCTCGTCTGCCCCTTCACCAACCCTGCCTGGACCCCTCTGTTCCTGCGGGCCGCGGCGGTCGTCGTCGACGCGGGGTCCCCGGGATCCCATGCGGCGATCGTCGCCCGGGAGCAGGGGATCCCGTCGGTGACGGCCACCGGGACGGGGACCCGCCTCATCGAGGACGGAGCGCTGGTGACCGTCGACGGCACCCACGGCCGGGTCACCCCCGCCGCCGGGTCCTGACCGATGCCCCGCCCCTTCCCCCGGAGGCGCCGGCGGCGGAGAATGGGGACGGCGGAGCGAGGCGGAGGAGGAGCCATGGGGGCCGTGGTGTGCGACGTGACCGTGTCCCTGGACGGATTCGTGGCCGGACCGGAGCAGAGCCGGGAGGAGCCGCTGGGCATCGGCGGCGAGCGGCTGCACCGGTGGCAGTTCGAGCGCCCGGAGGACAGCCCCGTCGAGCGGGAGCGCATCGTCGCCGCGGGCGCGTTCATCATGGGGCGCAACATGTTCGGGCCGGTGCGCGGGGAGTGGGACGAGCCCTGGGAGGGCTGGTGGGGCCCCGAGCCCCCGTACCGCGCTCCGGTGTTCGTGCTCACCCATCACCCGCGCGAGCCGGTGCGCCTGGAGGGCGGCACGACCTTCCACTTCGTCACCGACGGCATCGAGCAGGCGCTGCGGCGGGCCCGGGAGGCGGCCGGCGAGGAGGATGTGGCGATCTGCGGCGGGGCGCAGACCATCGACCAGTTCCTGCGCGCCGGGCTGCTGGACGAGCTGCGGCTGCACGTGGCCCCGCTCGTCCTCGGGGGAGGGGAGCGGCTGTTCTCCCGCACGCCCCATCTCGCGGCCCGGCCCGTGAGCTCGCGCACGACACCCCTGGCCACCCACGTGACGTACCGCTTCGACGTCTGAGCGGACCGCGGCGTGCCGCCACCCGCGGCGGCCGCGCCGGGGACGAGAAAGCCCCGGCGAGAGGATCTCTCGCCGGGGCTCGCTGTCGGGCTGACAGGATTTGAACCTGCGACCCCCTGACCCCCAGTCAGGTGCGCTACCAAGCTGCGCCACAGCCCGAAACCCTTCGCGGCGGAAGGGCCGAGATGAATACTAGCCCGATCCCGACCGCGGACGCGAATCGAGACGGGCGTGACCTGCGGCACCATCGTCGCCGTGAGCGCACCGCGCGGCCGGGGCGAGGTCCGGCCCGCCCCCGGACTCCGGACCTCGCCCACCCGGACCGGGGTGCGCCGGCGACCCGGGGGGAGAGGCCCCGGGGCGCGGGGACGGTCGCGTCGCCGACGCCCACGGTCAAGTGATCGTCAAATCCTCCCCGTCCAACCGTCCGGCGGCGCTGTCCGCCCAGCTGGGCGTGGGAAGATGGACGCGCACGCGTGCGGCCTCCGCCCCTGGGGCGGTCGTCGGCAGACCAGGACCACGGAAGGACGCGATCACCATGAGCGACAGCCAGCACAGCGATCGGCTCGATCAGACGTCGAAGCTCACCGCCATCTCCTTCCCGGACGCCGTCGAGGACGCCGAGTACGGCCTCAGCCCCCAGGATCGTGCGGCGATCGACGCGCTCCCCGAGGGCAGCGCCCTGCTCATCGTCCGCAAGGGCCCCAACCTCGGCGCCCGCTTCCTGCTGGATGCCGAGAGCACCGTCGCCGGTCGCGACCCCAAGAGCGAGATCTTCCTCGACGACGTGACCGTCTCGCGCAAGCACGCCGCGTTCGTCCGCGTCGGGGACTCCTTCGTCGTGCGCGACCAGGGGTCGCTCAACGGCACCTACGTCAGCAAGGCACGGGTCGAGGAGGCGACGCTCCAGGCCGGCCAGGAGGTCCAGATCGGGAAGTACCGCCTCACCTTCCACCCGTACCACGGGAAGGCCTGACCCGTGCCGGCCTCTGCATCCCGGCGGCAGGGTGCGGGCGGGGCGCGGCAGAGCATCGGTCAGGTCCTCGCGCAGCTCCAGGAGGAGTTCCCGGATCTGTCCCACTCCAAGCTCCACTACCTGGAGGCCGAGGGGCTGATCAGCCCCGAGCGCACCCCGAGCGGCTACCGGAAGTACTCCCGCGCGGACATCGACACCCTCGTGTTCGTCCTGCGGGCGCAGCGGGACCGGTTCTGGCCCCTCAAGGTCATCAAGGAGCATCTGCTCGAGCACGGCGCGGAGGGCTCCGAGGTCACCTCCATCGCCACGCGGCCCGGCCCCTCGGCCCAGCTGCGCCCGGTGCGCCTGGATCGTCGCGGTCTGGCGCACGAGGCGCAGGTCGACGACGCCTTCCTCGAGGAGCTCGAGCAGTTCGGCATGCTCGAGGACGGCCTGCTGTTCTACGGTCCGGCCGAGCTCGAGATCGTCCGGGCCGCGCGGACCCTGGCCGATGTGGGCCTGCACCCCCGCCATCTGGTCATGCTGCGCACCTCGGCCGAGCGCGAGGCGCACATGATCGACTCGGTGGCACGTCCGCGCACCCGCCACGGCGACGCCGCCTCGCGCGGAGGCGCCGAGGACCTCGCCCGGGACCTCGGCGAATCGATGAACGCCCTGCACAACGCGCTGCTGCGGACGGCGCTGCGACGATCCTGACCGCGCGACCGATACCTGTTCGTGATGTGACCTCGGCGCGCCACGGGACCGGCGGGGCCGTTCGGGGTTAGGCTGTCCATGCGCTCTCATCCTTCCCCCCGGAGAGCCGACACCTGGAGGCCATCGTGACCCACGAATCCCGAGAGGACCGCACCGCGCAGTCCACCGTGCCCGCCGAACCGGCGCAGGGCGTGCTCTTCGACGACGTCGTCGACACCCCCGGCGAGTTCGGCTACCGCGGCCCGGCCGCATGCAAGGCCGCCGGGATCACCTACCGCCAGCTGGACTACTGGGCGCGCACCGGTCTGGTCGAGCCCAGCGTCCGCGGCGCCTCCGGCTCCGGCAGCCAGCGGCTGTACGGCTTCCGCGACGTGCTCGTGCTGAAGGTCGTCAAGCGCCTGCTCGACACCGGCGTCTCCCTCCAGCAGATCCGCGTGGCCGTCGGCGCGCTGCGCGACCGCGGCATCGACGATCTCGCCGAGATCACCCTCATGAGCGACGGCGCCTCCGTCTACGAGTGCACCAGCGCCCAGGACATGTTCGACCTCATCCAGGGCGGCCAGGGCGTCTTCGGCATCGCCGTCGGGCGCGTGTGGCGCGAGGTCGAGACGGAGCTGTCGGTGCTGCCCAGCGTCGACCCGGCCGACGAGCAGGCCCTGTCCCTGCACGACGAGCTGGCGGCGCGGCGCCGCTCCCGCCAGGCGGGCTGACCCGCCGCCCCGGCATCGACGGGGCCCCGAGACCGGACGAGGCGAGCACCTGGGGAAGGGTGCTCGCCTCGTTCTTCGTCATGCGCGGTGCATCGGGCCCGCGCCGATCAGGCCGGAAGCAGGCCCGGCCCGAAGCAGACCGGCAGGCCCGGCCCGATGCGGACGGGCAGCCGGATCAGGACTGCTCGGGAACCATCTCGCGCGAGTCCAGGACCACCTTCAGCAGGGCGTCGAAGTCCTCGGTGAGCCGCTTGCCGCTGGCCCCCTCGTAGCGGTGCAGCGGCACCGCGCCGCCCTGCGCCTGCTGCAGACCCACGCGCTCCTCGATGACCGGCTCCAGAACCTTGTCGCCGAACAGCTCCCGCAGCTCGGCGAGGCGGTACTGGTGCTCGACCGAGCGCGGCCGGTAGCGGTTGACGACCAGGCCCAGCGGCTGCAGCGTCGGGGCGAGCTTCTCCTCGCGCATCTCGTAGGCGAGCTTCAGGGCGCGATCGGCCGCGGTCACGGCGAAGAAGCCGGGCTCGGCGACCACGAGGGAGCGGTCAGATGCCGCGAGGGCCATCTGCGTGAGCCCGTTCAACGAGGGCGGGCAGTCGATGATGACGAGGTCCCACTGGTGGGTGCGCTTGTCCAGCGCCTCCCGCAGCCGGCGGATGTCCTTGGGGCCCGGGGCCGGGGTATCGACCAGCACCGAGCGGTGACCGCCCGGGATGATGTCGAGATGGGAGGCGGCGCCCTGCGACCACGGGGTCGGGATGATCGCCCGGTCCACCGTCTCGGTGCGGGGCGAGGAGAGGACATCGGCGATGTCCGTCGTCGTCGCCGGCTCGCCCAGCAGCCCGAGCGTGGTGTCGCCCTGCGGGTCGAGGTCGATCACCAGAGTGTTGACACCCTGGTGGAGGGCGGCCGAGGCGAGCCCAAGAGTCACGGACGTCTTGCCGACGCCGCCCTTCAGGGAACAGACACTCACAGTGAACACGCTCGTCAGTCTACCGATACGCGAGCCCGGATCTGTGCCGCGCCGGGGAGCGGCGCGCCACACCGGTATCCTGGGGCGTCGGACGCCGCCCTGCGGCGCCTCGCCGCGTCCCGCAGCCGCCGGCGACCACCGCCAGCCCGCCCCGGACCGGAGGACCTGTGCCCCCTGACGACCTCGTGCTCGAGACCCTCGACGGATGCGGTCCCTTCGCCTCGCGGGAGGCCGCGGAGCTGGGGGAGGTGCGCACGGTCTCGCCCACCGAGCTGCGCGTGCGCACGGACGACCTCGCCGGCGCACGGCGCCTGCGGCGCACGGTCGCCGCCTATGCCACGCTCGGGGTCCCGGCCCGGAGGCCGCGCGAGCTGCTGGAGACCTCGGTGATGCAGCGCGTGGACGCCCTGGTCGGCGAGATCCGCCGGGCGAGGCCGAAGGTCGCCTTCACCGGGCTGCGGCTGGCCGCCGCCGGCGCCGACAGCGCCGACATGCGCCGCATCGCCGCGCGGATCGCCGAGGGCGCCGGCGTTCCGGTGGACGAGGAGGGGGATCTCCTGGTGCGGGTGCGTCGCGGCACCGCGGCCGATGCGCCCGGGGCCGGCCCGGGCGCGGGCTGGGAGATCCTCGTGCGCATCACCCCGAGGCCCCTGTCGACCCGGGCATGGCGCACCGTGGACTATCCCGGCGCGGTGAACGCGACCATCGCCGCCAGCGTGATGGACCTGCTCGAGGTCGGTCCGCAGGACGCCCTGCTGGACATGACCTGCGGCTCCGGCACGCTGCTCATCGAGCAGCTGCACTCCGCGATCCCCGCCCGTGCGGTGGGCGTGGACCTGTCCGCCGCCGCGATCGAGGCGGCCCGTGCCCATCAGCGGGCGGCACGTCGCCGAGGCCGCATCGACTGGCTCCAGGGCGACGTGCGCGAGCTCCCCCTCGAGGGCGGGTTCACGCGGATCGTCACGAACCCGCCGTGGGGCACCCTCCACGGCGAGCACGCGTCCAACGAGGCGCTGCTCGAGGATCTGCTGGCCCGGGCCCACGCGCTCGGCGTCCCGGGCGCCCGCATGGGCGTGCTCACCCACGAGATCACCCGGATGCACGCGGTGCTGGAGCGGACCGCGCAGTGGCGGCCGCTGCAGGAGCACCGCTTCTTCCAGAAGGGGCATCACCCCCGGCTCTTCCTCCTCGAGCGCCGCGAGGGCTGAGGCCGCGGGACGGCCTCGGGCGGCCGACCGCGCACCGGCCCGTGCGAGGGCCTCAGAATCCGCGGTCGGCCTCGCGCAGGGCCAGCAGCGCATCTGCCTCGCCCTCGAGGCGCACCCGGGCGACGCGGTCGCGGCCGAACGCCCACAGCAGCAGCTCGGTCGGTGCACCGTGCACGCGCACCGAGCCGTGGGACTGCCCGCCCCGGGCGGGGACCCGCAGGCCGCCGGACGGCCCCACCAGCACCACGTCCACGCCCGCTCGGATCAGCAGGCGCGACATCAGGCCCAGATACTTCCAGACCGTGCGCTCATCGGCCTCCGGCAGGGCGCGGGGCTCCCAGCCGGGCCGGGCGCGGCGCAGGTCCTCGTGATGGACGAGGTACTCGACGGTGTTCAAGGCGCGATCGGCCGCGTGCAGCGGAGAGAACCGGCGGTGCCCGGCCCGGAAGATCGCCACCTGCTGCGCCCAGGTCAGCTCGCCGAAGGATGCCAGCGCCTCCTGACCGCGGCGGCGCAGCGGCGCGAGGGGCGATCGGGCCGCGGCGGCGGCGAGGACCCCGTGCTCGCGCACCAGCAGGTGCTCGAGGAGCTCCGCCGCGCTCCAGCCGTCGAGGATCGTCGGGGCATCGGGCCCGAAGCCGACGAGGTCATCGGCCAGGGCCTCGCGCTCGCGCCGGACGAAGGGAGCAGGGGCGTCGATGCCGGGGGCGGGGGAGTCCATGGGGACATCCTAGGGAGCGCCCCCGGCACGCCGCTGGGAGGATCCCGGGGTCAGTCGCCCGCGGAGAACGCCGCGTCGAAGGACGTCTCCGAGGCCGGGTAGTCGAAGCGGCGGAGCAGCTCGATGGCCTCCGCCGCGCCGTGGAGGCGGTCCATCCCCGCGTCCTCCCATTCGATGGAGATCGGACCCTCGTAGCCGATGGAGCGCAGGGCCCGGAAGGCGGCGTCCCAGGGGACGTCGCCCCGGCCGAAGGAGACGAAGTCCCAGCCGCGGCGCGGATCGCCCCACGGCAGGTGGGAGCCGAGCCGGGTGTTGCGGCCCGTGGTGCGGACCCGGATGTCCTTGCAGTCCACGTGGTAGATCCGGTCGGCGAAGTCGGTGATGAAGGAGACCGGATCGATCTCCTGCCACATGAAGTGCGACGGGTCCCAGTTCAGGCCGAAGGCCTCGCGGTGGCCGATGGCCTCGAGGGTGCGCTGGGTGGTCCAGTAGTCGTAGGCGATCTCGGAGGGGTGGACCTCGTGGGCGAAGCGCACCCCGCACTCGTCGAAGACGTCCAGGATGGGGTTCCAGCGGTCGGCGAAGTCCTGGTAGCCCTCGTCGATGACCTCCTGCGGCACCGGCGGGAACATCGCCACGTACTTCCAGATCTTCGAGCCGGTGAAGCCGATGACGGTCTCCACCCCGAGCTTCCGGGCCAGGCGGGCGGTGTTCTTCATGTCCTCGGCGGCGCGCTGCCGCACGCCCTCGGGGTCGCCGTCGCCCCACACCGCGGACCCGACGATGGCCTGGTGGCGGAAGTCGATGGGGTCGTCGCAGATGGCCTGGCCCTTGAGGTGGTTGGAGATGGCCCAGCACTTCAGGCCGTGCTTCTCCAGGATGCCGAGGCGCTCGGCGATGTACTCCTCGTCGTCCCAGCGGGCGGCGTCCAGGTGCTCGCCGGACACGGCGATCTCGAGGCCGTCGTAGCCCCAGCCGGCGGCGAGCTCGGCCACCTCCTCGAGCGTGAGATCGGCCCATTGTCCGGTGAACAGGGTGTGCGGGTGAGGCATCGTGCTCTCCTTGTCAGCTGCAGGGGATCGGTCGATGGTCGGAAGGTCTGCGGAGGGTCGGGGCGCGGACGACGGGTCAGAGCGCGACGGTGCGGCCGTCCTGGGCGTCCGAGGCGATCACGGCGTCCAGCACGCGCTGCAGGGCCAGCCCGTCCTCGAAGGCGGGGGAGAAGGCTCCGGGGTGCCCGGCGGCGACCGCCTGCAGGAGGTCGCGCGCCTGGTGGGTGAAGGTGTGCTCCCATCCCAGCACGTGGCCCTGCGGCCACCAGCCGGCGAGATAGGGGTGCTCGGGCTCGGTGACGAGGATCCGGGTGTAGCCCTGCTCGGCGATCGGAGCGGTCGCGTCGAGGAACCACAGCTCGTTGGGGCTCTCGAGGTCGAAGCGCAGCGCCCCGCGGTTCCCGAACAGCTCGATGCGCAGCTGGTTCTTGCAGCCGGTGGCCACGCGGCTGGCCTCCACCGAGGCGAAGGCGCCGCCCTCGAGCTCGAGGGTCGCCCAGGCGGCGTCGTCGACGGTGACCGGTTCGGGGCCGTCCTCGCCGGGACGCTCGGGCACGAGGGTCGCCAGGCGTCCGCGCACGGCAAGGGTCCGCGCACCGGTGAGGTACTGCACCTGGTCGATGGCGTGGGAGGCGATGTCGCCCAGCGCCCCGGATCCGGCGGTCTCGCGACGCAGGCGCCAGGTCATCGGCGCCTCCTCGTCGACCAGCCAGTCCTGGAGGTAGGAGGCGCGCACCTGCCGGATCGTGCCCAGGCGACCGGCGGCGACGAGGTCGCGGGCATGGGCCAGGGCCGGGACGCGCCGGTAGTTGAAGCCCAGCGCTGCGACCTGGCCGCGCTCGGCGGCGGCGCGGGCGGCGGCGACCATGGCCTCGGCCTCGGCCGGATCGTTCGCCAGGGGCTTCTCGCACAGCACGTGCTTGCCGGCCTCGAGAGCCGCGATCGCGATCTCGGCATGGAGGAAGCCGGGGGTGCAGATGTCGACGATGTCGATGTCGTCCCGGGCGATGACGTCTCGCCAGTCGGTGGCGGACTCCTCCCAGCCCAGGCGCTGCGCCGCGGCGCCGACCCGCTCCTGGTCCCGGCCGACGATGACGCGGCGGATGACCGGTGGGGTCTCGAAGGCGGCGTTGACGGTGCGCCAGGCCTGGGAATGGGCGCGGCCCATGAACTCGTAGCCGATCAGGGCGACGGCGAGGGGGCGGTCGGCGGGATGGGGCACGGGATCCTCCGGAGCAGGACGAGGTCAGGACACGGGACGGATGGGGACGAGGGGACGGGGGCGGAGCAGGGGAGCGGACGGATCTGGGGCGCGTGCTGCCGGGTGCCCGGCCCCGCGGGATGCAGGGCCGGGCACCCGGCGGGCGGTGTCAGAGCGTCGCGACCGCGGGGTCGAAGTCCGCCGGCAGCGGCTCGGGGACGGTCGCGGTCGAGGCGACCTCGACGACGGCGCCGGACTCGACGGCCTCGCCCACGGAGACCATGACGTCCAGCACGTGCGCGGCGAGCTCGCCGGTGAGGCGATGGGGGACGCCCGCGCGGATCGCCCGGCCCATCTCGAGCAGACCGAGACCGCGGCCGAAGACGGGGCCGGTGGCCTCCTGCTCGCTCCAGGCGGGCTCCTCGGTGTTCTCCCGCAGCGCGACCTTGCTGGGGCCGTCGAACACGTTGGGGTCGGGCAGGGCGATGGTGCCCCGGGATCCCTGCACCTCGAGCACGTGCGGGTAGTTGGTGCCCGCGTCGAAGGAGAGCAGCACGCTCGCGTTGGACCCGTTCTCGAACTGCAGCAGGGCGGAGACCTGCGTGGGGACCTCGACCTCGAAGACGGTGCCGGCCTTGGGGCCGGAGCCGATGGTCCGCTCGGGCACGGACTGGGAGCCGACCGCGGAGACCCGGGCGACCGGACCGTGCGCGAGCACCAGGCTGGTGAAGTAGTACGGGCCGATGTCGAACAGCGGTCCGGCGCCGACCTGGAACAGGAACTCGGGGCTGGGGTGCCAGGACTCCGGGCCCGGGGTGCGGAACAGCGCCAGGCCCGAGCGGACCTCGCCGATCTCGCCGGAGGCCACGGCGCGCAGACCGCTCTGGATGCCGGCGCCGAGCACGGTGTCGGGCGCTCCGCCCACGCGCAGCCCCTTCTCCTCGGCGTAGCGCAGCAGCTCCTGCGCGCTCTCGCGATCCGTGGTCAGCGGCTTCTCGCTCCACACGTGCTTGCCGGCGTCGAGGATGGCCTTGGAGACCTCGAAGTGCGCGACCGGGATCGTCAGGTTGACGACGATCTCGATCTCCGGGTGCTCGAGGACGACCTCGACCCCGCCGTGCGCGGGCACCCCGAACTCCTCGGCGCGCGCGGCCGCGGCCTCGGGGACGATGTCCCCGATCGCGAGGACGCGCACGTCCGGGAAGGAGGAGAGGTGCTCGAGGTACTGGGTGCTGATGACCCCCGCGCCGATGATGCCGACGCCGAGGGGGCCGGTGGTGGTGGACTGGTTCATGTGCTTCTTATTCTCCGTTCGACTGAAGTCGTCCTAATGCTTCCCGGGACTGCCGGATTCCCTCCAGCACGTCTCCGGCGTAGTCATCGAACTCGATGACTCCGATCTCGAGCCACGGTGCGGCCTCGAGGATCGCGGGCACGTCCATCTCACCCTGTCCGATCGGCTTCTGCTGCGATGTCTCGCGATTCAGAGGGCCGTCCTTGAGGTGCGCGAGCTGGACCTGCTGGCCGAGGCGGCGCAGCAGCTGCGCCGGGTCCTGGCCGCCGACGGCGGCCCAGAAGGTGTCGACCTCGAGCACCACGCGCGGGTCGAGGTCCTCGGAGAGGACCTCCAGCCCCGTGCGGCCCTCGAAGTCCGTCTCGAGCTCGAACTCATGGTTGTGGTAGCCCAGGCGCACGCCCTCCTCGGCCGCGGTGCCGGCGAGGCCGTTGAGCAGATCGGCCGTGCGCCGGATGTCGTCGACCGACGTCCAGTGCGACCGGTCGCGGTGCGGCTCGATGACGGTGCGCACCCCGAGGTTCGCGGCCACGCCGAACAGCCGGGCGGGATCCGCCTCGGCGAGCACGCCGGCGTGCGTGGACGGGGCGGAGAGCCCGAGCTCGGGCAGGGCGGTGCGCAGGGTGTCGGCCCAATCGAGGATTCCGAAGGGCTCGACGCTCTCGAAGCCCATGTCGCGCAGGGACGAGAGGGTCGCGATCGGGTCGGCGGCCAGGGCCTCCCGGACGCTGTACAGCTGGACCGATATGAGCATCAGGGCTCCTTGGGGACGACGTTGTCGCGGTGCACGCGCGGAGGCACCAGCCTATGCCAGAACCCGTGGCGGTGGTCACCTCGACCAGGCTGCGCGTCCCGGGGCCGCATGCCCCAGACTGGTCGCATGACAGCACCCTGTTCTTCGGCAGCGCCGCTGCGCCGTTCGGTCTCCGCCCGCCTGCGTGCGCGGGTCGCCCAGGGCACCGATGTGGCGCTGCTCGTGGCCGCCGCGGCGCCGGGCTCCGCCCCGGAGACCCTCGAGGTCCTCGCCGGCGGCGTCCCCTGGGAGGTGGAGACGGGCAGCGATCCCTTCGGCAGCCGGGTGCACGTCCTGCGGGACCTCCCCGAGGGCACCGTCGAGATCGTGTACGCCGCGCAGGGCGTCGGCCCGGCCGCCGAGCCGGAGGTCTCGCCGATGGACGCGGTGACCTATCTGCGGCCCTCCCGCTACTGCGAGGTGGACGAGTTCGGGCGCATCGCCGAGGACATCGTCGACGGGCGCACCGGGGGCGAGGCCGCGCACGGCATCATCGACTGGGTCGCCTCGCACCTGGAGTACGTGCTCGGGGCGAGCACGGTGCAGGATTCGGCGCGCTCGACCTTCGTCTCGCGCCGCGGGGTGTGCCGGGACTATGCGCATCTGGCGACGACGCTGCTGCGCGCGGCAGGGATCCCCGCCCGCTGCGTGTCGGTCTACGCCCCGGGGCTGCACCCGATGGACTTCCATCTGGTGGTCGAGGCCCTCGTCGAGGGCCGCTGGCTGGTGCTGGACGCCACCCGGCTCGCGCCGCGCCGGTCGATGCTGCGCATCGCCACCGGCATGGACGCGGCCGACACGGCGTTCATGACGACGCTGACCGGGGACGTCCGCCTGGAGACGATGCAGGTCGTCGCGACGGTCGACCCGGTGCTCCCCGCGGAGGTCTGGGCCGAGGACGTCGCCCTGCGCTGATCCCGGGAGCGACCGGCGCGGGGACGGACCGCGTCTCAGGCGGGCGGCTCCATGTCCGGGCCGTCCTCCTGGCCCGTGTCCTTGTCGTCCTCGTCGCCGAGCCCCGCGAGGTACTGCTCGACCTCGGCGGCGATGTCCTCCGCGGTGGGCACCTCGACGCCGCCGCCCCCGGTGATCATGCGGTCGTACTGCTGCTCGAAGCCGGTGACGATCTGTCCCAGCTGCGGGGAGGCGGCGACCTGCGCGGCGACCGAGTCGCGGATGGGCCCGGCCTGAGCCTCGAGCGCGTCCACCGGGAGCTCCGGCCCCTGCTCCTCCTGCACCGCGCGCAGCAGCGAGATCGCGGCATCGGGGTAGGTGATGTCATGCAGGTACTGCGGCACGTGCGCGACCAGCCCGACGACGTCGTGGCCGGACTCGGCCAGACGCAGGGTGAGCAGCGCCGTGAAGGGAGCCCGGAGGCGGAAGACGCCCGGCATCGGCCGGCGCACCGAGATCACGTCGGGATCTCCGGCGAAGCGCGTGACCGGCAGCTCCCGGGTATGGGGGACGGGCGCGGGAAAGCTCTGCAGCATGAGCGTGCGCTCGATGCCCAGCTGCTCGACCACGATCTTCAGCGCGGCGGTCACGCGCTCCCACTGGAAGGACGGCTCCGGACCGGTGAGCAGGAAGAACGGCTCCCCGTCGGGTCCGGTCACCTCGTGCAGGAGGATCTGGGGGCGCTGGTAGTCCTGGAAGTGGTCCAGCTCGAGGGTGACCTCGGGGCGCCGGCCGGCGTAGTCGTAGATCTGGTCCATGTCCAGCCGACCGACCACGCGGCTGGGCAGCGAGTTGAGCAGATGGTCGTCGATGGTGGCCTGGGCGGCCGCCGCATCGCTGAAGGATCCCAGCGTCACCAGGAGGACGCGCGCCGACAGCGAGCGCGAGTCCACGTGGCGTTCGTAGCTGAAGAGCGTCGTCGGGTCCATGACTCCTCCTGGTGCCGGGGCCGCGCGCGGAGCGGGCGGCGACATGCTGATATCCCGAGGAACGCCCCGTGTCGCAGCGCTATTCCTGCGCACGGCGCGATGGGGGAGGCGCGCATCACATCGTCGCCGGGGGTGGGCAGGAGAGCCCGGCTGTGCCAGGGTCGGGGCCATGAGCACACACGGAAGCACACCGACAGGCCCGTCGCCCCGGGAGGCGATCTCCGGGGAGGCGCTGCGCGCCGCCCTCGCCGAGGCGGGGGCAGAGCAGTGGCGTGCGCAGGAGGACGGGCTGCGCGCCCGCTTCGCGACCGGCGACTTCGCCACCGGGCTGGACCTGGTCGCGCGGATCGGCCGGCTCGCGGAGGAGGCCGATCACCACCCCGACGTCCTGCTGACCTATCCCGCGGTCGAGGTCACGCTGATCAGCCATGACGTCGCCGCCGTGACGGGCCGCGACGTGATGCTGGCGGGCCGGATCGGCGACGCGGCCCGTGAGATGGGCGTCGCCCTCGACTGACGGCGCGCACAGCGGGACGAGCATGTACAGCGGGAATCCGCTGTGTCGATCAGATCAGCAGCTGCAGCGTGTCCCAGGCCAGACGCAGCGACAGCCCGCCGGTGACCACCAGGAACACCACCCGCACGAAGGCGGAGCCGAAGCGCAGCGCGAGGCGTGCGCCGAGGTAGCCGCCGGCGATGTTCGCGAGCGCCATCACGGCGCCCAGCAGCCACCACACATGTCCCTGCACGCCGAACACGAGCAGGGCCCCGAGGTTGGTGGTGAGGTTCGCGAGCTTCGCATGGACGCTGGCCTCGAGGAACCCGTACCCCAGCAGCGCGACCATGAGGATGATGAAGAAGCTGCCGGTCCCCGGGCCCAGCACCCCGTCGTAGACGCCCACGCCCAGACCGATCCCAGCGGTGCGCAGCACATGCGGCGCGCCGTGGTGGCGCGGTGAGTGCTCCAGGCCCATCACCGGACGGCGCAGCGTGTGGACGCCCACCGCCAGCAGCGCGACCAGCACGATGGGGGACATCCACGGCCTGGGGATGAAGCTCGCGATCATGGCGCCCGCAGCGCTGCCGAGCGCCGCGCAGACCACGAGGGGCACCACGGTGGCCAGCACCGGACGCACCCGCCTCATGTAGGTGAGGGAGGAGATCGCCGTCCCGGCGGCGCTGGCGACCTTGTTCGTCCCCAGCACCGTGCCGGTGCTCGTGCCCGCCGGCAGTCCGGTCAGCAGAGCGGGCAGCTGCACCAGGCCGCCTCCGCCCACGACCGCATCGACCCAGCCCGCCACGAAGGCGGCGCCGAGCAGGAACAGGAGGATCCAGGGGGAGAGGTCGTCGAGGACGGGCACGGATCCAGAGCCTACGGTCCGCGCGGCCCGCACTTCGCGGACACCCGGTGGTCGGCGCGCCGATAGTCTTCCCGGGTGGTCGATCGCACACTCACCCGCGCCCGCCTGGTCGCCCAGGGGCTCGTCGCGGCCGGCGCCGCGGACCCGGCGGAGCTGGCCGCCCGGTTCCTCGCCCTGCAGGGCCAGGACCTCCCCGGCGCCCTGTCCTCGGTGGCCCTGCGCCTGCGCTCCGGCACCGATCCGATCGGCCGCGTCCAGGACGCCTTCGCCCGGGGGGAGCTGGTGCGCGGCTACCCGATGCGCGGCACGATCTTCGTCATGGCCGCGCAGGACGCGCGCTGGCTCACCGAGCTCTGCGCGCCGGCCCAGGTGCGGGCCTCCCTCACCCGTCATCGGGAGCTGGGCATCGCGCAGCATCATCTCGAGCGCGCCCGCGCCCTCGTGCTGGAGGAGGCCGATGCCCCCGGCGGGATCGGCAGGGCGGGGCTGCTCGCGCTCTGGGAGGCGCACGGCATCCCGGTGGCCGCCGGCGCGGGGTACGCGGTCCTGCGCCATCTCATCCAGACCGGGGTGCTGGTGCACGGGCCGCTGGAGGAGGGGGAGAACCGGATCGTCCTGGCGCGGCGCGCCCTGCCGGAGGGCAGCGGGCTCGCGGAGCGCTTCGACGGGGACGAGGACGCCGCGGTCGCGGAGCTCCTGCTGCGCTACCTGCGCAGCCGGGGACCGGCGACGGTCCGCGATGCCGGCTGGTTCAGCAAGCTCCCGCTCTCGCGCCTGCGCGCCGCCCTGCCGCGGATCCGGGACCGGCTCGAGGAGGCCGGGACCGATGCCGCCGGGGAGATGCGCTTCCAGCGCCCGGGCCTGGCGGCCGAGATCGAGGAGGCGGGCGCCGCGGTCGATGCGACCTTCCTGCTGCCCGGCTTCGACGAGCTCGTGCTGGGCTACCCCGACCGCCGCAGCCTCATCGCCGAGGCGGACCATCCCCGCCTGGTGCCCGGCAACAACGGCATGTTCCAGCGGGGCGTGGTGCGTCGGGGGACGATGATCGGCCTCTGGCGGCGCGCCGGCAGGCCCGGTGCCCGCCGGCTGGAGACCGAGGAGTTCGCGCCCTGGCCCGCGATCGCGCGCCGCCAGGCCCGGGGCGCCTTCGCGCGATTCCCGTTCCCCGCGCCATGAGGGAGGATGTGCTCATGACCTCCTCCGCCGAGCTCACCGTCGCCCCGCTGTCCCTCGAGGACGCACCGCAGATCGCCGCGCTGCTGACCCATCTGGAGGCTGTCGACGGCATCGTCGAGACCTTCGACGAGGTCGATGTGCGCGAGATCCTCTCGAGCCCGGGCATGGACCCGGCCGCCGACTCCCGGGGCGTGCGGATCGGCGGCGACCTGGTGGCGATCGTCTGGGTCGGCGTGGGCTCCGCGGCCGATGCCGAGGGCTTCCACCGCGCCGAGGTCTCCGGCGGGGTCCACGCCGAGCATCGGCGCCGAGGGATCGGGGCGCGCCTGCTCGCCTTCGCCGAGGACCGCGCCGCGGCCCTCATGCGGGAGCGTCACCCGGGAGCTCCCCATCACCTGCGGATCAGCGGCGGAGTGGAGACGTCCACCGTGCGCCATCTCCTGCGCCGCGAGGGGTATGCGCCGGCGCGATCCTGGCTGGACCTGGCCCGTGACCTGCCGGGGGAGAGCCTGCCCGAGACGCTGCCGCCCGGCGTGGAGCTGGCGCCCGTCCGCCCGGAGGACAGTCGCGAGGTGCGCCTCGCCCACCTCGAGGCCTTCCGCGACCACTGGGGCAGCGCCCCCATCGACGAGGAGCGCTGGGCGAGCATGTGGGACTCGGCGAAGTCCCGGCACGATCTCGGCACGGTGGCCCGCGACGCCGCCGGGAAGGTGGTCGGCTACGTGCTCGCCGCGCAGTACGAGCCCGACAGCCTGTACGTCGCGCTGGTCGGGACGGTGCCGGCGGCCCGCGGGCGCGGGATCGCCCGGGCGATGCTGGCCAGCACGATCCGACGTGCCGCCGAGGTCGCAGGTCTGCACGAGGTGACCCTCGAGGTGGATTCCGAGAGCCTCACGGGCGCGACCCGGCTGTACGAGGGGCTCGGCTTCCGTCGCCGGCGCGAGCGCGTCACCTTCCAGAAGGACGTCCCGGCCTCGTCGGTCTGACGCGCCGCCGGGTGGCGGGGGAGAGGCCCGCGCCCGGGCCGAGGCGATAGCGTGGTCGCATGGCGATCATCCACCAGGCCCAGCTGACCCCGTCCAAGCCGGAGCTGCTCCGGTCCTTCCTGGACGCCCGTCCGTGGGGAGAGCCGGGGGAGATGGAGGTGCTCGGGGCGTACCGCTTCGACGATCCGGCGGGCGAGGTCGGCGTCGAATGCCATGTGGTCCGGGTGGGCGAGGTCGTGCTCCATGTGCCGCTGGCGTACCGGGGTGCACCGGTCGACGGCGCCGAGGAGCACCTGGTCGGCACGATGCAGCATTCCGTGCTCGGCGAGCGGTTCGTCTACGACGGCGCGCACGACGAGGTGGCGCTGGACTGCTTCCGCCGCGCGCTGTGCGGCGAGCAGGAGCAGGCACCGCTGGAGATCGTCGACGCCGAGGGCCGGCGCGTCGCCGCGCGGGAGCAGTCCGTCGTCCTGAGCCTGGAGGTGGACACGGGCGCCGAGCTCCCGAGCGCCGAGCAGATCCTGGGCGGCGAGCCGTTCAGCATCGCGCGCACCGTCGACCAGCTCGACGGCACGGTGCGCCTGCGGGCGACGTGGCACGACGGCGACGGCGTGGTCGCCGCCTTCGGGGACGGCTCGGAGAGCTGACGCGCCCGCCGCAGGGGTCCGGGCGCTCCGACGCCTCCGGATCCCGCGGCGCATCCCAGGGGAGTCCGCACCAGCGGCTCCGCCCTACTGACTTTACATAACGTACATTATCGGCGCAGTGCCCAGAAGCGCCCGGAGTGCGTCGCCCGCCCGGACCCGTCGCCGGCCGGGATGCGCCGTCGGCCCGGACGCGTCGCCTAGACGCTCATGACCGCAGCCGCTGCCGGGTCGCCTCGTAGAGCACGATGCTGGCCGCGTTCGCCGCGTTCAGGGAGCTCGCGGAACCGGTCATCGGGATGCTCACCATGAGGTCGACGGCTTCGCGCCAGGTCGTGCTGAGGCCGCTGGTCTCGTTGCCGATCACCAGCAGGGTGGGTCCGGTGAGATCGGCGTCGAAGACCTCGGCCTGGCCGTTCTCGTCGGTGCCGAGGATCTGGATGGGGTCGCCGTCCTCGCGGCGGGCACGCACCCAGGCCAGCACGTCCTTCGGCGAGGAGACGCGCACCGTCGGCGTGGCGAACAGCGACCCGGTGCTCGCCCGCACGGCGGCGCTGTCGTAGGGATCGGCCGCGTGTCCGGTCACGATCACGCCGGCGGCGCCGAAGGCATCGGCCGAGCGGATGATCGAGCCGAGGTTCCCGGGGCTCGACGGGCGGTCGAAGGCGACGCCCAGGAAGTCCGGGCCGACGCGGATCCGCGAGAGGTCGTCGCGCGGCATCCGCATCTCCACGATGAGCTCGGGGACGTCCTCGGTCTTCTCCCCCAGCTCCGCCATGAGCTCGGCCGACAGCGCGTAGCGGGGTGCGCCGGCGTCCTCGAGCACCTGGCGGGCCCACGACGAGAGCTCGCGCTCGGCGTCGTAGAGGACCGCCTCGGCGTACCAGCCGTGCTCGAGGGCGATCGTGATGGGACGCACCCCCTGGACCAGGAAGCCCCCCAGGCGCTGGCGCTTGGTGCGGTTGGCGAGCATCGCCTGCCACTGCTGGAAGCGGGCGTTTCGCGTGGTGACGGAGCGGGGTGCGGGCGACATGGGACCAGCGTAGTGCCTGGTCAGTCGGAGAAGGCGTGCCAGCAGATCGCATCGCGCCGGGCCTGGTCCTCCAGCACCAGCGCCCGGATCGCCGCGGGCAGCAGCTCCCGCTGCCAGTCGCGCTCGGCGCGGCCGGCCGACCGGTCCTCGCCGTGCGCGGCACGGACGGCCCGGATCGCGTAGGCGGCGGCGCCGAGGTCGTGCTCGGCGACATGCCCCACGCAGGCGGCCTGCCCTGCCGCGTACGCCGCGAAGCGGGCCGGACCGCGCAGGGGCCGGGCGGCGCCCATGGCGTGGCCGCCGGCGGCGCGGGCCCGCATCATGGGCAGCTCTCCCCCGGCCCAGGCGCGGGCGGCGGCTATCGCCTCGCGCGGGCGCGGATCCTCGGGCCGCTCGTCCTCGAACAGCGCGAGCACGTGCTCGGCGCAGTCGGCCGCCCACAGGGCCAGCAGGCGGTGGTCCTCGTCGCGCAGCGTCCCGCCGCGGCGGATCGTGATCAGGCGCGGGTCGCGCACGGCGGGCAGGATCACCTCAGGCCTCGTCCTCCCCGGCGACGAAGATGCAGAACGGATGGCCGGCCGGATCCGCGAAGACGTACAGGGGCTCCTCCTCGTCCTCGAAGCGGTCCAGCAGGACGGCGGCGCCCAGCGACAGAGCCCGGTCCCGCTGCCGGATCAGGGACTCGGGGTCCGGGACGGTCATGTCCAGGTGCAGCTGCTGGGGCACGGCATGGTCGGGCCAGGTGGAGCGGGCCATGCCGACGGCCTCCTGGATCGCCAGGCGGCGCACCCCGTCCTCGTCGACCAGGACCAGCCAGTCGGGATCGGGGAGGTCCGCGTCGCCGGGACGGTACCGCAGGCCCAGCAGCTGCCGGTAGAACTCGGCGAGGCCGCGGACATCGGGCGTGTCCAGGACGGTCTGCAGCAGGCGGGGATGCTCGCTCATCGGCCTCTCCCCTGCCTCAGATGCCGTTGGCGCCGTAGTCGACCTCGGCGACGAACCGGGCGAAGTCGTCCTCGCCGCTGTACCAGACGTTGGAGTCCCCGGCGAAGGGGCCGCTGGGCGAGTACTGCCACAGCTCCCAGCCCCACCAGCGGCCCGGGAGGGAGGCGATGGGGTCGTAGGAGTAGTTGGCGATGTGCAGCGGGGAGTTGCGCGGGGTCCAGCTGCCGACGTTGTCGTTCCACCAGTGGGCGTTGGTGTAGATCACGGGGCGCCGGCCGGTGTTCTCTCGGTAGTGCGAGGAGAACTGGGAGATCCAGGAGCGCAGGTCGCTGCGGCTGAGCCCGTAGTTCGCCGGGCGTCCGGGGCTGGTCTCGAAGTCGACCATGCCGGGCAGAGTGCGGCCGTCGGGCGTCCACCCTCCCCCGCCGTCGAGGAAGGCGTCGCACTGGGTGATCGGGTCCCCGGTGTCGGGCCGGGCGAAGTGGTATCCGCCGCGGGGCATGCCGACCCGGTCGGCGCCGCGGTACTGGGAGGAGAAGGTCGGGCTCTTCCAGGTGTTGCCCTCGGTCGCCTTGACCCAGGCGAAGCGGGAGCCCAGCTCCCACTGGCGGCCCCAGTCGACGTCGCCCTGCCAGGAGGAGACGTCCTGGCCATGGATCTCCTGATGCACGACGCCCTCGGCCATGGCCGAGGGCGCGGCGGCGAGGGCGGGGATGCCGACGGCGGCGGAGGCGCCGAAGGCTCCGGCGCGCAGCAGGTGGCGGCGGGTATGACCGCCTCCGGGGGCGGTCGAGGAGGTCTGCGGGGGCTCGGGCGTGCGGCGGTGCCGGGGACGGTACGGGGACACGGGATGCTCCTGGAGGTGGGGAAGACGCGACCTGGGAGCCGGCCGCACCTGCGCACACGCTAGCCTCCGGTGAGGCCGGGGTCACGCAGGTGCGGCCGCGTGTCGTCTCAGACGGCCTGCGCCGCGGGGTGCGAGATGCTGCGTCCGCTCCCCCGCCCGGCGATGACGAAGAAGACCATGGAGATGGTGCAGCCGACCACCATCGTGATCGCCATCGGCAGCGAGGAGTGGGTCCCGGCCAGGCCCACCAGCGGCGCCGCGAGCGACGCCGCGAAGGAGAAGCCCAGGCCCAGCATGGCGGAGCCGGTGCCGGCGATCTCGCGGGCCTGCTGCGAGGCCAGTGCCCCGCAGTTGCCGAAGATCATGCCCTGGGGAGCCACGGCCAGGAAGAAGGCCGGCAGCACGATCCAGGCCGGGGTGTCCAGGAAGAGGGCGCCGATCAGCAGGGCCACGCTGGCGCAGCTGACGATGATCAGGGCGACGCGGATCAGCGAGCGGGGATGGAAGGTGCGGGTCAGGCGCGCCGAGAGGAAGGACGCGGACATCATCCCCGCCGAGTTGATGGCGAAGCTGATCGAGTACTGCGTCGAGGTGAAGTGGAGCATCTCCTGGACCACGAAGGTCGATGCGGAGACGTATGCCATGACCGCGAACGCCGAGAACGCGTTGACCAGCAGGTACGCGACGAAGAGACGCCGTGAGAGCAGGGTGCGGCAGTTGTGCAGGAAGGTCCGGAACCCGCCTGCGTGCCGTCTCGAGGGCGGCAGCGATTCCGGGATGAGGAAGATCGTCCCCAGCAGGGACACCAGGGACATGGCCGCGATCACGAGGAAGATCTCGCGCCACTGCCCGAACACCAGGATGATGCCGCCCATCAGCGGCGCGACGATCGGGGCGATCCCGCCGATGCCCTGCATGATGTTCATGATCCGGAACAGCTCGGGGCCGTCGGTCATGTCGATCAGCACCGCGCGGCCCAGCACCATGCCGAAGCCGCCGCCGATGCCCTGCAGCACGCGCAGCACCATGAGCATCTCGGCGCTGGAGGCGAAGGCGCAGCCCAGGGAGCCCAGCAGGCAGAGCACGATGCCCAGCAGCAGCGGGGCGCGCCGTCCGAGCCGGTCCGAGAGGGGGCCGGCGACGACCTGCCCGCTCGCCGTGCCCAGGAAGAACGCGGTGAGGCTGAGCTGCATGCGCGCCGCGGTGGTGCCCAGCTCTCCGGCGACCTCGGGGAAGGCCGGCACGTACATGTCGGTGGCCAGCGGGCCGATCGCCCCCAGGGTGGTCAGGACCACGATGACGAGGATCGTGACCTTGCTGCGGGTGCCGGCGAGCTCGCGCTGCGAGGGCAGATGGGCGAGATCGCGGTCGGCGGCGTCCTCGAGGACGGGGATCGCCCCGGTGATGGTGGGGATGGCACCGGTGGTGGTGGGGATGTCGTCGCGTCCGGGGTCGGAGCGGTGGGGGTCGTGGGCGGCGGGGGCCACGGAGGTCCTCTCTGGATCGGCGGGGAACGAGCCGGGCGGACCCGCAGTGGGTCCGCCCGGCTCGTGCATCCCATCCTAGGGAGTGCCTCAGGGGGTTTGGGAAGGGGACAGGTCCGATCTCTCCGGAGAGCTGGACCACGTCCGTGCCGGATCCGCGGCGCGGCGACGCCGCTCGAGGAGCCAGACGATGCCGACGGCGGCCAGGTCCATGCCGATGAACACGAGCATGAACGGTCCGCCCGCCCCGGCCGAGCGGTCGATCACCAGGCCGCCGCCGCCCGAGAGCAGCGCCGCCAGCACCATGCTGATGAGGTTGTTCGTGACGTGGAAGGCGATCGGCGCCTCGAGCCCGCGGCTGATCAGCGCCATCAGCGCCATGGAGAGGCCGAAGGCGATGTAGTACGCGATCAGCCAGGGGTCGCCCGCGCCGTGGGCGAGGCCGAACAGCACGCTCGAGGCCGCGATGCCCACCGGAAGGGCCACGGCCGCGGGGCGGATCCACGAGGCCACGGCCGCGGTGGTGACGCCGCGGAAGACGACCTCCTCCGCGGCGGCCTGCAGCGGGGTGGTCAGCAGGGCGACCGCGATCAGCCCGAGGGTCGTGGCGGTGATCATCGGCGCGTGCTCCCCCATCGGCACCCAGATCGCCGAGATGCCGTAGACCGCCCCGATGAGCAGGGCGAACAGGCCGAAGTAGCCGGCCATGCGACCCCATCGGAAGCTCCGGCCCACGCGCAGCACCGCCCGCCACGGCACCCCGCCGATCCAGACCGCGAGCAGCAGCGCCAGGGGTGCGAGGACCGCGAGGGAGATGTTGGTCGACAGCAGCAGCAGGGGGCTGAGGCTCATGTCCGAGGGATCGCGGCCGAAGGCGACGGTCTCGAACACCACCACGACGATGGTCAGGGCGATCTGCAGGCCGAACATGGCCACGGCGAGGATCGGGAGGATCACCAGCGGGCGCCACCAGCGCATCCGCAGGTGCGCTCCGAAGGGCCGCGAGGGATCCACGGGCTCGGGGCGGGCGGCGGGACCGGGGGCGGGACCGGCGACCCGGTGGGCGACCGGTTCGGCGACCGGGCCGGCGGCGGGGAGGGGGACGGGATGCTCGCTCATGCTCCCATCGTGGCCCGGCCCGCCGCCGGGCGCCTCGGCCCATCGCCGCTGCCGCCCTCGACGTTCGTCGGGGCGCGGGGCGACGGAGGTCGTCAGGCCTGTGCGGGCAGGTTCCCCCGGCTCGCGCGCAGGCGCTCCTGGTAGGAGGGGTCGGTCCGCTTGATCCATCGGATCACTGCGGAGGTCACGGGGATCGCGGCGTACTGGACGAGCACCTTGTAGAGGAAGCCGAGCACGGTGTACTGGGCCCACTGCTCGACGGTGGTGATGCCGATCGCGGCCGCGGCGATCGAGCAGAAGACGATCGTGTCCACCAGCTCGCCGAGCCCGCTGGAGGTGAGCAGGCGGCCCACCAGGCCGCGCTCGCCGAAGCGGCGCTTCATGCGGCTCATGACGAGGGTGTTCAGGCTCTGCCCGGCGAGGAACCCGAGCAGTCCCGCGAGGACCACGATCCACACCGGCCCCAGCGCGAGCTCGAGGGCCTGCTGCTTGGCGGTGCCGAAGTCATCGGTGAAGCCGGGCAGCTCGATGACGATCTGGTAGGTGATGACCGCGAGGATGTTCATCGCGAAGGCGGTGATCAGGGCGCGGCGGGCGGCGCGGACGCCGTAGATCTCGGTGATGACGTCGCCGAGGATGTAGGCCAGGGGGAAGAGGAAGAAACCGGCGTCGGTGATGATCTCGAAGCCGATGCCGGGCACGGTGCCGAAGAAGACGCCCTTGGAGGCGCCGATCCCCGAGAGGATGACCACCACGGCCATGAGGACCGCGAGGATGTCGTAGTGGGAAGCACCCCGGTCGGCGTAGACCGGGCCGACCGGGCTTCCAGAGGCGAGGGGGACGGATGCTGGGGGTGCGCTGTGCGTAGTCACCCCGGAACCTTACAAGGGCTCAGGCGTCGGGCTCGACGAAGGCCCGCATGGTCCGCAGGATCGTCACGGAGGCGAGGTTCGAGGTGTCCGTGCCCTCGAGATGCTCGATCACCATGAGGTCCACGAAGCTGCCCACGAGCATCTGCGCGAGGTCGCTCACGGCGATCACGCTGTGCTCGCCCTTCGCGCGCATGCCGCTCTCGAGGATCTCGGCGATCACCTCCCGCAGCCGGGTGCGCTGCTCGGTGAGCTGCTCGCGGGCCGTCTCGTTGCGCAGGGAGTAGGCGACCGCCTCGGAGTACAGCAGGTACCACTGCCGGCCGTGGGGGCGGATCGCCTCGAACACGCGCAGCATCATGCCGGCGTCGTCGAGCGCGGCGGCGTCCCCGGGCGCGGCGGCGATCTCCTCGAGCATCTCCCCCACCGAGGCGGTGATGATCGCGATCACCTGGTCGGTGACGTCGGCGAACAGCTCGCCGAAGACCTCGAGCTTGGTCGAGAAGTTGGAGTAGAACGCCCCGCGCGTGTACCCGGCGGCGCTGACGAGGTCGTCGATGGTCGCGCCGTCGATACCCTTGTCCACGAACACGCCGAGGGAGGCGCGCACGAGGCGCTGACGGGTGTTCTCCTTGCGGCGGGTCGTCGAGTCCGGGAGGGGATCGAACAGCTGCTGCATCTCGCCTCCAGGTGCGGGTGGTCGCGTCCGGGCACCCCGCTGCTGTCCAGGGTGCTCGGATATCATCGCGCTCGATACGTTCGTGTATTGAGACTACCGCATGCGGCGCCGTCCGGGGAGACCCGCGGATGTCGGCCGTCGCACATCCGAGGGGAGACCGCGTGTCCTCGTCCCTGTACCGACTCGGCCGCGCCATGGCGCGGGCGCGCTGGAGAGCCGTGGGAGCCTGGGCGCTCCTCATGATCGTGATCGGCGGCCTCGCCCTCGGCCTCGGCGGCGCCTTCTCGACGCAGTTCGAGATCCCCGGCACCCCCTCGCAGGAGGGGCTGGACGAGCTCTCCACCCGCTTCCCGCAGATGAGCGGCACCTCGGGCCAGCTGGTCTTCGTCACCACCGACGGCAGCACCGTCGAGGCCCACCGCGAGGACATCGAGCAGGTGATGGAGCAGGCCGCCGAGGTCGACGGCGTCGAGGCCGCGCCCAGCCCCTTCGAGGACACCAGCCCCGGCACCCGCAACGACGAGGGCACCGCCCTCATCGGCACCGTGCAGATGGCCGGGGCCGTCGGCAGCTTCCCCGAGGGGTCGATCCAGACCCTGGAGCAGATCGCCGAGGATGCCTCCCACGGATCGCTCGAGGTGCACCTGGGCGGGCAGATCCTGCAGAGCTCGGAGGTGCCGATGGGCGCCTCCGAGGTGATCGGCG
Organism: Brachybacterium phenoliresistens; assembly: GCF_039530785.1. NCBI lineage: Bacteria > Bacillati > Actinomycetota > Actinomycetes > Micrococcales > Dermabacteraceae > Brachybacterium > Brachybacterium phenoliresistens. The sequence continues at coordinate 253,624 of NZ_BAAAOW010000001.1, forward strand.
TCGTCGCCGCCCTGGTCATCCTGGCGCTCGCCTTCCGCTCGCTGATCCCCGCCTTCATCCCGATCGTCACGGCGATCATCGGCGTGGGCGTGTCCATGATGGCGGTGATGGCGCTCGCCGCCGGCATCGACATCCCCGAGGTGACGATCTCCCTGGGGGCGATGCTGGGCCTGGCGGTCGGCATCGACTACGCCCTGTTCATCCTGTCGCGGCATCGGGCGCAGCTGGCCCGCGGCGAGGACGTCGAGGAGTCCATCGGCGAGGCGATCGCGACCTCGGGCAGCGCCGTCATCTTCGCGGGCCTGACCGTCGTGATCGCCCTGGTGGGCCTGTTCGTCACCGGCATCCCCTTCCTGACCATGATGGGCCTGGCCTCGGCCGGGACCGTCGCGCTGGCCGTCGTGGTCGCGCTGACCCTGCTGCCGGCGATCATGGGGCTGCTGGGCGAGCGGCTGCGGCCCCGGAAGGTCCGCCGCGAGATGGCCCGCCACGGCGGCGTGCTGCCGCCCCCGGATCCGGACGCCCCGGTGCGCCGGCCCTTCGGGACCCGCTGGGTGCGCCTGGCCACCAGGGTCCCGGTGCTGACCGTCCTGGTGGTCGTGCTGGTGATGGGCGCCCTCGCCGTGCCGGTCAAGGACCTCCGCCTGGGACTGCCGGACCTCGGCACGGAGAAGCCCGACACCCTCGCCCGGCAGACCTACGACCTCGTCGCCCAGGAGTTCGGCCCCGGCTACAACGGCCCCCTGCTGGTGACCGCGGACATCATCAACAGCGACGATCCGCTCGGCGTGGTCGAGGATCTCGAGTCGCGGGTGGCCGGTCTCCAGGACGTCCAGGAGGTGCAGCTGGCGACTCCCAACGAGGGCGCGGACATGGCGGTGGTCGTGGTGATCCCCACCGGGGCGCAGACCGACGAGTCCACCGCCGACCTGGTCCGCCAGATGCGCTCCCTCGCCCCGGACTGGGAGTCCGAGCTGGGGATCTCCGACATCCGCGTCACCGGGCAGACGGCCGTGGCCATCGACATCACCGACCAGCTCTCGCGCGCGCTGCTGCCCTTCGCGATCTTCGTCGTCGGGCTCTCGCTGATCCTGCTGACGCTCGTCTTCCGCTCCCTGTGGGTGCCGCTCAAGGCCTCCCTGGGCTATCTCATCTCGGTGGGCGCCGCCTTCGGCGTGGTCGCCATGGTCTTCGAGTACGGCTGGGGCAACGCGGCGCTGAACGTGCACGTGGTCGGGCCGGTCATCTCGTTCATGCCGATCATGTGCATGGGCGTGCTGTTCGGGCTCGCGATGGACTACGAGGTCTTCCTCGTCTCGCGGATGCGCGAGGAGTACGTCCACTCCGGGCAGGCGCGGGCCTCCATCGAGCGCGGCTTCACCGGCAGCGCCCCCGTGGTGATCGCGGCGGCGCTGATCATGTTCGCGGTGTTCGCCTCCTTCATCCCCGAGGGCTCCTACATGCTGCAGCCGATCGCCGTCGCCCTCGCCGTCGGCGTGCTGGTGGACGCGTTCGTGGTGCGCATGACGCTGGTCCCGGCCGTGCTCGCGCTGCTCGGCGACCGGGCCTGGCGCCTGCCGGCCTGGCTGGACCGGATCCTCCCGCGCATCGACGTCGAGGGCGAGGGGCTGGTCCGCGTGCTCGAGCACCGCCGATGGACCCAGGCGCACGGACCGAGCGCGATCCGCCTCGAGGGCGCCGTGCTGCCGCTGCTGCCCACCGGCGCCGCCGGCGAGGACCTCGAGGGACGGCTGGGCCCGCTCACCGGCGCCGTCGCCCCCGGCACGCTGCTGCTGGTGCGCAGCGAGGACGCCCCGGCGCGTCGCGCCCTGCTCGCCGCCGTCGGCGGCCGCGCGCGCCCGCTCGCGGGCGTGCTCGCCGTCGGCGACCGCCTCTCCCCCGAGGACATCTCGGCCATCCAGTCCCGCACCCACTGGATCGGGCCCGATGCGGATGTCACCGCCCGGCTCGCCGGCATCTCCCCGCGCACCGCCCGCGGCCGCGTGATCGTGCTCGAGGACGCGACCGCCCTGCTGCGCGCCGGCGAGGACGCCGCGGCCCGGCTCGAGGAGCTGCTGGCATCCGGGGCCTGCGCCGTCGTCGGCGCCCCCGACCCCGATCCCTCGGCCGACCTCTCCGCCCGGCTCCGCGACCCCTCCGTGCTGCGGGCCCTGCGGGTCCACCGCACGCGCGGCGCCGAGGCGGCCCCGCCGGCGCAGCCCGACCGGCCCGACCCCCGCCCGTCGTCCGATCCCGCCCTGGAAGGAGCCCGGTCATGACGGCGCTTCGCAACATCCGATCCCTCCTCGTCGTCCTGCTGCTGCCCCTGCTCGTGGTGGGCGTGGGGATGTGGGCCCTCGCCGGCCGCGTCGACCGGCTGGACGCGGTGCCGGCCGCGGTCGTCAACCTCGACGAGGGCGCGACCATGGAGGTCGACGGCGAGGAGCAGACGGTGCCCTTCGGCCGCATGCTCGCCGGCGGCCTCACCCAGCCGACCACCGTCGCCGACGCCGAGCAGGATGCCACCGCCGGGCTCGACTGGCGCCTGACGGACCTCGAGGACGCGGAGTCCGGCCTGAAGGAGGGCACCTACGCGGCCGTGGTCGTCATCCCGGAGGACTTCTCCGCGAACCTGGTCACCCTCGGCACCCCCGAGGCGGCGCAGGCGCAGCTGACCGTGTACTCCGATGACGCCTCCGGCGCCCTGACCTCGCTGGTCTCCGCCTCGATCGCCGATGCCTCCGCGGCGACCATGAACACCGAGCTCACCCAGCAGTACCTCGACGGCATCTACGTCGGCTTCGGCGACATGAAGGACGGCTTCACCGAGGCCGCCGACGGCGCCGACGAGCTCGCCGACGGCACGGAGGAGCTCGCCGACGGCACCCGGCAGACCGCGGAGGGCGCCGGGCAGCTGGCCGAGGGCACGCAGCAGCTCTCCGGCGGCGCGGGCGAGCTGGCCGACGGCGCCGGGCAGCTCGCCGAGGGCACGGATGCGCTGGCCACGGGCACCGGAGACCTGGCCACCGGCCTCGATCAGCTGGCCACCGGCACCGAGGGCGTCGCCGGCGGCACCCAGGACCTCGCCACCGGCCTGGACCAGCTGGCCACCGGCACCGACGGGGTGGCCGGCGGCTCCCGCGACCTCGCCACGGGCCTGGACCAGCTGGCCACCGGCAGCGAGGGGGTCAGCAGCGGGATCATCGGCGTGCAGCAGGGTCTGCGCGGCACCGACGAGCAGCCCGGCCTCGTCGACGCCACCGGCGCGCTGCGCTCGGGCGTGGAGGGCGACGGCACGGCCGAGAACCCGGGCCTGGTCGCCGGCACCGAGCAGCTGGCGCAGGGCGCCGAGGACTATGCGGCCGGCATCGGCCAGGCGTCCCAGGCGGTCAGCGGCGACGGCACCGCGTCGAACCCGGGTCTCGTCACCGCCGCCGACCAGGTCGCCGGAGGGACGCAGCAGCTCAGCGACGCCCTCGAGGGATCGGGGACGATGGACGACCCGGGGATGCTCGCCCTCGCCCAGCAGATCGAGGACTACTGCGCCGGCAGCGGGGCGGCATCGGACGCGCAGGAGGAGCCCGCCGCCTCGGACGGCGGCGGTACCGCGGCATCGGACGGCGGCGGGCAGGAGGCTCCGGCCGCGGCCGGGCCCGATCCGCAGCTGTGCGCCATGGCCGGCGGCCTCTCCCAGTACGCCTACGGCGTGGACACCGCACTGCACGGCGACGAGGACTCCGGCCGGGCCGGCCTCGTCGAGGGGACGCAGGGCGTCTCCGCCTACGCCCACGGGGTCGAGACGGCCTTCACCGGCGACGGCACCGACCAGAACCCCGGCCTGGTCGCCGGGGCCGAGGACCTCGCCACCGGTGCCCGCACCCTCGCCGACGGCATCCCCGCCCTCGCCGAGGGCATCGCCCAGGTCGACGACGGGACGGTGGCCCTGGCCGGGGGCGTGGACCAGCTCGCCGACGGCTCCGGACAGCTCTCGACCGGGTTGCGGCAGAGCGCCGACGGCGCCGGGTCCCTCGCCGACGGCACCGGCCAGCTCGCCGACGGCGCACGACAGAGCGCCGACGGGGCAGGACTCCTCGCCGACGGCACGGGCGAGCTGGCCACGGGCACCCGCCAGAGCGCGGACGGCGCGGGGCAGCTGGCCGAGGGCGCCGACGAGCTCGCCACCGGCACCGACGGGCTCGCCACCGGCGCCGGGTCCCTCGCCGACGGCACCGAGGAGCTCGCCACCGGCGCCGGGGACCTCGCCGACGGCACCGACCAGCTGGCCGACGGCGCGGGCGAGCTGGCCGACGGCACCGACGAGCTCGCCTCCGGGCTGCGCGACGGCGCCGAGGACGTCCCCCGGTACACCGAGGCCGAGCGCACCCGCATGGCGCAGATGGCCGCGGAGCCGATCACGACCGTCGCCGAGCGGGAGAACGCGGCCGACGGTGCGGCGACGGCCACGTTCCCCTTCGTGGTGGGCCTGGCGCTGTGGCTCGGCGCGTTCAGCGTCTTCCTGCTGCTGCCCGCCCTCTCGCGCCGGCTGCTGGACGCGGCGATGCCCATGTGGCAGGTGGTGCTGCGCAGCCTGCTCCCGGCGTTCGCGGTCGGCATCGTGCAGGCCGTCGCGGTCCTGTCGATCGTGACGTTCCTGGGGGTCTCCCCGGTCTCGCCCCTCGCGGTGGGGGTGATCTCCCTGGCCGCGGCGCTCATGTTCGCCGCCTTCCATCAGGGGCTGCTGACGGTGCTCGGGGAGCGCGTCGGCCGGATCGTGTCGATCGTGGTGATGGTGCTGCAGGTGGTGGCACTGGTCGGGGTGCTGCCGCTGGAGACCGCTCCCCCGCTGCTGCAGTCGATCAGCGCGCTGATGCCGCTGTCGATCGTCTCGCAGGGGCTGGTGCACGCCTCCCTCGGCGGTTCGCTCGTATCGACGTCCAGCACGCTGCTCGGCATCGGCGCCTGGCTCGCGGCCTCGCTCGCGGCGACGCTGATCGCCTCCCGCGGGGCGCGCCTGGCCGATCCGCCGTCGATGCTGCGGCCGCTTCCCGCCTGACCGGCCGCCGGTCCCCCGTCGGAGGACCCGCCCGTGCCCTGTGCGCACGGCGCGGGTCCTTCGGCGTTCCGGGCCGGCTCCCGCGGCGTTCCGGACCGGCTCCCGCGGCGTTCCGGACCGGCTCCCGCGGCGTTCCGGACCGGCTCCCGCGGCGTGAGGTGCGAGTCGCGGGATGCGTCCGAAAAGGTCAATTCGGGTTCAGATCCGTTCCCGTGCGGGTCAAGGACGCCGTGGGCGACAAACCGTCGGTCAAGGTCCCTGCCCTGTGTGTTCAGGCCCCTGGGATCCGCCCTCGGCGCCTCCTAGCGTGGTGGTCGTGAGCGGATCCCGGACCTCCCCGGATCGCGGATCCGCATCGGACCAGACATCGCAGCACCGCCCGCTCCTGCGGACGGAACGGAAGGAATCACCGAGAATGGCGAAGCACAGCACCCACCGCGTCCCCGGCCGAGCAACCTACGGCGCGACCCGTCTCGCATTCCGCGGCCTGGGCGGCGCGGCGATGCTCGGCACGGTCGTGATCGGCTCGGCCTTCGCGGCGCAGAGCGCGACGGCGGCGCCCGCTGCCGAGACGGCCGCTCCCGCCGAGATCAGCGCCGTCGCCCCGGCCCATCCGGTCGCGACCGCGAACCAGCTCACGGCGGACGGCGGGACGCTCTACGAGGGCGTGCGCGGCGATCGGGTGGCGACCCTGCAGACCATGCTGAACACCCATGGCGCCGATCTCGAGGTCGACGGCAGCTTCGGCCCGCTGACCCTCGCCGCGGTCCTGGACTATCAGGAGAGCAACGGCCTTCAGGTCGACGGCCGGGTCGGCCCGGAGACGCGCGGCTCCCTCAACGGCGGCTCCGCCGAGGTCAGCGCCTCCGCCGGCACCGCGGTCGCGACGAGCTCCGAGGAGTCCTCGTCCTCGAGCGGCCAGGCGATCCTGGATGCCGCCCGCTCGCAGATCGGCGTGCACTACTCCTGGGGCGGCGAGTCCGCGAGCACGGGCTTCGACTGCTCCGGCCTGACCCAGTACGCGTACGCGCAGGCCGGGATCGATCTGCCGCGCACCTCGAGCGCGCAGGCCTCCGCCGGCACGCAGATCTCGCAGTCGGAGGCCCAGGTCGGCGATCTGGTCGTGTGGCCGGGCCACATCGGCATCTACGCCGGGGACAACACGGTCGTGGACGCGGGCTCCTCGAAGGGCTCCGTCTCCGAGCGCACCATCTGGGGCGACCCCACCTTCGTCACCTACCGCTGATGCTCGGCACCTGATCGTCCCCTGACCCGCGGCGCCGCCGCACCGGGGTCGACGTCGCGCAGGGCACCATCCTCCCGGGGATGGTGCCCTGCGCGTCGTCTGATGTCCTGGAGCCCGATGAGGTCCGCGGGCCTCAGGCGGTCCGAGCTGCGCGGCCCCGGGTCGCCGAGCCTCGGGCCGCTGAGCCCCGGGCGGCCGAGCCCCGGGCAGCACGCCGCCGGGCGGCGCGGGTGCGGCCGACGACGGCACGCTCCTTCGCCCGGGCGGAGAGGCGCTCGCGGCGTCGGGCGGTGCGGCGCTCGGCCCGATTGAGGGTCGGCGGCCGCTGCGAGGGCGGGGTGGGCGAGGAGCCGACCGCACCGTAGGGGCTGACCCAGACGACCCGGGTCGCGCCGGGCCGCTGCGCATCGGCGACCACCTCGACGCGCCAGCGCCCCGTCTCCTTGTCGTAGTTGCCTGCCGCGCACAGGCCCTGCCCGTTCGAGAAGGCCGTGGCCCCGCCCTGGGCGTGGGCGTGGATGTGGTCCAGGTGCCGCGGGCCCGCGTTGCAGTACGGGACGCGGCAGACCCGGTCGCGGCTCAGCAGCATCCTCCGGGTGTTCACGGGGAAGGCGCGCGAGGTCGAGTCCATGGCGACGAGCTCGCCGCTGGCGGGGTGGGTGTACAGCCGGCGGTACACCATGCGGGCCGCGAGCGCCTCGGCCCGGGCGTCGGCCTCGGCGTCGCTCGCGCCGAAGTCCCCGTAGGGCGAGCCGGCGAGGGCGTTGGTCACCGCGCGCGAGGGCGCGAGCCCGTACCCGGACAGGGCCGCGTGCTCGGTTCCGTCGTCGAGGTGGAACAGGGCACGGTCGGTGATGGTGACGAGCAGCTCGATCCGGGGTCCCCTCGGCGGCGCCGCCGGCCGGGCGATCCGGGACCGCCCCGGAGGGAACAGGCTGTCGGGCATCGGCCCGCCGCGCGGCGGGAGGGGACCCGGCGGCGCGGCCCCGAGGGGCGCCGGCGAGGAGAGCTGCGGCCCGCAGGCGGAGCCGAGCGGGCCCGGCGGCCAGGACGGCTCGCCGCGGGGCGCGTCCTGCCGGGATGCCGCGGGAGCGCCGACGACGGGCGCGATGATCTCGCCGGTGCCGAGGTCGAGGAGGGGGCTGTCCTCCTCGATCCATTCCGGCATGCAGGGGGCGACCTCCACGGGAGGATCCCCGCTCAGCGCGTCGCAGTAGTAGTTCACGGCCTCGACCAGCACGTCGACCCGCGCCGCGCCGACCGGGGCGCTGCCTCCGGCGGCGCGCGCGGATTCCGCCGCGGCCTGGACGACGGCTTCGATCTGCACCGCGCCGAGCGCAGGGAGCACCGCGGTCAGCCGCGCCATGCCGTGGCGCTGGGGCGTGATCTTCAGGTACCGCCTCCGGGCGGCGCGGACGGCGCGCTCACGGGAGGCGATCGGGTCGGACCGCTTCTGCACGATCTCCTCGACGTGCTCGCGCACCGCGGTGATCCCGAGGCCGTCCAGCTGGGCGAGGTCGCGGCCGATCTCGGCGTCGACGGCCTCGCACACGGCGGGCGGCTCGTCGGCGAGCACGGCGCTCACCGCGGCGACGGTCGCCTCGGGGAGGCGGGCCGTGGACTTCGCCTCCTGCAGCACCGGCATCGAGGTGCTGAGCCGGCGGGCGGCCGTGAGGGCGGCGGAGGCGGAATGGCGGCTGGTGCGGCGGGCGACGGCGATGTTCGCGGTGACGCCGGCGTCCAGCCGGCGCCCCGACGCCCCCGCGGTCCCGTTCTCCCGGCGGATCCTCGCGGCCGCCTCCAGCATCCACGCGTCCTCGACCGCGCCCAGGCTCGTGCGGGTCTGGGACAGCATGGCCAGCATCGCCAGCGCCTCGTCCGGCGTGCCCGGCTCGACGTCGACCACGGCCCGCTGCGTCGACCGGGAGAGCCCTGCGGCCCTCGCCGCACCGCCGACCAGGTCCACCACCGCCGACAGCGCCGGCGTCCCCGCCAGCGGCTCCAGCGCCGCACGGATCACGGCGACCGCGCCGTCGAGACCCGCGGGCGATGCCGCGTCCTGCTGCTCCGGAGCGGTGCGCTGCGGCACGGCCGGGACGGCGGCGCCGTCCTGGCCGATATGCTGCGGGACCCCTTCATCCATAGCCCATATCCTACCCCGGAAAACGGACATATGGGGGCTCCCGCCGGAGGTTCGGCGGATTCTGTGGATGATTCCGCCTTGGGGAGGAGAAGCAGGTCCGGGTGCAGTCCTCGGCCCGCTCCCTCGGACGTAGGACCTCGTCCCCCGAGCGTCTCCCGAGGTCTGCTCCGACCGTGCGCCGCTTGCAGGAGAGACGTGATGACCTGCCGCGACACATCGACGATGCTCGCCGCTCTCCCGGTGCCATGCGCGCGCCGCCGCGGCGGGGCACCGCCGGACCGGCATGGCGGGCAGGGGCGGGACATCGGCCGCAGACGTCCCGCAAAATTCCCGTCATCGGCCCGGGGATAGCCCGACCCGCATTTCCATGCCGCGTGTCATTGGAAATCCCGTGATCTCCCGGCGGCCGGCAGGGCGATCTGCCGGACACCGTCGGCGACCAGGTTGACCGCCCCGGTGCGGTTCTCGACCACGCCCCGCAGGACGACCGCCCGGCTGGTGCGCAGCACGGCGCGGTGGCGCATCCAGAACCCCTTCGAGCAGACGACGTTGAGGATCCCCGTCTCGTCCTCCACCCCGAGGAAGGTGATGCCGGTGGCCGTCGCCGGCCGCTGCCGATGGGTGATGACGCCGGCGACGTGCACGCGGGAGCAGTCCTCGGCGGTGCGCATCGAGGCGATCGTGCCGATCCCCTGCGCGGCGAGCTCCTCGCGCACCAGCGCCATCGGGTGCTCGCCCGGCGTGATGCCGGTGGCCCAGGAGTCCGCGGCGGCGAGCTCCGCATCGCTCATCCCCGGGAGCATCGGCGCATCGGCCCCGACGGCCAGGTGCGGCAGGGTGTCCGGGGACTCCTGGGCGGCGGCGCCCGCCGCCCACAGCGCCTGGCGCCGGGAGGAGGCGAGGCCGTCCAGCGCCCCGGCGGTCGCGAGGGCCTCGAGCTGGCGCGCGCTCAGCCGCACCCGCCGGGCGAGGTCCGGGATCGAGGCGAAGGGGCCCTCGCGCTCCCGGGTCTCGACGATCTTCTCCGCGACCTTGTCGCCGATGCCGCGCACCTGCGTCAGCCCCAGGCGGATCGCCGGGCCGGCGGCGGCCCGCTCCCCCTGCACCTGCGCCCCGGGCCGGTCGCCGATGCGGTAGGGCCGATGCTCCTCGTCGAGCTCGAGGGTGGTCTCCACGTCGCTCACGGCCACGTCGACCCCGCGGGTGAGGACGCCGTGGCGGCGGGCGTCGGCCACCAGGGACTGCGGCGAGTAGAAGCCCATCGGCTGGGAGCGCAGCAGGGCGGCGGTGAAGGCCGCCGGGTAGTGGCACTTGAGGTAGGAGCTCGCGTAGACGAGGTAGGCGAAGGAGTAGGCGTGGGACTCGGGGAAGCCGTAGTTGGCGAAGGCGAGCAGCTTGCGGTGGATGGCCTCGGCGTCCTCCCCCACGATCCCGTGGCGGGCCATGCCGGCGAAGAGGTCGTCGGACAGCGCCATCATCCGCTCGGTCGAGCGCTTGGCGCCCATGGCGCGGCGCAGCTGATCGGCCTGGGCGGGGGTGAAGTCGGCGACGTCCACGACCATCTGCATCAGCTGCTCCTGGAACAGCGGCACGCCGAGGGTGCGGTCCAGGGACTTCTCCAGCAGCGGGTGGATGTAGGTGACCTCCTCCTCCCCGTTGCGGCGGCGGATGTACGGGTGGACGGAGCCGCCCTGGATGGGGCCGGGGCGGATCAGGGCGACCTCGACGACGAGGTCGTAGAACTCGCGCGGCCGCAGCCGCGGAAGGGTGGAGATCTGGGCGCGGGACTCGACCTGGAAGACGCCCACGCTGTCGCCGGCGCACAGCATGTCGTAGACGGCGGGGTCCTCCTGCGGGAGGGTGCGCAGCTCGAAGTCCTCGCCGTGGTACTCGGCGACCAGGCGCAGGCAGTGGTCAAGGGCGGTGAGCATGCCCAGGCCCAGCAGGTCGAACTTCACCAGGCCCGCATCGGCGCAGTCCTCCTTGTCCCACTGCAGGACGGTGCGGTCCTCCATGGCGGCCCACTGCACGGGGCACAGCTCGATCACGGGCCGATCGGCCAGCACCATGCCGCCGGAGTGGATGCCCAGGTGGCGCGGGGCGTCGCGCAGCTGCATCGCGAGGTCGACGACGTCGGCGGGGATGTCGGTGCCCTGCAGGGAGGTGAAGGAGCGCTCGATCTGCTTGGACCAGGCGTCCTGGCGGCCCACGTCATGGCCCAGCGCCCGGGCGGCGTCACGCACGGCGAGCTTGGCGCGGTAGGTGATGACGTTGGCGACCTGCGCCGCGTTCTCACGGCCGTAGCGCTGGTAGACGTGCTGGATGACCTCCTCGCGGCGGTCGGAGGCGATGTCGAGGTCGATGTCCGGCGGGCCGTCCCGCTCCGGGGCGAGGAAGCGCTCGAACAGCAGGCCGTGCTGCACGGCGTCGACGGCGGTGATCCCCAGGGCGTAGCAGACGGCGCTGTTGGCGGCGGAGCCGCGGCCCTGGCACAGGATCCCCTCGCGGCGGCAGAAGTCGACGATCTCGTGGACGATGAGGAAGTAGCCCGGGAAGTGCAGGTCGATGATGACCTTCAGCTCGTGGTCGATCTGCGCCCAGGCGCCGGGCACCCGCTCGGGACGGCCCGGCGCGGGGCGGGGGCCGTAGCGCTCGCGCCCCTCGACCTCGACGAGCTCGACCAGCCAGCTCGCCTCGTCATGGCCGCCGGGCACCGGGAAGGGCGGCAGGTCGGGGGCGAGCAGCTGCAGGTCCAGGGCGCAGTCGCGGCCCAGGCGCGCGGCCTCGGCCACGGCGCGGGGGTAGCGCGGCAGCAGGCGCGCCATCTCCTCGCCGCTGCGCAGATGCGCCAGGCGAGCGGCGAGATGCGGATCGGCCTCCTCGAGGCTCACCCCGGCGCGCAGGGCGGCGTGGGCATCGGCCAGGCGCTTGTGGCCGGGATGGGCGTAATGGGCACCCGTGGTCGCCACCACCGGCAGGGTGATCTCGTCCAGGCCCGTCTCCTCGCGGACGATCCGCGCACCCTGGACCAGGGCGTCGTGCAGCTCGTCGTCCAGCGGCCCCTCCCCCGCGCCGAGCTCGACGGCGACGTTCCCGGCGCCGAACAGCTCGATCAGACGGCCGATGCCGGCTGCCGCGGCATGGGCGGCCTGCTCGAGATCGCCCTCCTCGAGCAGGGGGCGCACGGCGCGCTGCACGGCGCCCTTGCGGCAGCCGGTGAGGATCAGCCAGCGGCCCTCGCGGGCGATCCGCGAGAGCTCGGCGAGGCGGTAGCGGGGGGCGCCCTTGGTCCTCCCCTCGAGGTGGGCGCGGGCGATCGCGGCGGACAGCTCCCGGTAGCCGGTCTCGTCGCGCACGAGGACCAGCAGGTGCTCTCCCGCCGGATCGGGGACGCCGGTGCGGGCGGGGGTGAGCACGGGCGTCGCGCTCGCGATGTCGGCGCCGGGCTCGAGGCCCAGCGTGAGCTCGGCCCCGAAGACGGTGCCGATGCCGTGCTCGCGGGCGGCGCGGGAGAAGCGCACCGCCCCGGGCAGCCCGTCGTGGTCGACGATCGCGAGGGCCTGCAGGCCCAGCCGGGCGGCGGTGGCGACCATCTCCTCGGGGCTCGAGGCGCCGTCCAGGAAGCTGAAATGGGAATGAGAGTGCAGCTCCGCATAGGGGACCTCGGCGCGGGGGCGGTAGCCGTCCGTGGCGCGGCGGCCCGTGCGCACCACCTCGATGGGCGGGTCCACGAGCGCCGCGGGACGGTCCGACAGCACCGCCTCGAGGTCCTTCCAGGCCGGGGGACCCAGGAACCAGCGGCTCATGGCGCGGCACCTCCGGCCGCTCCGGGCATGCTCGCCTCAGTCATAGATCCCCTCCACCTCCCAGCGGCCCTCGCGGGACAGCGCCAGCAGCGCGATGTGATCGCCGCCCGCCGCGTCCTCCTCCCCGATCACCAGCTGCAGCCGGGCGGCGCGGCGGCCGTCGGGGCGCCACCAGCGCTCGTCCAGCAGCACGGGAGCGCCGTGCCCGAGCACCCGATGGCGCGACCCGGCCCGCAGCCCGCGCGCGACGAGCCCCTGCGCCCCCTCGGCGGGCACGCGCAGGAGCGCGGGGGCCTCGCTGAGCAGGCCGCGCGCGGTGACGACGACGGCCTCGCCGCGCGCGTCCTCGAGCAGCACCGGCGGCGGGGTGCGGAAGACGGTCGCGGGCAGGGGCCGGGGAAGGCTGCCGGGCCAGGGACCGGGGCGGGACGCGGGCTTCTCCGCGCGCCAGGGCACCAGGCGCACCTGATCGGCCAGCAGGCGCCCGCCCACGGGGGCGGGGACCAGCACCGCGCCCTCCCCCGCCAGGCCCTGGGCCCGGGCGAAGGCGCGCCCGGCGCGCTGGGCGGCCTCCCCGGCGCTGCCCCACAGGGCGGCGGCACCCTCCCCCGCGGGCATGAGCTGCAGCGGCTGCAGCAGCAGCTGGGTGATCGCGCCGGTCTCCCCGCGGCCCAGCCGTGCCCGGGTGAGCCAGCCGTCGCACTGCCAGCGCACGCGGTCCACGACATCGGCGGGCGTGAGCTCCCCGTCGTGGCGCCAGGTGCGCTCCATCTCCTCGCCCTGCTCGGTGCGGCCGATGATCCGCAGCCGGGTGCAGATCAGCCCGCGTGCGACGAGCATGCCGTGCAGCTCCTCGGCCATCGGCCGGGCGGCGAAGGCGGCCTGGTCCGAGCGCACCAGCGGAGGATCCAGGACGCGCAGCACCTCCACGGGCTGCTCGGGATGGTGCATGGCCGGCGGGGTGGACTCCCCGCCGCGGGCCAGCAGGTGCAGCTGGGCGACGTCGGGGCCGAAGCGGTCCTGCACGGAGGTCGCCGGCAGCGCGGCGAGCTCCCCGAGGGTCCGCACGCCCAGACGGGTGAGCAGGTCGATCACCTCGGCGAGATCGAGGCGGCCCGAGCCGACGGCGGCCGGGCGGTCGCGGTGCCCCCAGCCGGGGCCGACGGGCGCCTCGCGCAGGGCGGCGATGTCGTGGGGGGCTAGGTACTCGGCGCTGCGGCCGGGCCGCACGATCCGCCCGGCGCGGGCGGCCAGCAGGGCGGCGAAGGGGCCGTCGGCGATGCCGACCTGGGCCTCCCAGCCGGTGAGGTCGGCGACGGCGTCGAGGATCCGCTCGGCCAGGCGCTCCTCCCCGCCCTGGTGCCGGGCGGGACCGCGGGCGGCCATCAGCACCACGCCGGGGCGCAGCACGTCCACGCCCGCGGCGACGGTGTCCACCGCGGCGGAGACCAGCTCGAACAGCCCGGCCTCGTGCTCGCGGTCGGTCTCGAGCACGAGGGCGTCGGGGCAGGCGGCCTGGGCGGAGCGGCGGCGCATCCCCACGGCCACCCCGGCCGCGGCGGCCGCCGCATCGGCATGGACCACCCGATGGCGCTCGAGGAGGATCACGGCCGGGGCGTCCTGCGCGTCGTCGCGGCGGTCCAGCGCGGCCAGCAGGCTCCACCGCGGCACGAGCACCGCGGCGGTGCGGGTGGCCGCCGGGACCTCCTCCCCCGGCGGCAGCAGCGCCTGCGCGGGCATCGTCCCCGCGGCCATCAGACGGCCCTGCGCAGCGTGGGGAGGACGGACGCCTCGCGGGCGCCGCGGGCGGCCGGCGTCGTGGCGAGGGCGCCGCGCACGTCGGGCAGCAGCACCTCGACCTCGCGCCGCCCCGCGATGCCGCGGCCGGCGGAGCTCACCCGCACCCGCCGCCCGCGCAGGCGGCCCGAGCCGGCGCCGAGGCCGTGCCAGCGGGCGCCGTGCGCCTCCAGGCGCAGGTCCGCACGGTCCGGCGGGGAGGCGGCCAGCACCAGCGCGTCCCGGGTGCGGGCGCGACCGGTCAGGGTGCGCCACAGGGCCGGGGTCAGCCGCAGGTCCGGGCCGATGACCACCACTCCCACGCCGTCGACCAGGGCGGAGAGCACCTGCGGAAGCTGCGGGAGATCCTCGACGTCGGTGCCCGGGACGATCGCGAGGCGGCTCGGATCCGCCCCGGCGTCCAGCAGGCCGCGCAGGCCCAGGTCCGGCATGCCGGCCACGGCGCACCAGGAGTCCTCCCCCATGGCGGCGACGGCGAGGGCCAGCAGCAGGGAGGAGCTCGCCTCGCCGGTGACCGCGACGCTGCTGCCGGCGCGCAGCGTGCCGGAGGGGATCAGCGGGGCGAGGGCGGGCGGGACCGGGAGGCGGCCGGGGGCCTGCGCCGGGGCGACCTCGACGGGGTCGTCGGCCGGGGGCGCGGGGGCCCTCCCGGGAGCATCGGGCCGCCCGGGCGGCGGGAGCAGGCGCATCGGGGCCCGCACGGCGGCGCCCTCGGGCCCGGCGGCGCCCTCGGGCCCGGTGGGGCTCTCGGACGCGGTGGGGCTCTCCCGCAGGGCGGTGCGGTCGATCCGCCCGCCCCAGCGCGCGGCCGAGAGCTCTGCCGCGCCGAGCGCGCGGCGGGCGCGCGCGAGCCTGTCGGCCTTCTCCTCGCGCTTCTCCTCGAGCTGCACCGCGGTGCCCATGGTCCCCTCCGCCTCCTTCCGCGACCTCACCGCCGGGACCCCACGGACCCGAACCGTCGTCGAACGCGTGTTCGACTGTACGCCTGGATCCGGTGAGTCCGTCAAGCGGGCAGGTCACCGCTTCGAACATCTTTGCGAATCCTGTCGGAGGGGTCCGACAGATCTCCGGGGGATGCCGGGCGGGCGCGGCGTGCCGATCCCAGGCGATGCATGGAAGTATCAGAAAGTCGGACCGGGGAGGCTGGATCACGCCGTGGGGTTCCGGGCAGACTCGAGCCACCGTCGCCCCCGATCGTCGTCGCGTCGCAGAGGACGCGCCCGTACAGAAGGAGAAGCACCGCATGCGAGCACTCGTGCTGCAGGAGAAGGGTCGGATGTCCATCGAGGAGATCCCGGACCTGGGCTCCCCCGGCCCCGGCGAGGTGAGGATCGCGATGCACACCGTGGGCATCTGCGCCTCGGACGTGCACTACTACACCGACGGGAAGATCGGCCCCTTCGTCGTGAACGCCCCCATGGTGCTGGGCCACGAGGGCGCCGGCACCGTGGTCGAAGTCGGCGAGGGCGTCACGCACCTGGCTCCCGGGGACCGCGTGGCCATGGAGCCGGGCGTGCCGAACCCGGCCTCCCGCGCGGTGAAGGAGGGCAACTACAACGTCGACCCCGACGTGCGGTTCTGGGCGACCCCGCCGGTGCACGGCTGCCTGGCCGACGAGGTCATCCATCCCGCCGCGTACACCTATGCGCTGCCGGAGTCGCTGAGCTTCGCCGAGGGCGCGCTCATCGAGCCCTTCTCCGTGGGCATGTACGCCGCGACCACGGCGCAGATCTCCCCCGGCGACGTCGCCGCCGTGATCGGCAGCGGGACCATCGGCATCATGATCGCCCTCGCCGCCCGCGCCGGCGGGGCGAGCCGCGTCTACGTGAGCGACGTGCTGCCGCAGAAGCTGGGCCTGCTGGAGGGGCTCGAGGGGATCATCCCCGTGGACGCCACCCAGGAGGATCTGGGCGAGCGCGTGCGCGCCGAGACCGACGGCTGGGGTCCCCAGGTCGTCTTCGAGGCCTCCGGCGCCGCCCCCGCCTACAAGGGCCTGTGGTCGCTGCCCGCCCCCGGCGGGCGCATCGTCCTGGTGGGCATGCCCACCTCCGACGTGCCCTTCGACGTGTCCACCGCCGCCGCCCGGGGCCTCAGCATCGAGACGGTGTTCCGGTACAAGAACGTCTACCAGAAGGCCATCGACCTGGCCGCGACCGACGCCGTGGACCTGGGCCGCTTCGTCACCGACACCTTCGCCTTCGACGACTCCATCCAGGCCTTCGAGCGCTTCCTCGAGGGACGCCCGACGGATGTGAAGCTCCAGATCACGCTCTGAGCCGGACGGGCCTGCCGGCCCCGGAGCTCCCTGGTCTCCTGGGCCGGCGCCGTCTACCGTCGAGCCATGCGCGTCACCCTGCAGCCGCTGCGTCCCTCCGACGCGGCCGCCGTCGTCGCCGCCGAGGACGAGGCGACGGTGCGCTGGCTCAGCGGCGGCCGGAGCACCGTGGAGGGGACCGCCGACTTCGTGCGGCGCCTGGACCGGGAGGCGGAGCAGGGAGCCGCCAAGCGGGCGTTCGGGATCTGGCTCGACGGCGCATGCGTCGGGACCGTCGACTACGACCCCGATGTGACCGACGGCCTGGAGCCGGGGGACGTCAACATCGCCTACGGCGTCGCCCCGCGGGTCCGCGGGCGCGGGATCGCCGTCCGGGCGGTCGAGCTCCTCTGCGAGGTCGTCCGCGAGCGTGGGATCGGGGGCCGCGCGGTGATCCGGGCCGACGTCCGGAATCCTGCCTCGACCCGGGTCGCGGAGAAGGCCGGATTCACGTACCTGCGCGACGTGACGAGCTCGACGGAGCGGCAGGACGACGGGGCTCCCGTGACCCTGCGGGTCTACGGCCGAGAGCTGGTGCACGGGTCGCGGCCCGGCGGCGGTGCCACGGATCCCGAGGGCGTGTCATGTCGCCTCGCCGCCCCGGGCGATGACGAGATATTGAGGCGCGCGCTGCATATGGCATGGCGCTGGGACAGGGAGTGGGACGAGGCCGACTTCCGGCACCATGTGTCGCGAGATGCTCCCGATCTGTACGTGGATCATTTCGGGATGCGGGCCGGGGACACGGGCATCCTCGCCATGGCCACCGGCCCGGACGAACGCCCGATCGGAGCGGCCTGGTACCGCTACTTCTCGAACGACCGGCACCGTGAAGGGTTCGTGGACGAATGCACTCCCGAGATCGTCCTGGCGGTCGGGCCGGAGCATCGAGGACAGGGAATCGGCGGTCTGCTGCTCGAGCGCCTGCTCGACCTGGCTCGCCGACGCGGAGTCGCTCGCCTCAGTCTTCACGTCGATCTGGGCAACGACCGGGCGCTGTCCCTCTACCGATCCCGAGGCTTCGCTCCCGTATCGCAGACGAGGAAAGGACTCGTGATGAGTCTTCAGATGCAGCTCGACAGCGACGCGGGTGCGCACGACTCGGCGTAGCAGCCGCCCCGAGGACGAGCCCAGCCTAGGCATCCCCGTCCTCGCGCGCGTTGAACCCGAAGATCGCCTCCCCCACCACGGCCCACACCGAGAACAGGGCGACGCCCACACCGAACGCCCCCAGGTCCGCACGCTCCGGGGCGCCGCGGCGCCCCCGGCGTCCGATGATCAGGAGGCCGGCGGCGAGATTGGTCGCGCCCCAGAGGGCGTTGATCGTCGGGGGCGACTGGCGTCCCGCGAGCGGGGTGAGCATCCGCCGTCCTGCGGCTGCGGCGGCGAGATGGGGAAGGCTGTTCGCGCACAGCACCCCGGCCGCGACGGCGATCGCGATCGGGCCCGTCTCTCGGGTCTTCTCGGGCTCGGACATGGGGACCTCCTGGGGTCGAGGGGGACGGTCGCGGGCGACAGCGCCATCGAACCTGCGGCGCCGCGAGATCGGGAGAGACCTTCGTCGATCGGAAGGTCGGGGCCCGTCCGACCCCTGGGGACGACGCGTCCGGAGGCGTATCCTGAAAGGCGGGAGCGGCCCGGTGACGTGGTCGCGATCGGCGGGCCTGCTTCTGGTGCGCTCCACCTCGCGACCTCGACCTCGGAGGTCTGTCATGAAGGTTCTCGGAATCATCCTTCTCGTCGTGGCCGGGATCCTGCTGTTCCTCACGCTCAGCTCGTTCTACTCGACGACCATGACCGCGTACCGCAGCCATATCGCGCGATGGGCCCTCGTGATCGGCGCGGTCGCGGTGGGCCTCGGCATCGTCGGGATCGTGCTCCTGGTCTGAGCACCGGCCCGCGCCCGCATCCGCACGCGGCGCGCCACCCTCGCCCACGGCCAGCAGATAATCCGTGTTCCACCACGAACAGCATTCTTCTGCTGTCCGGCCAGCCGGGGCGGAGGCCTGCGGCGTCCGCCGCGCTGGTACCGTTCTTCGCGCGCGGAGCATGCCGAGCTCCCGCAGGGACATCGGCGGCGATCTGCGGATCGCGCGGTGAGGAGATGGGCATGAGGCCTCTCCCGGGAGCACCCCCGGAGGACCTGGGCGACGGCGTGGTGACGCTGCGCCTGCGCCGCGAGAGCGACGCCCCGCAGATCACGCGGGGGCGCCGCGACCAGGAGGCGCGGCGATGGCTCGGGGATGCCGGAGCCGTCGACGCCTCCCCGGCGGCCGCCGTCGAGAGGGCCCGGATGCAGTGGAGCACCGGCCGGAGCGCCCCGTTCGTGATCGCCGACGCCCGCACCGACGAGCCGCTCGGTCAGATCCGGCTCATGATCCACGACGATGCCGCGCGCCTGGTCTACATCGTCTATCCCGAGATCCGCGGGCTGGGGGTCGCGACCCGTGCGGTCCGGCTCATCACCCGCTGGGCGCTCCAGGAGCTGGGGCTGCGCACCATCGTGCTCGAGGCCGATGTCCGCAATGCCGCCTCGATCCGCGTCGCGGAGAAGGCGGGCTACCGGCGCCGCGCCGATCGTCCCGAGCCCCATGACCGGGACCGGGACGGGGACCGGTCGCCGGAGGCCGGCAGGTCCCCGGCCCCGGGGGATGCCCCCGTGGTGGCGGTCTTCGAGTCCGGGCCCGAGCCCTCGCTCGAACCGGAGGAGTGAGCGGATGAGACGCGCACGGCCGGGCTCCGGCGCAGGGGTGCCCGAGCCGGTGCGGGAGCACATCGTCCCGGATCACGCCAGCGCGATCCGCTGGTTCGAGCACGACTACCCGCATCCGCTGGCGCGCTGGCACCACCATCCCGAGATCGAGATCCATCGGATCCGCGCCTCGAGCGGCACCGCCCTGCTCGGCGGCGCCGCGCGGGCGTTCGGCCCGGGCGATCTCGCCTGGATCGGACCGGATGTGCCGCACGACTGGGTCAGCGTCCTGGACCCCGGGGAGACCGTCCCCGGCCGCGATGTGCTCATCCAGGTCGGTGCCGCGTCCCTGGACGGCCTGGTCTCCGCGCTCCCGGATCTCGCGGGGCTGGCCGGGCTGCTCGAGGACGGCCGCGGGGCGATCGTCTTCCACGGCCGCACTGCCGAGGCGGGCGGGGAGATGATCGAGCAGCTGGGGGCCCTGCACGGGACCCGGCGGGCGATCGGCGTGCTGCAGCTGCTGGAGGTCCTGGCCGCAGCCCCGCCGCACGAGGCGGAGCGCATCGACACCACCTCCGTGCAGCTGCCCGCGGAGGACGCGGACCGGTTCGCGGCCGTGCTCGCCCACATCCACGACCACCTCGCCGCGCGTCTCACCCTGGGCGACGTGGCCGCCGCCATCGACGTCTCCCCGTCCACGGCCTCGCGGCTGTTCACCCGCGCCACCGGGGCGGGGTTCTCCCGCACCCTGAACCGCCTGAGGATCTCGGAGGCGACCCGGCTGCTGCTGACCACGGAGCTGCGGGTCGCGGACATCGCCTGGCAGGTCGGCTACACCAACCTCTCGAGCTTCAACCGGCGCTTCCTCGAGGAGGTCGGCACCACTCCCCTGCGCTACCGGCGCACCCGGACGCGGCCGGGGCATGATGGGCGGCACGAGCACCCCCGGTCCCCGGCGCAGGAGGCACGATCATGACGGTCGACGAGGAGCAGAGCGTCCTGCTGCTGCGCGTCCCGGCGGCGGAGGCCGCCGTCGGAGAGCATCGGCGCCGCCTCGACGCCGCCGCGCAGGACGGCATCCCGGCGCACGTGACGATCCTGTTCCCGCTGCCCGCCCCGTCGCGGCTGCGGGAGGAGGACGAGGAGTCCCTGCGCACGATCTTCCGGCGCACGCCGCCGTTCGACCTCGCCGGGACGTCGACGGCCTGGTTCGCGCAGCGCGTCCTGTATGTCGCCCTCGAGGACGACGCGCCGGTCCGCGCTCTCACCGCCGAGGTCGCCGCGGCGTTCCCCGAGCATCCTCCCTACGCCGGGGCGGTCCCGCTGGCGGACGTCGTCCCGCACCTGACCATCGGCCATGACGCGCCGGCGCCGCAGCTGCGCGCCGCCGAGGCGGCGGTGCGCGAGCGGCTCCCGTTCTCCCAGAGGATCGATCACGCGGAGCTGTGGGCCGGGGCCGACGGGCCCTGGCGACACTGCCGCTCGTACCCTCTCGGCGGGAGCCGATGATGGCTTGCGCCGTCCGGGCCGTCCGGGCCGCTCGGGTCGTCGCGTCGTGCGCCGCGAGCGCCGTGCTCGTCGCCCTGCCGGCGTGCTCGATGCCCGCCGAGGAGCGCACCGTCGCGGCATGCCCCGGGTATGTCGCCTACGACTCGCCGGCCGACAGGGCTGCGGCCTCGGACCTGGTCGCCCGCGCGACCGTGCGCGCTCCGGGCAGCCCCTCCGAGGACGGCGAGCTCATCGCGCACGTCGAGGAGGTCGTGCGGGGTGAGGCGGAGCTCCTCGGCGCCGAGCTGGAGATCGATCTCAACGGCGAATGCGGCGACACCCCCAGCAGCGTGCTGCCCGCGGACTTCGACCCGGAGGATCCGATGATCGTCTTCCTCGTCGGCTCGCAGGAGACCGCCTGGCGCCTGCTCACCCCGGTCGACGGCGTCATGCCCTACGACCCGGCGATCGCGGACGAGCTCGAGCAGCCGTGACCGGCGGGCCCTCCTCCCGGCGCATCCACCTGCTGCGACATGCGATGCCTCTGACGGATCCGACCGTCGAGCCCTCACGGTGGGAGCTCAGCGGGCCGGGAAGGCAGGCGGCGCGCCGCATCGCGGGAGAGATCCCCGTCCACGCCCGGCTCCTCAGCAGCTCCGAGACGAAGGCGATCCAGACAGCTCGCCTCGCCGCGGCGCGGGAGCCGGTCATCGACGGCCGGTTCGACGAGGTCCGGCGGCCCGGCGAGCCGTTCGACGATCGTGCCCGAGAACGCCGACGGGCCTGGGTCCTGGGCGAGCTCGATGCCCGGCACACGGGATGGGAGAGCGTCACGGAGGCCGGTGCTCGGTTCGACAGCGCCGTCCGGGAGCACGACGCCGACGATCTGGTGATCGCCACCCACGGCATGGTCATCACCGCCTGGCTCATCACCACGAGGCGTCTGAGGAGCGGGGCCGAGGCTGCCGACTTCTGGGCCCGCCTCCCGTTCCCTGCGCTGATCAGCATCGACCCGAACGGCAGCTGAGCGCGCCGTCACGCTGCTCGGGCCCGGCAACTCCACGCCTGGCACGTTCTGCCACCGGCGCACGAGGTCGGATCGACCCCATCAGCTCGCAGCTCCGGCGAGAGAGCGCTCAGGCGGCCAGCGCCACCGGCGCGCGGAGATGCCGGTACCCGTCCCCGCGCTGGAGGACGGTGATGTGGCGGTGCCCGATGTGCTGGACGGTGCTGCGGGCGGTGGTGATGTTGCAGGAGCCGCTCGCCCGAACGGCGACGCGGCCCACGTGGGTCCCCGCTCTCCTGCCGCTGGGGACCACGGCGCGCACCAGGTCGCCGGTGATCAGCCCGTGGTGCATCTTGCGCCGGGTCAGGCGGAGCCGGGGGAAGCCGTACCGGTCCATGCGGGTGCGGGAATAGGAGCCGCGCCCCATGGAGACGGCGACATGCTGCAGCGCCGGCAGGGACGCGATCGCGTCGACGCGGCCCACGCACAGCGCATCGGTCACGTGGTCCCAGGGCAGGCCGGCCCGGGAGCGGTTCCACTTGGTGCGCCCTCCCGAGTGGGTGCGCACCTCGGGGCCGACGGACTGCAGCGCGCGGCAGAGGGCGCTGCGGGAGACGGACACCGAGAGGTCCTGCTGCACCACGGAGGCGAGGCTGCGGCGCACCCGGGCGAGCACGGCGGGCCGGCGGGCGAGGTACTCCTCCACCTCGCGGTCGCCCTTGTCGCGGTTGCAGGGGACGCAGGCGGCGACGAGGTTCGCCGGCGCGTCCGGCCCGCCGTGCGCCCGGGCACGCACATGGTCCAGCGTGAGCGGGACGGAGGCGGCGCCCAGGCCGCTCGCACCGCAGTACACGCAGGTCCGGCCGTCGCGCTCCAGGACGTATTCGCGCACCTCGGTGCCGTGCAGGGTGCCCTGGCCGCGGTCGCCCACGGCGGCGTCGGCCCGGTGCAGGGCACGGGCGTCGAAGCGCGGGACCTCGAGGTCGATCCGCGTCACGGGGGCCCAGGCGGCCAGGCGGCGCGCCCAGGTCACGGTGGTCTCCGCCCGATGGCGGATCGACGGGGCGAGCCAGCCCGCGGCACGGGCGCGGTTGTCGAAGCGCGGCGCCCGGTAGCGGAGCTTGCGCGAGCGCCGGCCGCGGCGCAGGGCGGAGCGTGCCGAGAGGCGGTCGCGGATCACGGCGCCGCGATGGTCCACCCGCAGGAGGAAGAGGCCGTGTCGGATCGTCGTCGCCCGGCCGCTGCGGGGGTCGGGGACCTCCTGCTCGCGCGCCAGGGCGACGCCGGTATGTCGGAATCCCGGGTCGATGCCCAGGACGAGGGGCTCTGTCTCCGAGTCCTCGACCCTGCGGTCGACGATCCGGAGGACGAAGGGCTGCACCCGATGCACTCGGGCGCGGCCGGAACGAAGCAGCTGACGCGCACGACGCGGAGTCGTGGGCATGAGCGGCTTCCCGCGCCGATCCAGGACGAGCACCCGTGCCTCGGCGCGGCGAGGCGCATCCGAGGTCCCACCCTCGGATGCCGGTTGCTCGTGGGTGACGGGATCACTCCCGCCGTCCGGGGGCGGGAACGAGCCCTTCCCCGGTGACGCCGCGGACGGAGCCGCGGTCTCCCCTCGCCCACGGTGCACACCCGTGTCCTGGATGGTCCCAGGCTCGACGCCCCGTTTCGTCCCTGCCCCGGGGTTGTCTGCTGACGTCGATTCCAGAGCAGGCCGCTGAGGAAGCACGGCCTGGTGGGTCTTCTCGCGTGTGTGCAACGTAGTCACCTCCCTCTGAGCGGTGTCTCGAGCTGGTCAGACTCGACATCCACCGATGTGCCCTGGGGCCCGTCGATGTCTGTGGTGGGGCGCCTGACTCACCACCATCAAGAGAACGCACCGGCCCGATCCTCGGATCGATGCGTTCGCCGCCCGCGGTTCTCCCGCGCGGACGGGCATGACGATTCGGTCAGACGTCCACGATATGACGTCAGCCTGGGGAAATCGCTGGACACGCCGCCCGGCGCGCGGGCTACTGTCGCGGGATGAGCACGCACGAGCACACCCGGCAGGCCTGGGACGAGGCCTCCCGCAAGCACGTCGACGAGTACGCGGAGCTGCGGGACGAGGCGCGCACGGCACGTCTGCTCCCCATCGAGGAGGAGCTGCTCGCGCCGCTGCTGCCGGGGGCGCGGGTGGTGCACCCGCAGAGCGGCCACGGGATCGACGACCACGCCCTCGTGCGTCTGGGCGCCGCCTCGGTGCACGGCCTGGACTACAGCCCGACGGCCGTCGATGCGGCGGCGCGCCGGGCCCGGGATCTCGCCGTCCCCTGCACCTACGAGGTCGCCGAGCTGCCGCACACGCCGGCGCCCGCGGGCATGGCGGATCTCGTCTACACCGGCAAGGGCGCGCTGATCTGGATGGAGGACCTCGACGCCTGGGCCGCGGAGATGCACCGCCTGCTGCGGCCCGGCGGGCACCTGTTCGTCTACGAGGCCCATCCGCTGGTCCCGCTGTGGACCTGGGACGCGGATGCGCCGCGCGTGCGCGAGGACCGCAGCTACTTCGGCGCCTCCCATGTCAACGACACCTTCCCCGCCCGGGGCGCCGTCGAGCACCAGAGCACGCTCGCGGGTCTGGTGATGACCGTGCTCGGGGCCGGGTTCGAGCTGCTGCACCTGGCCGAGCATCCCGAGCCGTTCTGGCGCCCCGAGGGCGAGGCCCCGGCCGCCGCCTGGGACGGACGGCTGCCCAACGCCCTCAGCCTGCTGGCCCGGCGCGGCTGAGCGCGCCCGTGCGCCTGCTCCTGGACCTCGACAACACCCTCGTCGACAGGGATGCCGCGTTCTCCCGCTGGGCGGCCGCGGCGATCGCGGCGGCCGGCGGCGGCGATGCGCAGCTGCAGCGGCTGCTGGCCGCCGATGCCCACGGCTATGCACCGCGGGCGCAGCTCCTGCCGGTTCTGCGGGAGGTCCTGCGGGCCGAGGAGCTCGACGATGCGGCGCTGCGGGAGATGCTGATGATGGATCACGTCGCCCAGGTGCGCCCGGCGCCGGGCGTGCTCGAGCAGCTCGACCGGGCGCGCCGCCGCGGCATCGGCCTCATCGCGGTCACCAACGGGATCTCCGCCCAGCAGCGGGCCAAGATCGCGCGCACCGGGCTGGAGCCGCTGCTGGACCGGGTCGTGATCTCCGAGGAGGTCGGGGTCGCCAAGCCCGACGAGGCGATCTTCCGCATCGCCCTGGAGGGGCCGGTGCCCGATGCCGCGACGTGGATGCTCGGCGACCATGCCCGCTCGGACATCGGCGGCGGTCGCGGCGCGGGGCTGCGCACGGGCTGGGTCGCGCACGGACGCCCCTGGGACCCGGCCGACGGGCCCGTGCCCGATGCGGTCGCACCGAGCTGCGCGGAGCTGCTGGCGCAGGTGATCGACGCCTGAGCGCCGGGCGGGTCAGCCGATGAGCATCCCGGCGATCGCGGCGCTCATGAGGTTGGCGAGGGTGCCGCCGAGGATGGCGCGCATGCCCAGCTCGGCGATCTCGGAGCGCCGCGAGGGGGCCATCCCGCCCAGCCCGCCCAGCAGGATGCCGAAGGAGCTGAGGTTCGCGAACCCGGTCAGGGCGAAGGTGATGATCGCGGCGGTCTTGGGGCTGAACGCCTCGACCTGGGGCCCGAAGTTCGCGAAGGCCACGAACTCGTTGAGCACGATCTTCTGGCCGATGAAGCTCCCGGCGGAGACGGCCTCGCTCGGCGGCACGCCCACCAGCATCATGAACGGCGCGAACACCCAGCCCAGGATCGCCTCGAAGGTGAGCCCGTCGGCGCCGAACCAGCCGCCGACCGTGCCGATCAGCAGGTTCAGCAGGGCGATGAGGGAGATGAAGGCCAGCAGCATCGCGCCGACGGTGACCGCCAGGCGCATGCCGTCGGCCGCGCCGGAGGCGGCGGCGTCCACGACGTTGCGGTGACGGGGCACGTCGGGATCCTCCGGGGCGGCGTCCCCGGAGGCGGCGTCCCCGGAGGCGTCGGCCGCGGGAGCATCGGCCGAGGTGGCATCGGCCGCGGCGGCATCGGCTCCCGAGCCGCCGCCGGCCATGCGCCGGAAGCGCTCGGCCAGAGGCAGGGACTCCCCCGCCCGGCGGTGCGCGGAGGCGTCCACCCGCTCGCGCTCGCGGGCGACCGCCTCCGGGTCGTCCTCGGGGACGAGGATCTTCGCCATCAGCAGCGCTCCGGGGGCCGCCATGAAGCTGGCGGCGATGAGGTACTCCAGCGGCACCCCCAGCAGCGAGTAGCCCACCAGCACGGAGCCGGCCACGGTCGACAGACCCCCGACCATCACCGCGAACAGGCCCGATCGGGACATGCCGCGGATGTAGGGGCGGATCACCAGGGGCGCCTCGGTCTGTCCGACGAAGATGTTCGCGGCCGCGTTGACCGATTCGGCGTGGCCCGTGCCGAGCACCTTCCCGAGGATGCCGCCCAGCAGCGCGACGACGCGCTGGAGGATGCCCCAGTGGTAGAGCACCGCGGTGAGGGAGGCGAAGAAGACGATCACCGGCAGCACCTGCAGCGCGAAGACGCTGCCGTCCTCGGGGATCAGCGGGCCGAACAGGAAGGAGATGCCGGCGCCCGAGGTGTCGATGACGGCCTGGAACGCGGCGGAGAGCTTCTGCAGCAGCCATCGGCCGGGGGCCCAGTACAGGACCAGCACCCCCAGGCCCAGCTGCAGGGCCAGCGCCCCGAGCACGGTGCGCAGGCGGATCGCCCGCCGGTCGCTGGACAGGGCCACGGCGATGACCAGGAGACCGAGGATCCCGCCGATCCCCCAGAGCACGTCGATCATCGCGCTCACCTCGCAGACGTTCTCGATTCCAGGGCGTGATCGCCGGTCAGTGTACGGGGCGCGGCCCGTGACCGGTCCGCCGCCCCGCCGCCGCCCAGAACGTCAAGAGCGGGCGTCCGGGACCTCCAGGATCTCCAGGAGCGCCCGTGCGGCGGGCGGGACGTGGAACGCGCTCCATGCCAGGTGCACGACCCGGGCCGGGCCGTCGCGGACCGGGATCGTGCGCAGCTCCTCGTCCGCGGGGACCACGGCGGGCGGCAGCAGCACGACGCCGAGGCCGTGCCGGACCAGCGCGAGCATGGTCTCCGGGCTCATCACCTCGAACGCGACCTCCCGGGAGATCCCGGCGGCGCGGAACGCCAGGTCCGAGGGCGCCCGGCCCGGCGCCCCCGCGGGGAAGTCGATGACGGCGGCCTCGGCCAGGTCCTCGAGGTCGAGCAGGCTCCGGCCGGCGAGCGGGTGGTCGGCGCGCATCACGGCGACCAGGTGCTCCCGTGCCAGGACCCGGGAGCGCACGCCGCGGGGAGGCGCCGTCTCCGGGAGGCCGAGGACCGCCACGTCCATCCCGCCCTGGCCGATGGCGGTCATGAACTCGTCGCTGCCGCCGCTGCGCAGCCGGATGCGCACCGCCGGGTGGGCCCGCCGGAGTGCCCCGAGCGCGGCCGGGAGGTCGATCGCGGTCACCGTGGGGATCATGCCGAGGGTCAGGACGCCGCGGATCTCCCCGTCCGCGGAGGCGGCATCGGCCGCGGCTCGATCGGCGGCCGCGAGGCTCTCCCGGGCGGCGACGAGGAAGGCCTCCCCCGCGGCCGTGATCTCGACGCGGCGGCTGCTGCGGGCGAACAGGGCAGTGCCCAGCTCCCGCTCCAGCGCCTTGATCTGGTGGCTGAGCGCGGACTGCACGACATGGCACCGCCGGGCGGCGCGCGTGAAGCTGCGCTCCTCGGCGACGGCCACGGCGTACCGCATCTGCTGGAGCTCCATGGATCCATGATCGCTGTGCATGCATGGGATGACAACGATGTGTTGGACTCATGAACGCGGGCCGATGAGGATCGGGCCATGACCACGACCACCATTCCGGGGACCGCCCCCGCCGCTCCGTCGCCGGTTCCCGCCGGGCCCGCGCGCTGGGGCCTGACGGCCCTGACCGCGATCGCCCCGGCCGTCTGGGGGACGACCTACGCCGTGACCACCCTGCTGCTCCCCGAGGGCCACCCCCTGTTCGCGGCGATGGTGCGTGCCCTGCCCGCCGGGCTGATCGCCCTGCTCATCGCCCGCCGCCTGCCGCGCGGGGCGTGGTGGTGGCGGAGCCTGGTGCTGGGCACGCTGAACATCGGCGCCTTCTTCCCGCTGCTGTTCCTCGCCGCCCAGAATCTGCCCGGCGGGGTCGCGGCGACGCTGGGGGCCTCGCAGCCGATCCTCGTCGCCCTGCTGGCCGTCGCGATCCTCCACGAGCGGCTGTCCGCCTGGCGGGTCGGCTGGGGAACGGTCGGCCTGCTGGGCGTCGCCCTGGTGGTGCTGGGCCCGGACGCCGCGCTCGACCCGATCGGCCTGCTCGCCGGCCTGGCCGGCGCCGCGTCGGTCGGCGCCGGCATCGTGCTCACCAGGAGATGGGGCCGACCCCCAGGGGTCTCCGCCATCGGCTTCGCCGGATGGCAGCTGACCGCCGCCGGCCTGGTGCTGCTGCCGCCGGCCCTGCTCCTGGACGGCGTGCCGGCGGGCATCGACGCAGCGGCCGTCGTCGGGTTCCTGTGGCTGGGGCTGGCCGGGGCGCTGCTGGCCTATGCCCTGTGGTTCTCCGGGGTGACCCGCCTGCCCGTGACCGCGACCGCGCCGCTGGTGCTGCTGTCGCCGCTGGTGGCCGCGGGCCTCGGGGCGGTCGTCGCCGACGAGGTCCTGGGCCCGGTGCAGCTGGCCGGCTTCGCCCTCGCCCTCGCGGCGATGGTCAGCGCGCAGCTGCCCGCACCGGCGCGCCGCACCCCGCCCGGCCGCCGCATGCACGCCGTCCCGTCCGCCGGGGCAGGCCGGGAGCGGTGACGCCGGCCACACCGACGGCGTAGGGTCTGCCCATGGCCATCGCACTCGAGAACGTCGGCATCGCGGTCCGTGACATCGACGCCGCCATCGCCTTCTTCACCGACCTGGGCCTGTCCCTCGTCGGCCGGGACACCGTCAGCGGGGAGTGGGCCGACACCGCCGTCGGCCTGGACGGCAACCACGCCCGCATCGCCGTGCTGCAGACGCCCGACGGGAACGGCCAGCTCGAGCTGTTCGAGTACATCCATCCGGAGGCGATCGAGACCGAGCCGACGCTCCCCCACGAGATCGGCATGCACCGGGTCGCCTTCTCCGTCGACGACCTGGACGCCGCCCTGGAGATCGCGGCCCGGCACGGCTGCCACCCGCTGCGCGGCGTCGCGACCTACGAGGACATCTACCGCCTGACGTACCTCCGCGGCCCCAGCGGGATCCTGGTGATGCTCGCGCAGGACCTGCGCACCCCCTGACGGGGGACGCTCCCCCGGTCAGCGCGGGGCGCGGCGGGTCCTCGGGCGGGGCCGCCGTCGTCGCGGGGCGTCCGGGGAATCCGCCGGCGAGGCCGCCATGGTCGGCGGGATCAGGTGGCGCCCCTGCGGCGGCCGGGAGACGAAGGCCTGGACGGCCGCCTCGATGCGCTGGTCCGCGGCGGTGAGACGGTCGCGGTGCTGGGCCTGGTGCTCCTCCCAGGTGTCGACCATGAAGGACTCGACGAAGACCTCCGGGGTCTCGGCGACGCGGTAGAGCTCCCACCGGCTGGCGCCGTTGCGCAGCCGGGAGCGGCGCAGATCGGCGGTGGTCGCGAGGAACGCGGCATCGTCGGCCGCGGGCACCCGGTACTCGACGCTGACCACGATCGGCCCGTGCGTGGGCTGGATCTCGATCGGGACGTTCACATCGCCCCAGAACGGCATGCTGCGCGGATCGGCGTCGCGGACGTCCGGCATCCGCAGCAGCACGCCGGAGACGGAGGTCAGCGCCAGCAGCACCCCGGCGGTGAGGAACGCGGCGACGACCCCGGTCCACGCGGCGAGCTGACCCCAGAGGATCGAGGCGATCGCCTGCGATCCCGTGAAGGTGACCAGGTAGACCGAGAGGCCGCGGGCCCGCACCCAGGACGGCAGCACGAACTGGAGCTCCGCGTTGAGCGTGGAGATCACGGCGGTCCAGGCGGCGCCGGCGAGGATCAGCGCGGCGAGGGCGACGACGAACACCGGCACCAGCACCAGGATCGCGAGCACCACGGCGTACAGCAGACCGGACAGGACCAGGAGTGTCCCGGTGGCCATCACCCCGCGCAGCCGGCCGACGGTCAGCGCCGCGAGGATCGCCCCGAGCCCGAGCGCCCCGAACAGCGCGCCGTAGGCTCCCGCGTCCACGCCCAGGCGCTCCGTCGCCACCAGCGGGATCAGCGCCCACAGGATCGTCGCCGGGGCGATGAACAGCACCGCGCGCAGCAGGATGCGACGGACCATCGCATCGTGCCGGACGTAGCGGACCCCGGCGCGCAGCGCCGGCAGGAACCGCTCCCGCGCCGGCGGGGCGAGGGTCCGCGCCGGGCGCCGCCAGGTCAGCAGGGTGCCGGCGAGGATCAGGGCCGTGGCCGCGGTGAGCACGAACACCCACGGGACCCCGGCCGCGCCGATGAGCACGCCGGCGATCGCCGGTCCTGCGGCCCGGCCGAAGTTGACCCCGACCATGTCCAGGCGCGTCGCCGCCCCGAGCTCGTCGCGCGGGACGATGTCCGGCAGCGAGGACTGCCAGGCGGGGATCTGGAACGCCGTGCCGATGGCGAGCAGGAAGGTGAAGGCGAGCACCACCGGCGGGGAGGCGAGACCCAGCGCCGTGACCACGGCCAGGCTGAACGCCCCCACCGCCATGTACGTCTGCACCACCACGATGATCCAGCGCTGGTCGAAGCGATCGGCGACCACCCCGCCGGGCAGGGTGAACAGCATCATCGGCAGCGTCGCGGCGGTCTGGATCAGGGCGACCGTGACGCTCGCGTTCGGGCCGTTGACCAGCAGCCACTGGGCGCCGACGGTCTGCCCCCAGAAGCCCACGTAGCTCACGACGATCGCGGGCCACAGCCAGCGGAATCCGGAACGGCGCAGCGGCGCGAAGGCGCCCGGCTCCCCCGATCCCGGGGATGGGTCCGTCGTCATGGTTCGGGTCGCCTCGGTCTCTCTCGGGCGCCGCGTCGGCGCGGCCGCCGATGGTCTGCTCCATCGTGAGCTGCAGGATAGGGCGCGACAGGGCCCGGTGGAAGCGGGCGCGACCGCTCCGCCCCCCGCACGTCGCGGCGCGGTGGGACAATCACCCTCGTATCCGCCTGACGATGCTCGCCTCCCCGGGGAAGGGGTCCGATGAGATTCACCGTCCGCCTCGAGATCGCTCTGCCCCGCGAAAAAGTCCTCGACCTGCTCACCGACCCGGCGCAGCGGCCGAAGTGGCTGCGCGGCCTGGTGCGGCACGAGCCGGTGCACGGGCGCGAGGGGCAGGTCGGGACGGTCTCCACGGTCGAGCTCCGCTCCGGGAAGGGGACCATGCAGTGCACCGAGACCATCACCCGTCGTGAGCCGGAGGACCTGGGCCAGGCCCGTCCGGAGCAGGTCGTCCGGTACGAGCGCGAGATCCTCGCCCCCGGCATGTGGAGCGCCGCCCGGGAGCGGCTGAGCGTGGCCGGGCCGGAGCGCACGCTGTGGGAGAGCGAGAACGAGTACCGGTTCACGGGAGCGATGCGATGGTTCGCGCCGTTCCTGCGCCGGGCCTTCATCGCGCAGACGCGCTCGCACATGGAGGACTTCCGGGCCTTCGCCGAGCACGGGACGGACGTCCGCGCCCAGGACCGCTGACCCTCGCCCCGGGGGACGGTCGGGTCGCGTGGGCCGGGCGCGCCGAGCGGGGCGATCCCGCCGACGCCGTCAGGTCCGGGGCTGCGCTCGCGTGGCGTAGAACGCGACGGCCGAGCTCGCGGCGACGTTCAGGGAGTCGACGCCGTGCATCATCGGGATCGTCACCCGCCGGTCCAGCAGGCGGTCCGCCGCCGGGGTGAGGCCGTGCCCCTCCGTCCCGAAGACGAGGGCGAGCTTCTCGGGGCACTCCGCGACGAGCTCGTCCAGGGCGATCGAGCCCTCGCCGAGGGTCATCCCGGCGACCACGTACCCGGCCTCCTGGAGCGCGGCGATCCCGCCCGGCCACGGGTCGATCCGCGTCCACGGCACCTGGAACACCGTGCCCATCGACACGCGGATCGCGCGACGGTACAGCGGATCGGCGCAGCGCGGCGTCACCAGCACCGCATCGACGCCGAGCGCCGCCGCGGAGCGGAAGATCGCGCCCACGTTGGTGTGGTCCACGATGTCCTCGATGATCGCCACCCGCGACCGCTCCCGGCTCGCCAGCAGCTCCGGCACCGTCCGCAGCACCGGCCGCTGCATGGCCGCCAGCGCTCCGCGGTGCAGGTGGAAGCCGGTGAGCTGCTCCAGCAGCGCCGCCTCGCCCACGAACACGGGGACGTCCGGCCACGGCTCGAACAGCGGCGCGAAGCGCGGCAGCCACTTCTCGCTCATGAGGAAGGACCGCGGGGCGTGGCCGGCGTCCAGCGCCCGCGAGATGACCTCGTAGCTCTCGGCCATGAACAGGCCGCGCTCCGGCTCGATCCGGGACCGCAGGCGCACATCGGTCATGCGCAGGTAGTCGTCCAGCCGCGGGTCCTCGGCGGAGTCGATCCGCTCGATCATCGGCCGCTCAGCCGAGCTGGACGGCGCGCGCGGAGAACCGCTCGCCGTGGTTCTGGACCACCAGCGGCAGCCCGAAGGTGCGGGTGAGGTTCTGCGAGGTGAGGGTCCCCTCGATCGGCCCGGCGGCGACCACGCCGCCCGCGCGCAGCAGCAGGGCATGGGTGTACCCCGGCGGGATCTCCTCGACATGGTGGGTGACCAGCACCGTCACCGGGGTCTGCGGATCCTTCGCCAGGCGTCCCAGGTTGCGCACGAGCTCCTCGCGTCCGCCCAGGTCCAGGCCGGAGGCCGGCTCGTCCAGCAGCAGCAGCTCGGGGTCGGTCATCAGGGCGCGGGCGGACAGCACGCGCTTGCGCTCGCCGGTGGACAGGGTGCCGAACATCCGGTCGGCCAGCTCCGCCACGCCGAAGGCGCCCAGCAGGCCGCGGGCGCGGTCGAGGTCCTCCTCGTCGTACTGCTCCCGCCACCGGCCCACGATCGAGTAGCCGGCGGTGACCACGACGTCCAGCGCCGTCTCCTCCACCGGGACGGTCTCGGCGAGCTCCTGGGAGGCCAGGCCGATCAGCGGGCGGATCTCGAAGATGTCGGTGCGGCCCAGCCGCTCCCCGAACAGGTCGACGGTGCCGGAGGTGGGGTGCAGGCGCGCGGCGAGCAGGCGCACCAGGGTGGACTTGCCGGCGCCGTTGGGCCCCAGCACCACCCAGCGCTGCCCCTCGTCGATGCGCAGGGACACGGAGTCCAGGAGGTGGCGTCCGCCGCGACGGACGACGACATCGGTGAGTTCAGCTGCAGCATCGGGCATGGTCCAGAGCCTATCGGCTCCGCGCCCGCCTCCCTGCCGTGCGACGCGCCCGCACCTAGACTGTGCCCAGTCCCCCAGCCGACCCCAGGAGGTCCCGTGGCGCACCGAGCCGTCTCGCTCCATGTCCCGCGCGGATCGGTCGCGCGGGCCGCCCTCGAGGAGGGCATCGACGCCCTGGTCGCCGAGGCCGGGAAGGACCTGCCGCGGGAGTTCCCGCCGGAGGTCCTCGCCGCCGCCCGGGCCGCCGCCGACTGGTCCTCCCGGGCCGGGGACCGGACGGATCTGCGGGAGGTCCCCTTCGTCACCCTCGACCCGGCCTCCTCCACCGACCTCGACCAGGCCATGCATCTGTCCCGCGACGGGGACGGATTCCACGTCCTCTACGCCATCGCGGACGTGCCGCTGTTCGTCGAGCTCGACGGGGTGATCGACGCGGAGGCCCGCCGCCGCGGCGCCACCGTCTACCTCCCGGACCGGCGCATCCCGCTGCATCCCGAGGTGATCTCCGAGGGCGCCGCCTCCCTGCTGCCCGGGCAGGACGCCCCGGCCTTCGTGTGGGACATGCATCTGGACGGACGCGGGGAGCTGGAGACCGTCGCCCTCGAGCGGGCCGTGGTCCGCTCCCGGGAGAAGCTCGGCTACGACGCCGTGCAGGACGAGCTGGACGCCGGCCGCGGCCACCCGATGATGCGGCTGCTGCTCGAGATCGGCGCGCTGCGCGCCGGGATCGAGGCCGAGCGCGGCGGGGCCAGCCTGAACGTCCCCGAGCAGGAGGTCGAGGAGGACGGAGAGCTGCTGCGCATCTCCTGGCGGCGCCCGCGGGAGATCGAGGACGCCAACGCGCAGATCTCCCTGCTCACCGGTATGGCCGCGGCACGGCTCATGATCGACGGCGGCAGCGGGATCCTGCGGACGATGCCGCCGGCCGAGCCCCGCGCGATCGAGCGCTTCCGCCTGCAGGGCGAGGCGCTCGGGGTGACCTGGCCGGAGGGGATGCCCTATGGCGAGTTCCTGCGCACCCTGGACTGGCGCGAGGGACGCCACCTGGCGCTGCTGAACCAGGCGTCCTCCCTGTTCCGCGGCGCCTCCTACGCGGCGTTCCGCAGCGCGGAGGAGCTGCCCGAGGATCCGGTGCAGTCCGCGATCGCCGCTCCCTACGCGCATGCGACGGCGCCGCTGCGCCGGCTGGTGGACCGCTTCGTGCTGCTGATGTGCCTGGCCCACTCGCGCGGCGAGGAGCCGGATGCGGCGCTGCTCGCCGCGCTCCCGCAGATCCCGGAGGCGATGCAGGCCACGGCGGCGCGCGCCGGGGCGCTGGAGCGTGCCGCGATCGATCTGGTCGAGGCGGAGGCCCTGCGCGCCCATGTCGGCGAGGAGCTCGAGGCGACCGTCATCGACCGGCGCGAGGCCGGGGAGTCCTCGCCGCTGCGCGTGGAGGTGCAGCTCTCGCAGCCGCCGGTGACGGGATGGGTCGAGGCCGATGCGCAGCTCGGCGAGGTGCTGCGCGTGCGTCCCGAGGCCGCCGACGCCTCTGCCGCGCCCCGCCTGGTGGCGGTGGGTCGCCCGTGAGCGAGGCCTTCCCCGACCTCTCCCCGCAGATCCCCCGCGACCTGGTCCCGCTGCCGCGGGCGGCGTCCCTGCTGCTGTGGGCCGGGGCGTACCTCCGCGGCGACGTCGGCCCGGACGACGCGGTCTCGATCGCCCACGGCGCCGGGCACCGCCAGCGCACTGCCGACGGCGAGGACCTGTTCGACTGGATGACGCAGCTGCGCCGCCTGCCCCTGGCCCAGGCCCGCCTGGTGCTGCCCCAGCCCGGCCGGATCGCCGGGCTCATCGGCCCTCCGGCCGCGATCACCCGCGCGGTGATGGCCGAGCAGGCGATCGTCGTCACCGCGGCGGGGCTGGGAGAGCACACCCTGGTGCCGGAGGTCGACGAGCTCGGCGCCGACGGCGCCCGCGGTGTCGAGGTGACCTGGAGCCGGATCCCCGGCACCGCCGCCCAGGTGGTGCCGCCGGCGAACTCCTCGGGGGCGCGGGAGGAGCTGCTGCGGGCGCTGCGCCGGGCGGCCGACGGCTCCGCCCACCTGGATCTCGTCCCGGAGGAGCCGATCCCCCAGGCCGCCCTGCCCGCCGGATGGACGGCGGCGGGCCTGCCCCGCCACGTCCCCGGGCCCGCCCGGCATCTGCTGACCCTCGCGGCCCGGACCCTGCTTCTGACCCGCACCGAGCTCGCCGCGGAAACCGCCGCCCCGTCCCTGTCCGGGGCGAGCCGGCGCGAGCAGATCCTGCGCGAGCTGGCCGATGCCTCCCGGGAGGCCCTGGTGGACCAGGTCACCGCCGTGGTCGCCGCCGAGATGCCCTGACCCGGTCGCCGTGCCCGCGCACCACCCCGCCGGAGGTCATTCTGCGTCGCTTGAACGGGTGTTCAAGCGACGCAGAATGACTTCTGGCGGGCATCGTGACGCCTGACGGGCACCGCAGGCACCGAGCCCGCGGGAAGCGCCGTGACGTGCCGGGGCCCGGCGGTGCGGCGACCGCCGTGACGTGCCGGGGCCCGGCGGTGCGGCGACCGCCGGGCCCCGGGGCCACGGGACGCTCAGGCGTCGAGCACCGTGCGGTAGACCTCCAGGGTGCGCTGCGCGATCGAGGTCCAGGAGAAATGGTCGGCCGCTCGGCGCCGCGAGGCCTCGCCCATCTCCCGGGCGCGCTCGGAGTCGGAGACGGCGCGGGTGAGCGCCGCGGCGAGGTCGGCCACGAAGGTCTCCGGCTCGAGGGGGGTGCCGGTGCCGTCGTCGGCCTGGGCCAGGGGCACCAGGTACCCGGTCTCCCCGTCGACGACCACCTCGGGGATGCCGCCGGTCGCGGAGCCGACCACGGGGGTGCCGCAGGCCATGGCCTCGAGGTTCACGATGCCCAGGGGCTCGTAGATGCTCGGGCACACGAAGGTGGTGGCGTGGGTGAGGATCTGGGTGAGCTGGTCCCGCGGGAGCATGTCGGAGATGAGGTGGACGCCCTGGCGGCTGCGCTGCAGCTCCGCGACGAGCGTCTCGACCTCGTGCGCGATCTCCGGGGTGTCGGGGGCTCCGGCGCAGAGCACGACCTGCACGCCCTCGGGCAGCTCGCGCACGGCGCGCAGGAAGTACGGGAGGCCCTTCTGGCGGGTGATCCGGCCGACGAACACGATGGTGGGGGCCTCGGGGTCGATGCCCCGGGAGGTGAGCACGTCGGTGGCGCGGTTGGGCGACCACTCCTCGATGTCGATGCCGTTGTGGACCACGTGCACCCGCGCCGGGTCCACCGCCGGGTAGGAGCGCAGGATGTCCTCGCGCATGCCTCCGGAGACGGCGATGATGCCGGCCGCGGCCTCGTAGGCAGTCCGCTCGGCGAAGGAGCTCA
Organism: Brachybacterium phenoliresistens; assembly: GCF_039530785.1. Classification (NCBI taxonomy): domain Bacteria; kingdom Bacillati; phylum Actinomycetota; class Actinomycetes; order Micrococcales; family Dermabacteraceae; genus Brachybacterium; species Brachybacterium phenoliresistens. The sequence continues at coordinate 289,979 of NZ_BAAAOW010000001.1, forward strand.
GCGCGTATCCGCCGCCCAGCTGCTCGGCCTTCCAGGGGCGCAGCGGCTCGAGCGAGTGCGCCGAGAGCACGTGGGGGGCGCCGTGGAGGAGCTGCGCGAGGTGGCCGGCGAAGTTCGCGTACCAGGTGTGGGAGTGCACCAGGTCCGCGCCCGCGCAGTCCGAGGCCATCGGCAGGTCGGTCCCCAGGGTCACCAGGGCGGAGTTCGCCCCCGCGAGCTCGACGGGCGCCCGGTAGGCGGTGACGCCCTGCTCGTGGCGGTCCGCGCCGAAGCATCGGACCCTCACGTCGATCAGGGGGCGCAGCACCCGGGTGAGCTCGGCGACATGGACGCCGGCGCCTCCGTACACCTCGGGCGGGTACTCCTTCGTGAGCAGATCGACGCGCATGTTTCCTCCCAGGACGTGGTCGTATGCAGGCACGGACCGCTCCCCGGGACGGGCCCGCGGTCCGGATGTGGGACCGTGACGTGATCCGGCCCACAGAGGCATTATCCTTCAGCCATGTCGAAAAAGGTCCTCGCCATCGTCCTCGCCGGCGGAGAGGGGAAGCGGCTCATGCCCCTGACCCTCGACCGGGCGAAGCCTGCCGTCCCGTTCGGCGGCATCTACCGCTTGATCGACTTCGCGCTGTCGAACATCGTGAACTCCGGGTTCCTCCGGATCGTGGTGCTCACCCAGTACAAGTCGCACTCCCTGGACAAGCACATCGCCCAGACGTGGCGCATGAGCTCGCTCCTGGGCAACTACGTCGCCCCGGTGCCCGCGCAGCAGCGCATGGGCAAGCACTGGTACCGCGGCAGCGCCGATGCCATCTACCAATCCCTCAACCTCATCCGCGACGAGAAGCCGGACTACGTCGTCGTGGTCGGTGCGGACAACATCTACCGCATGGACTTCTCGCAGATGGTCGATGCCCACGTCGAATCCGGCAAGTCCTGCACCGTCGCAGCGATCCGCCAGCCCATCGAGGAGTCCGACCAGTTCGGCGTCATCGAGACCGTCGAGAACGACCCCACCAGCATCGCCCGCTTCGTCGAGAAGCCCAAGGAGACGCAGGGCCTGGCCGATGACCCCAGCCAGATCCTCGCCTCGATGGGCAACTACGTCTTCGACGCGGACGCCCTCGTCGAGGCCGTCACGCGGGACGGCGCGAACGACGACTCGGCGCACGACATGGGCGGCGACATCGTCCCCTACTTCGTCGAGCGGGGCGACGCGGCGGTGTACGACTTCATCCGCAACGACGTCCCCGGCTCCACCGACCGCGACCGCGACTACTGGAGGGACGTCGGCACCATCGACGCCTTCTACGAGGCCCATATGGACCTCATCTCCATCCATCCGGTCTTCAACCTCTACAACGAGCAGTGGCCGACCTTCGCCGGGGTGCGCAACGTGCCGCCCGCGAAGTTCGTCCATGCCGGTCCCGGCCGTGTCGGCTCGGCGGTCGACTCGATCGTCTCTCCCGGCGTGGTCGTCTCCGGCGCGCAGGTGTCCAACTCCGTGCTCTCGCCGGGCACGCGCTGCCATTCGTGGTCGCACGTGTCCGACTCCGTGGTGATGGACAATGTGACGGTGGGACGACACAGCCAGATCCATCGCGCCATCATCGACAAGGACGTGGTGATCCCTCCGCGCACCCAGATCGGCCTGGACGCGGAGAAGGACCGCGCCCGGGGCTTCGTGGTGACGCCCTCGGGGATCACCGTGATCGGCAAGGGAACGGTCATCACCCCCGGATGAGCAGCGCACCCCTTCCCCGCATCGATTCCGATCACGGGACGGGAGCGGCCCCGGCGACCGCTCCCGTCACCGGGATCCTCGTCTCCGACGTCGACTCGACCTTCCTCACCCAGGAGGTCATCGAGCTCGTCGCCGACCATGCCGGCACCCGCGAGCAGGTCGAGGAGGTCACCACCCGTGCCATGCGCGGGGAGCTGGACTTCGCGGACTCGCTGCATGCGCGCGTGGCGACCCTGGCCGGCCTGTCCGAGGAGGCCCTGGCGCAGGTCCGCTCCTCCCTCGTCCCGACCCCGGGGGCTGTCGAGCTCTTCGCGGCGGCGCGGTCGCGGGGCTGGGTGACGGCGCTGGTCTCCGGCGGCTTCCACGAGGCGATCGACGAGCTCGCCGCCGCGGCGGGCGTCGACCTGGTCGTCGCCAACCGCTTCGAGGTCGCCGACGGCCGCCTGACCGGCCGGGTGTCCGGCCCGGTGGTGACCGCCGAGCGCAAGGAGCAGGTCCTGCGGGAGCTCGCCGCGCGCCACGGGGTCCCGCTCTCCCGGACGGTCGCCATCGGCGACGGCGCCAACGACGCGCTGATGGTCCGCGCGGCCGGGACCGGCATCGCCTTCTGCGGCAAGCCGGCCCTGCGGGAGGTGGCCGATGTCGAGCTCGAGGGGCCCAGCCTGCTCGATGCCCTGCCCTACCTGGAGGAGGCGGCCGCGCGCGGCTGATCCTCCCTGCACAGCAGTCGGCGCCCGCCCCGGATCCGGGGCGGGCGCCGACTGCAGGAGGCGCGCGGTGCGTCGTGCGGCGGGGCCGCGGGCGATGCCCGCCGGCGGCGGTCAGCTGCGCACGATGGTGTGCAGCGTCATCGAGGCCTCCCGGACCTCGGACCAGTCGTCCTGCCGGCCCGTCAGCACGCTCATCGCGCCGGTGGGCAGGCCGATCCGGGCCTGCGCGACCGAGGACGGATCCGAGGAGTCGTCATCGGCCAGGAAGCTGCTGAGCGTGGACATGGTGGGCTCGTGACCGATCACCATCACCACGTGGTGCTTGGGCTTGCGACCGCCGATGAGGGCGAGGACCTCCGCCGGGCCGCCATGGTAGATGTCCTCGTGGAAGGTGACGCGGCCGTCGAAGCCGGGCATCGTCTCCAGGACGCTCTGCCAGGTCTCCCGGGTGCGCAGCGCATCGGAGACCAGCACCCGGGAGGGGCGCACGCCCTGCGACTCGAGGTACTCCCCGATCATGCGCGCCTGGGCGCGGCCCTTGTCGTGGAGCGGGCGATCATGATCGCTGTCCGCGGCGGCGTCGGCCTTCCCGTGGCGCATGAGCAGCAGGAGGCGACTGTCAGGGTCGGAGGATGCCATGCGGCGAGATCACACCTTCATCGTGGTCCGGGACACGGGGGCGGTCCGGGACCGGTTCGCGCGGGGCGCCGCCGGGATCGGCGGCGCGGAGTCGGGCATCAGTGTCCCATGCCGAGGCCGCCGTCGACGGGGATCACGGCGCCCGAGATGTAGGACGCATCGTCCCCGGCGAGGAAGGCCACGACGCGGGCCACCTCGGAGGGATCGGCGAAGCGCGCGGCGGGGATCGCCTTGAGGTACTGGGACTTCAGCTCCTCGGGCAGGCCGTCGGTCATCTCCGTGGCGATGTAGCCGGGGGCCACGACGTTCGCGGTGATGCCGCGGCTGCCCAGCTCCCGGGTCAGCGAGCGGGCGATGCCGACCAGGCCGGACTTCGAGGCGGCGTAGTTGACCTGCCCGGGCGAGCCGTACAGGCCCACCACCGAGCTGATCAGGATGATGCGCCCCTTCTTCTTGCGCATCATGCCCTTGATGGAGCGCTTGACGGTCCGGAAGGAGCCGGTGAGGTTCGTGTCGACGACGGACTCGAAGGAGGCGTCGTCCATGCGCAGCAGCAGCTGGTCGTCGGTGATGCCGGCGTTGGCGACGAGCACCTCGACCGGTCCGTGCGCCGCCTCGATCTCCGCGAAGGCGGCGTCCAGCGAGGCGCCGTCGGTGATGTCCGCGGCCACGGTGAGCGCGCCCTCGGGGCCTCCCTGGCCCGAGCGGCTGGTGACGGCGACCTTGTCTCCGCGACGGACGAACTCCTCCGCGATCGCGCGTCCGATGCCGCGATTGCCGCCGGTGATCAGCACGCTGCGGGGCTCGGGGGCGGTCGTGTCCATGAAGGGCTCCTCGGGGTCGGATGGCGGGTCCCGCGCGGGCGACGGGACGTGTGCTCTACGATACGGGGCGAGTGCTGTGCCGCTGGGTCGCCTCCTGGGCGACCGCGGCGCCGCCCCGTTCAGACGATGGAAGGTAGCAGGCACATGGCCTACCGCTTCAACCCGCCGCCCAACTGGCCGATCGACGATCCGGCCTGGACGCCGCCGCCGGGATGGCAGCCCGATCCGTCGTGGGGACCCGCGCCGCAGGGATGGAACTTCTGGGTGGAGGGTTCCGAGGCCCCGGCCGTCGACGACGACGCGACCCGGCTCTCCACCACGGAGCCGACCGGTGCGACCCCGGAGCCGACCGCCGCGGCGCCGCAGCAGACGGCACCGGCGGAGCATGCTCCGGACGCCGCCGCTCCCGCAGGGTCCGCGGCGGACGCCTCCGCGCAGCAGGATGGCTCGGTGCAGCACGATGCCTTCGCGCAGCACGATGGCTCGGTGCAGCACGATGGCTCGGCGCAGCACGATGCGGACGCGACGCACGTCGCCGATGCCCCCGCTCCCCAGGACCCCGACGCGACCCATGTGGCCGGCGCTCCGGCCGCGGCGTCGGCCGCCGCCCCCGCGGTCGCAGCCGAGGCCGCGACGGAGGCTCCGGTCGTCGCCGGGACCCCTGGCGCTCCGGGCTCCGACCCCCTCGCCGCCGGCACCGAGGCCGACGCGCCCGCCGCGGACCAGGGCCTCCCCGCCGCTGCCGAGGCGGCGCCCGCGACCGGCGCTCCTGCCGCCCACGGCGCGCAGGCGCCGGCGGCATCCTTCGGAGCGGACGCCCCCGAGGCTCCCGCGAGCACCGAGGAGCCGTTCGGGGACGATGCCCCGGCCGCCTCCAGCGACGCCGAGCAGATCCTCGAGGGCCAGGGCGGCTCCGCCGAGGCCGCCCAGGCGGCCCCGGCGCAGGACGCCGCTGCCGCCCCCTCCGAGGCGCCGGCCTCCGCTCCGGCGCCGGCACCGGGACAGGACTCCTCGGCGGGCGCCGGCCCGTCGGCCGGGGCGGACCACGAGCTCCCTCCGACGGCTCCCCATGACCCGCAGGCCGACTCGGCGGAGACCGCCGAGTACGACGGCCCGAACCTCGAGGCGGACCTCCAGCAGGCCACGCCCTACGAGGACGCGGAGCCCGCAGCCGATCAGGCCGCCGGATCCGACTCCTCGGGCGCTCCGGTCGCCGGCGCAGCGGCCATCGGCGGGGTCGGCGCGGCGGCCGCCTATGGAGCCACCAGCTCGGAGCAGGCCCCCTCGGCCCCGCAGTACGGCCAGGATCAGCAGTACGGCCAGGACGCCCAGCAGCCGTCCGCAGAGCCTGCGGCTGCGGCCGCGTCGGGCCAGGCCGCCTACGGAGAGGCCTCCTCGGCCGCCGCCCCCGGACAGGATCCGTCGGCGGCCGGCTACGGGCAGGACCCCGCGGCGGCGTACGGGCAGGCCTCCCCCGCCTCCGGCTACGGCCAGGGCTCCTCGGCCGCCGGCTACGGCCAGGCATCCCCCTCGGCGGGATATGGGCAGGGCTCCCCCGCCGCCGGCTACGGCCAGGCATCCCCCTCGGCCGGCTACGGCCAGGCATCTCCGGCCGCCGGCTACGGCTCCCCCGCGGCCTTCGGCTCGGCCTCGGATCCCGCCACGGGCGGTTCCGGTGCGCAGTGGGCCACCGCCGAGGGCGCGGGCCAGGGCCCGAAGAAGGGGCTGTTCGCCCGCTTCTGGTGGGTCGGATGCATCGTCCTGGTGCTCGTCTTCGGGCTGATCGCGCTGCTCATCGGCGGCATCGTCCTGTTCAACCGCAGCGGCGGCGGCGACCCGACCTCCGCCCCCACCACCTCCCAGAGCACGGAGGAGACGACCGAGGCCACCGAGCCCAGCGAGGATCCGACGGAGGAGGAGACCTTCGAGGAGCCCACCGCGGTCACCCCCTCGGTGCTGCCCACCGTGGATCCCGCCGCCACCCCGGTCGACGTCATCTCCTCCGACGGCAAGGGACAGGTCACCGTGTCCATGGAGTGGCTGCCGGCGGACAAGCTCCCCAGCACCTACGGCGGCACCGTCACGCCCGGGCAGTTCCCCGAGTTCCTCGTGGTCACGGCCAAGGTGACGGTCACCGACGGCACGATGGACTTCCGCGGCTACATGTTCTCCGTGGTGACGCCCTACGGCGGCACGGTGAACGAGGCGCTCAGCACCTACGAGCTGGCCGATGCGGGAACCGACATCGACGCCCCGGACACGTTCTCCGCCGGGGACGAGTACACCATCAAGACGATCTTCGACGTCTCCCGCAGCGGCGGCCTGAAGCTCGTCTACGACAACTACAGCGACCAGTACACCTGGGACGTGCCTGCGTGACGAAGGTCTTCAATCCGCCGCCCGCCTGGCCGGAGCCCCCGCATGACGGATGGGCTCCGCCGGCCGGGTGGCGGCCTGAGCTGCAGTGGGGTCCCGTCCCTGCCGGGTGGCGGACCTGGGTGCCCGCCGAGCAGGTCCACGACGTCGGCGGGCCGCTGCTGGAGTCCGAGGACGTCCCCGCCAGCGGCGCCCGACCGCGGCCCAGGGTCCAGGACTACCCTGTCACGGTGCTCAACCCAGGAATGTGGTCCCAGAACCATCTCGAGGCCGAGGACTTCGGCTTCGGACCGGAGAAGGAGCGCCGCGAGCGCCCGCGGCTGCGGCTGGCGGTGACGATCACCGTGACCGCCCTCGGATTCCTGCTGGCCGCCGCGACGGCGGTCCTGTTCGTCCGCCTGGCGGACTTCGCGGTCCATGACCTGCCCAGCCGCTCCAGCGCCGATGCGGCCTTCAGCGCACCGGCAGCGCCCGTCCCGGCGATCGACGCCGTGCACGGAGCATGACGCCCCGGGACGACTCCCCGCGCAGTCCGCTCCGTGATGCGATCCTCGCGGTCACCGCGATCCTCGTGGCGGTCGCGCTGTGCATCGGCCTCGGGGTGTGGCAGTGGCATCGCTTCGAGAGCAAGCGCGAGGTCGCCGCGACGATCCGCGCCAACTACGACGCCCCGCCGGCGCAGCTGCGCGATCTGCTCCCCGCGCCCGACTCCCAGCTCACCGCGGCCCAGGACTGGACTCCCGTCGAGCTGGCCGGCCATTACTGCACCGAACCGGGCTGCGTGCTCTACGTCCGCAACCGCCCTCTGGGCGCCGCCGTGGGCTTCTGGCAGCTGGTGCCCTTCGAGACGGCCGACGGCACGGTGCTGATCGTGCGCGGGTGGGTGGACTCCGACGAGGTCGAGTCCGCCCCGGCCGAGGAGCCCGAGATTCCCGAGGGCGAGATCACCGTGGTCGCCCACCTGCGCCCCGAGGAGCCCGTGCTGGGCGATCGCACCAACCCGGCCGGCCAGGTGCAGTCCGTCAACCCCGCCCAGTTCGCCGACCAGCTGCCCGTGGACGGCCCCGTCCACACCGGGGCCTACGGCGATCTCGTCTCGGAGTCGCCCACCGACATCGCCCGGCCCCGGCCGCTGGAGAAGCCCGAGACGAGCTTGGGCCCGCACCTGTCCTATGCATTCCAGTGGTGGATCTTCGCGCTGTTCTTCCCGGCGGCCCTCGTCGTCCGGGCCCGTCGGGCGCGACGGGACCGCCTCGAGGCGGAGGCCGCGGAGCGTGCGGCGACCGCGACCGTCGCAGCCGATGGGGAGGATCCGGCCGACGGGCCGCCGCACGGCCCCCGGGATCCCGGCGCACCCGGCGCGCCGCCGGCCGGCAGCCGCATCCGGAGGTCGCGCGGGGGCCGGCCGGCCCCGGCGCGCCGGTCCCGCGCCCGCACCCGAGACGAGGAGGAAGAGGATGCGCTCCTGGACGAGCACGACCGCTGACCCGCCGGCGCACGCCGGCGCACCGGGGACCGCCTCGCGGTTCCTGCCGGGCGCGAGGCCGCGACTGATCGCCCATCGGGGCCTGGCCCGGGACGGGGCCGAGAACACGATGCGCGCCTTCCATGACGCGATCGCCGCCGGCGCCACCATGCTGGAGACCGACACCCGCGCCACGGCCGACGGCGTCGCCCTCGCGGTCCACGACGCGACGCTCGAGCGCGTCGCCGGGGACCATCGGCACGTGGACACCCTGCGCATCACCGACCTGCCGGGGATCCGGGTGGCCGGGATCGAGCCGATCGCCCTGCTGGAGGACGTCCTGGGGTCCTTCGGCGACGTGCCCGTGAACATCGACGTCAAGGACCGTCGCGGCATCGTCCCCGCGGTCGGCGCCGTCGCCCGCACCCGCTCCGCGGACCGGATCTGCGTGACGAGCTTCGACGCCTCGATCGCGCGCCGCACCGTCGCAGGGATCCGGGCGACCACCGGACGCGCCCCGGCCCGCAGCCCCTCCCGCTCGGGCATCGCGGCCTTCCTCGCCGCCAGCGCCCTGGAGGCGCCGCGCGGAGCGGTGCGCCGGGTCCTGTCGCCCTACGGGGCGATCCAGGTCCCGCCGACCTACCGGGGAGTGCCCGTCGTCACCGCGCGCACCGTCGCCGCCGCCCACGGTGCCGGCTGCGAGGTGCACGTGTGGACCATCGACGACCGCCGGACGATGCGCGACCTGCTGCGCCTCGGCGTGGATGGTATTATCACCAATCGCGTCGATGTGCTCGCCGAGCTCCTGGAATCCGCGCCCCCGCCCCGCTCATGATCCGTCCCGGATCCGGTGGTGCATGCCGTCGGCACGACCGGCGGACGAGGGCCGCGCCACCCCCGGGAACAGGGCTGGAGCACAGGGCGTTGTGAAGGAGCGTGCGCTCCCCCGCTGCTCGGCGGGGTGCGGTGCACGGATCCTACCGTCGGGAGGAAGCGAGAGAGCATGAACAGCCGAAGCCTGCGAGGTACCCGCCTGGGGTCGCTCAGCATGGAGACCGATGACGGCGTGCTGGCCGCGCCCCGTCAGGAGGCCAACTACGACTGCCCGAACGGGCACACCATCGTGCTGCCGTTCTCCGTCGAGGCGGACGTGCCGCCGGTGTGGGAGTGCCGCTGCGGCGCGACCGCCGTGCTGCGCGACCACGAGAAGCCCGAGGAGAAGCCGGGCAAGCCGCAGCGCACGCACTGGGACATGCTCCTGGAGCGTCGCAGCGAGGAGGAGCTGCAGGTGCTCCTGGACCAGCGTCTGGCGCTGCTGCGCTCGGGCAAGCTGCACCAGAGCTCCAGCCGCACGCTCTGACGGCCCGGGTTCCTGCCCTGGATGCGTGAGCGCCCCGACCGATCCGGTCGGGGCGCTTCGTCGTCCGGGGCGTCCTCACCCCTGGGTGATGGTGGGCGGTGCGTCCTCGCCGGGCCGAGACGGGGACTGCGGCGAGGAGTCCTGGGCGTCGATGATGATCTCGCCCTGGATGACGCCGCTGCTGGTGCGCCGGTACAGGACCTTGCGGGCCGCATCGGATCCGCTGCCCAGGCCCACGGCGCGCACGGCCCGCCGCTGCACGGGGGTCAGCAGCAGCACCAGGGCGATCAGGTCCGTGATCAGGCCCGGGAAGAAGAACAGCATCGCCGCCAGCAGCGTGAAGGCGGGCCGGCTGAGATGGTCCTTGACGTCCCCGCTGCCGCGGACGGCGCGCACCAGCGACCTGAGGCGGACGAAGGACTGCTGGCCTGCGGCGACGAGCAGGGCGACGCCGACCACCCAGCCGACCACGATCACGAGCACCGACCACCACAGGGAGGTGTTCACGCCGATCGCCACGAGGATCGCGATCTCGGCCAGGCCCAGCACCAGGATGGCGATCGGCACGAGGATGCCGCGCACGGAACGGCGCGCACGGGGGTCCTGCGAGGTTCCGTTCTGCTGCGAGGTCATGGGCTCACTCTCCTGCCGGTGCCGCGGCGCCGACGCCGCGGCGGGTGTCACCGTCCACGGTAGCCGAGCACCCTGGAGAGCTGCCGTGCCCGGCGCTGCACGCCCCACTGGGTGACCCGCAGCAGCGCCTCGCCCACGATCGAGGAGTCCATCTTGCTGGTCCCCTCGCGCCGTTCGTCGAAGTCGATGGGCACCTCCCGGATCACCGCTCCCGCCTCGCGGCTGCGGCGCGTCATGTCGACCTGGAAGCAGTAGCCGTGGCTGGCCACATCGGCCTCCAGCAGCTCCCGCAGGAGATCGGCGCGGTAGGCCCGGAAGCCGGCGGTGGCGTCGTGCACGCCCAGGCCCAGCAGCACCCGCGCATACATGTTGGCGCCCCGCGAGAGGACCTCGCGGTGGCGGGCCCAGTCGTGCACGGCGCCGCCGCGCACCCAGCGGGACCCGATGGCGAGATCGGCGCCGCGGCGCACCGCCTCCAGCAGCCCGGGCAGCTGCTCGGGCCGATGGGAGGCATCGGCGTCCATCTCCACGAGGACGTCGTAGCCGTGCTCGAAGCCCCAGCGGAACCCGGCGATGTAGGCGGGGCCCAGGCCTTCCTTGCCGGCACGGTGCAGCACGTGCACGTGCGGGTCCTGCGCGGCGAGGGCGTCGGCCAGCTCGCCGGTGCCGTCCGGGGAGGCGTCGTCGGCGATGAGGACGTGCGCCTCGGGGACGGCGGCTCGCAGCCGTGCGAGGGTCCCCGGCAGGGCCTCGATCTCGTTGTAGGTGGGGATGATGACGAGCGTGCTCAGGGGTCTCTCCTCGGATGCGGCCGATGGGCTCGGCGCAGGGCGGGCGGGATCAGCGACGCCCGGGCGGGGCGATCGCGCGGTCCTTCCGGGTCAGGGCGGCCGCGACGCCGGCCAGGCCCAGGGCGCTGATGATCAGCGAGGTCCACCAGCCGGCGGCGACGGCGGGGGTGATGCCGGTGCGCAGGGGGACGTCCGCGACCACGGCGCCCTGCTCCCAGTGGCCGGTGCGGGCGAGCTCGCGGCCCTCGGGACCGTAGATCGCCGACTCCCCCACCGTGGAGACGTGCACGACGCTGCGCCCGCTGACGACGGCCAGCACCTTGGCCTCGGCGACCTGCTGGACCGCCTCGTGGGACTCGCCGAACAGGGCGTTGTTGGACTGGACGACGATCATCTGGGCGCCGTCGTCGACGACGTCGCGTACGAGGTTGTCGTAGGCGATCTCGAAGCAGATCAGCACGCCGATCGGCGGGCCGACGACGTCGGTCACCCCGACCTCCTCGCCGGCGATCATGTCCGAGGAGACCATGTCGACCTTGTCGGTGATCGCCCGGAAGAAGCTCCGCGCGGGGATGTACTCGCCGAAGGGCACCGGGTGGCGCTTGGCGTACTGGTAGACGACCTGGCCGTCGGGGGCGTACACCAGCGAGTAGTTGTAGCGGCGGCCGTCCTCGGTGGGGGTCTGGGTGCCGATCATGACGGGGGCGTCGGCCTGCCCGGAGAGGTCCACGATGGCCTGCTCGCGGTAGGGGTCGTCGCGCGGGTCCCAGCTGGTGGAGTCCTCGGGCCAGACGACGAGGTCGAGTTCCGTCCCCTCGCTCCGCAGGACCTCGTGGCTCATCGCGAGATGGTTCTCGAACACGCCCTCGGGCATGGTCAGGGCCACCGGATCGATGGGGTCCATGTTCCCCTGGATGCCGGCCACGCGCAGGGTGCTCTGCTGCGCCGGGGCCGGGTTCGGCGGGTACGGGACCAGCAGGCAGGCGGCGACGACCGTGATCGAGACGGCGATCGGCAGCAGGCCCGCGATCCCGCCGAGCCCGCGGCGGCTGCGGCCGGTCAGGGCGAGCACTCCCCGCAGGACCCCGAGGCCCAGCAGGGCGCACAGCAGGGCCAGGCCCGCGGTGCCGATCCACGGGCCGAGGTTCAGCAGCGGCGAGTCGGCCAGGGCGAAGGCGGAGGCGCCCCAGGGCAGCCCTCCCCAGGGGGCGTGGGACCGCAGCGTCTCCACGGCCACCCACAGCGCCGCGACGACCAGCGCGCTGCCCGGGCCGAGGCCCCGGCGCACGAGCACCGCCCGCGCCGGCACGGCGAACAGGACGGCGAACAGCGCCTGGAAGATGCCGAGGGCCAGCCACGGCATCGCGCCCGCATAGGTCGCCGCCCAGTGGGTCAGCGGCACGAAGAACCCCAGGCCCCAGGCGAAGGAGGCGAGCACGGTCGCGGTCGCGGTGCGGGTCAGGGCCGTCGCGCTCAGGGCCCCGATCGCCAGCGGCAGCAGGAACCAGAGGTCGTACGGCGGGAAGGCGGCGACGGCGGCGAGCCCGCCGGCCGCGCCGACCAGCACGGCCACGGACCCGGGGACGGGGCGCAGCGCCTCCTCCCGATGGGGCGGGCGGGATCCGCGCGCCCCGGCGGCCGAGCGGCCGCGCGAGCGGGCAGCGGCGCCGGAGCCGCGCGAGCGGGTGCTCGTCGCGCCGGACCGCCCGGTGCCGCCGCTGCTCATGCGGGCTCCGGCAGGCGGTCGTGGACGACGCGGCCGGAGACCACGGTGCGCAGGGCCTGCGGGAAGCCGTCGGTGAGGTCCGGGAGCATGGGGGTGCGGGAGCGCGGGTCCGTGGACCAGGTCTGGATGCGCTCGTCCTGCCCGCGCACGGTGAGGTCCCACGGCTCCCAGACCACGAAGGTCGCCTCCGTGCCGGGGTTCAGGGACCCGGGGTGGGGGGCGCCGGCCAGGCGCCGGCCGCCGCGGGTCGCGGCGAGGAAGGCGGCGCGGTCGCTGATGCGCTGCTCGAGCGGCCCCTCATGGGCGAGGGCGCGCACCCAGGTCCAGGGGTCGGCGGCGTCGGCACGGCCCCCTGAGCCGAGGGCGAGGGCGGTCCCCTCTCGGGTCAGGTCGAGGTAGGGGGCGCTCTGCACCGCGGGGGCCAGCACCGTGACGCCGTCGCGGGGGCCCAGGGGGCCGGGGACCGCCGCGGTGATGCCGCGTGCGAGCGCCTGCTCGAGCCAGCCGGCCTCGGGCTCGGAGCCATCGGCCGTGGGGGCGGCGTCGACGAAGGACGGGGTCACCAGGCAGCCCTCGGCGCGGATGCGCCGGGCCTGCGGGTGCAGCACGAGGGCGGAGTCCTCCGGACCGATCCACGCGACGGTGCCGTCCGCGACCAGCATCGCCGAGGCCTCCGGGTCCTGCGTGCTGTACAGCACGATCCCGGTGTAGAGGACGGGGAGGGAGGCGGTCTCGGTCATGATGCGGGGGTGTCCTTCACGAGGTGGGGCGGTGCTCATCTGTCGAACTCCTGGGCGACCAGGCCGCGGCGCACCGCCCGCACCGACTCGCGGGCCGTCGCCGCGACGCCGTCGACGGCGGCGAGCTGCTCGAGCATGTCGACGACCTGACGGCAGTGCCGCACGAAGTCCCCGGCGGTCATCCCGGAGTCGGCGATGGCGGCCGCGAAGTGCCGGCCCTGCGCCCAGCGGTGCACGATCGCGCTGGCTGCGGCATCGGGCGGAGTGGTGAGGTCGACGTCGTGGCGGGCCTGGGCCGCCCGCAACCGGTCGCCGATCGCCTCGGTCCGGGCCAGGACGTGCGCGAAACGGCTCGAGGCCGGCAGCTCCGGGGACCCGGCGTCGTCGCGCCGGGAGTCGTGGACCGCGGCGGAGACGATCGCGGCCAGCTCCGCGGGATCGAGATCCGCCCAGGCGCCCTGGTCGAGGCATTCGGCGATGAGCAGGTCGCGGTCGCTGAACAGGTGGCGCAGCCGCAGCCCTCGCGGCGTCGGCACCGGCGAGGCCTGCCGGTCCGCGGCGCCCGCCGGGTCCGGCTCCGGGTCCTCGATCAGCTCGAGATAGCCGAGCTCGAGGAGGAGATCCACGAGGTGGTCGAACTGCCGGGCGAGGGACGAGGTGCGCCCCTGGATGCGGCGCTCGTCCCGCTCGAGCTGGGCGGAGGCCTTGCGCCAGCGACCGGCCCAGCGCAGATGCGCCTCGATCTCCGGGCAGTCATGGCAGGGATGCTCGCGCAGCTGCTCGCGCAGCCGCAGCAGGGCATCGTCCTGGGCGGCGGTCGACGGGGTGCGCGGGGCGCGGGAGCGGACCTCGCGGCGGGGGTCGGGATCGTGCCCGGACAGCAGCTGGCGCAGGGCGCTGGCGGTGTCACGGCGCACCTTGGCGCTGCCCAGCCGCTCGGGCCGCGGCAGCTTCAGGGAGTCGATGACGGCCGGGGCCGAGGGCAGGTCGCCGGGATGCACGGCCCGCACCCGGGCGTCGGGGGTCAGCACCTCGACGCGGATGCCCTCGAGCACCTGCCGGTCCACGTCCAGCACCACGCCGTACCCGTTGCGCTTCCCGCCGGGCATGGCGACCACGTCCCCGCGCCGCAGGGAGCGCAGGGTGGAGCGGGTGCGGTCGCGGTCGGCGGCGGAGCGCTGCTGGGCGAGAGCCTTCTCGCGGGCGGCGATCTGCTCGGTCAGCTGCACGTACTCCAGCACGTCCCCGCGCTCGCAGTGCAGGGCCTCGCGGTAGGAGCGGACGGTGTCCTCGGTCTCGCGGGCCTTGCGGGCCAGCCCCACCACGGAGCGGTCCGCCTGGAACTGGGCGAAGCTCATCTCGAGCGTCTCCCGTGCCCGCTGCAGGTCGAAGCGGTCCAGCAGGTTCACCGCCATGTTGGGGGTGGGCCGGAACGCGGAGCGCAGCGGGTAGGTGCGGCGCGAGGCGAGGGAGGCGACCGCGTCCGCGTCGAAGCGCGGTCCGGCCACGACCACGGCATGGCCCTCGGTGTCGATGCCGCGGCGGCCCGCACGGCCGGTCAGCTGCGTGTACTCCCCCGGGGTCAGGTCGGCGTGCTCGGTGCCGTTGAACTTCACGAGCTTCTCGAGGACCACCGAGCGGGCCGGCATGTTGATGCCCAGCGCCAGGGTCTCGGTGGCGAACACGGCCTTGATCAGCCCCTGGGAGAACAGCTCCTCGACGAGGACCTTGAGCAGCGGGAGCATCCCCGCGTGGTGGGAGGCGACGCCGTTGATCGCGGCGCGTCGGAAGGCCGGCAGGTCCAGGATCTGCTCGTCCTCGTGGCCGATGACCGCGAGGCGCTCGGCGAGCACCGCGCGGATGCGGCGCTGCTCCTCCGGGGTCGTGAGCGTCAGGTGCGCCTGGGCGCACTGCCGGACGGCGGCGTCGCAGCCGGCGCGCGAGAAGATGAAGAAGATGCCGGGGAGCAGGGCGTGCTGGTCCAGGAGGGCGACGACGTCGGGGCGGCGCATCGGCCGCGAGCCCAGGCGAGGACCGCGACCGGCCCCGTGCTCGCCCGGGTCGGGCCGGCGATCGGAGCCGCCCCGGTGATCGGGCGGGCCGCTGCGGGAGCCGCGCAGCCGGTGGCGCCCCTGGGTGCCGTGACCGCGCCCTCGGCCGCGCCCGCCGTGCCGGCCGCGTCCGCCGCGACCGCCCCGGCCCTCGTCCTCGTCGCGGATCCGGGAGGTGCTCGTGCTTCCGGTCTGCGCGAGCGCCGGGTTGACGGTGCGCTCCCGGGCGGCGCCCGGACCGTGCGAGACCACGGGGCTGCCGGAGTCGTCGACGAAGAGGTCCAGCAGATCGTCCCCGGCGATGACGTGCTGCCACAGCGGCACGGGACGGGTCTCGGAGACGATCACGCGCACGGTCCCGCGGACCTCGTCGATCCAGGCGCCGAACTCCTCCGCGTTGGAGACGGTCGCGGACAGCGCGACCAGGCGCACGCTCTCGTCGAGGTGGATGATCACCTCCTCCCAGACCGGGCCGCGCAGGCGGTCGGCGAGGTAGTGCACCTCGTCCATCACGACGAAGCCCAGCCCGTCCAGGAGGGACGAGCCGGCGTACAGCATGTTGCGCAGGACCTCGGTGGTCATGACGACCACATCGGCATCGGGCCGCACGGAGGTATCCCCGGTGAGCAGTCCCACCCGGTCGTGGCCCAGCCACGCCGAGAGCTCCTCGTGCTTCTGGTTGGACAGGGCCTTGATGGGGGCGGTGTAGAAGACCTTGCGCCCCGTCTCCAGGGCCAGGTGCACCGCGAACTCGCCCACGACCGTCTTGCCGGCGCCGGTGGGCGCGGCCACCAGCACGGACTCGCCCTCCTGCAGGGCCTCGCAGCCGCGGATCTGGAAGGGGTCCAGGTCGAAGGGATAGCGCGCCTGGAAGCTGCCCAGAGGGGTGCGGCTGCGGCGGCGCTCCGCATCGAACTGGGCATAGCGCTCGGAGGGGGAGCTCACGCCGGTTCTCCTCGCAGTCGGTCGAGATCGGCCAGGATCCGCACGGCCCCCGGAGCGATGCGGACGGTCACCGGCAGCAGGCCGCGCGCCTCGCCGTCGGCGTAGGCGCGCACGTCGCGCCCGTGGCGCAGGCCGACGGTCACCTCCCGCACCCGCCGGGTGGAGAAGGCGGGATGGCAGACGTGGGTGCCCCGGTGCAGGCGCGGCATCATGCGCAGCAGGTCGCGGCGACCGGCGCCGGCCACGGTCGCCAGCTCCAGCAGGCCGTCGTCGACGATGCTGTCCGGGACGAAGCGGATGCCCCCGCCGAAGACTCCGGTGTTGGCGACCGTCAGCAGCGTGGCGTCGACCTCGTAGCGCTCCTCGCCGTCGACCTCCACCCAGTACGGCAGCGGGGAGAAGGCGGGCAGCTCGCGCAGCAGGGCGACGGAGTACCGCGACCCGAGGCCCCGCCCGGCGCTGTTGGCGCGGGCGTTGACCAGGGCGTCGAAGCCGAGGGAGACGTTCCCGAGCGCCAGGGAGCGGTGCGAGGGCAGGTTCTGGCTGCTGCTGACCTCCATCGCGTCGATCGCGGTGACGGGCCGGGACAGCGCATGCAGCAGCAGGCGCACGGACTCCTCCGGGGAGCCGACGGGCAGCTCCAGGGCGCGGGCGAAGTCGTTGCCGCTGCCGGCGGGGACGACGCCCAGGCGCACCGGGGTGTGGGCCACCAGGGAGGCGCCCAGGGATACCGTGCCGTCACCGCCGACGACGACGAGGGCGGTGAGGGTGTCGATGACCTCCTCGGCACGGGCCCGTGCGACGCGGGCGCTGGGGCCGGAGACGTCCACCACGGACAGACCGGCCAGGCGCAGCAGGTGCGCGACCTGGCGCCCCGTCCGGTGCGCCGCCCCCCGGGCCGCCGTCGGGTTCGACAGCAGCCCCACGCGCAGTCGGCTCACGAACGCCTCGTGCGGCGCGGTGCGTCCTCGTCGTCGTCGAGCGACGAGGGACCGTCGACGTCCTCGGGGGCGTCGTCGATGACGCTCGCCTCGTCGTCGGCGAGGCCGTCGTCCTCGGTCTCCTTCCTCCGCTTGTCGCGGATGATGCCGATGAGCACCGCGGCGAAGTACAGGCCGACCATCGGCAGCGCCATGAAGATCATGGTGAAGGGATCCGGGGTGGGGACCATGACGGCGGTGAAGCAGAAGCACAGGAAGGTGACCCAGCGCCATGCCTTGAGCATGGTCTTCCCCGGCAGGATGCCCAGGAAGTTCAGCAGGACCAGCACGACCGGCATGACGAACGCGATGCCGAAGGCGAGCATCGTCTTCACGAACAGTTTGAGATACGTCGGGAAGCTGATGTTCTGGACGATCTGCACGTCGTCGCCGCTGGGGGCGAAGCCCAGGAGGATCGGGACAGCCTTGTCCACCACCCAGTACCCGGCGAAACAGCCGATGAAGAACAGCGGAATGGCCGAACCGAAGAAGCCCAGCGCATAGCGGCGCTCGTTCTGGTGCAGACCCGGCATCACGAACGCCCAGGACTGGTACAGGAACATCGGGGCGGCGAGGATCAGACCGATGTACGCCGACACCTGCAGCTTGATGTTGAGGGGCGAGCCCGTCGTATCCAGGTTGAGGAAGGCATCGACGCCTTGAGCTCTCGCACGCTGGAAAGGCGCATCGAGGAGGTCGAAAACCCAGTCGTACAGGAACCAGCCGACGACTGCGGTGACGAGCACCGTCCCGGCGCACCAGAACAGACGGTTGCGCAGCTCCAAGAGGTGCTCCCCCAGGGCCATGCGGCCCTCGGGGTCCCTCTTCCGGCGCTTGGTCTTCGCCGAGTCCTTCGGTTGCGATGAGCTCGCCACGTGCGGTCTTCCTTCGTCCGCGAGAGGTCCGGGCGACTGCACCCGGACCTCTCAAGGTCAGATGATGTGCCCGGAGGGCTCAGTCGCGACGGTAGTCGTCGTCGCGCCGGGGATCGACGGGCTGGCCCTCGGCGCGGGGCTCCTCGCGGGGATCGAACTCGCGCGCCGGGCGGGTGTCGCGGTCCTCGACGCGGCGACGGGGACGATCGTCCTCATCGTCCTCGTCCGGCTTGTCGTCCCCTCGCAGCTCCTCGACCTCCGTCTTGAAGATGCGCATGGACTTGCCCAGGTTGCGCGCGAGGCTCGGGAGCTTGCCCGCGCCGAACAGCAGCAGCACGAGAAGCACGAGAACGACGATGTGCCAGGGCTTGAGTGCACCCATGGAGATGGTCCTTTCGACAGGGCCGGGAAGTCACGGCCTCAGCATGGTCCCACAGCGACCTGGAAGGCGGCCGACGGCACGCGATGCGGACACCGGTGCCGCGCCCGCCCGGGCGCGGGAGGCGGGGATCAGCCTATCGCCTCGACGCCGGTGTGACGCGCACCGGCCTGCTCGGCTGTGGTCACGATCAGGTCTCTCAGCGATGCCGGGGCGAGCACCTCGGCGGCGCCGGCCGCCTCCATCACCGCGTCCACGAGAGCGCCCAGCACCGGCGTCGCGAGACGGGCGAGGGTCCCGCCGCCCGGGGCATCGCGCAGCTCGGCGGCCGCGAACGCCTCGGCGATCCACATGGCCGGTCCCTCCAGCCGCACCCAGGCGTCCTCCTCGAGGCGCCCGCCGCTGCCCCGGGCCTCGGATCCGGGCCGGCTCCCGGGGCCGGGATCCGCGTCGGCGGCGGCGCCGTCGTCCCGATGCTGGGGCGTCCCCTCCGGCAGGATCTCGGCGATCCGGTCCAGGCGGAACAGCCGCTCGTCCTGCGCGAGGGCGCAGTCCGCCCTGAGGTACGAGCGCCCGGCGGAGGACTCCACCTGCCGCGGCGCGACGCTGCGGACGGAGGTTCCCGAACGATCCGGCGGCGAGTAGCGGATGACGACCGGGCGGTCCTCCCGGATCGCCCGGTGCAGCGCGTCGAGGATCTGCTCGCTGCGGGAGAGCTCGACCTTCGGGGCGCCGTCGGAGGCGCCGTCGGCCGCCGGATCCGTGACGGGGGACGCGGCGGCATCGGTCGGCGGCTCCGCCTCGTCCTCCCCCGGGGCCGCGGTGCCCAGTCGCGCGAGGAGCTTGGCGCGGGCCGAGGCGACCAGCTCCGCCTCCTCCCCGGCGACCGGTTCGAGGGCCGCGAGCCCGGCCAGCAGGGCCGTGGCCTCCGCGGCGGTGAGGCTGAGCGCGCGACGCAGGGCGTCGGCGTTGCGGACCCGCACGAAGCCGTCCTCCCAGGTGACCTCGATGAGGTCCTGCTCCCAGCCGGTCGCGAAGTCCCCGCAGACGAACAGGATCTGCAGGTCGGCGATGAGCTCCTTCTGCGAGATGCCGAAATCCTCCGCGAGCTGGGAGACCTCGACCTCCCCGCGCGAGAGCACGTAGGAGGCGAGGCTGACCAGGCGCGAGAGGTGGTCGGCGCCGCTGGTGGAGCGACGGATCGCGGCGGGCCTGCGCACGGGCGCGTCCTCGATCCTCGCGAGGTCGGCCTGCCCGGTGTGCAGCCGGGCGATCTCCGCATAGGCGGAGGCCAGCGCGTCCCGCCAGGCAGGAGGGTCGACCAGGGTGATCCAGCGGGCGTTGGCGCGCACCTGCCGCAGCGCCGCGGAGCGCGGCATGGCCGGCAGCTCGACCTCGCGGGCCCGCAGCGAGGCGCCGGCGGCATCGCGCAGGGCCAGCGCCTTGTACGGCTCGATCCGCAGGCGGGCTCGAGCCCGGTCCTCGTGCGCGGTCATGCCGGCCAGCGCCGTCTCCAGCGTCATCCCCTCCTCGCGGGGATGGCTGATCGGCCCGCCGATCCGCGGGAACGACTCGATGCGCGAGGCCTTGAACACGCGGGTCCCCTCGCGGGCCAGGTCGTGGCCCAGCACGTACCAGTGCCCCTCGTGCACGCCGACGACCCACGGCTCGACCGTGCGATCGGTGCGCTCTCCGCGGGCGGAGCGGTACGCGAAGGAGACGCGGCTGCCGGTGCTGACCGCCTCCAGCAGCGGGGTGAGCACGGGCAGGGACTCGACGGAGCCGCGGGGCGTGCGCCGCAGCAGGTCCGTGTCGGCGTCCAGGCCCTGGCTCAGGAGCTTCGCGCGCACCCGGCGGGCCGCTCCCCCGGCGGCCGCATCGTCCCAGGCGCGGCTGGCGGCGAGCAGCACCGTGTACTCGCCCTCGCTGAGGTGCAGGTCGTCGCCGCCGGCATCCGTGTCCAGCCGGTAGTGGACGATGTTCTCGTCCCACAGATCGTGCCGCTCGGTGCGCAGCGGCAGCCCGAGCTCGCGGATCGCGGTCTTGTCGCGCTCGAACATCTTCTCCGCGGCGTCCTGGGTCGCGGCGGCCGCGTACTCCGGGATCGCCTCGAAGAGGGTCGCGCGGTCGATCCCGCGCCGGGGGCGCGAGCCGATGGTCATGATGACGTTGAGCAGTCGTTCGACATTGCGAGAGGCCACCGCCTCAGCTTAGCCACGCGGAGGGCCGCCGGGCGTCGCGACCTGCAGACCGGGCCTCAGGGAGGTGGCCTACTCTGACGGCATGCTGCGCTGGGAGAGTGGACGTGTGATCGCCCATCGGAGGGGCTGGCCCGGAGTGGCCTCCCTCCAGGTCGAGGTGACGGGGGCCGATGGCGCCCCGGAGACCCTGCGCGCCCTGGCGTACACCGAGCTGGTGGGGACCCCGCAGGTCGGCGAGACGGTCGACCTGAACACCAACGCGCTGCGGCGCGGGCTGGGCACCGGCGGCGACGCGATCGTCGTCTCCCGCCGGGACGACTCCCCCGACGCCGCGGAGATCGCCGGCCACATGATGAAGCTGCGCTACACGCCGATGCAGACGATGGTCGACGCCCTGGACGATCCGGCGAGCCCGCACTATGCCCGGATCTCCCATGCCCGCGACGTCGAGGGCATGCCGGTGGTGGTCGCGGATCTGCACTCCTCGCTCGCCCCGATCGTCGCGGGGATCCGTGCGGAGGCGCCCTCGGCCCGGATCGTCTACGTGATGACCGACGGCGCGGCGCTGCCGGCGGCCTACTCGCGCACCCTCGCCGCACTGCGCGAGCGCGGCCTAATCACGGCTTCCGTCACCGCCGGGCAGGCCTTCGGCGGGGATCTCGAGGCGGTGACCGTGCACTCGGCGCTGCTGGGGGCCCGGCATGTGCTCGAGGCCGATGTCGCCGTGGTCATCCAGGGCCCGGGCAATCTGGGCACCGGCACCGGCTGGGGCTTCTCCGGCGTCCAGGCCGGGGACGTGCTCAACGCCGCCGGCGTCCTGGGCGGGGCGCCGATCGGCGCCCTGCGGGTCTCCGAGGCCGATGAGCGGGCCCGGCACCGCGGCCTGTCCCACCACAGTGCGACGGCCTACGGGCGGATGACCCTGGTCCCCGCGCGGTTCCCCGTGCTCGCGCCGCGCCGTGCCGGGGACTGGGTCTTCCACGCCCAGGTGACGGCGCAGGTCGAGCAGCTCATCATCGAGCAGGCCGCGCGCCGGGGCCTCGTCCACGAGCTGGTGGAGGTCCCCGACGACGGGCTGCTGGCGGCGCTGCAGGCCCTGCCGGTGCGCCTGTCCACGATGGGGCGCGGGCTCGAGGAGGATCCGGCCTCGTTCGTGTACGGCGCGCTGGCCGGTCGCGCGGCGGCATCGCTCATCGTCTGAGGAGTCCCGCTCCCGGGCCCCGCGCAACCTCGGCGCCCGACGAGCCCCCGGCGGCCTGCGGCCTGCCGAGGCCCATCGGCCTCAGAGCGCCGGCGGCTCCTGCGAGGGGTGGGCCTCGCCGCGCTCGCGCACCAGCCGGGCCAGCAGCCGGGCATCGGCCAGGGCGCGCTCCCCGTCCGAGCGCTGGATCGCCATCGTCGCCAGGGTGTCGCCGTCGGCGAGGTCGAGATGCGCCCAGGGGTCGCCGGCCGGGAAGCTGACGCCGATCACCTCGGCCCATTCCAGGGTGCGCACGCTGAGCAGGTTCCGCACCACCAGCCGGTCGGGCTCGGCGACGACCTTCACGATCGCCTCGCGCCAGCAGAACCAGAACACCGCCAGCCCGAAGGCGACGAACATGATCCGGTTGGGCAGGTCGAAGCTCCCCACCAGCAGCGCGCTGCCGACGCTGACGGCGAGCACCAGGCCGCCGATCGCGAAGCCGGCGATGCGGGCCAGCCGGGGGCGCAGCACGATCGTGCCCTCGGGTCCGACCTCCGGCGCGGCCTGCGTCATCGGCTCAGACCCGGCAGGCCTGGATGGCCGTGACGAGGATGGCGCGCGCCCCGGCGTCGTAGAGGTCGTCCAGCACGCGGTTGACCTGCTTGCGCTCGACCATGGAGCGCACGGCGGACCAGGATCCGTTGTGCAGCGGGGAGACCGTCGGCGCCTGGAAGCCGGGGGTGATCGCGACGGCGGCCTCCAGCTTCTCCTGCGGGATGTCGTAGTCGATGAGCACGTACTCGCGGGCCACCAGCACGCTGCGCACGCGGCGGATCAGCACGTCCAGGGTGCGGCGGGCGTCGTCCTCGAGCTCCATGCCGGGGCGGGAGAACAGCACCGCCTGGCTGGTCATGATCGGGTCCCCGAAGGTCTCCAGCCCGGCCTGGCGCAGGGTGGTGCCGGTCTCCACGACGTCGGCGATGACCTCGGCCACGCCGAGGCGGATGCTCGACTCGACGGCGCCGTCCAGGTGCACGACCTCGGCGTCGATGCCCTTCTGGGCGAGGTGGTCCTCGACGAGGTTCTCGTAGCTGGTGGCGATGCGGGCGCCGGCCAGGGAGGCCAGGTCGCGCTGCTGGCCGGAGGGGGCGGCGAAGCGGAAGGTCGAGCGGGCGAAGCCCAGCTCGAGCAGCTCGTCGGCCGGGGTGCGGGAGTCCAGCAGCATGTCCTGGCCGGTGATGCCGACGTCCACGGTGCCCGAGCCGACGTACACGGCGATGTCGCGCGGGCGCAGGAAGAACAGCTCGACGCCGTTGTCCTCGTCCACCAGCACGAGCTCCTTGAGATGGCCGCGGCGACGGTACCCGGCCTCGTACAGGAGGTCCGATGCGGGCTCGGAGAGGGCGCCCTTGTTGGGCACGGCGATACGCAGCACAGCTGCTCCTTCGGGAGTTGCCGGACGGTCAGGTCGCGGGCGGGGGTCCGATGCTGAGGGGCCGGGTCGGGGCCGATGCGGAGGAGTCCGGGACGGGGGGCGGACGCGGTGGCGGTGAGCGGGCGGCGCTCAGAGCTTGCGGTAGACGTCCTCGAGGGAGATGCCCTTGGCGACCATCATCACCTGCGTGTGGTACAGCAGCTGGGAGATCTCCAGCGCGGCGTCGTCATGGGTCTCGTGCTCGCAGGCCATCCAGACCTCGGCAGCCTCCTCGACGATCTTCTTGCCGATGCCGTGCACCCCGGAGTCCAGCTCGGCGACCGTCCCGGATCCCTCCGGTCGGGTGCGGGCCTTCTCGGTGAGCTCGGCGTACAGCGTCTCGAAATCCTTCACCCGGTCAGCCTAGCGGTCCGCGAGGGGCCGTGCCGCATCGGACCGGCCCGTGAGCGGCGCATCCCTCTCCCGGCGCGCGAGCCCGTGATCGCGGCGGGCGGTCAGTCCCGCCGGACGGTGGGGTCCAGGTGCGCCGTCTCGACGCGCACCCTCTCGCCCTCCTGCCGGGCCCGCACCCGCCACCACACGAAGAAGCCCGTCAGGGTGAAGATCCCGTAGAACACGTACATGAACGCGCTCGCGTAGTAGCCGGCGCTCAGCAGCAGCGGCACCCCGACGATGTCCACGGCCACCCAGATCAGCCAGAACTCGACCCAGCCCTTGGCCATGCCGAAGGTCGCCAGCAGCGAGCCCATGAAGATCCAGGCGTCCGACCACACCGGCTCGTAGGAGCCCAGCGCCCGGAAGATCGGGGTCAGCAGCGCGGTGCCGCCGACCAGCGCCACCAGCAGCAGCACGCGCGTGCTCCAGGACGCCCAGTGCGGCTCGACCGCCGTCCCGCCCTCGGTCCTCGCCTGGCGCCAGCGCACCCACCCGTACACGGAGGTGGCGATGAACATGATCTGGCGGCCGGCCTGGCCGTACAGGTCGATGGCGTTGGGGGTGCCGAAGACCGTGCCCAGGAACACCGTCAGCAGCAGCACGTTCCCCACGATGCCGATGGGCCACGCCCACACCTTGCGCCGCATCCCGCCCAGGGCGCTGAGCAGCCCGAAGACGTTGCCCAGCACCTCGCGCCAGAGGATGAACTGGCCGCCGGAGAACTCCAGACGGGCATCGAAGAGCCACTGCAGGGCGTCCAGGATCACGAGGGTGCCCTCAGTGGCGGTGCGCGGCGGCGAGATCGCGCAGCACCGCGATCTCCTCGACGCTGTCGGGGGCCTTGTAGATCGCCGAGCCGGCCACGAACACGTTCGCGCCGGCATCGGCCGCCCGCTCGATCGTCTCGCGGCTGACCCCGCCGTCGACCTGGATCGAGACCTCGAGGTTCGCCTCGCTGATCGCGGCGCGGGCGCGGCGGATCTTGGGCAGCATGCCCTCGAGGAAGCTCTGCCCGCCGAAGCCGGGCTCCACGGTCATGATCAGCAGCATGTCGAACTCGCCGATCACGTCCAGCAGCGGCTCGATCGGGGTGGCGGGGCGCAGCGCGACGCCCACGGCGACGTTCTTGCGCCGCAGCTCCCGGGCCAGGCGCACGGGGGCCTTGGCCGCCTCGAGGTGGAAGGTCACCGAATCGGCCCCGGCCTCCGCGAAGACGGGGGCATGACGGTCGGCCTCCTCGATCATGAGGTGCGCGTCCACCGGGATCGGGCTGCGCGAGACGATCTGCTCGACCATGTCGGCGCCGAAGGTGAGGTTGGGGACGAAATGGTTGTCCATGACGTCGACGTGGGCGGCATCGGCCGTGCCGATGCGGTCCAGCTCCTCGCCGATGCGCATGAAGTCGGCGTTGAGGATGCTGGGGTGGATGAAGTCACGGTCCGTCGAGTACGGCATGGCGGGGGATCCTCCGGTTCTCAGGGGGCGGGGGTGCGGCGCAGGAGCGCGATGAACATGGCGTCGGTGCCGTGGACGTGCGGCCACAGCTGGACGCCGGGGCCGGCGCCGAGCTCGACGTCCTGGGCCGCGGGCAGCAGCCCGGCGCGCACCGCGGGACGGGCGTCGAGCTGCTCGACGTCGTCACGGCGTCGCACCACGTCCTGGACGATGAGGAGGGTCTCGGCCAGGTGGGGCGAGCAGGTGACGTAGGCGACCACTCCCCCGGGCGCGGTGGCGTCCAGGGCGCTGCGCAGCAGGTCCCGCTGGATCCCGCCGAGCTGGCCCACATCGGCCGCGGTGCGCCGCCAGCGGGACTCGGGGCGCCGGCGCAGCGCTCCCAGGCCCGAGCAGGGGACGTCGGCGAGGACGCGGGAGAACGTCGCCGGCATCTCGGCTCCGATGTCGCGGCCGTCGGCGGTGCGCGTGGTGACCTCGGCGCCGGCCTCGACGAGCGTCGCCACGGCCCGGTCGACCAGGCGGGTGCGGTGCTCCTGCAGCTCGACGGCCAGCAGCTCGGCGTCATGGTCGACGGTCAGCCCCGCCAGCAGGGCGGTCTTCCCGCCCGGGCCGGCGCACAGGTCCAGCCAGCGGCCGTTCTCCTCGAGCACGAGGTCGTCCGCCCCGAGGGCGAGGGCCAGGGCCATCAGCTGGCTGCCCTCGTCCTGCACGGCGGCGCGGCCCTCGCGCACCGGGTCGGTGCCGCCGGGATCCCCGGACGGCCACGACGCCGCGAACAGCGACAGGCGGCCGGCGCTCGCCCCGTTGTCGATGAGCTCGTCCAGGTCCGTCAGCCCGGGCCGCATCACCAGGGACACGGCCGGGGCCGCGTTCTGGGCGGCCAGCAGCGCGTCGATCTCGGAGCGGTCCCGGCCGTGGGCGGCCAGCGCGTCCGAGAGCGCCCGCACGATCCACTCGGGATGCGAGTGGGCGATGGCCAGGTGCCCGACCTCGTCCTCCTCGCGGGCCGGGGCGACCTCCTGGATCCAGGAGTCGAGGTCGCGCTCGCCGACCCGGCGCAGCACCGCGTTGACGAAGCCTCCCGCCCCGTGCCCGGCGACCTCGCGGGCCAGCGCCACCGTCTCCGAGGTCGCCGCATGCGGGGCGACGCTCATGTCCAGCAGCTGGTAGGCGCCCAGGCGCAGCACGTCGAGCACGTCGCCCTCGATGTCGTCGAGCCCGCGGTCCACGCAGGCCGCGATGATCGCGTCCAGGCGGCCCTGGGCGCGCAGCGAGCCGTAGAACAGCTCGGTGGCGAAGGCGGCGTCCCGACCGGAGACGCGCGAGCGGCGCAGCAGACCGGGCAGGACCAGGTTGGCGTAGGCGTCGTCCTCCCGCACCGTGCGCAGCGCCTCGAAGGCGACGCTGCGCGAGGAGGTCGATCGGCGGGAGCGCTCCGAGGGACGGCTCTCGGACCAGCCGCGTCGCGGCCCGCCCTGGCCGCGGGAGCCGGAGCGCTCGCGTCCCTTGGCGTCGCGGCCGCCCCGACGTTCGCCGGTGCCGCGGCGCTCGTCCCGGTCGTCCCTCCGCGGGCCGCGGTCCTCTCCGCGGGGGCCCCGGTCGTCGCGACGGGGGCGATCGCCGTCGCCGCGACGGGGTCCGCGCCGGTCCTCGCGCCCGGCGCGATCATCCCGGCGGGGTCCGCGCCGGTCCTCGCGTCCGCGGTCCTCGCGCCGGCGGTCGTCGCGCCCGCGGCCGTCGCCGCTGCGGTGTCCCTCGCTCATCGTGCCTCCTCGGCATCCTGGATCCGGACCGTGTCGAAGGCGGTCCCCTCGGTCAGAGCGGCGCCGCGCGCCCAGTCCGCGGCGCGCATCGCCTTCTTCCCCGCCGCGGCGACGGTGCCCAGGGCGAGGGGCCGGGTGGCCGTGCCGGCGAAGACGCTGCGGCGGGTGGCGTGCAGCTGCCCGGGCGCGAGCACGAGATCCTCCGGGGCCTGCGCCGCCTCGACGCCGAGGACCTTGAAGCGCTCCCCCCGCAGCTGCGTCCAGGCGCCCGGGTCGGGGCTCATGCCGCGGATGTGGGCGCTCACCGCCTCCGCCGGGGCGTTCCAGTCGATCTGCGCCTCCTGAGAGGTGAGCTTCGCGGCGTGCGTCGCCTCGCCCTCCTGCGGCGTGGCCACGGCGGTGCCGGCGGCCAGCTCGTCCAGGGTCTGCACCAGCAGCTGCGCACCCTCGACCGCGAGACGATCCAACAGCTCCCCGGAGGTCTCCAGCGGGCCGATCCGGGCGCCGCGCATCCCGAGCACGTCCCCGGTGTCCAGCCCGGCGTCGATGCGGAAGGTCGACATGCCGGTCTCGGTCTCGCCCGCGAGCACGGCCCGCTGCACCGGGGCGGCGCCCCGCCAGGCCGGCAGCAGGGAGAAATGCAGGTTGATCCACCCGTGGCGCGGGATGTCCAGCGCCGCCGGGGGGATGAGGTTCCCGTAGGCGACCACGGGTGCGGCCTCGGGCGCGAGCTCCCGCAGCTGCGCCTGCACCTCGGCGTCGCGCAGGGTGCGCGGGGTCAGGACCGGCACGCCCGCCTCGTCGGCGACGGCGCGCACGGGAGAGGGCCGCAGCGTGCGGCCGCGCCCGGTGGGGGCGTCGGGCCGGGTGAGGACGGCGACCACCTCGTGGTCGCTGCCGAGCAGGGCCTGCAGGGAAGGGACGGCGGCGGCGGGTGTGCCCGCGAAGAGGACTCGCATGATGTGCGCCATTGTAGGGCGGCAGGGGCGCCCGCACCCGGCCCGCCGTGCCTGCGCCGTGACCCCTCTCGCGCTCCTGCGTGCGGACGGCCTCATGCGGGTCGTCCGGGGCGGGGCCGGTGACAGGTCCCCCGGTCGCGGTGATCGCTCCGGCACCCGGGGCCGGCGCCGGGGGCGTCCGCCGATCAGAAGACGTCGGGCGGGTCCAGGCGCACGCGCAGGCTGCCGGGGCGCTTGCGGGCGCTGCGGGCGGCGACGCCGGCGCGCAGCGCCTCGGTGAGCTCGCGGGAGCGCTGCGGCTCCAGGCGCAGCACGGCGCGGGCGCCGCGGGCATCGGCCCCCTCCTCGAGATCGACGGGGCCGAACACGCTGGTGCCGTCGGGCAGGTCGGTCTCCTCGAGGAAGGTACGCACGGCCGCGCGGTCCCCGGTGACCTCGGCGATCCTGCGGAACGGCGGCAGGTCCAGCTGGCGGCGGTCCTCGAGCACCCGGTCCAGGAACACGCGGGAGCGGTGGGCCACCAGGTCGCGGATCGCCGGGAGGGTCGCCGTGCCGACCACGAGGACCTCTCCCCCGTCCCGGGCCGTGCGCACCAGGGCGATGGCGTTGGTCCAGCGGCGCACGGCCTCGACATCGGCGTCGAAGGAGGCGCGCGCCAGCATGGCGTCGCAGTCCAGCAGCACGGCGGCGGCGTAGTCGCCCTCGGGGGCGGGCTCCGCCCCCGGGGTCGCCACCACGATGGCGCCCTCGGGCACGGCATCGTCGGGGACGGGGCCGTGCGCCCCGCCGGCGACCACCAGCGGAGCCTCGGGGAAGGCGCGGCGCAGCTCCTCGGCGGTGCGGGTGGAGCCGATCACGACGGCGCGCACGCCGGTGCGGTGGCATTCCGGGCAGCGGTAGCCGTCCTCGACCCGGCCGCAGACCGTGCACTGGAGGCCGTGGTCGCGGCTGCGCAGGGTCAGCGGGGCGGAGCAGGTGGGGCACAGGCAGCGGGTGCCGCAGAAGGTGCAGGCGATCGCGGGGACGTAGCCGCTGCGGGGCACCTGCACCAGCACGCTCCCCCGGCCCAGGCCCTCCCGGATCACGCGCATGGCGGCCTGCGGCAGGCGGGAGCGGCCGCTGGGGCCCTCCCGCTCGCGCAGGTGATCGTCCATGGCGACGATCCGGGGCCGCACGGCGTTCAGAGGCGCCCCGGCGGGCTCGAGCAGGCGCAGGTACCCCTGTCCGGCGAGCATCGCCTCGGTGGTGGAGCACGAGGTCGACAGCAGCAGCAGGGCGGCGCGCTCCTCGTGGGAGCGGCACTGGAGGACGGTGCGGGTGTGCGGGTAGGGGGCGCGGGGTTCGACGAGCAGGTCGTCGGCCGCGTCCCAGCAGACGATGAGCGCGAGGTCGCGCACGGGGGCGAAGGCGGCGGACCGGGAGCCGATCACGATCCGGCTGGCCCCGCGCAGGATCCGCCGGAAGGCGCGGTAGCGCTTCTCGGGCCCGTCGGCGCTGCCGAGGACCTCGTGGGGGATGCCGCGGGCCTCCAGGACCCGGTGCAGCCGGTCCACGTCGCGCATGTCGGGGGCGACGACGAGGGCTCCCCGGCCCGGGGCCAGGCGGGAGATCGCGGCGGCGGTGACCTGGGTCCAGGCATCCGCGGGCTCCAGCACGATGCCCGCGCGCGGGACGGGGCCCTCCGCGGAGCCGGCGCGATCGACCAGGGCCTGCAGGCCGATGTACCGGCCGATGATCCGGGCATCGTCCTCTCCGGCCTCGCCGGCGCCCTCGACCCCCTCGGCCGTCCCGCCCTCGTCGGACTCCTCGGGCCCGTCGGCCTCATCGGCTGCGGGGACGTCCTCCTGCTCGGCCTGCTCCGCGGTCCGGTCGGCCTTCTCGGCGCGGGCGTGGCGCGGCGGGATCGCCAGGCGCAGCACGTCGCCGAGGGTGCCGGCGCAGCGTTCGGCGACCTCGGCGCACACGCGCAGCATCGTCGGGGAGATCACCACGTCCTCGGAGACGAGGCGGGCGATGGGCCCCAGCGGGCGGTCGGTCGCGGGGGTGTCCGTGCGCTCCAGGACGATGCCGTCCATCTCGCGCCCGGCCAGGCGCACCTTGACGCGCATTCCGGGGCCCGCGGCGGCGGCATCGGCCGGGACGGCGTAGTCGAAGGGCCGGTCCAGGTGCGGCAGGGCACCGATCAGCTGGACGCGGGCGACGGGCTCGTGCTCGGCGAGGTCGAAACCGGCGGTGGTGCGCAGGCGGCCGGGCCGGGTCGCGGCGCGGTCCGGCTCCGGAACGGGAGCGGCGGGGGCAGGGGGCTCGAAGAGCCCGTCCTGCGTCCCCGCCGCGATCGGCTCGGGCATGCTCAGCGCTGGTGGACGGCCACCAGGTCGCACACGAACACGAGGGCCTCGTTCGGGGCGATCACGGGCGGAGCGCCGCGGTCGCCGTAGGCGAGGCGGGAGGGGATCTCGAGGCGGCGGCGGCCGCCGACCTTCATGCCCTGGACGCCCTGGTCCCAGCCGCTGATGACCTGGCCGACGCCGAGCTGGAAGCGCAGCGGCTCGCCGCGGTTCCAGGAGGCGTCGAACTCCTCGCCGGTGGAGTGGGACACGCCCACGTAGTGCACGTCGACGACGTCGCCGCGGCCGGCCTCGGGGCCCTCGCCCTCGAGCTCGTCGATGATGACGAGGTCGGTGGGGGCGTCGCCCTCGGGACGGTCGATCTCGGGCTTGCTGCTCATGGTGCTCCTCGGGGTGGGGTGTTGCGGATGGATGGTTCTCAGGCGCTGCGGGGGCCGCGGGCGAGGACGTCCACGACGAAGATGAGGGTCTTCCCGGCGAGCTCGTGCTGGGACTCGCCCTCCTGGCCGTAGGCCTCGGCCGGCGGGATGACCAGCATGACCTGGCTCCCCACCGGCAGGCCCAGCAGGTTCTCGTCCCAGCCGGTGATGACCCGGCCCTCGCCCTGGACGAAGCCGAAGGGGGCGCCGCGCTCCCAGGACGAGTCGAACTGGGAGCCGTCCTCCCAGTTCCAGCCGGTGTACTGCATGACGAGGTAGTCGCCCTCGGCGGTCGCCTCGCCGGTGCCGGTGATGAGCACCTCGCGGACGGTCGCGCTGGGCGGCTCCCCCTCGCCCGGGCCGGAGATGGCGGGGGCGCCGTCGTCCCCGAGGGTGACGGCCGGGTAGGTGCCCGAGGGCGCCTCGGCGGTGCCCTCGGCGCGCAGGGGGCTGACCACGGAGTCGATGTCGGCGACCTGGACCAGGGAGACCATCTGTCCGTTGGAGTCCTTCTGCCAGCCGGACATGGCCACGCGGCTGCCGACGGTGACGGTGGTGAGGAACTGCGCGGCCGCCTCGCCGATGCCGTCGCTGCTCACGGTGACGCCCCCGGCGGGAGCGCCCTGCCACCAGGACTGCAGCGTCTCCCCGCTGGCCCCGGCGACGTACAGGGAGCGCCACAGCAGGGTGTCGCCCTCGGCGATCGCGGCGCCGTCCCCGGGGACGACGACGATCGAGTCGGCCCGGTCCACCGACAGCGGCGGGGTGAACTCGACGACGGGCTCGGCCGCGAGGTCCTCGCTGATGCTCACCGCGGAGAGCACCTCGCCGCCTCCGTCCGAGGCACCGCCGGTGGCCTCCGGGTCCCCGGAGTCGTCGGTGCAGGCTGCCAGGCCGATGGCGGCGGTGGCGGCGATGGCGGAGCCCAGGAGGGCGCGGCGTCGGATCACGAGGTGACCTTTCACGTTCGGGTGCTGCGGGCGGGGTGCGGCCCGGTCGGAGCCAGGGTACGGGCTCCGCCTGGGGGACGGCGGGGCGATGGGGACGGCGCCGGCGACGGGGGTCTCAGACGGGGTCGGGCCGCGCGGTCCCGGCGGCGCGGATCTGCGCGAGCAGGGCGTCGACCTCGTCGGACTGCGTGGCGAAGGGGTCCAGGACGGTGACGGGCATCGCCCCGGGACGCACCAGGCGCATCGTGGTCCAGTCCACGACGTGGTCGACGCCGTGGGCGATGGCCTCGGTGACGACCTGTCCGCGCAGGTGGGCGCGGGTGGTGGTGGGAGCCGTGGTGCGCGCCGCCTCGATCCGCGCATCCTCGAGCACGCGCGGGGCGCGCCCGGCCTGCTGGAGGCGGGAGAACAGACCGCGCTCGGGGTCGATGTCGTGGTAGGCGAGGTCCAGCCGCTCGATCTGGGGACTGTCCAGGCCGATGCCGCGCCGGGCGCCGACCTCCTCGAACAGGGCCTCCTTGATGGCCCAGTCCAGGCGGGTGCGCGCCCAGGAGCGGTCCCCGGTGCGCACGGCGTCCAGGGACCGCTGCCAGGTCTCCAGGACGATCTGCTCGCTCTCGTCGGCCAGCGGGGCCACCAGGTCGAGGTAGCGCTGCTGGATCTCCAGGGAGCTCATCGCCGCCCCGGACTCGAGCTCGACGGGCTGGGATCCGCGCAGGTCGCGGGCCACGGCGCGGATCGCGGCGATGTCGTCGGCCAGCTTCAGCTCCGGCAGCACCTGCCCGCTCTCGATGAGGCGCAGCACCAGGTCGGTGGTGGCGAAGCGCAGCCAGGTCGAGGTCTCCGACATGGTCGAGTCGCCGACGATCACGTGCAGGCGCCGGTAGCGGGTGGCGTCCCCGTGGGGCTCGTCGCGGGTGTTGATGATGGGCCGGGTGCGGGTGGTCGCGGAGGACACCGACTCCCACATGTGGTCGCTGCGGCGGGAGAAGACGAAGCGGGCGCCGCCGTCGGCCTCGCGCACCACGCCGCCGGCACCGGTCATGATCTGGCGGGTGACCAGGAACGGCAGCAGCGCACCGGGCAGGCGGGTGAACTCGCCGCGTCGGTCCACGAGGAAGTTCTCGTGGCTGCCGAAGGCGTTGCCGGCGGAGTCGACGTTGTTCTTGAGCAGGTGGATGCGGGCGTCCTCGCCCTGCTCGGCCAGGCGCGCGTTCGCGGTGGAGACGAGGTCCGCGAGGATCCTCTCCCCCGCCCGGTCCTGGGCGACCAGGTCCCACCAGTCGTCGCATTCGGCGGTGGCGATCTCCGGGTGGGAGCCCACGTCGAGGTAGAGCCGTGCGGCGTTGCCGAGGAACACGTTCGAGGAGCGGCCGAGCGCGACGACGGGCCGGAACAGCTCGCGGGCGGCGGCCTCCGGCTCGAGGGCGCGGGTGCCGTCGGCGCGCACGCACACCAGCCCGTACTCGGTCTCGAGACCTCCGACGCGGCGCTTCATCGGTGCGCCCGATCGCGCGTCGGCACGGCGGTCACTGGCCGCCCTTCTGCACGAAGGAGCGCACGAAGGTCTCGGCGTTGGACTCGAGGACCTCGTCGATCTCGTCGAGCAGCGAGTCGGCGGCCTGGGCGGAGGCGAAGGTCTGGCCGCCGACGGCGGTCTCCTCGCCCTGCTCGTCGTCGCCGGCGCCGCCGCTGCTGCTGAAGGTCTGCTGGCTCATGGCGTGGTTCCTCCGGTGTGCTGGGCCCCGGTCCGGGGCGGGGGTGTGTCGGTCAGCGCGCGCAGGGCGGCGAGGATCTCGTCGATGTCGGCCGTGGGGTCGATGCCGTGCGCGTCCTGCCATGATCGCGCACCGAGGCGCGGATCGGCGCAGCGCAGGGTCAGCCCGCCGTCCGCGTCGCCGGCCAGGGTGATCACGTCCCAGCCGGCGCTCGTGACGTGGCGCGGATGCTCGCGGATCAGGCGCCCGCGCAGATGGGCGCGGGTCGAGGCAGGAGGCTCGACCGCGGCGCGGGCCGCCTCCTCCTCGGTGACCAGCGTCCGCACCCTCCCGGCGGCGCGCAGCTTCCCGTACAGGCTGCGGGCGGGACGCAGGTCCGCGAACTGCAGGTCGATCATGCGCAGGCGCGGATCGCCCCAGGCGAGCCCGTGCCGAGCCCGGTAGCCCTCGAGCAGCTGCAGCTTGGCGACCCACTCGATGCGGTCGGCGGCGGCCTCGCGGTCCTCCGCCAGCAGCGTGAGCAGCTCGCCCCACTGGGCATGGACGTCCGCGCTCTCGGCATCGGACGCATCCAGCACGGAGCCGACGGCGGACCAGCAGGCGCGCTGGATCTCGAGCGCCGTGGTGGTCCCGCCGTCCGCCAGCGGCAGCGGCGCGGTGAGGGACAGGTCGTGGCTGATGGTGCGGACCGCGGCGACCGGGTCCGCGAGGGAGATCCGCGGCAGGATCCGCTCCCCCGTGGCATGCTCGCGCTCGAGCGCGGCGAGCACCAGCGAGGTCATGCCGAGCTTGAGGTAGGTCGGTGTCTCCAGCAGGTTCGCGTCCCCGATGATCACGTGCAGGCGCCGGAAGCGCGAGGCATCGGCGTGGGGCTCGTCGCGGGTGTTGACGATGGGACGGTTCAGCGTCGTCTCCAGGCCGACCTCCGCCTCGAAGAAGTCCGCGCGCGAGGAGATCTGGAAGCCCTCGTCCTGGCCGCGGGTGCCGATGCCCACGCGGCCCGCGCCCACCACGATCGCCCGGCTGGCCAGGAACGGCACCAGCGCGGCGACGACCCGGTCGAAGGGCACCGCCCGGTCCAGCAGGAAGTTCTCGTGGGTGCCGTAGGACGCGCCCTTGCCGTCGGTGTTGTTCTTGTACAGGGCGACGTCCGGGACGCCCTCGGCGGCGGCGAGGATCTCCATGGTGCGCTGGGCGACGACCTCCCCGGCGCGATCCACGAGCACCCCCTCCCGGGCCCGCAGGACCTCGGGCGAGGAGTACTCGGGGTGGGCGTGGTCGACGTACCAGCGGGCGCCGCCGGTGAGGACGGCGTTGCTGATCGAGCGGCGCAGGGCCCAGTCCAGGATCTCGGCGTCCTCGCCCTCGGGGGCGACCTCGGCGGCGGCCAGGGGGACGTCCATGTCGATGCTCGGCACGTGCGCGTCGCGCACGGCGTCGGTGAGCTGGGTGGGGTGGGCGGCGGCGCGCTGGATCTCGAAGCCGCGCGCGTCCCGCAGCGGGGACTCGTCGCCGTAGTCCCAGCGCACCCGGTGGCCGCGCGGGCCCTGCTCGGGGGCCAGCAGCGCATAGGCCCCGACCACGAGATGGGAGAGCATGATCGAGCTGGAGGCGCCGACGTCCCCGCGCTCGGCGGGGTCGGCGTGGGCGATCCCGAACTCGGTCTCGATGCCCATCGGCCGCTCGGTGGTGATCCCGGGGGCGGTCTCAGGCATCATCGGCCTCCTCCAGGACGATGTCGCGGCGCAGCGGGACCACCCGGTCGACCCGGCGGCCGCGGCGGCCGGAGATGCGGGCCCAGTCCTCGGCGTGCGCGCCGGCGGGCAGGTCCTCGTTCTCGGAGAACTCGGCGTCCACGGCGAGCTCGATGTGCTCGAGCGACAGCCCGGCCGCGCCGAAGGCCATGTGGTCCTTGACGGCGTACTTCTTGGCGCGGTCGACGATGTTGCGCAGCACCGCGCCGGAGACGAAGTCCCGCAGGTGCAGGGTCTCCTCGCCGCCGTCGGAGTAGACCAGGCGCACGAACTCGGTGGCCGGCCCCTCGGCGTAGATCAGCTCGACGGCCCGCTCCAGCAGGTGCTCGCGCACGGCGCGCACCGGGACGGAGGAGTCGAGGTAGATGCCGAGGATCTCGCGAGCGGCCTCGGCGTCGGGACGGCGCACCCGGATCTTCACGTCCAGGCGGCCGGGGCGCAGGATGGCCGGGTCGATCATGTCCTCGCGGTTGGAGGCGCCGATGACGATCACGTTCTCGAGGGACTCGACGCCGTCGATCTCCGCCAGCAGCTGCGGCACGATGGTGGTCTCCACGTCGCTGGACACGCCGGTGCCGCGGGTGCGGAACAGCGACTCCATCTCGTCGAAGAAGACCACCACGGGGTGGCCGGAGCTGGCGCGCTCCCGGGCCCGCTCGAAGACCAGGCGGATCGACCGCTCCGTCTCGCCGACGTACTTGTTCAGCAGCTCGGGGCCCTTGACGTTGAGGAAGGAGGACTGCGCGAGCGCCTCCTCGATGCTCACCCCGGCGGCCTCCGCGGAGCGCAGCGCCAGCTCGTGGGCGACGGCCCGGGCGATCATCGTCTTGCCGCAGCCGGGGGGCCCGTACAGCAGCACGCCCTTGGGCGGGCGCAGGCCGTACTCGCGGAACAGGTCCTGCTGGAGGAAGGGCAGCTCGACGGCGTCGCGGATCGTCTCGATCTGGTCGCGCAGCCCGCCGATCTGCTCGAAGGAGGTGTCCGGGACCTGCTCCAGCACGAGGTCGGTGATCTCGGCGCGGTCGATCCGTTCGCGCACCAGCGCCGCCTTCAGGTCGACCAGCACGTGGTCGCCGGGGTGGAGGATCTCCTCCTCCAGCCCGCCGGCGCGCCCCAGGACCCGGGAGTCGTCCTGGGTGACCTGGACGATCACGCGGCCGTCGGCCAGGGCCTCCTGGACCACCACGAGGCTGCCGCTGTCCTCGGCGTCGGCGACGTGCTCGACCGCGGCCAGCGCCTCGTTCAGCCGCAGCAGCGCCCCGGGGCGCAGGGCCTCGA
The DNA here is from genome assembly GCF_039530785.1 of Brachybacterium phenoliresistens. Classification (NCBI taxonomy): domain Bacteria; kingdom Bacillati; phylum Actinomycetota; class Actinomycetes; order Micrococcales; family Dermabacteraceae; genus Brachybacterium; species Brachybacterium phenoliresistens. Next base: position 326,115 of record NZ_BAAAOW010000001.1, read on the forward strand.
GATCCAGGCTCGCGCTCGTGGCCACGCGCAGCCGCCGCCCGTTGTGCAGCACGTCGACGGTGGTGCCCTCGGTGCGGCGCAGGAAGGTGGCATAGGCGTTGGGCGGGTCCCCGACGCGCTCGAGGTCCGTCTTGAGCTGGACGATCTGCGCGCGGGCGGCCCGCAGGCCGGCCTCGAGCCGGTCGTTGCGGGTGGCGAGCTGCTCGAGCTCGGTGCTCATCTCCTGGTACGTCTTCATCCCCACCGGGGTGTCCTCCTCACGGATGGCGCACGGGGCGCCGGGTCAGCGGTCGCGGCCCTGACGGATGTCCCGCAGCGCCCGCTTGATCTTGCGCGGGGCGACGCCGCGCTCCCCGAGGTCCTGGGCGGACCAGTCGGCATCGCTGCCGCCGAATCCCTCGTTGTCGGGGTGGGTGAGCTCCTCGATGTCCTGCGAGCCGGGAGCGGGGCGACGCGCACGGCTCAGCGCCTGCGTGCCGTGGGCGGTGCGCCGCGCGGTGAGCAGGAACCCCGTGTGGGCGTTCATGCGGTGCTCCGGGCGCACGGCCAGGCCCTCGAGGTGCCAGGGCCGCACGAAGCTCTCCCAGGCGTAGGGCTCGGTGAACTCGCCGTGGGCGCGCAGCGCCTCCGCGGTGCGGGAGAGCTGGGTGACCGTCGCGACGTAGGCGAGGAACACGCCCCCGGAGACCAGCGCACCGGCCGCGGCCTCGATGCACTCCCAGGGGGCGAGCATGTCCAGCACCACGCGGTCCACCACGGGCCCCTCGGAGGACAGCTGCACGGCGACGTCCTGGAAATCGCCGACGGTGAGCTGCCAGGCGGGGTGCGGGCCGCCGAAATAGGTCTCCACGTTCTCGGTGGCGACCTCCGCGAAGTCCTCGCGGCGCTCGATCGAGTGGACCGAGCCCTCCGGGCCGACGGCGCGCAGCAGCGCGGTGGTCAGCCCGCCGGAGCCGACGCCCGCCTCGAGCACCCGCGCCCCGGGGAAGATGTCGCCCCACATGAGGATCTGCGCGGAGTCCTTGGGATAGATGATCGCGGCGCCGCGGGGCATGGAGAGCATGTAGTCGGCATACAGCGGGCGCAGCGCCTGGTAGGCGGTGCCGTTCGAGTCCTGCACGACCACGCCGTCCTCCGCGCCGATCAGCGTGTCGTGACGCAGCACGCCGCGGTGGCTGTGGAACTCGCCGCCCTCCTTGAGGGTGATCGTGTTCATGCGGTTCTTGGCGTCGGCGAGCTGGACCTTGTCGCCCGCCTCGAAGGGGCCGGTGCGGTCCAGGCGCCGGCGCGGGGCGCGCGGCGCCGGGGCGGCGGCGGTCCGGGCGGTCTCGGGCGATTCATCCATGCTCGTCAGTCTAGGTGCGCCCGGCCCGCACGGGACCCGGCGTCCGCCCGCAGGCGGGCCGCTCCGGCCGATGTCACAGCGCCGGGCGGCCCCCGGGCTCAGGCCGCCGGCGCCGATCGGCCGCGCAGATGGGCGTTGACGTCCCTCGAGGCGACGGTCCCGATCGGCTCGCCGGCGGCCGAGCGCACCAGGTACACCGGGTAGGGGCGCGCGAGCATCGCGGTGATCAGCGCGGAGCCCTCCAGGGGCAGGCGCAGCTCCGCCTGCGGCGGCAGCGGGGTCGACACCGCCCGCACCGGGGTGCTCCCCTGGGCGCCGACGGGCACGGCGGCCAGGGCCCGCGGGTCGATCAGGGCGAATCCGATCGTCTCGTCCCCCACCAGCAGGGTCGAGGGGTCGAGCCCGGCCAGCCCGGACACCGGGGCGTCGGCGTCGATCCGGCGGGCGGGGCGCACGAAGCGGGCGAGGTCGGCCCGGGCGACGGCCTCGTCCAGGCGCGCGGTGCGCAGCGCGGAGCTCGCGCCCTGCCACAGCATGGAGGCGATGAGCACGGCCCACAGCATGACCAGCAGCCCCGATCCGTCCATCGACCCGACCGTGCGCCACAGCGCGTAGGCCACCACCAGCACGGCGATGCCGCGGCCGATCCAGGCGGTGATCTGCGTGGCCAGCGCCTGGCGCCGGGTGAGCACGGCGAGCAGGCCCTCGAGGGCGCGGCCGCCGTCCATCGGCAGTCCGGGCAGCAGGTTGAAGACCGCCAGGGCGTAGTTGAGCGTCGAGGCGAAGAAGAGGAAGGCCGCGGCGGCGGAGCCGTCGGGCACGAGCGGATCGGCCAGCGCCGCGCCCGCCCCGAGGACCGCGTTGCTCAGCGGACCCACCACGGAGATGACGATCGAGTGCCAGGAGCGCAGGCGCCCGCCGCTGTACTGGGTGTGGCCGCCCCACAGGGTCAGCGCGATGTGATCGACCTTCGCCCCGAAGGCGAGGGCGGCGACGGTGTGCGCGAGCTCGTGGACGGCGACCGAGAGGATCATGAACAGGCCGATGCCGACGGCGACCGCCAGCGCCGTCCCGGGCGAGATCCCCTCGACCCGGGCCACCGCGGGGTGCACCAGCAGCGCCAGCACGGCGACGGTGACGAGCGTCCCCAGCGAGATCCGGATGGGCGGCAGCGCTCCCAGGCGCAGTTCGGGCTGCTTCACTCTCGTGGTCTCCTCCGTCGTCCGGGCCCCGGCACCCGCGGTCCGCCCACCGAGCATATCGGCGCGCCCCCGAGGGGCTCCTGGAGACCTATGATCGGACGATGACCCGCATCGCTGTGACCGCCTTCGGCGGCTGGAACGATGCCGGGGAGGCCGCGACCGGCGTGATCGAGCACCTGCTCTCCGTGTGGCCCTCCCGGCGGCTCGCGCTCATCGACGCGGAGGACTACACCGACTTCCAGGTCAGCCGGCCCTCGATCCGCACCTCCGAGGAGGGGCTGCGGGAGATCGAGTGGCCGGACACGGCCGTCGACCTCGTCACCCCGCAGCGCGGCGGCGAGCTGGTGCTCGTCCACGGTCCGGAGCCGTCGCTGCGCTGGAAGTCCTACTGCGCCGAGGTGCTCGCGCAGATCGACGCCGCCGGCGCGACCGCCCTCGTCTCCCTGGGGGCGCTGCTGGCCGATGCCCCGCACACCCGGCCGCTGCCGGTGAGCTCCCGGGTCGAGCCCGGCACCCACGAGCGCGCCGCGGAGGACGCCTACGAGGGACCGATCGGGATCCCCGGCGTGCTGGGCCGCCTGGCGGTGGCCCGCGGTCTGCGCACCACCTCGCTGTGGGTGCAGGTGCCGCACTACGTGGCCCAGAATCCGGCCCCGAAGGCCGTGCTGAGCCTCATCTCGGAGCTCCAGTCCGTGGTCACCGCCCCGATCCCGCTGGGCGACCTCGAGGAGGACGCCGCCGCCTGGGTGCGCGGCGTCGACGAGCTGTGCCGCACCGACCCGGAGGTCGCCGACTACGTGCAGCGCCTGGAGCGGGCGCAGGACGCCACGGACCTGCCCGAGGCCAGCGGCGATGCGATCGCCCGCGAGTTCGAGCAGTTCCTGCGCCGCCGCGAGGAGGAGTAGCGGGCGGCGCAGCGCCCGCCCCGTCTCACAGGGCGATGCCGAGCAGGGCGTCCAGGGCGGCCGGAACATCCGCGGGGCGCTGCGCGCCGGGGACCGCCGCCGGCGCCGCGTCGCGGCCCGGGGAGGCGCCGCCGGCCCACCGGTCCAGCACGCGCAGGGCGCGCTCGGTGTCGAGGTCCTCGCGCAGCGCGTCGCGCAGGGCGGCGACCACGTCGGAGTCGTCGGCCCCCTCGCGGGCGGCGGCGCGGTAGGCGGCCAGACGCTGCTGCGCCCGGGCGAGCTCGGCGTCGGTCCACTCCCAGTCGCTGCGGTAGTGGTGGGCCATGAGGACCAGGCGGATCGCCGCCGGGTCCACGCCCTGGCGCACCAGCTCGGAGACGAACACGAGGTTGCCCAGGGACTTGCTCATCTTCTCGCCCTGGTAGGCGACCATCCCCACGTGCGGGTACACGGACGCGAAGCCCTCGCCCAGCGCCGCCGCGTGGGAGGCGCTCATGTCGTGGTGGGGGAAGATGAGGTCCCTTCCGCCGGTCTGCACGTCGAAGGGCAGGCCCAGGCCGCCCTCCGCGATCGCGACGCACTCCACGTGCCAGCCGGGGCGGCCCCGGCCCAGGCTCCCGGCGTCCCAGGCGGGCTCGCCGGGGCGCTCGGCGCGCCACAGCAGAGGATCGAAGGTCCCCCGCTTGCCCGCGCGGTCCGGGTCCCCGCCGCGCTCGGCGAAGACCTCGAGCATCTGGGCGGCGTCCCAGCCGCTGACGCCGCCGAGGGCGCCGTCCTGCGCGAGGTCCAGGTACCAGTCCTCGCCGTCGGAGTCGGGGGTGGGCACCTGATAGGCGCGGCCGGCCGCGACCAGCCGCTGGACCAGGGCGATGATCTCGTCCATCGCCTCGCTCACGGAGAGGTAGGTCTGCGGGGGGATGATCCGCAGGGCCTCCATGTCGCCGGAGAAGCGGTCGGTCTCGCGCTGGGCCAGCTCGCGCCAGTCCATGCCGTCGCGGTCGGCGCGCTCCAGGAGCGGGTCGTCGACGTCGGTGACGTTCTGGGCGACCTCGACCTCGAAGCCGGCGTCGAGCAGGGCGCGGCGCATGAGGTCGGCGGCGTGGTACGTCGCGGCATGGCCGAGGTGGGTCGAGTCGTACGGGGTGATCCCGCAGACGTACAGCCGGGCCCTGCCGGGCTGGGCGGGCCGGACCTCCTGGATCAGACCGCTGCGCGTGTCATGCAGCCGCGGTGCCTCACCGCTCGCGGGAAGGGGCGTGATCTGCGGTGTTCTCCAGGCTCGCACCCGTCGATCATACGCACGCGGGCCTGGGCGACGGCTCCGGGATCAGGCCCCGCCGGCCAGGGGATGGATCACACCGGTGCCCAGCAGGAGCAGCAGGACGACGCCCGCGCCGACGCGGTAGAGGACGAAGGGCAGGTAGCTGCGGTTCTCGATGAGCCGCATGAACCACACGATCACCACGTACCCGACGGCGAAGGAGACGACGGTCGCGATGAGGATCGCCAGCAGGCTGGGCTCCCCCGCGGCCATGGCCGCCGCCCGCCCGTCGGCGCTCAGCAGCGGGGGGACCTCCTTGGCGGCCTTGTACAGGCCGGAGGCGAACACCGCGGGGACGGCCAGGAGGAAGGCGTAGCGCGCGGCGGCCTGGCGGGTGTAGCCCATCAGCAGGCCCGCCGTGATGGTTCCGCCGGAGCGCGAGACCCCGGGGATCAGCGCCAGCGCCTGGGCGCCGCCGTAGATCAGGCCGTCCTTGATGGTGAGGTCCTTGAGCTCCTTGCGCTGCGGGGCGATGCGGTCCGCGACGCCGAGGAAGAGGCCGAAGCCGATGAGCATCGCGGCGGTGATGTAGAGGTTCCGCAGGGAGTGGTCGATCTGGTCCTCGAACAGCAGGCCCAGCACGCCGATCGGGATCGAGCCGATGATCACCAGCCAGCCCATGCGCACGTCCGGATCGGACTGGGGCACCTTCCCGGCGAGGGCGCGGAACCAGCGGCCGATGATCCGCGTGATGTCCTTCCAGAAGTAGAGCAGCACGGCCGTCTCGGTGCCCAGCTGGATGATCGCGGTGAAGGCGGCGCCGGGCTCGCGGCCGGGCATGAGGAACTCGCCGACGACACGGAGATGGGCGCTCGAGGACACGGGGAGGAACTCGGTCAGCCCCTGCACGATGCCCAGGATGATCGCATCGATGAAGCTCACGGACTCTCCTGGAGGGAACGGGGGCGCGCAGGAAGCGGCCCGATGACGGTGAGGAGGGCACGGCCGCCTCCGCGGCATCCGGCCGCGGGGCGGCGCCGGCGGACTGCGCCCGCCGGGGCCCCGTGACACAGTACGCGGCGCCCGGTGCAGGACCGGGCGCCGCGCAGCGGATCAGCGGTGAAGATTCCGTGCAGGAGCGGAAGGAGGCGCTCAGCGCTCCTGGTCGTCCTCGCCGTCCTCCTCGTAGTCGTCATCCTCGTCCTCGTCGTCGTCCTCGTCGTCGTCGAGGTCGTCGAAGTCATCGAAGTCGTCGTCATCGTCCTCGTCGTCGCCGTCGAAGACGATCAGCGGGGTGGCGATGTCGTAAGCCTCGAAGAGGGCGTCGTCGTAGGCGTCGAAGGCGGTGGTCAGACCGTCGGTGGCGGCATCCAGGGCGGGGTCGTCGTCGCCGTGCGAGGCTGCCGCCGCCTCGTAGTGGCGCTCCAGGGCTGCGATGAGAGCGGCGAGTGCTGCACGCGGATCCGTGTTCATGGTTGGACCGTACCGTGTTCAGCGGCACAATGGACAGTCCTGTTCCCCACCTCGTCCCGACCGCTCCCCGTCCTCTCCCCTCGGGTCCGGAGCCCGGACCCGCCCCGCGTGAAACGGAGGTCCCTGTGGCCCGCAGAACGGCGCGCAGCACGCATCCCTCGATCCGCATCCAGCCCACCGGCTCGGCCGGCGACCTGCCCCTGGAACCGGGACGGAGACCCGAGGACTACGAGTTCCAGATCGTCACCATCCCGCGCGGGGTGTCGATCTCGGCGGCGCGCTCCTCGGTCACCGAGGAGGCGGAGTACGGCCGCTGGGAGCTCGCCCGCACCCGGATGTACATCGGCGGGGCGCAGAAGGTGTGGATGCGCCGGCGCATCCTCAGGGTGCGCTCGACCCTGCAGCGCTGAGGGCGGCTCCGGCCCCCGCACGGCAGCGCTCGGCGCCGTCGTCCACAGCCCCGCCCGGGCCCGGCCGGGTTCTGCTGGAATAGGCCCATGCCCTCCCCCGAGCTCCCTGCGCTGTGCGTGCTGCTGCTGGTGTTCTGTCCGCAGGCGGTCGCGCTCGCCTGGATCGACGGGCGCGAGCATCGCCTGCCCAACCGGCGGGTGGCCCTCCTCACCGGCTCCACGGCGGCGGCGCTCGGCCTGCTCGCCGTGCTCCGGCCGGACCTGAGGTCACCGCTGGGCACCGCTGCCGTGCTCGCGCTGGTCTGCGCCGTCGCCGGCATCGGCGTGGCGCTGCTGGCCCCGCAGCTGATCGGGATGGGCGACGCCAAGACCGCGCCGGTCGTCGTGCTCATGTCCGCGACCCTCGGCCCGTACGTGCTGGTCGCGGCCGTGCTGGGGGTCCTCCTGCTGGCGGGAGCGGCCGGCGCCGCGGCCTGGGCGGTGACCCGCAGGGCCGATGCCCGCTTCGCCGTCGGCCCGGTGCTGCTGGCGGGCCCGTTCCTGGGTCTGCTCGCGAGCCCGCTGGTGGCGGTCGCCCTGGGCTCCTCCGCGGCATGACCCGCACGCCCGCCCCCTGACCTCGGATCCGCCCTCCGACGAGAGGACCCCGCCCATGCGCATCACCACCCTGACCGATCCCGCCGCCCCGGATCGCACCAATGAGGACGCGGTCGCGCTGGGGCCCGATCTCGCGGTCGTCGTGGACGGCGCCGGCCTGGACAAGGCGATGCGCCGCGGCTGCTCGCACTCGGTCTCCTGGTACTCCCGCACCCTCGCCCACGAGTTCGCGCTGCGCCTCGCGGAAGGGCCGGAGGAGCACGATGAGGACGCGCCCGCGGCCTCCCCGGGCGCGGTGCCGGCGGCCGGAGGGGGCGCGGTGCCGGCGGCCGTCGAGGTCGGGGTCCCGGCGGCTGCCGAGGGCGGGGGCCCGGAGGCTGCCGGTCGTCGGCTGGGCATGCGGGAGGCCCTGGGCGGGGCGATCGCGGCCGTGCGGGATCGGCACGCGAGGACCTGCGACCTCGCCGCCGGTAGCCCGAGCGGCACGGTGGCCGCCTGGCGGGTGCGCGATAGGACCCTCGAGACCCTCGTGCTCTGCGACGCGGCCATCATCGTGGCGCGCACCGACGCCGAGGGGTCGGTGGCCCGCGCCGATCTCACCACCGATCTGCGCGTCCACGATGCCGTCGCGGCGAAGCGCCGCGAGCTCGCGGCCCGGGAGGAGGCGGCGCCGGTGGGCTCTGCGGCGCGCGAGGAGATCCCTCTGCGCTTCCGTGCGCTGGACGCGGCACGCAACGTGGAGGACGGGTTCTGGTGCGCGCACCACGATCCCGCGGCGGCCGAGCACGCGATCGTCCAGCAGCTCCCGTGGTCCGACGAGCTGTGCGTCATCGCCGCGAGCGACGGCGCGGTCCGCGCGATCCTGGAGCTCGGCACGCATACCGTCGAAGAATTCGCCGATGCCTGCGCGCACGGCGGCGAGGACGTGCTCGCCTCGGACATCCGCGCGGAGGAAGACCGTCAGCTCGACCGGTACCGAGCCCGGGGCGCGAAGGTCCACGACGATCTGACCCTGGCGATCGGGCGTCCTTGACCAGCACCGATGATCCTGGAAGCGCGATCGGCCGTGGCGCCACGGGAACAATGGATCCGCCGTGATCGTCCTGTGATAGCACTTCGCCTCACGAAGGAAGCGGCTTACCGATTCACAAGAATTCCAGAAGCCATGATCACGAACAGATGACGACGAAATCCCCCTGTGTCTTGCGCCACATGTCGGCGTGTGCTTAGGGTCGAGCCCGGGCACGAGCTCGACGGCAGAGATCCATCACGACCAGAGGACCTGATCACCATAACCGAGACCAACGGCAGCGGACAGTTCGGCAGCGACGACGAGACGCAGGGCCGGTTCCAGGGCTCCTCCGACGAGCACGGCTACGGCAACGACGAGAGCTCGGAGCAGGACGGCTACGGCCAGTCGGAGGGACAGTCCTCCCAGGGCGGCTACGGCCAGTCGGAGGGACAGTCCTCCCAGGGCGGCTACGGCCAGTCGGAGGGACAGTCCTCCGCGGGCGGCTACAGCAGCGGCGGGGAGTCCTCCGAGGGCGGCTACAGCAGCGGCGGGGAGTCCTCCGAGGGCGACGGCTACGGCCGGTCTTCCGAAGACTCGTTCTCCCAGGGCGGCTACGGCGGCGGCGACTCCGCCGTGGTCGGCGATGACGACCAGCTCTCCGGAGGCGGCTCCTCCCAGGGCGGCTACGACGGCGGCGACACCTCGGAGGGCGGCGGCCTCGGCCGGTCCTCCCAGGGCGAGACGTCCGAGAGCGGGTACGGCGGCGGCTCCTCCGAGGGCGGCTACAGCGGCGGGGAGACCTCCGAAGGAGACTCCTCCGAGGGCGGCTTCGGCGAGGACCGCTGAGCCACGATCCGGAGCCCCCGCCCAGGGCGGCGGGCTCGCACCGGTCCGGACGGCAGGACGCCGAGGTCGCCTGAGACGCCGACGCCCCCCGGATACGCGAAGGGCCCCGACGCATCTGCGTCGGGGCCCTTCCGATGTCCTGCGACATCGTCGGTGTCCGAGGGGGGACTTGAACCCCCACGCCCTAATACGGGCACTAGCACCTCAAGCTAGCGCGTCTGCCAATTCCGCCACCCGGACAGGTGATCTTCCGCGGCTCCCACCGCGAAGGCAACGAGTAAACAGTAGCACGAGCCGAGGGGCGTCCATGACGCTGTGACCACCACAGACGCTGTTCGTGAAGACAATCACGCTCGGGCGGCGCCCGTGCCCGTGCCTTCTGCCGGCCGGAGGCGACGTGGGAGGATCCCGGCATGGTCCACGTCATCTTCCACGAGCCCCGCATCGCCGGGAACACCGGCAATGCGATCCGCCTGGCCGCCGTCACCGGAGCGCGCCTGCATCTCGTCGAGCCGCTCGGCTTCGACTTCGAGGACGCCAAGCTGCGCCGCGCGGGACTGGACTACCACGATCTCGCCGAGGTGCGGATCCACCCCGACATCGACACGGCGCTCGCGACGCTGCCCGGATCGCGGGTCTTCGCGTTCACTGCACGGACCGAGACGTCCTTCGCGGACGTCGAGTACCGCCGGGACGACGTCCTGCTGTTCGGCGCCGAGCCGACGGGCCTGCCCGAGCACGTGCTCGCGCACCCGCGGGTGACGGCGCATCTGCGGATCCCGATGCTCCCGGCGCGCCGCAGCCTCAATCTCGCCAACTCGGCATCGATCGCGGTGTACGAGGCGTGGCGGCAACTCGGGTACGAGGGATCCGCCGCTCCGGGCGAGAGCGCCTGAGAGCTCCCCCGAGCGGCACGGCCCGGCTCCGATCCGGCAGGACGCGGTGCCTCAGGCCTCGTCGGCGCGGCGGGCCAGCTCCTCGAGAGCCGCCTGCATCATCGGCGCGACGGGCCCCTCGTCCACGCCGAGCATGGACTCGACCTGCCGGGCGGCCTGGTGCACGAGCATCTCGAGACCGCTGGCGACCGCTCCCCCGCGCTCGGCGAGGAGCTCGGTGAGCGGACTGGGCCACGGATCGTAGAGGACGTCGAGGAAGACCGCCGGGACGGGGAGGCTCCCGGCGGACTCCCATGCGGTGCGCAGCGGCGGGGAGCCGGGGGCCGCGATCGCGCTGACCACGGCGTCGGCGGAGAGCACGGTGCGGCTCTCGGACCAGTCCACCACGCGACCGGCGGCACCGCGCTCGGCGGCGTGGGCGAGCAGCGGCGCGAGCTTCTCGGGCGCGCGGGCGCTGAACAGGATCTCCTGCGCACCCATCTCGGCCAGCGCATCGGTCGCGGACAGGGCCGTCGCGCCGGAGCCCAGCACCCCGCCCCGGGTGATCCCCCGCAGCCCGTGGTCGGCGAAGGTGGCGACGATCCCGTGGACGTCGTGGTTCTCGGCCCGCCAGCTGCCATCGTCCGCGCGCACGAGCGTGTTCGAGATGCGCAGGCGCGCGCTCACCGCATCGTGGTGCGCCGCGAGCGCGAACGCCTCGGGCTTGCCGGGCATCGTCACGCTCAGCCCGCGCAGGTCGCGCCCCGGCCCGTCGGCGAGGAACTGCCGCAGCCGGCCGGCCGGCACCTCGAAGGCGTCGTACGTGGGGCCGTCCAGCCCCAGCGCCCGGTAGGCGGCGCGGTGCAGCACCGGGGACAGGGAATGGCCGATGGGGCTGCCGACCACGGCGAAGCGTCCGTTCGACGTCGCGTGCCCGGGCTCAGCCATCCTTGGCCGCCGCCCATTCCTGCCATTCGCGGACGTTGGCGTCATGCTCCGCCTTGGTGGTCGCGAACTTGGTCTCGCCCGTGTCGGTGTTGACGGTCACCCAGTACAGCCAGTCGCCCTCCGGCGGGTCGAGCACGGCGTCGATGGTCGCCGCGCCGGGGTTGGCGATCGGGCCGACGGGGAGGCCGGCGCGCATATAGGTGTTGTACGGGCTGTCCACGGCCCGCTCCTCCGGGGTGGTGGAGACGGCCTTGCGGCCCGAGACGTAGGCGACGGTGGAGTCCAGCTGCAGCTTCATCGGCCGGCCGCCGGCCTCGCCGACTCCCGCCAGGCGGTTGTCGATGGTCCGGGCCACCTTGCCGTAGTCCTCGGGGGTGCGCGCCTCCTTCTCGGCGATCGAGGCGATGGTGAGCGTGGAGTGCCACTGGTCCGGCGGGATCTCGCGCGCCTCGAGCTCGGACTTCATGCGCTCCCACATCATCGTGAGCACCTGCTGGGCGGTGGCGTCCTCGGGGATGTCGTAGCGGCCGGGCCACAGGTACCCCTCGATGCTCCCGGCGGGGTTCTCCGGGACCCCGATGGCGGCCGGATCGCCGGTGAGCGCCTCGAAGTCCTCGACGGGGATGCCCGTCGCCTCCGAGAGCCGCGGGTAGATGTCGCTCAGGCGCAGTCCCTCCGGGATCGTCACCCGGAATCCGGCCAGGCTCGCCGGGTCCAGCAGCATCGTGAGCGCCGCGGAGGAGGACATCTGCGTCCTGAGCCGGTAGGTGCCCGGCGTGATCGAGGCGGCCTCCGGCGTGTTGGCGAACAGGGAGATGAACGGGCCGGTGGAGAGGATGACGTCGTTCTCGACGAGCGTCTTGGCGATGTCGGTTCCGGTGTCGCCCTGCTTGACCTCGATCACGACCTCGCCGGTGCCGGGCCCCTCGTAGTCGGTCGGCTCGGCCTGGCCGATGTTCACCGCGCCGGTGAGCCACTGGTACCCGTACACGCCGCCGACGCCGAGGCCGCCGATCGCGAGGAGGACGACGAGCACGGGCAGCACTCGGCGCAGCGGGCTGCGGCGCGGAGCACGTCGACGGCCGGTGAGCGGCTTCTTGACCACGGCGCCGCCCTCCGCCTCGGACGAGGGCTCGCCGCTCTGGGAGTCGGCGATCTCGTCGAAGGAGCTGCGCTTGTTCATCAGGGTTCCTTCCGCGCCGGTGAGGAGGGCGGGACCTCGCCGTCGGGCGGGGTCCCGTCGGGGAGGGCGGGCTCGACCAGCTCGCCGGCCCGCGCTCCCGTGCTGCGCTCCGTCTCCAGGGCGCTCTGCAGGATCATCACGGCCGCGACCTGGTCCACCACGGTGCGGTGCTTGCGTCCCTTGCGGCCCGCGGAGTGCAGGGCCTTGTGGGCATCGACCGTGGTGAGCCGTTCGTCGACCAGTCTGACCTCGACGTCCTGGCCCGCCGCGAGGAGGGCGGCCGTGAGCTCCGCGCAGAAGTCGCGGGCCTTCCGGGCCGCCGGGCCCTCGCTGCCGTCCAGTCGTCGGGGCAGCCCGACCATGATGGCACGCGGCTCCATCTCCCGGACATGATCCAGCACCGTCGCGGCGGCGGTGTCGCGGGCCAGCGTGTCGATCGGGGTCGCGATCAGGCCGTCCAGGTCGCTGCGGGCCAGTCCGACGCGGACGTCGCCGACGTCCACGCCGAACCGGATGCCGCGCGGAACGCCGCCGCCCTGCCCGGTCATGCGGACGCGGCGACCGTGACCGCGGCGGCGACCGCGTCCAGCGCCTGGGCGGTCCGGGCGCTGTCGCCGCCGCCTCCCTGCGCAAGGTCGTCCTTGCCGCCTCCGCGCCCGCCCATGGCCTCCGCCCCGGCGCGCAGCAGCGCCCCGGCCCGGAGCCCCTTCTCCCGGGCGCTCGCATTGGTCGCGACGACCAGGGCGGCCTTCCCGTCGACCGAGCCGGTGACCGCGACGACGCTCGGAGCGTCCTCGCCGAGGCGGGAGCGGAGGTCCGTGACCAGCGTGCGCAGGTCTCCCGCGGCGACGCCCTCCCCCGCATCGTGCACGAGCAGGCGCACCCCACCCGCGTCGCGGGCGCTGCCGGCGAGCTCCCCGGCCTGGGCCTGCAGCTGGGCGCCGCGCAGGGCGGCGAGCTGCTTCTCCATGTCCTTCACCCGCTGGGCGAGGCCGCGGACCCGCTCCGGGAGATCCTCGGCGGAGCCGACCTTCAGCAGCTCGGTGAGCTGGGAGACGAGCGCGTGCTCCTTGGCCTGGAAGCGGTATGCCGACAGGCCCACCAGCGCGTCGACGCGGCGCACCCCGGACCCGATCGAGGACTCGCCCATGAGCTGGACGGTGCCGATCGCTCCGGTGGTGGCGACGTGCGTCCCGGCGCACAGCTCCTTGGACCAGTCCCCGCCGATGGAGACGACCCGGACGATCTCCGGGTACTTCTCGCCGAACAGGGCCATCGCGCCGGCGGCGCGGGCCTCCTCCAGGGGCATCTGCTGGTCGGTGACCAGCAGCTCCTGCTGCAGCTGCGTGTTGACCCGCCCCTCGATCTGCTCCAGGGAGCTCCTGGGCACCCCCTGGCCGTACCGGAAGTCGAAGCGCATGCGGCCCGGGGAGTTCTCCGAGCCCGCCTGGGTGGCGCCGTCGCCGAGCTCCTCGCGCAGCGCCTGGTGGACCATGTGGGTCGCGGTGTGGGCGCGCGCGATCGCGCCGCGGCGCTCGAGGTCGATCTCGGCGATCGCGCCGACGCCGGCCGCCGCCGTGCCCTCGACCAGGCGTCCGCGATGCACGATGAGGCCCTTCACCGGGGACTGCACGTCGTCGACCTCGACGATGCCGCCGTTGTTCAGCGCGATGCGGCCCTGATCGGCCAGCTGACCGCCCATCTCCGCGTAGAACGGGGTGGCGGCGAGGACGATCTCGACCTCGGCCGGGGCGTCGACCGCGTCGACGAGGGCGCCGTCCACGAGCACGGACTCGACGGTGGTGGAGACGGTGTGGTCGGTGTAGCCGAGGAACGGCACGGCCTCGCCGCGCTCGCCCAGGAGGCGGTTGTAGACGGCCGTGTCCGCATGGCCGCCCTTCTTCGCGGCCGCATCCGCCCGCGCCCGCTCGCGTTGCTCCTGCATGGCGGAGCGGAAGCCGCCCTCGTCCACGGACAGCCCGACCTCCTGGGCCATCTCCAGGGTCAGGTCGATCGGGAAGCCGTAGGTGTCATGCAGCCGGAACGCGTCGGCGCCGGAGACGCTGCGGCCGCCCGAGGCCCGCACCTCCTCGGCGACCTGGTCGAAGATCGCGCTCCCGGTGACCAGGGTGCGGCGGAAGGCGTCCTCCTCCGCGTAGATGACCTCGCGGATGCGCTCGGCGTCGGCCTCGAGGGAGGGGTAGGCCTCCTGCATCGCTGTCAGCGACACGGGAAGCAGCTCCGGCATCGCGGGCCGGTCGTAGCCGAGCAGGCGCACGGAGCGTACCGCACGGCGGATCAGGCGCCGCATGACGTAGCCGCGGCCCTCGTTGCCGGGGCGCACGCCGTCCGAGGCGAGCATCATCGCGCTGCGGACGTGGTCGGCGACCACGCGCATGCGCACGTCGTCCTCCGCATCGGCGCCGTAGGTGCGGCCCGTGAGCTGCTGGGTGCGCTCGATGACGGGGAAGACCTGGTCGGTCTCGTACATGTTCTGCTTGTCCTGCAGCAGGTAGGCCAGGCGCTCGACGCCGAGCCCGGTGTCGATGGCCTTGTCGTCCAGCTCGCCGAGCAGCTCGTAGTCCTTGCCCGCGCCGGGACCGCGCAGGAACTGGTCGAACACGAGGTTCCAGATCTCGAGGTAGCGGTCCTCGGCGCGCTCGTCGCCGGGCCACTGCGCCTGCCGGCCCGAGGGGGCGTCGGGCCCGTAGTCGGGGCCGCGGTCGTAGTACCACTCGCCGGTGGAGCCGGCGGGGCCGGGCTGGCCGGTGTCCCAGCAGCTCTCCTCCCAGGGCAGCTGCACGATGCGGGCGGGATCCAGGCCGATCACCTCGGTGAGATGGGTGTAGGACTCCTGGTCCTCCTCCCACAGGGTGATCCACAGCCGCTGCGGGTCCAGGCCGAACCCGCCCTCGTCCTGCGAGGAGGTGAGGAGCTCCCAGGAGAAGTCGATCGCCCCGGCCTTGAAGTAGTCGCCGAAGGAGAAGTTCCCGGCCATCTGGAAGAAGGTGCCGTGCCGCGTGGTGCGCCCGACGTTCTCGATGTCGTTGGTGCGGATGCACTTCTGCACGCTCGCGGCGCGCGGCCAGGGCGCCTTCTCGGTCCCCACGATGTACGGGATGAACGGCACCATGCCGGCGATCGTGAAGAGGATCGACGGATCCGAGGAGACGAGCGAGGCGCTGGGCACTGCGGCGTGCCCCTTCTTCTCGAAGAAGTCGAGGAATCGTCTCTGGATCTCGGCGGTGCGCATGGGGGTGGGTGTCCTTCCTGGACGGGTCGTACGGAGGGGAAAGCGAAAGCCCCGGTCAGCGTACCGGAGTACGGCTGCCGGGGCTGTTCGGCTGAGCGGGTGCGGTCAGCGGGCGTAGTACTCCACGACCAGGGCGACGTCGACGGTCACGGGGACCTCGGCGCGCTTGGGGCGGGAGACCAGCTTGGCCTTGAGCTCGGGAAGCTCCACCGACAGGTAGGCCGGCGTGGACGCCAGCACGTCGGCGTTGCCGCCCTCGGCAGCGATCTGGAAGGGCTCCATGGCCTGGGACTTCGGCTTGATCTGGATGGTCTGGCCCGGCTTCACGCGGAAGGAGGGACGGTCCACCAGCTTGCCGTCGACCAGCACGTGACGGTGCACGACGGCCTGGCGGGCCTGCAGGGTGGTGCGGGCGAAGCCGGCGCGCAGCACCAGCGCGTCCAGGCGGCTCTCCAGCAGCTCCACCATCGACTCACCGGTCAGGCCCGGCTGCTTCTTGGCATCGAGGTAGGCGCGGTGCATCTGCTTCTCGCGCAGGGCGTACTGCGCGCGCAGACGCTGCTTCTCGCGGAGACGGACCGCGTAGTCCGACTCGGTGCGACGACGGGCGCGGCCGTGCTCGCCCGGGGGGTAGGGGCGCTTCTCGAAGTACTTCACGGACTTCGGGGTCAGCGGGAGCCCGAGGGCTCGAGAGAGGCGCGCCTGGCGGCGCGCACGGGTGACGTTGGTCACGAGGTATACCTCTTGTTCGCGTGGTGTGAATCCAGAAAGGCAGCCGCGGATTCAGGCTACGACTCTAATCGAGGCGGTCGCCCTGCTCAACCGGGCACGGCGTGATCCGCGTCGTGTCCCCCTGTGCCGTCCATCACCCGCGCCCTCATCCCTGGCCGCGGATGATCCGCCGCAGCGCCGGCACCCGGCGGGCGAGGTCGGCCTCCGCGCCGTGGGAGGTCGGCTCGTAGTAGTCCGTGCCGACCAGGTCGTCCGGCGGGTACTGCTGGGTCGCCACGCCGTGCGGGGCGTCGTGGGCGTACTGGTATCCCTCGCCGTGGCCGAGCTTCTTCGCCCCCGCGTAGTGCGCGTCGCGCAGCCCCGCGGGCACGGTCGTCCCGCGCCCGGCCCGGACATCGGCGATCGCGGCATCCAGCGCCGTGTAGGCGGCGTTGGACTTGGGAGCGGTGGCGATGTGGACGACCGCCTGCGCCAGCGGGATGCGCCCCTCGGGCATGCCGAGCATCTGCACGGCCTGCATGGCGGCCACGGCGACCTGCAGCGCCGTCGGATCCGCCATGCCGACCTCCTCGCTGGCGGCGATCACCACGCGCCGGGCGATGAACCGGGGGTCCTCCCCCGCCTCGATCATCCGGGCGAGGTAGTGCAGCGCGGCGTCCACGTCCGAGCCGCGCATGGACTTGATGAACGCGCTGGTGACGTCGTAGTGCTGGTCGCCGGCGCGGTCGTAGCGCAGGGCGGCGCGGTTGACGGCCTGCGAGAGCGTCGCCGCATCGATCTCCCGGGCCTCCGTCTGGAGCGCCGCCGCGGCGGCGGCCTCGAGGGACGTGAGGATCTTGCGGGCGTCCCCGCCGCCCAGGCGCAGCAGCGCCTCGCGCGCCTCCTCGGTGAGGGTGACCGCGCCGCCCAGACCGCGCTCGTCGGCCAGGGCCCGGTCCACCAGGGTGTCCAGGTCGCTGCGCTCGAGGGATTCGAGGGTGAGCACGATCGACCGGGACAGCAGCGGGGAGATCACCGAGAAGTACGGGTTCTCGGTGGTGGCGGCGATGAGGGTCACCCACCGGTTCTCGACGCTGGGCAGCAGGGCGTCCTGCTGGGACTTGGAGAAGCGGTGCACCTCGTCGACGAACAGGACCGTCTCGCGGCCCACGGTGCGCAGCCGGGAGCGGGCCTGGTCCACCACGTCACGGATGTCCTTGACCCCTGCGAGAACCGCGCTGACCTCGACGAACTCTCGGTCGCCGGACTGTGCGACGACGTAGGCGAGGGTGGTCTTGCCGGTGCCGGGCGGGCCCCAGAGGATCACGGAGCTGGGCGCGGTGCGGGAGTCGTCGGCCGCGACCAGGCGTCGCAGTGGGCTGCCGGGCTCGAGCGCGGCGCGCTGGCCGACGATCTCCTCGAGGCTGCGCGGGCGCATCCGCACCGCGAGCGGCGCGCGGTGGTCGCGGTTGCGGTCCGAGAGCGTGCGGGGCGCCGGGGCGTCGCCGGACAGCGAGAACAGGTCCTCCTCCATCCCTCCAGCCTAGGCGCCCGCGGGGACCCTCAGAGACCTCGCGCGATCCGCCCCGGCCAGCCGGGCCCCTCGTAGATGAGCGCGGTGTACCCCTGGACGAGATCGGCGCCGGCATCGAGGCGCTCGCGGACATCGGCCGCGGTAACCACGCCTCCGCAGCTGATGACGACCGCCTCGGCCGGCAGCGCCCCGCGCAGCAGGCGCAGCACGGCGAGGGAGCGCTCGGCCAGGACGGGGCCGGACAGGCCGCCGGCCCCGATCTCCTCGATGCGCGCGCGGTCCTCGCGCAGGGACTCGGGCCGGGTGATGGTGGTGTTCGTCGCGATCACCCCGGCGATGCCGACCTCCTGGCTCAGCCGGGCCACGTCGAGGATGTCCGCATCGTGCAGGTCGGGGGCGATCTTCACGAGCACCGGGATCTCGCGGCCCAGGTCCCGGCCGGCCTTCCCGGCCTCCTCGAGCACGGCCTCGAGGATCGGGCGCAGGGAGTCGGCGGACTGCAGGTCCCGCAGACCGGGCGTGTTGGGGCTGGAGACGTTGATCGCGAGGTAGCTCGCGTAGGGGGCGAGCAGCTGGGCGGAGAAGCGGTAGTCCTCGGCGGCGTCCTCGAGGGCGGTGACCTTGGACTTGCCGATGTTCACGCCGATCACGGCGCGCTGGCCGCGCTCGCTCGCGCGGGCCCGGGCGAGGTTCCGCGCCACCGCGGCGGCCCCGGGGTTGTTGAAGCCCATCCGGTTGATCAGCGCGCGGTCCTCGATCAGCCGGAAGGAGCGCGGGCGCGGGTTGCCCGGCTGCGGCTTCGCGGTGACGGTGCCGATCTCCACGTGCCCGAACCCGAGGTCCAGCAGCGCGAGCGGCGCCTCGCCCTGCTTGTCGAAGCCCGCGGCCAGGCCGAAGGGGCTGCGGTGCGGGGCTCCGAGGACGGTGCGCGCCGGGCGCCGGTCGCGCCCCGGGGCCGGGGTGCGGAAGAGGGCGCGCAGCACGGCGGGTCCGCCGGGGAGGCTGTGCGCGCGGTGCAGGGCGGTCATGGTCAGCCGATGCGCCTGCTCGGCATCCAGGCGGCGCAGGAGGTGGCGGAAGACCAGGGGATAGATCGAGGAGGACACGCTCAGACCGTACCGTCCCCGGCGCGGCGGCGAGCGGCCGTCCGGCGCCGGGCGAGGTAGGCGATCGCCACCACCGGCAGCAGCAGCGGGATGAAGGCGTAGCCGATCCCGTAGTAGGACCACACGCTCGCCTCGGGGAACAGCTGCGGGTCCAGCACGGTCAGGGTGCCGACGCAGAGCACCCCGACCAGCTCGGCGACCACGACGACCAGGGCGGCGCGGGAGTCCCCGCCGCGCCGCGCCAGCAGCACGGTCGCGACGATGTAGGTGAGCGCGGACAGCAGCGAGAACGCGTACGCGACCGGGGCCCTCTCGAAGCCGGTGAGCACCTGGTAGCCGGCGCGGGCCGAGGCCGAGAGCGCGAAGACGGCGTAGACGATCACGAGCAGGGTCGCGAAGCCGCGTCGCCGCGAGGCGGGGACGGCCGCGGGGCGGGGCTCTCCGGCGGCCGCGCCGGCATCGGCGGAGCTCCCCTCGACCGGGCGGGCGGTCCTGCTCATGCGAATCCTCCTGGCCACAGCTGCTCCACCCGGACCTGCAGCACGATCGAGGTCAGCGCCACCACGAGGATCGCCGCGCTGCCGTACCGGCTGCGCTCCCACACGCCGAGCCACAGGCCGCCCAGCGGCAGCAGCACGGCGGTCAGCAGGTATCCGTACAGCAGCACCGGGTCCCCCACCTCGCCGCCGGCGAGATCGCGGGCCCCCAGGGCGACGGATTCGCCCAGCCACACGAGCAGCAGCAGGGCGCAGGCCCCCAGCAGCACGAGATCCGCGGCGAGATCCTTGACCACGTAGTACAGCGCGAGGAGGGCGGCGACGGCGCTGATCACGTGCAGCGCGATGACCACGATCGCCATGTCCTTCTCTCCGAGCTCTCCGAGCTGCGCGCAGGTCCCGGACCTGGGATGCCGGTCTCCGGGCGGGCCCGGCAGGAGCGCCGGGCGACTCCCCTACGATAGAGGAATGCCGACAATCTCCGTCACCTCCCAGCCCGTGGGGGACGTCACTGCCGATGTGCTCGTCCTCCCCGTCCTCACCGGCGCCGAGGGCGCCGACGCCTCCGTCCCCGGCTCCGCCGAGCTGAGCGCCGCCGCCGTCAGCGTGGGGGCCACCGGAGCCCGCGAGCAGCTGCACCGCCTGCCGGCCCTCAGCGGCTTCGCCGCCGGCAGCATCCTGCTGGTGGGCATCGGTGCCGGCTCCTTCGACGATGCCTCCGCGGAGGAGCTGCGCCGCGCATACGGCGCCGCCACCCGCAGCCTCGCCGGGGTCGCCACCGCGGCGATCGCCGCCCCGGGCGCCGATGCGGCCGCTCTGGCCGCGGCGATCGAGGGCGCGGCGCTGGGCGCCTACGCCTTCGTCGCCCACAAGTCCGAGTCCTCCTCCCCCAAGCCCGCCCTGTCGGCGATCGAGGTCGTCGCCGGCGATGCCGCGCCCGAGGACGTCGAGGCGGCGATCTCCCGGGCCGATGTCCTCGCCCATGCCGTGGAGATCACCCGCGACCTGGTGAACACGCCCCCGAACCTGCTCTACCCGGAGAGCTTCGCCGCCCGGACCGCCGAGCTCGTGGCCGATCTGCCCATCGAGATCACGGTGCTGGACGAGACCCAGCTGGCCGAGGGCGGCTACGGCGGCATCGTGGGCGTCGGCCAGGGCTCCGCCCGCCCGCCGCGCCTGGTGCGGCTGGACTACGCCCCCGCCGGCGCCGCCCAGCACGTGGCGCTCGTGGGCAAGGGCATCACCTTCGACACCGGCGGCATCTCCATCAAGCCCGCCGCCGGGATGGACGAGATGACCTCGGACATGACCGGCGCCGCCACCGTGCTCTCGGCGACGGTCGCCGCCGCGCGCCTGGAGCTGCCGGTGCGCGTCACCACCTTCCTCGCGATCGCGGAGAACATGCCCGGCGGCGGCGCCCAGCGCCCCGGCGACGTGGTGACCATGCGCAACGGCATGACCGTGGAGGTGCTCAACACCGACGCCGAGGGCCGGATGGTCATGGCCGACGCGCTCGTGGACGCCGTGGCCGAGCAGCCCGACCTCGTGATGGACGTCGCCACCCTCACCGGAGCGGCCATGGTCGCCCTCGGCAAGCGCACCGCCGGGGTCCTCGGCACCGAGGGCGCCCGCGCGGCGGTCGTCGAGGCCGCCCGGCGCACGGGCGAGCCGTTCTGGCCGCTGCCCTTCCCCGAGGAGCTGCGGGCGGACCTCACCGGCCGGGTCGCGGATCTGCGCAACATCGGCGAGCGGTGGGGCGGCGCCCTCACCGCCGGGATCTTCCTGCAGGAGTTCGTGGGCGAGGCCGAGTGGGCCCATCTGGACATCGCCGGGCCCGCCTTCTCCTCCTCGCCCGCCGGGTACACCGGCAAGGGCGCCACGGGGATGAGCGTGCGCACCGTCCTGCAGGTGATCGAGGACCGCGCCGCCTGAGCCGCGCTCCCGGCTGCGACCTGCACAGGTCCCCTGAGCCCCGACCCCGCCGCCGCGCGGGGTCGGGGCTCTCACATTCCCGGCGTCGGCCCCGCGGACCTGCCCTCGCCGGGGCTCGCGGTGGCCTAGCATGGAGCGCGTAGCGTGCGCGAAGACGGCTCCACAGAGCGTCCCGCGCCTTCACCGATATTCCGAGGGAGCTCACAAGGTGGCGGATACATCCACTGACCAGTCGTACGACGTCGTGATCCTGGGAGGTGGCAGCGGTGGCTACGCCGCAGCGCTGCGCGGCGCCCAGCTCGGCCTGAAGATCGCCCTCGTGGAGAAGGACAAGCTCGGCGGCACCTGCCTGCACCGCGGCTGCGTGCCCACCAAGGCCCTGCTGCACGTCGGCGAGGTCGCCGACTCCGCCGCCGAGGGCGCGGAGATGGGCGTGAAGATGTCCCTCGAGGGCATCGACATCGCCACCACGCTCGAGTTCAAGGACAAGATCATCGGGCGGCTCTACAAGGGCCTCCAGGGCCTGGTGAAGTCCCGCAAGGTCGAGTACGTCGAGGGCTTCGGCCGCCTGACCGGCAAGAACACGGTCAGCGTCGAGACCTCCGAGGGCGTGCGCGAGCTGACCGGCAAGAACGTCGTGCTCGCCTCCGGCTCCTACTCCAAGACGCTCCCCGGCCTCGAGCTGGGCGGGCGCATCCTCGACTCCGAGGCCGCGCTGCAGCTGCCCGAGGTCCCCAAGAACCCGATCATCCTGGGCGGCGGCGTGATCGGCGTCGAGTTCGCCTCGGTGTGGAAGTCCTTCGGCGCGGAGTCCGTGACCATCGTCGAGGGCCTGCCCCACCTGGCCGCCAACGAGGACGAGTCCCTCTCCAAGGCCCTCGAGCGCTCCTTCAAGAAGCGCGGCATCAAGTTCTCCCTGGGCACCTTCTTCGAGAAGGCCGTGCAGACCGACACCGGCGTCACCGTGACCCTGGTGGACGGCACCACCTTCGAGGGCGACTACCTGCTGGTGGCCGTGGGCCGCGGCCCGGCGACGGCGGGCCTGGGCTACGAGGAGCAGGGCATCACGATGGACCGCGGCTTCGTGCTCGCGGACAAGAACACCCTCGAGACGAACGTCCCCGGCATCTACGCCGTCGGCGACATCGTCCCGGGCCTGCAGCTCGCCCACCGCGGCTTCCAGCAGGGCATCCTCGTCGCCGAGCGGATCGCCGGGCAGGACCCCGCCCCGATCGTCGAGTCCGGCATCCCGCGCGTGACCTACTGCGACCCGCAGCTCGGCTCCGTCGGCATCACCGAGAAGCAGGCCAAGGAGCAGTTCGGGGAGGACGGCGTCGAGACCTACGAGTACAACCTCGGCGGCAACGGCAAGTCCCAGATCCTCGGCACCACCGGCTTCATCAAGCTGGTCCGCGAGAAGAACGGCCCGATCGTCGGCGTGCACATGATCGGCCGCAACCTCGCCGAGCAGATCGGCGAGGCGCAGCTCATCGTGAACTGGGAGGCCTACCCCGAGGACGTCGCCTCCCTCGTCCACGCCCACCCGACGCAGAACGAGGCCATCGGCGAGGCCGCCCTCGCCCTCGCCGGCAAGCCGCTGCACGCCCACGCCTGAGACGCCCCCACAAAGGAGAACACCATGTCCGAAACCGTGAAGATGCCGGCTCTCGGCGAGTCCGTCACCGAGGGCACCGTCACGCGCTGGCTGAAGTCCGTGGGCGACACCATCGAGGTCGACGAGCCCCTGCTCGAGGTCTCCACCGACAAGGTCGACACCGAGATCCCCTCCCCGGTGGCGGGCGTCATCGAGAAGATCCTGGTCGAGGAGGACGAGGACGCCGAGGTCGGCGCCGACCTCGTCGTCATCGGCGACGGCTCGGGCTCCGACTCCGAGGGCTCCGCGGCCCCTGCCGCCGAGGCCGAGGCCGAGGAGCCCACCCCGGCGCAGGCCGCCGAGGAGACCGGCTCGGAGGAGACCGAGGAGGTCGCTCCCTCCGCCGCCTCCGACGAGGCTCCCGCTCCCGCCCCGGAGTCCGCTCCCGCCTCCGGCGGTTCGGGCACCGATGTGACCATGCCGGCTCTCGGCGAGTCCGTCACCGAGGGCACCGTCACCCGCTGGCTCAAGGCCGTCGGCGAGAGCGTCGAGGTCGACGAGCCCCTGCTCGAGGTCTCCACCGACAAGGTCGACACCGAGATCCCCTCCCCGGTCGCCGGCACCCTGCTGGAGATCAAGGTCCAGGAGGACGAGGACGCCGAGGTCGGCGCCGTCGTGGCCGTGATCGGCGACTCCTCGGGCGCGGCCGCTGAGGCCCCGGCCGATGCCCCCGCCCCCGAGAAGGAGGCTCCGGCCGAGGAGAAGGCCCCCGCCGCGGAGGAGAAGGCCCCCGCCGCCGAGGCCCCCGCCGAGGAGAAGGCTCCGGCCCCGGAGAAGGCCCCGGCCGAGGAGAAGGCCGCACCGGCCCCTGCTCCTGCCGCGCAGGCCTCCGAGGCGGTCTCGGGATCCGATTCCGGGTCGGGCTACGTGACGCCGCTGGTGCGCAAGCTCGCCGCGGACAACGGCATCGACCTGTCCTCCGTGAAGGGGACCGGACTGGGCAACCGGATCCGCAAGCAGGACGTGCAGGCCGCGATCGACGCCAAGAAGGCCGCCGAGGCGGCTCCGGCTCCTGCCGCGGCCCCTGCGGCGGCCTCCGCCGCCCCGACGAAGGTCGAGGTCTCCCCGCTGCGGGGCACCGAGGAGAAGATGTCCCGCCTGCGCAAGATCGTCGCCAGCCGCATGATCGAGTCGCTGCACACGCAGGCGCAGCTCACCACGGCCGTCGAGGTCGACATGACCGCGATCGCCAAGCTGCGCAGCAAGGCCAAGGACTCCTTCGCCCAGCGCGAGGGTGCCAAGCTGACGTTCCTGCCGTTCATCATGCAGGCGGCCGTCGAGGCGCTGAAGACCTTCCCGAAGCTCAACGCCGAGATCGCCGGCGACGTGGTCAAGTACCACGGCTCCGAGAACATCGGCATGGCGGCGGACACCGAGCGCGGCCTGGTCGTGCCGGTGATCAAGAACGCCGGCGACCTGAACCTCGCGGGACTGGCCCGTCAGATCGGCGAGCTGGGCGCCAAGGCCAAGGGCAACAAGCTGGGCCCGGACGATCTGCAGGGCGCGACGTTCACCATCACGAACACCGGCTCGGGCGGGGCCCTGTTCGACACGCCGATCGTGCCCAACCCCCAGGTGGGCATCCTCGGCTGCGGCACCATCGTCAAGCGCCCGGCGGTCATCACGACCCCGGACGGGGACGAGGTCATCGCGATCCGGTCGATGATGTACCTGTTCCTCTCCTACGACCACCGCCTGGTCGACGGCGGCGACGCCGCCCGCTTCCTCACCTTCATGAAGAAGCGTCTGGAGGAGGGCAGCTTCCAGGCCGACCTCGGTCTGTGATCTGCTCCGCCGCGGCTCGGCGTCCCTGAGCCGGGAGCATCGCAGGGCCCGCACCCCCGTCCGGGGTGCGGGCCCTGCGTCCTGCCCGGCGCGTCAGAGCGGGGTGACCTCACGGATGCGCCACGCGCCGTGCACGGGCTGGAGCTCGACCCGCACGGGCACGATCCCGCTGCCGGGGACGTCCCGCCGGGCGCCGTCCGCGCCGAGCACGGTGTGGGCGCTCTCCTCGATCGTGGCCTCCAGCACGACGGTCCCGGTGTCCGGGTCCTCGCTCCGGACGCTCGCCCCGTGGATCACCGTCCTCCAGCCCTGGACGCTGGAGCCGCGATAGCCCTCGCGGACCTCCTCGTCCTCCGCTTCCGCCGGGCTCCCGGGGGCCGCCGCGGAGTCGTCCTCGACGCCCAGCACATAGTCGTGCCGCTGCTGCGCCAGCCCGGTCAGCACGCTGCGCGGGTCCTCGAGGGAGGGGACGGGGACGGCGGCCTCGGACGGCGCTGCGGCGGCCGAGGGCCCGTCGGCCTCGGACGGTGCCGCGTCCGGTGCCGGCACGTCGACCGAGGCGGCCGGCGGCTGCCCCTGCGTCCCCGGGTCCGTGCCTCCCGGCGGAGCGCCGAGCAGGACCAGCGCCGGCACGAGGAAGGCGACGAGCGCGCCCGCCCCGGCGAGGATCGCCGCGACACGACGCCGCCCGCCGCGACCCCGCCCGCCGCGGCGGCGCACGCCGTTACGAGCGCCCCGGCGCCGCCCGTCGGGCAGCGCGCTCCGCCCGTCCGCTCGCCCGCCGGGGACCGCAGCCGACGCCGGCGCCTCCGCAGCCCGCGGCCGCGCTGCGGATCGGGCCTCCTGCAGCCAGGGCGAGCTGTCCGCGGCGGGACCGCCCGGCGACTCGGGGGCGACGGCAGGGGCCGCCTCGTCGATGCGCCGTCGCAGCGTGCGTCCCTGGTCATCGAGCACGGAATCCAGCCAGCGCTGGTCGGCCAGCCGATCCGCGATCGCCGCGCTCCGGCGCAGCCCGCGGAGATCGTCCACGAGCACGCTCCCGTCGCCGCGGGCCGCGAGCCCGGCGGCTCCCTCCAGGCCCAGCACGTGACCGACCTCGTGGAGCGCCTCGAGCAGCGCGTCCATGTCCTCCCGCGCCCGTGCCCGGGCGGCGCGCTCCTCCGGCGCCGGGGCGCCGTCACGGTCGATCCTGCGGCCCGAGCCGCCGCACAGCGGCCGACCGGTCTCGCGCAGGTACCCGTCGGCCTGCACGTCGATCAGCCGCGGCGCGGCCCGCACCCGCCGCTCCGCCAGCAGGGCGAGCACCTCCGCCTCCTGCCGCAGGGTCTCGCGACCGGCCGCGCTGCGGGCGCTGACCTCGAGGCAGATCCCTGCCCCGCCGCCCGCCCGCAGCAGGGACTCGCACCGGTCCCCGTCCTCGTACCGGATGCGACGGCCGCGGGCCATCGCCGCCGCGAGCGGATCCACCACCCGCAGGCGCGCGCCCTCCGCCGCGTCCTCACCCGCGTCTCGGTCCCTGGCCTCGCCCATGCCCTCGTCCATGGGGCCAGTGAACATCACAGGCTCCGGCGTGGACTCGGTTCATCCACAACGTGCAGGTGGGAGTATCCTCGGCGGGATGTTGGACGTGATTCGGCTCGGCTTCGGCGAACCCCTCCCCGGGGGCGACGCGCATGAGGACTTCGGCCTGCCCCCCGGTCCCGTCGAGTACCGGCGCGCCTGGGAGATCCAGCGCGAGATCCATGCGGAGGTCGTCGCCGGGACCCGGCCTCCCACGCTGCTCCTCCTGGAGCACCAGCCCGTCTACACGGCGGGCAAGCTCACCGCGGAGCGGGAGCGCCCGCGCGACGGCGCCCCGGTGGTGGACATCGACCGCGGCGGGAAGATCACCTGGCACGGCCCCCAGCAGCTGGTGGGGTACCCCATCGTCCCCCTGCCCGTGCCGATCGACGTGGTGGGCTTCGTGCGCGCTCTCGAGCACGCCCTGATCGCGGTGTGCGCGAGCGCGGGCGTGCGGACCGAGCCCGTCGAGGGACGCAGCGGAGTGTGGGTCGTGCGCGAGGGGATGCCGGACCGGAAGGTCGCGGCCATCGGCATGCGCGTCTCCAAGCGCGCCACGATGCACGGCTTCGCGCTGAACTGCGACAACGATCTGTCCTGGGCCCGCAACGTGATCCCGTGCGGTATCGAGGACGCCGAGGTCACCACCCTGACCGAGCAGGCGGGCCATCGGGTGGCCGTGGCCGACGTGATCGACGCGGCGGAGGAGCACCTGCGCGAGCTCGTGGCCAACCGCACGCGGCCCCGCCCGCTGTGACACACCGGCCCTGCCGCAGGGCCGATAGACTGGCCGGCATACCCGACCGCGAGGAGGCACGAGCGTGACCATCGCTCCCGAGGGACGCCGCATGCTCCGGGTGGAGGCGCGCAACGCGCAGACCCCCATCGAACGCAAGCCCGAGTGGATCAAGACCCGCGCCGTGATGGGCCCGGAATACTCCGCGATGAAGCAGCGGGTGCACGGCCAGGGCCTGCACACGGTGTGCGAGGAGGCCGGCTGTCCGAACATCTTCGAATGCTGGGAGGACCGCGAGGCCACCTTCCTCATCGGCGGGGACACCTGCACCCGGCGCTGCGACTTCTGCGACATCGCCACCGGCAAGCCGCTGGCCATCGATCCGATGGAGCCGTTCAAGGTGGCCAGGTCCGTCCAGGAGATGGGCCTGCGCTACTCGACGATCACGGGCGTGGCCCGCGACGACCTCCCCGACGGCGCGGCGGGTCTGTTCGCGCAGACGTGCCAGCAGATCCACGCCATGAACCCCGGCACCGGCGTCGAGCTGCTGATCGATGACATCAAGGGCAGCGCCGAGGCCCTCGAGCAGGTCTTCGCCTCGCAGCCGGAGGTGTTCGCCCACAACCTCGAGACCGTCCCGCGGATCTTCAAGCAGATCCGGCCGGCGTTCCGCTACGACCGCAGCCTCGACGTGATCCGCCTCGGCAAGGACGCCGGCATGATCACCAAGTCGAACCTCATCCTGGGGATGGGCGAGACCAGCGAGGAGATCCTCGACTCGCTGCAGGCCCTGCGGGACGCGGGCTGCGACATCATCACCATCACCCAGTACCTGCGGCCCTCGAAGCTGCACCACCCGATCGACCGCTGGGTCAAGCCCCAGGAGTTCCTGGACCTGTCCACGGCCGCCGAGGAGATGGGCTTCCTGGCCGTCATGGCCGGCCCCATGGTCCGCTCCTCGTACCGCGCGGGCCGCCTGTGGGCCCAGGCGATGAAGAAGCTGGGGCGCGAGATCCCGGAGAACCTGCGCCACCTCGACCAGAACACCCCCGCCCGACAGGAGGCCGCGAGCGTCGTCGCCCGTCACGCGGCCCGTGTCGGCTGACGCCCCGAAAGCAGACGATGGCACGAAAGAAGAACGACTCGCCCGCGGCCGACGCGAAGAAGCCCAAGCAGCCCGGCCGCTTCAAGCAGATGCTCCAGGTCTTCGACATGACCCGGAAGGTCGACCGCACGCTGGTGCCGTACATGGTGCTCGCCCTGGTGGCCTCCCTCGTGGTGGCGATCCTGCTGAGCTGGTTGATCCTGAACAGCCCCTGGTACGGCATCTTCCTGGGCCTGGCGTTCGGTCTGCTCGCGGCGATGTTCATCCTCGCCCGCAAGGCGGAGGCCGCGGCCTTCAACCGCATCCGCGGCCAGCAGGGCGCCTCGCTCGCGGCCCTGCAGTCGATCCGCCGCGGCTGGAACGTGGAGGACGAGCCGGTGCAGCTGGACCCCCGCACCCAGACGATGATCTTCCGCGCCTCCGGCCGCGCCGGCATCGCCCTGATCGCGGAGAACGGCTCGAACGTCTCGCTCAAGCTCCTGGAGAAGGAGCGTCGCAGCGTGCGGCGCGTCCTCAACCACGAGAACGTGCCGGTGCACCAGATCATCGTCGGCGACGGAGAGGGAGAGGTCCCGCTGCACAAGCTGCCCTCCCACATGACGCGGATGAAGAAGGTCCTCACCCGCGACGAGTCCGCCGAGGTCTCCCGTCGCCTGGCCGCGCTCAAGCGCTCGCTGCGCCAGTCCGTGCCCAAGGGCGTGGACCCGATGCGAGCGCGCCCCAACCACAAGGCGCTGCGCGGCCGCTGACCCGGCCCACCCCCCCCTACGGGCACGCCCCGCATCGCGGACGCCCCCGGACCCGCCGATCCTTCGGCCGGTCCGGGGGCGTTCCTCTGTCCGGGGTCGCGCCCGGGGCCCTCCAGTCCACACCCGAGAACCCTGCGATCACGGCATCGTGACCTCACCGTTACATTCGTAACCTGATCGTGACATTCCGTCCCAGCGTGATCAGGACCGCACGACGGCGGTCCCGGCGATGACGTCATGCAGGGGCTGGCGGTCGCGGTTCCAGATCGCGGCCGGCAGGACGAGGAGCATCACGGCGGTGCGCAGGACCGCCCGCAGGAGCATCGGGGTGCGGCGCGCGACGGGCTGGGTGCGCAGGCCCATCAGGAGCTGTCCCGGGGTCGCGCCCCAGAGCGTCAGCATCACCAGGTTCATGGCTGCGAACAGGGACAACGTCGCCAGAGGGTCGTAGGAGAACACCAGCGCACTGACCCCCGAGCTCACAGCCCAGTCGATCAGCAGCGTCACGACGCGGCAGCCGAACGGCGCCACCGATCCGGGGCCGTCGGGCGGGAGGCCGAGGGCCGATCCGCGGACGTAGTCGGCGTCCTGCGGCGCGCCCTCCAGCCAGGAGGCGAGATCCTTGCGTTCCATCACCGGCACAGCGTAGGGCCGCGCGCTGGGAGCCGCGGCGTCCGTCCTGGCGATGTGCGCGGCGCGGCGGCCCCACCGCACCTAGACTGTCCGGCATCGAGCCCCGTCCCGACGGGCGCCCGGCGGTGCTCCGCTCGGGCTGCCGGGGGCTCGGCCCGGCCGACGGGTACACCCGACAGAGCGCCGCATCCGGCGGCGCCCAGATGGAGGATACGTGTTCAGCAATCCCAGTGAGCTCGTGAAGTACGTGCAGGAGGAGGACGTCGAGTTCGTCGACATCCGCTTCTGCGACCTTCCCGGAGTGATGCAGCACTTCAACGTCCCCGCCGCCAGCTTCGACGAGGAGGCCATCGCCACCGGTCAGCTGTTCGACGGCTCCTCGATCCGTGGATTCCAGGCGATCCACGAGTCGGACATGAAGCTGATCCCGGACCTCGAGACCGCGTACCTCGATCCCTTCCGCGAGCGGAAGACCCTGGTCATCAACTTCTCGATCGTCGATCCGTTCACCGACGAGCCGTACTCCCGCGACCCGCGCACCGTGGCCGCCAAGGCCGAGGAGTACCTGCGCTCCACCGGCATCGCCGACACCGCGAACTTCGCCGCCGAGGCCGAGTTCTACATCTTCGACGACATCCGCTACAAGACGGACATCAACGGCTCCTTCTTCCAGATCGACTCCGACGAGGCGATCTGGAACTCGGGCCGCGACGAGTCCGAGTTCGGCGGGAACCAGGGCTACAAGACGCGCGTCAAGGGCGGCTACTTCCCGACCTCCCCCAACGACCAGATGGCGGATCTGCGCGACGACATCTGCGCCGTGCTGTCCGAGGTCGGCCTCGAGGTCGAGCGTGCGCACCACGAGGTGGGCACCGCCGGCCAGCAGGAGATCAACTACCGCTTCAACACGCTGCTGCAGGCGGCGGACGACGTCATGAAGTTCAAGTACGTCGTGAAGAACGCGGTGTGGAACGCCGGCAAGACCGTGACGTTCATGCCCAAGCCCCTCTTCGGCGACAACGGCTCGGGCATGCACACCCACCAGTCCCTGTGGAAGGACGGCGAGCCGCTCTTCTACGACGAGCGCGGCTACGGCGGTCTCTCGGACATCGCCCGCTGGTACATCGGCGGCATCATCGAGCACGCCTCGGCCCTGGTGGCGTTCACCAACCCGACGGTGAACTCCTTCAAGCGCCTGGTGCCCGGCTTCGAGGCCCCCGTGAACATGGTGTACTCGGCGCGCAACCGCTCCGCCTGCATCCGCATCCCCGTCACGGGCACCTCGGCCAAGGCCAAGCGCATCGAGTTCCGCGCTCCCGACCCGTCGGCGAACCCGTACCTGTCCTTCGCCGCGCAGCTCATGGCCGGCATCGACGGCATCCGCAACCGCATCGAGCCGCCGGAGCCGATCGACAAGGACCTCTACGAGCTGCCCCCGGAGGAGCACGCGCAGATCAAGCAGCTGCCCTCCTCCCTCGAGGAGGCGCTGGACGCGCTCGAGGCGGATTACGAGTTCCTCACCGAGGGCGATGTCTTCCCCGAGGACCTGATCAGCACGTGGATCGACTACAAGCGCACCCACGAGGTGGACCCGTTCCGGTTCCGCCCGCACCCCTACGAGTTCGAGCTCTACTACGACCTGTGAGCTGACTCCCCCGGGATCCCCTGCCGCCCGATCCGTCGCAGCATCGCTGCGCACGGGTCGGGCGGTTCGGCGTCAGGGCCCGGGTCCGTCGCGGGGTCAGCGCTCCTGCCGGCGCGCCGCATCGATCCCGCCTCCGGATCGCGGACGCGGGAGCCGATGCGGGCCGTCAGAAGCGCGGCTGGAGCGCTGAGGTGTCCCGGGGTGCCGGATCGGCAGCGCGGGAGAGATCAGGGCCGGGGGCTGTCGCGGCGCCCTCGGCCGCCGGGGCCGCGCCATCGGGCGCCGCCGCGGGCTGCGCGGCGCCGGCCGGGATCTCCTGCGGCGAGAGCGGCGCCGGGCCGGAGGCGGGCTGGTCGCCGAGCGGCGCGACCTCCTCGAGCGGCGCTGCGGTCCGGTCGGGCGAGGCCGATCGTCCGCTCGGCGCTGCGAGGGATCCCAGGGCGTCCAGGCCGCCCTTGGCACGCAGCAGGCTCAGCAGCAGCTGCTGCGGGGTGGTGCTGGGGGCGCTGATGCACTCCTCGGCCTCGAACAGCCAGGCCTGCTTCAGGGCGCGGAAGACGGCGAACTCCGCGTCGCCGGTGCGCAGGGGGACGACGCTGTAGCCGCCGGCCTCGGGCAGGTGGATCACGCACGCCCCCACCAGGTCCGGCATGGGGCGCACGGTGCCGTCGTCGTCCAGCAGCTGCTCGGCGTTGACCACGGCGACGCCCTGCAGCGCGTAGTCCCCGCGGACCTTCTTGGAGGTCTTGATGTCGGCGCTGAGCAGGGAGTTGCCGATCTTCACGATCGCGTCGGTGGTGCCGGCGTAGCCGACCTCGTGGTTGACCACGGTCTGCTCGACCTCGACGAACTCCGGCTGGAAGTCCTCGAGGAAGGAGCCGAAGCCGTCCAGGCGCTGGTCGGCGCGGGCCAGCAGGTCCTCCAGGCTGCGCTCCTGGGCGAGGGCGCCGGCATCGGCGCGGAGCTGGGCGGCCTTGTCGGACATGTCCTGGCGGGAGGGCCGGGAGCCGCTGCGCTCCCAGTCCTCGCAGAGGGCATGGACGTAGGTGCCGAAGTCGGAGGCGCGGCGGGTGTAGTCCTCCGCGGCGGCGGCGATCTTCTTCTGCGTGCCCCACTTGGAGGAAGTCACGCGACGGATCTCCTCGCTCGCCCGATCGGGGTTGCGCCGCAGGTAGTCGAACATCTCCAGCGCACGCTTCGACGCCATGGTGGCGTACCAGCCCTGCAGGTGGTCCTTGGCCCGCATCCCGGCGACGGTGGTGATGGAGGGGTACAGCGGTGCACCGCCCGGCTCGAGCGCGTACATGCGGCCGCGCGGGGTGTCGATGCTCAGTCTCGGAGAGGTCATGGTGATCCCAGCCTACGCAGTGCCCGGGCCGATGCACGGCAGGGACGCGGGGGTGGGTGGCGTCTCACGGATGGGTCTCCCCGGGCAGCCGATGCATCACCTCGCCGAAGATCTCCCGTTCCGCGATCGCGCGGGCTCGGCGGGTGACGCGCAGATAGTGCTCCTCGAGGGAGCGGGCGCTGGCATCGGACCCCTCGACCAGCAGGGCCAGGGCGCGGCGGTCGGTGCGGTCGGCCGGCAGCGCATCGGTCTCGCGCCCCTTCCACAGGAACAGCGCCCGGCGCAGCCGCCAGGCCAGCAGCCAGGCCTCGGCCAGCTCCTCCGCCTCGTCGGCGGGCAGGATCCCCGCCGCCGCGAGGGCGTCCAGGGCCGGCAGCGTGCCGACGATCCGCAGGGACGGATCCGCGCCGGCGTGCGCGAGCTGGAGCTTCTGGACGACCCACTCGACATCGGTCATCGCGCCGCGCCCCAGCTTGAGGTGCCGTTCGGGGGTGACCCCGCGGGGAAGGCGCTCGGACTCGATCCGTGCCTTCATCCGGGACAGGTCCCGTTCCCGCGCCGGGGTGAGGCCCTCGGCCGGGTAGCGCAGGGCGTCCAGGCTCTCCTCGAGGCGCGCGGCGAGGTCCGCGTCGCCGGCGCAGACCCGGGCCCGCAGCAGCGCCTGCAGCTCCCAGTGCTCGGCGTGGCGGCGGTAGTACCCCTCCCAGGAGTCGGCGGACCGCGCCAGCGCCCCGGCCCGCCCCTCGGGCCGCAGATCCGCGCTGACCTTCATGTCCATCCCCGCGCTGGGGGCGTTGAGGATCTTCTGGACGGCGGTGGCGACACGGATCCCCTGGGACACGGCGTCCTCGCCGGCGCCCGCGTCCTCGACGACGAACTGCACGTCCGCATCGGAGGCGTAGCCCATCTCCCGGGCGCCGAAGCTGCCCAGGGCGATCACCGCCATGCGGATCCCCCGGGCGTTCTCCTCGGTCATGGCCAGGTCCAGGGCGGCGGCGAGCTCGGCGTCGGCGAGATCGCTCAGCGCCCCGCCCACCTCGATCGGGCCGATGCGCTCGGACAGGCGCGACAGCGCGATGCGCGTGATCTCGCGACGGCGCACGTCGCGCACGACGGTGACCGCATCGGCGACGCTGGAGGCCCGGCGCATGGAGGCGGTGAGCTCCTCCCCCAGCTCGGCGGCGCGCAGCGGCCGCAGCTCCTCGTCGCGGCTGAGCCAGCGCGTCGCGTACGGCATCGCCACCAGCTGGTCCCCGACGTACCGGGAGGAGCTGAGCACCCGGGTCAGGCGCTTGGCCGCCACGCCGCTGTCGCGCAGCATGCCGAGGAACCAGTGCGTGGACCCGGCCTCCTCGCTGAGGCGGCGGAAGGCCAGCAGCCCCATGTCCGGGTCGATGCCGTCGGCGAACCATTCCAGCAGCGCCGGCAGCAGCTGCCGCTGGATCGCCGCGGAGCGGGAGACGCCGCCGGTGAGGGCGGCGATGTGCCGGGTCGCCCTGACGGGGTCGCGGTAGCCGATGGCCGCGAGCCGCGCCTGGGCGGAGGCCGGGGTGAGGCGGACCTCCCCGTCGCTGAGCCCGGCCGCGGTCTGCAGCAGGGGGCGGTAGAAGATCTCCTCGTGCAGCTGGCGGACCCGGCGGCGCACCGAGCCGATGCGGCGGGCGAAGTCCTCCGTGCCCAGGCCGACGGTCCGTGCCAGGCGGCGTAGGTCCGCCGGCGCGTCGGGGATGACCTGGCTGCGGCGCAGACGATGCAGCTGGATGCGGTGCTCGACCACGCGCAGGAAGCGGTACGCCTCGTCCATCTCGTCGGCCTGCGCGCGCGAGACGTAGCCGCCGTCGCGCAGCAGGGAGAGCGCCTCGAGGGTGCCGCGGGTGCGCAGGGTCTCGTCGCCGCGGCCGTGGACCATCTGCAGCAGCTGGACCGTGAACTCGACGTCGCGCAGGCCGCCGGGGCCCAGCTTGACGTTGCGCTCGGTCTCCGCATGCGGGATGAGGTCCACCACCCGCCGGCGCATGGCGCGGGTGTCGTCCACGAAGCCCTCGCGGGTGGAGGCCTGCCACACCATCGGCTGGACGAGGTCCACGAACGCGGCGCCGAGGCCGGGGTCGCCGGCGACGGGGCGGGCCTTCAGCAGCGCCTGGAACTCCCATGAGTCCGCCCAGCGCTCGTAGTAGCGGCGGTAGGAGTCGATGGTCCGCACCAGCTCGCCGTCCTTGCCCTCGGGCCGGAGGTTGGCGTCGACCTGCCACAGCGAGCCCTCGGCGGTCCGCTCGGAGCACACCCGGGCCACATGCCGGGCCAGGGCCCCGCCCACGGCGGTGAGCGTCTCCCCCGAGACCTCCGCGCCCCCGGCCGGGGCGACGACGTACAGCACGTCGACGTCGGAGATGTAGTTGAGCTCCCGGGCGCCCGTCTTGCCCATCGCCAGGATGGACAGCAGCACCTGCTCATGGTCCTCGGTGAGGGCGCGGGCCAGGGCCAGGGCGCCCTCGAGGGCGGCCGCCGCGAGATCCGCGAGGGCCTGGGAGACGCGCACCTGCAGCGCGACGGGATCCGCGGCGGTGAGATCGGCCAGGGCGATCCCGGCGAGGCTCGTGAAGTAGGCGATGCGCAGCTCGTCCCCGGTGCCGGAGGCCACCGGGATCGCCGAACCGGGATCGGCGCCGACCGCCTCGAGGATCCGGGTCCGATAGGCCTCCGCGGAGGCCAGCGGCTCGTCCTGCCCGCCCAGCAGCGCGGACAGCGTCTCGGGGTGGCGGGTGAGGTGGTCGCCGAGGGCGACGCTGGCCCCGAGCACCCGCACGAGGTCCCGGCCAGACTCCCCGGCGAGGATCGCGCGGCCCTGCTCCCGCAGGCCGGCCCGATCCATCGACTCCATCAGTCGCAGCAGGCCGATGGTCGCCTCGTCCGGGTCGGCGGAGGCGGCGATGGCCTCGATCAGCTCGCGGGACATCGGCGAGAGCAGCGGATCGGCGAGGAAGCGCTCGGCCCGATCGGCGCGGGCGAAGCCGAGCCGGACGAGCTCGGCGCGGGAGGGGACGGGCACGGCTCAGATCCTGCCGAAGGTGGTCTCGAGCTCCACTCCCGTGACCTGGGAGCGGTAGGTGTGCCACTCGTCGTGCTTGTTGCGCAGGATGTGCTCGAAGACCTGCTCCCCGAGGATCTCGGCCATCAGCTCGGACTCCTCGAAGGCCTCCAGGGCGCGGTACAGGTCGGTGGGCAGCGGGTCGATGCCCAGCGCGCGGCGCTCGCGGTCGGTGAGCTGCCAGACGGTGTCCTCCGCCCCCTCGGGCAGCTCGTACTCCTCCTCGATGCCCTTCATGCCCGCGCCGAGCAGAGCGGCGAAGGCCAGGTACGGGTTGGCGGCGGAGTCCAGGCCCCGGAACTCGACGCGGGAGCTGGTGCCCTTGGTGGGCTTGTGGAAGGGCACGCGCACGAGCGCGGAGCGGTTGTTGTGGCCCCAGCAGATGAAGCTCGGCGCCTCCTGCGCGCCCCACAGCCGCTTGTACGAGTTCACGAACTGGTTGGTGAGCACCGCGTACTCGCTCGCATGGCGCAGCAGCCCGGCGATGAACTGGCGGGCGGTGCGGGAGAGCCCGAACTCCGCGCCCGGTTCATGGAAGACGTTCTTGCCGTTGCTGAACAGCGACAGGTGGGTGTGCATGCCGTTGCCGGGGCGGTCGAACATCGGCTTGGGCATGAAGGAGGCCACCTGCCCCATGGACAGGGCGACCTCCTTGACCACGGTCCGGAAGGTGAGGATGTTGTCGGCGGTGGTCAGCGCGTCCGCATAGCGCAGATCGATCTCGTTCTGCCCGGGGCCGTTCTCGTGGTGGGAGTACTCCACCTGGATGTTCATGGCCTCGAGGTAGGAGATGACCGTGCGGCGGAAGTCCTGCCCGCCGGCGTGGTGGACGTGGTCGAAGTAGCCGGCGTTGTCGATGGGCCGCAGCGGCTGCCCGTCCCGCCACTGCTCCTGGAACAGGTAGAACTCGATCTCCGGGTGCGTGAAGTACTCCAGGCCCTTCGCCTCGGCGCGGTCCATCACGTCCTTGAGCACCCGCCGCGGGTCCGAGGCGGCCGCCTCACCGTCCGGGGTGAGCACGTCGCACATCATGCGGGCGGTGCCGGAGACCTCGCCGCGCCACGGCAGCGTCTGGAAGGTGCCGGGGTCGGGCCGCAGCAGCATGTCGGACTCGTAGGCGCGGGTCAGGCCCTCGATCGTGGACCCGTCGATCCCGATGCCCTCGGTGAACGCGGTCTCGAGGTCCGCCGGGGAGATCGCCACGGATTTGAGCGTCCCGACCACGTCGCAGAACCAGAGGCGGATGAAGCGGACGTCGCGGTCCTGCACGGTGCGGATGACATCGTCGTGGTGGCGTTCCATGGGCACAGTCTGCCTCACCGCCACCTCCCGAGCCCAGGACGCAGAGCCTCCGGACACCGATGACGTGCCATGGCGTTCTCTCGCAGCCCCTGCAGGACATGCACCCCGGATCCGGCCCGAGCGTGGACCGCTCCAGCACGATGCTGAGGGACGGGACCTGTCGGGAGCGCGGGAGGTCCCCCGCCCGCTGGCCGGACCCCTCGGTGGAGATCAGATTCCGTCGTACTGGAGGAGGATCTGCACGGCGAAGATCCTCCTGTCGCCCTCGAGATCCTTCCCTCGTCCGTCGAGGACGAACCGCTCCCACTGCGCACCGTCTCCACCGAAGATCGTCCCCCAGTGCTCAGCTTCAGCACGGGAATCGAACTCCATGTACACCCCGAGATCGGTGGACCACGCTTCGACGCACCCGATCTCCGCGGCGCAGTAGGTGTCCGTGACCTCGAGGGGCGTTCCGAGATTGGGATTGTCGGAGACGAGATCGGCAAGCCGCGGCGAAGAGGTCAGACTTCCACCGGACAGCCATATCCATGCACCGAGCAGACACACCAGGGCCCCCACCGCACCCGCGATCACGAGGTGCGTCCCCCGCCTGGGGCCGATGCTGCTGTCTGCCATGCCGCCTCCTCGTGCTGCGGTGACTGCACCGCGCCGCATCCATGCGCCACGATACCGATGGGAAGAACCCTCCGAACAGAGCGACGGATGGCAGCTCATCGCTGCCATCCGTCGCGCGCGTATTCGGCTGACCCTGAGGTCAGACGGAGAAGTACCACTTGCCGTCGGAGGCCTTCGCCATGTTCACCTTCGAGCCCGACATGTCCAGGGTGATGGTCCCGTCAGGATTCCCGGTGGCGTTGATCATGTCCGTGGTGATCATGCTCGCGACCTCGGGAGTGAAGGTGTCCATCATCCCCGTGCTCTCGAGCTGCGACGTGCAGGTCTCGAGGTTCGCATCGCTCACGGGCTCACCGGTGGACGGGTCCAGCATGAACCCACAGGCCTTCGCCGCGTCCTGCTCGCCCAGGGCTCCGACGAACGCGACGAACTGCTCCTTGGCGGCAGTGAGATCCTCGTCGGTGACCTCGCCCCCGGCGGCCGGGTCCTCGGCGCCCTCCTCGGTGGTCTCCTCGGTCGCCTCCTCCGCAGCCTCCTCGGTGGTCTCCTCGGCAGCGGTGTCCTCGGTGGTCTCCTCGGCAGCGGTCTCCTCGGCGGTGGGCTCGGCCGGGTCCTCGGACCCGCCGCCGCAGGCGGCGAGCGAGAAGGCGAGGGCGACGGAGCCGACGAGCAGCGTCGAGCCGCGACCGGCCCTGCGAACGATGGAATTCATGATGATGGTCCCTTCACGATGT
This sequence comes from Brachybacterium phenoliresistens, assembly GCF_039530785.1. Lineage (NCBI taxonomy): Bacteria > Bacillati > Actinomycetota > Actinomycetes > Micrococcales > Dermabacteraceae > Brachybacterium > Brachybacterium phenoliresistens. The sequence goes on from NZ_BAAAOW010000001.1 coordinate 364,162, forward strand.
CTCCGGCGGAGCTGACGGTCCGACAATGCTCACATGGCACCGACGGCGGGCGCGATGGGGAGAACTCCCCATCGGGCACGGCCCCGGAACGGGACGTGCGGGTGGGCCGATGGGGCGACTGCTCGCGCCCTCGCCGGAGAGGATACGCTGGTCACCCCATCCCCGTCCTCTCGGCGCGCCCCGCGCGGAGGATCCGGGGAACGGTCCGAGAACCCTCAGGAGCACATCGTGAACAGCAGCGCCGGCGCCTCCGGCCCCGCGAAGATCCGGATCCGCCACCTCCAGGACGCCATGCGCGCAGGACGCCCGTTCTCGATGCTGACCTCCTACGACCAGTACTCCGCGCAGGCCTTCGAGCGCGCGGGCATCGAGGTCCTCCTGGTCGGCGACTCCGCAGGCACCACGGTTCTGGGCCACGACTCCACCGTGCACACCACCCACGAGGACATCCGCGTGTTCACCGCGGCCGTCGCCCGGTCCGTGACGCGCCCGCTGATCGTCGCCGACCTCGCCTTCGGCACCTATCAGGCCGGCCCCTCCGACGCGATCCGGCACGGCGTGGACCTCGTGCGCGCGGGCGCGGAGGCGGTCAAGCTCGAGGGCGGCCACGAGATCGTCCCGCAGGTCACCGCCCTGGTGCAGGCGGGGATCCCGGTGATGGGGCACCTGGGATTCACCCCGCAGTCCGTCAACGCGCTCTCGGGCCATCGGGTCCAGGGCCGCGACCACCAGGCCGCGGACCGCCTCGCCGACGATGCCCTCGCCCTGCAGGAGGCGGGCGCCTTCGCCCTCGTCCTCGAGCTGGTGCCGAGCTCGCTCGCGCAGCGCATCACCGAGGTGCTGTCGATCCCCACCATCGGCATCGGCGCCGGCCCGCACTGCGACGGCCAGGTGCTGGTGTGGCAGGACATGGCCGGGCTCTCCGGCTTCGAGGGGAAGTTCGTGCGCCGCTTCGCGCACCTGCGCGAGGAGCTCGAGCGCGCCGCCCGCGAGTACCGCGGCGCCGTCGAGGGCCGCGAGTACCCCGGGCCGGAGCACTCCTTCGACTGATCAGGAGGGCGAGTCCTCGCCCTCCCAGTCGGCGTCCTCCTCGTCCCAGGCCTTGTTGCGCTCGGCGGCGGTCTCAAGCGCCTTCCGGGCCGCCTCCGCTGTGGGGTACGGACCCATCAGCTCGGTGCCCGGGGACTGGCGCCCCTCCTCGACCTGGCCGGTGGAGACATTGTAGTAGAACTCGGACATGCTGGCCCTCCGTCGTCGCGGTGAGAGACTGGACATCATGACTGTAGAGCAGAAGCCGTGGCTGCGGCCCGAAGGCCGCGCCCCGCTGACCCCCGGAGAGATCGGCCCGGCCCGCAGCGTCCCCGACCGCATCGAGCGGCCCGAGTACGTCGGCAAGGACGAGGCGGTCTCCGACTCCGGTCCCCGCGTCCAGACCCCCGAGATCATCGACCGGGTGCGGGAGGCCTCCCGCATCGCGGCCCTGGGCCTCGCCGCCGCCGGGGAGGCGGCCCGCCCCGGCGTGACCACCGATCAGATCGACGCCGTCGTGCACGAGGTGCTGGTCTCCCACGGCGCCTATCCCTCCACGCTGGGATACCTGGGCTTCCCCAAGTCGTGCTGCACGAGCCTGAACGAGGTGGTCTGCCACGGCATCCCCGATTCCACGGTGATGCAGGAGGGCGACATCCTCAACGTGGACGTCACGGCGTTCCTCGGCGGCGTCCACGGGGACTGCAACGCCACCTTCCGCATCGGCGAGGTCGACCCGCGGGTGGACGCGCTGATCGAGCGCACCGAGGAGGCGATGATGCGCGGGATCCGCGCCGGGAAGCCGGGGCGGCAGGTCAACGTCATCGGCCGCGTGATCGAGAAGTTCGTGGGCCGCTTCGGCTACGAGTCGGTGCGGGACTTCACCGGGCACGGCGTGGCCGAGGGCTTCCACAACGGACTGGTCATCCCCCACTACGACTCCGCGCCGATGTTCGACGACGTGATCGAGCCCGGCATGACCTACACCGTCGAGCCGATGATCACCCTCGGCAGCCAGGCCTGGGAGATGTGGGACGACGGCTGGACGGTCGTCACCCGGGACCGCTCGTTCACCGCCCAGTTCGAGCACACGCTGCTCGTCACGGCCGACGGATACGAGCTCCTCACCGTGGCGTGATCTGAGAGACTGTCCCCCGTCCCCGTCCCGGCGCTCTGCCGGGCCCCTCGCCGGCGCGGGCCGGTCCCTAGGAGCGATCGATGAGCAAGACAGCATTCGGTATCGACATCGGCGGCAGCGGCATCAAGGGCGCCCCCGTGAACCTCTCCCGGGGCGAGCTCGCCGGGGACCGCCTGCGCATCCCCACCCCCCAGCCCTCGCTGCCCGAGGCCGTGGCCGACACGGTCGCGGAGCTGCTGTCGACCTTCGAGATCGAGGACGACATGCCGGTGGGCGTCACCTTCCCGGCGGTCATCCAGCACGGCGTCGCCAAGACCGCCGCCAACGTCCACGACTCGTGGATCGGCACGGACGTGGACGCGCTGCTGACCGAGCGCACCGGCCACGACGTCTTCGTGGTCAACGACGCGGACGCGGCCGGCATCGCCGAGGTCGAGTTCGGCGCGGGGCGCGACGTCCCGGGCGTCGTCCTCGTGACGACCCTGGGCACCGGCGTGGGGACCGCCATGTTCATCGACGGCGAGCTGGTGCCCAACACCGAGCTGGGCCATCTCCTCCTGCACGGGACGGACGCGGAGAAGTACATGGCCGAGTCCGTGCGCGAGCGCGAGGGCCTGGACTGGGAGACCTGGGCGGGACGCCTCCAGGAGTACTACGCGCACCTGGAGTTCCTGTTCTCCCCCGACCTGTTCATCGTCGGCGGCGGCGTGTCCAAGAAGCACAAGCAGTTCCTGCCGCTGCTGGACCTGGAGACCCCGATCGTCCCGGCGGGGCTGCGCAACGAGGCCGGGATCATCGGCGCCGCGGCCCTGGCGCGGGCGGCCGGCAAGAAGAGCGCCAAGGCCCGCAAGAAGGCGAAGAAGGCCGAGCGCGCCGCACAGGAGGCACAGCGCTGAGCCCGTCCCCGGCGGGCCCGGCCCGTGACATGCCGACGGCGGCGCAGGAGATCTCCTGCGCCGCCGTCGTGCGGGGCCAGCCGGCCTGTAAGCCGGGTTCTGTGATCGGCAGTCATCCCTCTCGGATCGCCGTTGCCGACGACCTCCAGCGGTCCACCCGGGAACTCGGGCCGGCACCCTCGGCGTTCCCTGTCTGACCTTGCTCCCGGTGGGGTTTACCATGCCGGTCCCGTCACCGGGACCGCGGTGGTCTCTTACACCACCCTTTCACCCTTACCGGCCCTCGCGGGCCGGCGGTCTGCTCTCTGTGGCACTGTCCCGCGGATCGCTCCGGGTGGGCGTTACCCACCACCGTGCCGGATGGAGCCCGGACTTTCCTCGGCGCCGCCCGAAGGCGACGACGCGACTGCCCGGCCGACTGGCCTGATAGATCCTACCCCTCTGCACCCCTGAGAAAGACCTGCCTGCATGATCATCGTCCTGCCCCCGTCCGAGACCAAGACCCGCCCCGCTGCCGGCCCCGCCCTGGATCTGGACGCGCTGTCCTCCCCGGCCCTGCACCCGCACCGGCGGACCATGGTGCGCGCGGCCCAGCGCACCGCCGCCGGGCGCGAGGGCGCCACGGCCCTGGGCGTCCCGGCCGGCTCCCCCGAGCTCGTGGATCGGATGGCGCGCCTGGTCGAGGAGCCGGCCGCCCCGGCGCTCGAGGTGTACTCCGGCGTCCTCTACGACGCGCTGGGCCCCGCCCGGCCCCGCCGCGCGGGACAGGTGCTCATCACCTCGGCGCTGCTGGGCGTGGTCGACGCGGCGACCGACCGGATCCCCGCCTACCGCCTCTCCGCCTCCTCGGCGCTGTCGCGCCTGGGCCGGGCCGGATCCTGGTGGCGCAAGCACCTCGCCTCCCACGGCGCGGCGCTGGCCGCGCAGGACGAGCTGGTGATCGACTGCCGATCCGGGGCCTACCGCACGATGATGCCGGTGCCCGGCGCGGTGCAGGTCTCCGCGGTGCGCGAGGCGGGCGGCCGGCGCACCGTCATCTCCCACGACGCGAAGCGCTACCGCGGCCTGCTGGCCGGGCTGATGCTGGAGGACGGGGCACGGGCCCGCAGCATCGAGGAGGTCGCCGGTCTGGCCCGGGAGGGGCTGCCGGGCGGGCTCGGCATCGAGATCCAGGGCGACACGCTCGTGGTCGTCGACCGCGCCTGATCCCGCGCTCCTTGTCGGCGGCGGCCGCGACGCGCCGCCGCCGTCTCCGTGCCGCCGCCGTCTCCGTCTCTGCGGGGAGCTCAGCCCGGGACGACGCCCGTCCACGGGTCGGTGCGGCGGGCGGAGATCTCCACCTGGAGCGACCATCCGTTCTCGGCGGCGATCCTCAGCAGCTCCTCGCGCAGCATCGGCAGCCACAGGGACTCGGCCGCCCAGTGCGGGATGTCGATCAGGGCCGGGACCTGCGCCGGGTCGGCGCCGGCCTCGAGATGCTCCAGAGCGGTGTGATGGCGCAGGTCGGAGGTCACGTAGACATCGGCCGGGGTGCTCCGCACCCGTTCGAGCAGCGAGTCCCCGGCGCCCGGGCACAGGGCGACGGTGCGCACCGTGCGCTCCGCATCGCCCGTGAAGCGTGCGCCCTGCACCGTCGCCGGGAGGGCACCGGCGAGGGTCCGGGCGAGCTGCGCCACGGTGGTGGGCTCGGCCAGGGAGCCGAGCAGGCCCAGGCCGATCAGCCCCTCCTCCGGCCCGGCGGGGGCGACCAGCGGCTCCGGGTCCGTCAGGTCGAGGGCGGCCGCGAGGGCCGTCGCGGTCCCGGTCGCGGAGCGGTCGACGTTGGTGTGCCCGCTCCACAGGGCGGTGCCCGAGCGCAGCAGCGTCGTGACCACGGAGCCCTTGCCGGTGCCGGCCGGCAGCAGGCTCGCCCCGCGCAGCAGCAGCGGATGGTGCGTGATCAGCAGGTCGTGCGCGGCGGCCTCCTGCGCGACGGCGACGGTCGGGTCCACGGCCAGCAGCACGCGGGAGACCTTCTCCTCCGCGACGCCGAGCACGAGACCCACCCGGTCCCAGTCCTCGGCGCGGTGCAGGGGGTAGAGGTCCTGCAGGGCCCGCACCAGCGCGCCCAGGCTCGGGGAGGCGGCGGCATCGGCCGCGCGGGAGGAGCGGCGGCGGCCGGCCCCGGCGGCGCCCGCGCGGCTCATCCGGCGCTCCCGTCGAGCGCATCGGCCTCGACGAGCGCGGCCCGATAGGCCTTCCATGCCATGAGCACGCACTTCACACGGCCCGGGAACTTCGCGGCGCCCAGCAGCGCGACCGCGTCGCCGAGGACCTCCGGGTCCCCGGCATCGCGGCCGCGGGAGGACATCGCGGCCTCGAAGGCGACGGTGATCTCCTCGGCCTCGGCGAGGCTGCGGCCGATGAGCAGCTCGCTCATCATCGAGGCGGAGGCCCGCGACATGGCGCAGCCCAACGCCTCGTAGCTGATGTCCTCGACGGCGCCGCCGGGCTGCCGCCGCAGGCGCAGGGTGATCTCGTCGCCGCAGGTCGGGTTCACGTGGTGGACCTCGGCGTGGAACGGCTCGCGCAGCCCGGCGTTCTGGGGGCGCTTGTCGTGCTCGAAGATGATGTCGGTGTAGAGGACATCCAGACCGCTGCTCACGCGAACCTCCCGAAGTAGTCGAGGGCGTAGGAGACGGAGTCGACGAGGGCGTCGACCTCCTCCGCGGTGGTATGGACGGAGAACGTGGCCCGGGTGGTGCCGGGGATCCCGTACCGGCGGTGCAGGGGCCAGGCGCAGTGGTGGCCCACCCGCACCGCGATCCCGCGGGAGTCGAGCACCTGGCCGATGTCATGCGGATGGCGGCCCTCGACGGCGAAGGACACCGCCCCGGTGCGGTCCGGTCCGGGGGCAGGCCCGATGATCCGCACCCCGGGCAGCTCGCGCAGACCCCGCAGCGCGCGGTCGGTGAGGGCGCCGCCGTGCTCGGCCACCGCCTCCATCCCCAGGGCGGAGAGATAGTCGGCGGCCGCGGCGAGGCCGATGGCCTGCGAGATCATCGGGGTGCCGGCCTCGAAGCGGGCCGGCGGCTCGGCATAGGTGGTGCGGTCCATGTGCACGACCTCGATCATCGACCCGCCGGTGAGGAACGGCGGCATCGCCGCGAGGTGCTCGTAGCGGCCCCACAGCACGCCGATCCCCGTCGGTCCGAGCATCTTGTGCCCGGACAGGGCCACGAAGTCCGCGCCGAGCTCGCGCACGTCCAGCGGCATGTGCGGGGCGGACTGGCAGGCGTCCAGCACGGTCAGCGCGCCGACCGCCCGCGCGGCCTCGACGAGCGTCCCGATCGGGTTCACGGTGCCCAGAACGTTGGACTGGTGGGCGAGCGCGAGCACGCGGGTGCGCTCGGTGAGCAGGGAGCCCAGGTCCGTGAGGTCGAGGGTGAAGTCGTCCGTGAGCGGGATCCACCGCAGTCGCGCGCCGGTGCGGCGGGCGAGCTCCTGCCAGGGCACGAGGTTGGCGTGGTGCTCCATCTCGGTCACGAGGATCTCGTCGCCCTCGCGGACCCGCAGATGATCGGGCGTGCTCGCATCGCCGTCGCCCAGGGAGCGGGCCACGAGGTTCAGCGCCTCGGTGGCGTTGCGGGTGAAGACGATCTCCTCCGGGCGCGGGGCGCCGAGGAACTCCCCCATCCGGGCACGGGCACCCTCGTAGGCGTCGGTGGCCTCCTCGGCGAGCTGGTGGGCGCCGCGCTTGACCGCGGCGTTGCTGCGCGTGAGGAAGGCGACCTCCGCGTCGATCACCGGCTGGGGCCGCTGGCTGGTCGCGCCGGCGTCGAGGTACACCAGCGGCTCGCCGCCGGCGAGGGTGCGCTGCAGGATCGGGAAGTCTGCCCGGACGCGCTGGACGTCGAACGAGGTCATGCGGGTGGGCCTCCGTCTGGCGGACGATCGGTCGCCGGCCTCGGGGCCGGCCGGACATCCCAGTATAGGAACGCCGGCCTCTCCTGCGGCTCCCAGGAGGACTGCGGACGGCGTGGGTACAGTGTCGCCGTCGAGCACGAGGAGGAAGGACACCGGAATGGACACGCTGATCCTCTCCCTGTTCGGCCTCTCCGCCGCCGTGGTGCTCGGGGTCTCCGTCGCCCGGATGCTGCGTGCGCGGGCGCAGCGCAGCGACCGCAGCGCCGCCGCGCACGGCACCGGCACCGGCCTGGATCCGCAGCCGCAGCCGCGGTCGGAGCGCGAGATCGAGCGGGACCGCCAGACGGCCCTGGTCTGGCTGTGCGCCCTCGCGGTCGTGGTCGGGATGCTCGTGCTGGCCTACCTGCTCACCCGATGAGACGGGGCTCACCGAGGGTGCTGGACCGTCTTTGCGCTCCCCGCGCCGATCTGTGACCATGTAGCGCCGGAGCGCCTCCCGGACTGTCCGGGACGCCGCGATCGGGGTCGTTAGCTCAGCTGGTAGAGCATCACGTTTACACCGTGCCGGTCGGGGGTTCGAGTCCCTCACGACCCACTGCGCGCCGCGCATGGCGAAGGCCGCCGCATCCCCTCCGGGGTGCGGCGGCCTTCTGCGTGCGCGGGCGGCCCCGCTGCGGGGACGCGCGGGCGCTCAGGCGGTGCGGGTGGCCAGCCGGGTGCCGAGCCAGTCGGTGGCGAGCGACACGGTGCTCATCACGCGCAGGCCCGCGGTGCTCGCGGCCTCGAGCACATCGGCCGGGTCGACGGCGCCGTCGCGGCCGGGCTTGGGGGTGAGCAGCCAGATGGGGCCGCCGGCGACGAGGGTGGTGAGCGCGTCGACGAGGGCGTCGGTGAGATCGCCGTCGTCCTTGCGCCACCACACGATGACGGCGTCGACGATCTCCTGGCAGTCCTCGTACTCGAGCTCGCCGTCGACGAGATCCTCGATGGCGTCGCGGAGCTCGAGGTCCACGTCGTCGTCGTACCCGAACTCCTGCACCAGCTGTCCGGTCGTGAAACCGAGCACCTCCGCAGGTGTGCGGGACGATGTGGCGTCTGCGGACGGTGACAAGAAGAGCTCCTCGAGGTGAGACGACGATGGGTGCGGGCGGGGCCTGAGGTGCTCTGCGAGCACGGACGGGATCCGGCGCGTAGGAATCGTACGACACCGGGGTTCGCTGGGTCACGTCCGGGGCGCGCGGGCTCTGCGCCGACGGTAGTCTTGACCGGGATCGACGCCCGGAGCGCACTGGTGCGACCTCGAATCGCGCTCGTGATGAGATGGCCCACGGCTCCGCTCAAGCACAGAGAGAAGGACAGCGTGACTGCACACGAGACCCCGAGTCCGATCGGCATCAATCTGCCCAGCCATGCGCAGGATCCCGATCCCGAGGAGACCCGGGAATGGCTCGACTCCCTCGACCAGCTCGTCGATGAGCGGGGCGATGAGCGGGCCACGGCGATCGTGCAGAACGTCATCCAGCGCGCGCGCGACAAGAAGCTGCACCTGCCGGACTCGCTGACCACGGACTACGTCAACACGATCGACGTCGAGTCCCAGCCCGAGTACCCCGGGGACCTCGAGCTCGAGAAGGAGATCCGCAACGCCCTGCGATGGAATGCGGCGATGGTCGTGCACCGCGCGCAGCGTCCCGGCGTGGGCGTCGGCGGCCACCTGTCCTCCTACGCCTCGATCTCCACCATGTACGAGGTGGGCTTCAACCACTTCTTCCGCGGCCGCGAGCACCCCGGCGGCGGCGACCACGTCTTCTTCCAGGGCCACGCCTCCCCCGGCATCTATGCCCGGGCCTTCATGCAGGGCCGCCTCTCCCAGGAGGACCTCGACGGCTTCCGCCAGGAGTTCTCCTCGGAGCACGGGATGCCGTCCTACCCGCACCCCCGCGCCATGCCGGACTTCTGGGAGTTCCCGACGGTGTCGATGGGCATCGGCCCGGTCAACGCCATCGAGCAGGCGTCCTTCGACAAGTACCTCCACAACCGCGGCATCAAGGACACCTCCGACCAGCACACCTGGGCGTTCCTCGGCGACGGCGAGATGGACGAGGTCGAGTCCCGCGGCGCGCTGCACATCGCGGCCAAGGAGCACCTGGACAACCTCACCTTCGTCGTCAACTGCAACCTGCAGCGCCTGGACGGGCCCGTCCGCGGCAACGGCAAGATCGTCCAGGAGCTGGAGAGCCAGTTCCGCGGCGCCGGCTGGAACGTCATCAAGGTGATCTGGGGCAGCGGCTGGGATCCGCTGTTCGCGGCCGATTCCGACGGCGCGCTCATCGATCTCATGAACGCCACCCCCGACGGCGACTTCCAGACCTACCGCACCGAGAACGGCGGGTTCATCCGCGACAACTTCTTCGGCCGCGACCCGCGCACCAAGGCCCTCGTCGAGGACATGTCCGACGACGACATCTGGTGGAAGCTCAACCGCGGCGGCCACGACACGAAGAAGATCTACGCCGCCTTCAAGGCCGCGATGGAGCACAAGGGCCAGCCCACCGTGATCCTCGCGCACACCATCAAGGGCTACCGCCTGGGCAAGAACTTCGCGGGCCGCAACGCGACCCACCAGATGAAGAAGTTCACCCCGGAGGACCTCAAGGCCCTCCGCGACACCCTGCAGATCCCGATCTCCGACGAGGTCCTCGAGTCCAGCAGCGTGTACGACGCCCCGTTCTACGTGCCGGACGCCGACTCCCCCGCGATGCGCTACTTCCATGAGCGCCGCAGCGAGCTCGGCGGCCAGGTGCCCTCGCGCTCGCGGGAGCACAAGCCCCTCAACCTCCCCGGCGAGGAGGCCTACAAGGTCGTCAAGAAGGGCTCGGGCAAGCAGGAGATCGCCACCACCATGGCGCTCGTCCGGCTGCTCAAGGACCTCATGCGCGACAAGGAGACCGGCAAGCTCTGGGTGCCGATCATCCCCGACGAGGCGCGGACCTTCGGCATGGACTCGCTGTTCCCGACGGCGAAGATCTACAACCCCGACGGCCAGAACTACATCTCCGTGGACCGCGACCTGCTGCTGGCCTACAAGGAGTCGACCTCCGGCCAGATCAAGCACATGGGCATCAACGAGATCAGCTCGACCTCGGCGTTCACCGCCGCGGGCACCTCGTACGCCACCCACGGCCAGCCGATGATCCCGCTGTACATCTTCTACTCGATGTTCGGCTTCCAGCGCACCGGCGACTTCTTCTGGGCCGCCGGGGACCAGCTGGCCAAGGGCTTCGTCATCGGCGCCACCGCCGGCAAGACGACCCTGGCCGGCGAGGGCCTCCAGCACATGGACGGCCACTCCCCGATCCTCGCGTACACCAACCCCGGGGCCGTGATCTACGACCCGGCGTACGGCTACGAGATCGGCCACATCATGCGCGACGGCCTCCAGCGCATGTACGGCGCGGACGAGAAGCGCCTGCAGGAGGTCTTCTACTACATCACGGTCTACAACGAGCCGATGGTGCAGCCGGCCGAGCCCGAGAACCTGGACGTCGAGGGCCTGCTCAAGGGCATGTACCTCCTCGCCCCCGCCCCCGAGGGCGAGGGCCCCGAGGTGCAGCTGATGGCCTCCGGCGTCGGCGTGCCGTGGGCGCTGCACGCCCAGAAGCTCCTCGCGGAGGACTGGGGCGTGCGCGGCGCGGTGTGGTCGGTGACCTCCTGGACCGAGATGCGCAAGGACGCCCTCGAGGCGGAGAAGGACGCCTTCCTGCACCCCGAGCAGGAGGCCCGCGTCCCCTTCATCTCCGAGCGCCTGCAGGGCGTGGAGGGTCCGTTCATCGCGACCAGCGACTACGACTTCCTGGTCCCGGACCTCATCCGTCCCTGGATCCCCGGGCCCTACGGCGTCCTCGGCGCGGACGGCTGGGGCTTCTCGGACACCCGCCCCGCGGCCCGTCGCCACCTGCACATCGACGCCCACTCGATGGCCGTCAAGGCGCTGCAGATGCTCGCCCGGGACGGACGCGTGGACGCCTCGCTGCCGGCCCAGGCGGTGAAGAAGTACGACCTCCTGAACCCCAACGCGGGCCAGTCCGGCTCCTTCGGAGGGGACTCCTGAGCGCCCTGCCCGTGAGCGAGCAGACCGCCCCGGCCACCGTGACGACCGCCCTGGACGGGCTCGTCGCGGTGGATCGGGGCGTCGCCTCGCCCCCCGTGCGCCAGATCCAGGTGTGCCTGTCCCGCGCCATCCAGGCCGGGACGCTGCCGCCCGGGACCCGGCTGCCCACGGTCCGCGCGCTGGCCGCGGACCTCGGCGTCGCCGTGAACACCGTCGCCAAGGCCTTCCGCCGCCTCGAGGAGGCGGGCCTGGTGATGACCCGCGGCCGCGCCGGCACGGTCGTCTCCCCGCTGGACGACGTGTCCGGCCGCATCGAGTCCGCCGCGCGCGAGTACGCTGTGCTCGCGACCGAGCTGGGCCTCTCGCACGAGGACGCCCTGGCCCAGGTCCACGCCGAGCTGCGCACGCTCTCCGCCGTCGGCGGCTGAGCCTGCACCCCCGGGCGCGGCCCCCGCCGCGCCCTCCCCCGTCCCCCATCACCCGAACCGTGGGAGGTTCCCGTGCTCGCCATCGTCTGTCCCGGCCAGGGCGCCCAGAAGCCCGGCTTCCTCGCTCCGTGGCTGGAGCTCCCGGGCGTCCGGGAATCCCTCGCCGCCTACTCCGAGGCCGCCGGCATCGACCTGATCGCCCACGGCACGCAGTCCGATGCCGACACGATCCGGGACACCGCCGTGGCCCAGCCGCTGCTGGTCGCCGCCGGCGTGATCGCCGCCGATGCCCTCGGCACGCAGTACCGGGCCGGCTCCTTCGCGAGCTCGAGCGCCCCGGCGCTGCTGGCCGGGCACAGCGTCGGCGAGGTCACCGCCAGCGCGCTGGCGGGGGTGCTCTCCCCCGAGGACGCGCTGCGCCTGGTCGCGGTGCGCTCGCGTGCCATGGCCGAGGCCGCGGCCGCGGAGCCCACCTCCATGGCCGCCGTCGTCGGCGGGGTGCGCGAGGAGGTCCTCGCCGCGATCGAGGCGCAGGGGCTGGCCCCGGCGAACCTCAACTCCTCCGGCCAGGTCGTCGCCGCCGGCGCCGCCGCAGCGATCTCCGCCCTGGCCGAGAACGCCCCGGCGCGCGCCCGCGTGATCCCGCTGCAGGTCGCCGGCGCCTTCCACACCCGGTACATGGAGCCGGCCCGCTCGACCCTCGCGGAGTTCGCCCCCTCCCTGTCCCCGGCCGACGCCCGCGAGGACCGCCCGCTGGTCTCCAACGCCGGCGGCGAGGTCCTCACCGACGGCTCCCGCTACCTCGACCTGATCGTCCAGCAGGTCGCCGCCCCCGTGGACTGGGAGGCGTGCATGCGCGTCTTCGCCGAGCGCGGCGTGACGGCGATCCTCGAGGTGAACCCCGCCGGCACGCTCACCGGTCTGGCCAAGCGCGAGCTGAAGGGCACGGCGCTGGCGAACCTCAGCACCCCGGACGACCTCGAGGCCGCCCGGGCGCTCGTCGCCGAGCATGCCGCCGCCGAGGCGTCCTCCGCATCGGACGAGGAGGCCTGAGCATGGCCCCGAGCCTGCGCCCCCGCGCCACCGTCCCCGGCTCCCGCGTCCTCGCCTACGGCGCAGCCCGCGGCGACCTCAGCGTCCCCAACGACGACCTCGTCGGCCCCATCGACTCCTCCGACGAGTGGATCCGCCAGCGCACCGGCATCGTCACCCGCACCCGGGCGAGCGCCGAGGTGGGCGTGAAGGACCTCGCCGAGCAGGCCGGCCGCGAGGCGATCGAGAAGTCCGGGATCGACATCGAGCAGCTCGATGCGATCATCGTCTCCACGATCAGCTTCCCGTACGCGACGCCGTCGCTGGCGACCCTGCTGGCCGGGAAGCTGGGCCGGCCCGACCTCATCGCCTACGACATCTCCGCCGCCTGCGCGGGGTTCTGCTACGGCATCGGCCAGGCCGATGCCCTGATCCGCTCGGGCAGCGCGCGCCACGTCCTCGTCATCGGCGCGGAGAAGCTCTCCGACTTCGTCTCCCCCACCGACCGGTCGATCTCCTTCCTGCTGGGCGACGGCGCCGGCGCCGCGGTGGTGGGCGCAAGTGACGAGCCCCTCATCGGGCCCACCGTCTGGGGCAGCGGCAGCGAGAACTGGGACACGATCCGGATGACGGGGTCCCTCATCGACTACCGCGACGGGAAGACCCCCTGGCCCACCCTCGAGCAGGACGGCCGCACCGTCTTCCGGTGGGCCGTCTGGCACACCGCCCAGAAGATCCGCGAGGCGCTCGAGCAGTCCGGCCTCACCACCGAGGACATCGACGTGTTCGTCCCCCACCAGGCGAACATGCGCATCATCGACGAGCTGGTCAAACAGCTGAAGCTGCCGGACTCGGTCGTCGTCGGCCGGGACATCGCCGAGACGGGGAACACCTCCGCGGCGTCGATCCCGCTGGCCACCCATCGCCTGCTCGAGGAGGGCTCCGCCAGAAGCGGCGACGTCCTCGTGCAGTTCGGCTTCGGAGCCGGCCTGGCCTACGCGGGCCAGGTGGTGATCCTGCCCTGACCGACAGGGCGCAGATCACCTCCCGTTCCCACGACGCGCGGCGCGGAGCCCTTCCCCGCCCGCCGTCGCGGGTACTCTTTCCTTGCCAACACAGTCCACAGAAATAAGGAGACCCCATGGCACACACGGAAGACGAGATCCTCGCCGGACTCGCTGAGATCGTCAACGAGGAGACCGGTGTCGCCACGGAGGACGTCCTCCTGGAGAAGTCCTTCACCGATGACCTCGACATCGACTCCATCTCCATGATGACCATCGTCGTCAACGCGGAGGAGAAGTTCGAGGTGCGCATCCCCGACGAAGAGGTCAAGAACCTCGCCACCGTCGGCGACGCCGTCAAGTACATCGCGGGCGCGCAGGCCTGAACCCGGCAGCGCCCGGGGCACCCCAGCGGGTGCATCCCGGGCGCTCCCTGCATTCCCCCGCTGTTCCTGCGCAGCGACCGCCCGCCCATCCCGCCACACCGTCGACCCGGAGGTCCTCGATGTCCGCTTCCACCACCCGTGTCGCCGTCACCGGCCTCGGGACCGTCAATCCGCTCGGCGCCGATGTGGCGTCGACCTGGGACGCCGCCCTCGCCGGCACGTCGACGGCCCGCACGCTCGACAACGACTGGAAGGAGCGGTACGGCCTCTCCGTCGACTTCGCCTGCTCCGTCTCCCTGGACCCCTTCGACGTGCTCTCCCGCCCCGAGGCGAAGAAGCTCGACCCCAGCGGCCAGTTCGCCATGATCGCGGCCCGGGAGGCCTGGGCCGACGCCGGCACCCCGGAGATGGACCCGACCCGCCTCGGTGTGGTCGTGGGCACCGGGATCGGCGGGGTCTGGACGATCCTGGACCAGTGGGACGTGGTCAAGGAGCGCGGCGCACGCCGCGTGAACCCCTTCACCGTGCCCATGCTGATGGCCAACTCCTCGGCCGCGCACATCGAGCTGGACCTGGGCGCGCAGGCGGGCGCGCACACCCCCGTCTCGGCCTGCGCCTCGGGCGCCGAGGCCGTCGCGGGCGCGCTGGACATGATCCGCAGCGGCCGCGCCGACGTCGTGGTCGCCGGCGGCACCGAGTCCTGCATCCATCCGCTGCCGCTGGCCGGCTTCGCGAACATCCGCGCGCTGTCCACCCGCACGGACGATCCGGAGCACGCCTCCCGGCCCTACGACAAGGACCGCGACGGCTTCGTCCTCGGCGAGGGCGCGGCGATCCTGGTCCTCGAGTCGGAGGAGCACGCCAAGGCCCGCGGTGCGCGCATCTACGGGTACGTCGCCGGCCGCGGCATGGCCTCGGACGCCCACCACATCTCCGCCCCCTCGGTGGACGGCCAGTCTCGCGCGATCCGCGAGGCGGTGCAGGACGCGGGCGTCTCCGCGATCGACGTCGCGCACGTCAACGCCCACGGCACCTCGACCCCGCTGGGGGACATCGGCGAGCTGAACGCCGTGGTCAAGGCCCTCGACGGGACGACGGACCAGGCCGTGGTGTCCTCGACCAAGTCGATGACCGGCCATCTGCTCGGCGGCGCCGGCGCGCTCGAGACCGTGTTCTCGGTGCTCGCCGCCCACCACCGGGTGGCCCCGCCCAGCATCAACATCGAGAACCTGGACCCCGATGTGCCGATGCGCATCGCGGCCAATGCGCCGCAGAACCTGCCCGCCGGGGACTTCGCCGTGCTCAACAACGCCTTCGGCTTCGGCGGCCATGACGTGGCCGTGGTGGTCACGACCGCCTGAGCGGCCCGGCCGCAGCGCCGTGCAGGACGGGGCGCCCACCGCATCGGTGGGCGCCCCGTCCTCGTCTGCTCCCGGAGACGGCCGGCATCGCCGCGGTCGTGGGCGGACCGGTCAGCTCACGCGGGTCAGCCAGCGCATCGGCACGCCCTCGCCGGCGTGGCGGTAGATCTCGAGGTCCTCGTCCCACGGCTCGCCGAGCGCGATGCCGAGCTCGCGCACCAGGGCGCGCGGATCCCCCTCGGCGCGGTCGATGCAGCCGCGCACGCGATCCTCGGTGAGCACGGTGTTGCCCGCGCGGTCGGTCGCTGCGTGATGGATGCCCAGCTCCGGGGTGCAGCTCCAGCGGGCGCCGTCGGAGACGGGGGTGGCCTCCTGGACCACCTCGAAGCGGACCTCGTCCATGCCGCGCAGGGCGCTCACCAGGCGCGCGCCGGTGTCGCCGCCGCCGCGCCAGCCGAGCTCGGCGCGCACCAGGCTGCGGCCCACCGGCTGATCCTCCCAGCGGATCTTCGCGGGCACGCCGAGAACTCCGCTGGCGGCCCATTCGATATGCGGTGCCAGGGCGCGCGGCGCGGAGTGGATGAACAGCACACCGTGAGTCATCGCGTTCCTTCCGGTTTCCGATCACGTCTTCCCCAACGGAACGGTTCCCTCGGAACGAGGCGAGCACGGTGCGTGCCCGCCCAGACTAGAGCTTCTCGCGGATATCTCGCAACGCGCGCTTGCGCACCGTGCGCTCGAGCCCGTCGATGTAGAGCTCTCCGTCCAGGTGGCCGACCTCGTGCTCGATGAGCCGGGCGACGATCCCCTCGCCCGCGATCTCGACCTCGCGGCCCTCCAGATCGGTGCCGACGCAGCGGGCGAAGGCGGCCCGGGTGCGCGGGTACCACAGCCCCGGCACGGACAGGCAGCCCTCCTCGCCGTCCTGCGTCTCCTCGGAGACCTCGACGATGCGGGGGTTGAGGATGTACCCCAGGCCGATCTCCTCGATGTTGTAGGAGAACGCCCGCAGCGACACGCCGATCTGGTTCGCGGCGAGACCGGCCCGGCCGTCCTCGTCCACGGTCTCGAGGAGGTCCGCCACGAGGGTGCGCACGCCGTCGGTGATGCGGGTGATCGGGTCGCACGCGGTGCGCAGGACGGGATCGCCGACGACTCGGATGTCGCGGTAGGTCATGCCGGGGTCTCCTCGGACGGATCGGTCTCGGTGACGGGTGCGGGCGGGGCGGGCTCCGCGCCCAGGACGGTGTGGTGGACGGCGACCCCGGGCTCCACGGTGCGCTGCACGGTGCAGCCCGCGTCGATGGCGCGGCCGATCACCGTCACCAGGCGCGCCAGGCCCGCGTCGTCCAGGCCCTCCAGGTCCAGCTGGATCTGCTCGCCGATCTCGGCGTAGCGATCCGTCTCCGGGTCCGCCACCCCGTGGGCCCACAGCCGGGCGGCGAAGTCGGGGCCCAGGCGGCGGCCGATGGCGAAGTCGGCGCTCATCCCGGCGCAGCCGATCAGGGCGAGCTTGAGCAGCTCCCCCGGGTTGATCTGGCCCTCGCCGGAGCCGATGGGGATCTCGACGCCGCGGCGATTGCGGCCGACGTAGCTGCGCTCGGCCACGCGGTCGGCCCAGACGGACCCGTCGCCGAAGGCCTCGGGCAGCTCGAACCGGTCATCCGGCATGGTGGTCACGCGGGGATCCTCCTGCGGCAGGGATCGGACGGAGCGGAGCGACGGTGGGAGCAAACAGGTCAGCCCCGGACGGATCCGGGGCTGACCTGGGGGCAATGGCTCCCGCGACTGGACTTGAACCAGTAACCGTTCGATTAACAGTCGAATGCTCTGCCGATTGAGCTACGCGGGATCAACGAGAAGAACTCTACCAGGGGCGGGGCGCCCGGCGCACATCCACAGCGCCCTGACCGGGGGTTTATGACCGATGCCACGTCGGCACCGATCAGACGATCAGCGCCCCGGCCTCGCGCAGCTCCTGGATGGTCGACTGGCCGCGGCCGGGGTCGACCGCGGCCACCTGGTCGGACAGCAGCCGCACCGAGAACCCGGCGGAGACGGCGTCCAGGGCCGTGGCCCGCACGCAGTGGTCCGTGGCGATCCCGCACACGTCCACCGCCGTGATGCCCCGCCCGTGCAGCAGCTCGGCCAGCGGGGTCCCGGAGGCGTCGTGCCCCTCGAAGCCGGAATAGGCGGCCTCGTGCTCGCCCTTGGTGATGCGCACCAGCCTCTCCGGGGGGACGGTGCGCAGGGCCGCGGAGATGATCGGGTTCAGCTCCGCCCCGGGAGATCCGGCGCGGCAGTGCACCGGCCAGGAGGCGAGGTAGTCGGGGTGCTCGGACCAGTGCGAGCCCGGATCGACGTGCCAGTCCTGCGTCGTGACGATCAGGGGGTACTCCTGGAGCAGGCGGCCCTCGCCCTGGGCCTGCGCGAGCATCTCTGCGGTGCGCCGGAATGCCGCGGTGGCCCCGTCGACGCCGAGCGCACCCCCTTCGGTGAAGTCGAGCTGCGCATCGACGATCAGAAGGGCGGTGACCATGGTTCGCTCCGTTGTCGAGGTTCCGGGGGTCGTCCCATGGTAGTCGCGCGGGCGCGGCAGGGGTGTTCTCGTGGATCGCGCACGCGTCTCCCAGCCGCGGCCCGTACCGTAGGAGGAGTTGGGGAGCCCCTCGGCGAACCCGGCGCGGTCCACGCGTCACCTCGACCCGAGGAGTCCCATGACCGCTACCGTCCTTCCCGCTCCCGCGTCCGGCGCTCCCGCGCACGCCCCCGTGGACGCGGGATCGTTCCCTCCCCAGCTGCGTGCCTTCATGGAGGTCTCGAACCTCGTGAAGGCCGAGGGCCTCCTGCGCCGTGCGCGCTGGTACTACATCCTGCTCGGGGCGGTCCTCGCGCTGGTCAGCGCCGCCTGCGTCGCGGCCTTCGTGCTGCTCGGCGACAGCTGGCTCCAGCTCATCGTGGCCGGGGTCTCCGGCCTGGTCCTCACCCAGGTCGCCTTCGTCGCCCATGAGGCCGGCCACCGCCAGGTCCTGGCCGGCGGGAAGTCCAACACGCTGCTGGCGCGGGTGCTGGCGGGGATGATCGGCCTCAGCTACAGCTGGTGGGAGACCAAGCACACCCGCCACCACGGCAACCCCAACCGCGTCGACAAGGACCCCGACATCGCCGTGGACGTGATCGCGTTCACGGCCGATGACGCCGCCGCCTCCCGCGGGCTCAGCCGGTGGATCACCAAGCGGCAGGGCTGGCTGTTCTTCCCCCTGCTGCTCCTCGAGGGCCTGAACCTCTACCTGCACAGCTTCAAGCACCTCTTCGGGGCCAGGCAGACCACCCATCGCGCCCTCGAGCTCGCCCTCGTGCTCGGGCGCTTCGCGCTGATCGCCGTCCCGGTCTTCCTCATGCTGCCGCTCGGCATGGCCTTCGCGTTCCTCGGCGTGCAGATCGCCGTGTTCGGCTTCTCGATGGGCGCCTCGTTCGCGCCGAACCACACGGGCATGCCCCTCGTCGCGCGGGACGCCCGCCTGGACTTCTTCTCCAAGCAGGTGCGCACCTCGCGCAACATCCGCGGCGGCTGGTGGGCGACCGCCATCTTCGGCGGCCTCAACTACCAGATCGAGCACCACCTGTTCCCCTCGATGCCGCGCCCCCACCTCGCGCGCGCCCGGGAGATCGTCCGCGAGCAGTGCGAGCGTCTGCACGTGCCCTACACCGAGGAGTCCGTCTACGGCTCGTACGTCTCGGTGATCCGCTACCTGAACACGGTCGGGATCGCCGCCCGCGATCCCTTCGAGTGTCCGCTGATGGCGCAGTACCGCAACCGGGCCTGACCCGCGGGCGGCACGACCGACGACGGGGCGGCCTCCGTCCCGTCGTCCCTCGTCGCCGGGCCCCCGTCGTCTTTCGGCTCCGGGCCCCCGTCGTCTTTCGGCTCCGGGGCCCGTCGTCTTTCGGCGCCGGGTCCCGTCGTCCCTCGTTCCCCGCCCCGTTGTCCGTCGTCCGTCGCCGCCGGGATCGCCGGCGCCCCGGACGCAGGAACGCCCGCCGAGCGATCGGCGGGCGTTCCTGGTGCGTACGGGGGCAGCCCCGGACGCGGGAACGCCCGCCGGAGATCCGGCGGGCGTTCCTGGGTGCTCCGAGGCTCAGATGGCCTGGATGTTCACCGCGGCCATGCCGCGGTCGGTGCGCTCGACCTCGAAGGAGACCTTCTGGTTCTCCTCCAGGTTGCGGAAACCGGAGCCGGCGATGTTGCTGAAGTGAGCGAAGACGTCGGGGGTGCCGTCATCGGGAGCGATGAAGCCGAAGCCCTTGTCGGAGTTGAACCACTTCACGGTGCCAGTAGTCATGGGGTGCTTCTTTCTACTATGTGTTCGGCCGAGGGCTCGGCCAGAGAGTGCGGTCGCGCGGGCCTCGACGAGGCATGCTTCGCAGAGGCGAAGCGTGTCGTGGTGGAGGAGTCGCGTTTCCGCTGGGGACTCTCGAGGATGGCGCGGGCTCCCGCGAGGGAATCCGCGCTTCCGTGGTTCTCGCCCATCGACCCGAAGACACAGAAGATCCCGCTGTCCGAAACGATGTGGCCAGCATATTCGCCCGAGGTCGTCGCGACGAGCACGTCATCCGCGGCGTGACGCCAGTGGAGAGGACGCGAGGGGTCGCGATGAGTGAGGGAAGCTGCCGGTGATGCCAGTGCTGAGATGAAAACCAAATCCTAGAGACGCGCACGGGAGCATGGACGCCCCGTGCATGTGCGAAGCGGCATCTCTGCCGCCAGCCGATGGCTGCCACCCAGGAGTGCTTCGCACGGACGCCCGCAGCCTGCGCCGCGGACATGTCCTACGCTACACGACTCCGGCCCCCGCGTCGCGCACACAGTGACCGGAGGCACCGCGCGTTGCCGAACCGTTGCACAGCGGATGTCCGCCGTGGTCTCCGGCGCGTCGCCGGGCAGGCGTCCGCCCGGGCCGGCGCCGCCGCCTGCGCCGGGGCGGCGCCCGAGCGCAGGTCACGGCATCGCAGGTAGGCCTGGTGGGGCTTGAACCCACGACCGACGGATTATGAGTCCGGTGCTCTGACCGACTGAGCTACAGGCCCGCGCACCCGGCGGGGCCGGGAGACCGGCCCATTCTTCCAGCTCCGCGGGCATGCCGCGAATCCGCGGCGGCCCCCGGGGTCAGTCGGCGCCGCGGATCGCCCGACGCTTCTCCTGCACGGCGCTGAGCTGGGTGAGGATCTGCTGGTAGCGCTCGGGGTCGCGACCGGGGTCCACGCGCTGCAGTCGCTGCTTGAGCACCGAGTACTCGCGCGTGACCGACAGCTCGACGAGCCGGTCCAGCAGGGAGGTCGCCAGCCGCCCCAGCGCCGCCTCGTCCCGGGCCGGCAGCGGATGGTTCGCGATCTCGACGACCAGGGGGCGGGTGGTCTCCCCCGCGATCTCGAGCACCTGGTCGATGTAGCGGCCGGGGCTCAGCGTCCCCTCGACGGCGTCCAGCAGCGTTCCGGCCGCGAGCATCACGTCCCAGACCCCCTGCAGCGCCGGGACGTGGAAGGAGTCGTCGGGCAGGGAGGCGACCTTCTCGGCGTCCAGGTGGTTCGGCGCCTGCAGCATGACGGCGAGGGACTGCAGCTCGACCTGGCCCACCGGATCGCGAGGGCTGACCACGTCGGCGATCCGCGGCGCGGCGACGATCGGCGCGGCGGCATCGGCCGCAGGCTCGGAGCCCTGCGGGGCCGTCGCGGGCGCGGCGTGGCGCCCCGGGCGCGGGGCGCTGCGCGAGGCGTCGTGCACCGCGCGCAGCACGGTGCGCTCGTCCATGCCGAGCCATCCGGACAGACGGCGCGCGTACTCCGGCCGCATGGCGTGGTCGCGGATCTGCGCGACCACGGGGGCCGCCATCCGCAGCCCGCTGACCTGGCCTTCGACGGTGTTCAGGTCCACCTGGTCGAGCACCGAGCGGATCGCGAACTCGAACATCGGCATGCGGGAGTCGATGAGGTCGCGCACGGCCTCGTCCCCCTTGGCGATCCGAAGCTCGCAGGGGTCCATGCCGCTGGGCTCGACGGCCACGAAGGTCTGCGCGACGAAGCGCTGGTCCTCCTCGAAGGCGCGCAGGGCCGCCTTCTGGCCGGCCGCGTCGCCGTCGAAGGTGAAGATGACCTCGCCTCGCATGCCGCGGCTCTCCCCGCCGAGGTTCAGCGCCGCCGTCGCCGCGGTATCCCCCATCACCCGGCGGACCATCTTCACGTGCTCGGCGCCGAAGGCGGTCCCGCAGCTGGCCACGGCGGTCGTGACCCCGGCCAGGTGGGCGGCCATCACATCGGTGTACCCCTCGACGACGACCACGCGGTGCTGGGCGGCGATCTCCTTGCGGGCGAGGTCGAGCCCGTAGAGGACCTTCGCCTTGTGGTACAGCGGCGACTCGGGGGTGTTGAGGTACTTGGGTCCCTTGTCGCTCTCCAGCAGGCGCCGGGCCCCGAAGCCGATGGTCTTCCCCGTGACGTCGCGGATCGGCCACGTCAGCCGGCCGCGGAACCGGTCGTACACGCCGCGCTGCCCCTGCGAGACGAGTCCGCTGGACTGCAGCTCGGGCTCGGTGAAGCCGCGACCGCGCAGGTGCCCCAGCAGGGAGTCCCAGCCCTCGGGGGCGAATCCCACGCCGAAGCGCTCCGCGGCCGCGCGGTCGAAGCCGCGCTCGGCGAGGAAGCGGCGGCCCACCTCGGCGGCCGGCGTCGCGAGCTGCTCGCGGAAGTACTCCTCGGCGATGGCGTGGGCGTCCAGCAGGCGCTGACGGGTCCCGAAGTCGGTGCGCTCGCCGCGACCGCCCCCGCCCGGCCCGGACTCCTCGTACCGGAGCTGGACCTGGTAGCGGCCGGCGAGCATCTCCACGGCCTCGACGAAGCTGAGGTGGTTGATCTTCTGCACGAAGGCGAACACGTCCCCGCCCTCGCCGCAGCCGAAGCAGTGCCAATGGCCCAGCTGGGGGCGGATATGGAAGGACGGCGTCTTCTCGTCGTGGAAGGGGCACAGGCCCTTCATGGAGCCGATGCCGGCGGTGCGCAGCGTGACGTGCTCGCTGACGACCTCCTCCAGGCGTGCGCGATCGCGGACCTGGTCGATGTCCTCGCGTCGGATCCTGCCCGAGCTCACCGTGTCCTCAGAGCTCCGATCCCAGACCGGGCAGCGGGGTGTCCGCCGCCGTGACGTGCGTGGTGCTCCGATCGTAGAGCGCATCGTGCAGCCGCCGCGCCGTGACATCGGTGTACGAGGCGATCTGGTCGACCACGACGCGGCGCCGCGCGTCGTCGTCGGGGGCGCTCTCCCACAGCTCGGCGAAGATCGGGCTGAGATGGGTGGTGCCGGTGTTCCACAGCAGCGCATACAGCTCGCGGATGATCTGCTCCTGCTGCGCATACACGGGCTGCTGGGTCGCGGAGGACATCACGTACGCGGCGGCCAGCCCCTTGAGGACCGCGATCTCCCGGCGCACGCTCGCGGGCACGACGAGCTCGCCGCGATAGCGGGCCAGCGGCACGTCCCCGTGCACCTCCCGCGAGGCGGCCACGACGGCGTGGGTGAAGCGCCCGATCAGCTGGCTGGTGAGGTCCTTCAGGGCCGCGGCGGCACGCAGCGAGCCGTCGAAGCCGCGCACCCAGGAGGCCTCGGCCTCGAGCCGCGACAGGGCCTCGTCGAGCTCCTCCAGGGAGTCCTCGGGGGTGTACCAGTCCTGGACGACGTACAGCGCGGCCGCCCGCTCCTGCGGGTCCGCCAGCGCTTCGAGCTCGAGAGAGCCCCCGGTGATGGCGTCCTCGACGTCGTGCACCGAATAGGCGATGTCGTCGGAGACGTCCATGACCTGCGCCTCGAAGCACTTCCGCCCCGGCACGGCGCCCTCGCGGGCCCAGGAGTAGACGTCGACGTCGTCGGCATAGGCGCCGAACTTCGGGGAGCGCGGATCCGGGCCCTGGCGGCGCGTCCACGGGTACTTGATGGCCGCGTCGACCACCGCGCGGGTGAGGTTCAGCCCGTACGGGCGGTCCTCCCCGATGACCTTCGGCTCGAGCCGCGTGAGCAGACGCAGCGTCTGGGCGTTGCCCTCGAAGCCGCCGAAGTCCGCGGCGATGTCGTCCAGGACCTTCTCGCCGTTGTGGCCGAAGGGCGGGTGGCCGAGGTCGTGGGAGAGGCAGGCGGCATCGACGACGTCCGGGTCGCAGCCCAGCTCGATGGCGAGGTCCCGCCCCACCTGGGCGACCTCGAGGGAGTGCGTGAGCCGGGTCCGGGAGAAGTCGTTCGAGCCGGCGCCGAGGACCTGCGTCTTCGCTCCCAGGCGGCGCAGCGCCGAGGAGTGCAGCACGCGCGCGCGATCGCGCTGGAAGGGGGTGCGCGTGCGGGACTTCGGCGGCTCCGGCGCCCAGCGCTCGAGATCCGCCGGATCGTAGCCCGCCGGGGCCGATGCCGGAGAGGTCATCGGCTCACCCACCGGACACGCTGAGCTCGGCCTCGTGCAGGCGCGCGGCGATGTCGGCGGTGATCTCGCGGGAGTCCATCCACCCCTGCGGGCAGACGGCCCGCTTGGGCGTGCCCGCGCGCCCGCGGGGTCCTTCGACCGCCTCTCCGGGGTAGGGCGAGTCCGCGTCGAGCTCGGCGAGCTTCGCGTCGAGGTCCTCGAGCGATTCCATGGTCGCCAGCCGGTGGCGCATCTCCCCGCCCACCGGGTACCCCTTGAAGTACCAGGCCACGTGCTTGCGCAGGTCGCGGATGCCGCGCCCCTCGTCCTCGAAGAACTCCACGAGCAGCTCCGCATGGCGGCGCAGGATCCGGGCGACCTCGCCGAGCGTGGGACGCACCCGGGCATCGCTCCCGGCGAAGCCGGCCGCGAGATCGGCGAACAGCCAGGGCCGGCCCTGGCAGCCGCGGCCGACCACGACCCCGTCGCAGCCGGTCTGCTCGACCATGCGCAGCGCGTCCTCGGCCGACCAGATGTCGCCGTTGCCCAGCACGGGGATGCCGGTGACCAGGGACTTCAGGTCCGCGATCGCGTCCCAGTTCGCCTGTCCGGAGTAGTGCTGGGTGACGGTGCGCCCGTGCAGGGCGATCGCGGCCGCCCCGACCTCCTGGGCGATGAGCCCGGCGTCGCGGTAGGTCACATGGTCCTCGTCGATCCCGATGCGGGTCTTGACCGTCACGGGGACGTCCCCGGCGGCCTCGACGGCGCCGCGCACGATCCGGGTGAACAGCTCCGTCTTCCACGGCAGGATCCCGCCGCCGCCGCGCCGGGTCACCTTCGGCACCGGGCACCCGAAGTTGAGGTCGATGTGGTCGGCGAGGTCCCGCTCCCGGATCATCTCCACGGCGCGGCGCACGGTCGCGGGGTCGACCCCGTACAGCTGCACCGAGCGGGGACGCTCCCGCTCCCCCATCGTCACCAGGCGCCAGGACTCCGCGTGGTCCTCGACCAGCGCCCGGGTGGTCACCATCTCCGAGACGAACAGGCCGCCGTCGTCCTCGCTGTGGAGCGCGCCGAACTCACGGCACAGCAGCCGGAAGGCCATGTTCGTGATCCCGGCCATCGGGGCGAGCACCACGGGGGTGTCCACCGTGTGCGGGCCGATGGTCAGGGTGCGCCGCGCGGGCGTCCCGGAGGACCGCTGCGGGGCGCTGGGGGGCGAGGTCGGGGCGTCGAGGGTGGTCATCGTGCTCGATTGTTCCACCTCGACGCACCGGTCGGGAGTGCGGGCGAGGGTGATGTGCATCGGCGGGTCATGGGGAGGACAGGCGCAGGCGCGCGGCGAGGTCCCCGATGATCAGCCGCGGATCCAGAGCGGTGCAGGTGCGGTGGTGCGAGAGGCCGTCATCCTCCGAGAACCGCACGGCGCCGTGGTGCAGCGCGGTCAGGGCCAGCGGAGCGCTGTCACCCAGCGGCCACACCGGGTCGACCTCGACACCCTCGGGCAGCGGCAGGTCCCGGTACCGCTGCCAGAGCCAGCGGCCGATGGGACCGCCCTCGGTGAGCATCAGCTCGAGCTCCGCCACGGAGACCGCCAGCAGCCGGTAGGTCTCCCGGGGGAAGCGGTCGATGCGCAGCTGCGGGTGCTCGAGGACGAACCGGGCGGCGACCGGGTCGGTGTCGCGGTTGTACTCGGCGGCCCCGTCCTCCTGCGTGCCGCCGACCCAGAGCAGGCGGATCCGCGCGGTGATGCCGGGTTCGCGGATCAGCGCGTCGGCGACGTTGGTGAGCGGGCCCCCGCACACCAGCACGCACTCCTCCTGCGCCGCCGCGACGATGGCGCGGGCGGCCTCGCTCTGCCGGGGCCGGCCGGCGAAGGCGGAATCGGCCCCGGCGTGCACGGGGACGCCCCCATGGCCGCCCACCAGATCCATGAGCTCTCGCGCCATCGCCGCCCCGCGCGCGGCGGTCCCGGTGGGATCGCCGAACAGCGGGCTCGTGAAGCTGCCGGTGACGGTGACGACGGCATCGGTCGGCGAGAGCAGGTGGTGCGCCAGGGCGACGAGCCCGTCCGGGTCCCCGGCCCAGTCGTTGTCGACGACGACCCGGGTGCGCGGCCCGATCCTCCAGGTCATGCGCCCTCCCCCGCATCCGGGTCCTGGCGGTCCGGGGCCGAGGGGAGGGGCTCGACGAGGAACTCGTCGATGACCCGGCGGATGTCCTCGGCCATGTCGACCTCGTGCCCCATCAGCCAGAGGTGCTCGAGCCCTTCGGTCATGGCGAGGGTGCGCTGGGCCGCCTGAGCCGGGTCGACGCCCTCCCGCAGGCCGCCCTCCGCGGCGACCTCGCAGAAGGCCCCCTCGACAGCAGCGGCGATCCGGCGCAGGCGGTCGCGGAAATACCGGTGGGCGGGATGCTCGGGGTCCACCGCCTCGGCGGAGAGGTGGCGGTACATCTGGACCACGCCGCGCTGGGAGGCCTGGGCCCGGGAGATCTCGACCAGGCCGGCGAGGAAGGCACGCCCGGTGCGCCGCTCCAGCACCCCTTCGGCGCGGGCGTCGCGCTGCTCGAGGACGGCCTGCAGAAGAGCCTTCTTCCCGCCGGCGAAGTGGTGCAGCACGCCGGTCTGCGTGATCCCGACCTGCCGGGCGATCTCGTTGACGGAGCTCGCGGTGTACCCGGAGCGGGAGAACACCTCGAAGGCGGCGTCGAGGATCTGCGCACGCCGCTGCGCGCTCTTGCGGTACTCGCCGCGGGGTCCAGGCATGACCGGCACGCTATCACCGAGAACGCCAAAACATTGCACCTTGCATGTTTTTGGTCTAGCGTGCTCGCCACACCCGCCGCGGACGGCCGGCCCTCAGGGACGAGGACCCCTCGCGCGGCCCGATGGCAAGGAAGCCCTCCATGACCCCTCGCACCGAGACCCCCAGCTCGCGGACGTCGGCGGCCCCGCCGGCGCCCGCCCCCACGGCCGCCGCAGCGCCTCCCGCCGCGGGCACCGGCCCGACCCTGCCCCGGCCCGGCTCCCCCGCCGCTCCCCGCCGAGGCCTGGTCGCCCTGCTGGCCTTCGCGATCATCGGCGCGGGCGCCGCGCAGATGTCGGCCGCCCTGCTCACCCTGACCCTCAAGGCGACGGCCCTGGATGCCGCATCGGCCGCCACCACGATCTCGATCTCGAGCGCGATCGCGGGCGCGCTCACCCTGGTGGCGCTGCCGACGGTGGGCGCGTTGAGCGACCGATCCCGATCGCGGCTGGGCCGCAGGCGACCGTTCCTCCTGTTCGGCGCGCTCGCCTTCGCGGCCGGGGGCACCGCCCTGGTGCTGGCCCCCGGCGTGCCCGCCCTCGTCCTGGCCCACCTGCTGCTGACCCTGGGCTTCGTCACCGCGCACGTCACCGTCACCGCGCTGATGACCGATCAGCTGCCTGCCCGTCGCCGGGGGGTCGCCACCGCCCTGATCAGCATGAGCACCGCCCTCGGTGCCCTGCTGGGCATGGCCGTGTCCGTGCCCTTCGGCGATGCGCTGGTCCCGCTGGTGGGGATCCCGACCCTGTTCGCCGTGGCGGGGATGACCACGCTCGCCCTCGCCGTGCGTGATCCGCAGCGCACGCAGGTGCCGCCCCGGCTCGATCTGCGTCGCACCCTCGGCCTGTTCTGGGTGGACCCGCGCCGGCACGCGAGCTTCACCTGGGTCTTCACCAGCCGCATGCTCGTCTTCTCCGGCGTCGCGGCGCTGAACGCCTACCAGGCGATCTTCCTGCTGCAGCGGCTGGGCATGGAGCCCGCCCGGCTGGGCGGGGCGATCCTGCTGACCGTCATCGTCAACGCCGGCATCACGCTGCTGGTCGCTCCGCTCGTGGGGCGTCTGAGCGACCGGCTGGACGTGCGAAAGCCCTTCGTCCTGGCCGCGGCGCTGATCCTCGCCCTCGGACTGGTGCTCGCCGCGAGCGCACCCAGCTTCGGGTTCTACCTCGTGGCCTGCACCGTGGTGGGCCTGGGACAGGGCGTCTACTTCTCCGTCGAACTGTCCCTGGCCACCCAGGTGCTGCCCGATCCCGAGAATCCCGGCAAGGACCTCGGCATCCTCAAGATCGCCGACAACCTGCCGGTCACCATCGTCGCCGCGGTCGCGCCCGCGCTGCTGGCCATCGGCGGCGGCCAGAACTTCGCCGCGCTGTTCCTGGCGGGAGCCCTCGCGGCCGTCGCCGGAGGCCTCGCCATCACCCTCGTGCGCGGCGCCCGCTGAGCCGGTCGCGCGCTCGCCCCTGCCCCTTCCGATCCGAACCGAGAGACTCCTGATGACCATCGACCCGACCCCCGCCTCCTTCCCCTCCGACTTCCTGTGGGGCGTGGCGACCGCCGGGCACCAGAGCGAGGGCGAGAACACCGCCTCCGACATCTGGACCCTGGAGCGCACCCGTCCCTCCCTCTTCCGGGAGCGCTCGGGCCCCGCCTGCGGCAGCTACCACCGCTTCGAGGAGGATCTCGACCTCGTCGCGGGAATGGGCCTGAACGCCTACCGCTTCTCCGTGGAGTGGGCGCGCATCGAGCCCCACCGCGGCGAGGTCGTCGTGGCCGAGCTGGACCACTACGAGCAGGTCGTCGACGCCGCTCTGGCCCGAGGTCTCGCCCCGATCGTCACGCTGAACCACTTCGCTTCCCCGCACTGGTTCGCGGCGGCGGGATCCTGGCTCGCCGCCGATGCCGCGGAGCTGTTCGCCCGGCAGTGCGACCGGGTGATGGCCCGCCTCGGCGACCGCATCGCCGCGGCGGTCACCCTGAACGAGCCGAACCTGGAGCAGCTGCTGCAGGCGGGGAGCAAGCTGCCTCCGGAGGCAGAGCAGCTCAAGGAGGACATGCTCGCTGCGGCGGCCCGCGATGCCGGCACCGCGCAGTACTTCGCCTCCAACGTCATCCCCGCCCGCGCACAGGCCGCGTTCCAGGAGGGCTTCACCCGGGCGCACCGCGCCGCCCGGGACGCCGTGAAGGATCGCCGCGGCGATCTGCCCGTGGGCGTCTCCATCGCGATCGCCGACGACGTCGCCCTGCCCGGCGGCGAGGCCCACCGCGACGCCCGGCGGGCGGCGGTCTACGACCACTGGCTCGACGTCGCTCGCGAGGACGACTTCATCGGCGTGCAGAACTACGAGCGGTTCCACTTCGACGCCGGGGGCGAGGTCTCGCCCGGAGCGGACGACGAGGTCAACGGCATGGGTTCGGTCGCGGCCGCCGGGTCGCTCGCCGGGGCGGTGCGCTACGCCCACCAGCGCTCCGGCGTCCCGGTGCTGGTCACCGAGCATGGCATGCAGACCGAGGACGACTCCCGGCGCGCCGCGTTCATCCCCGATGCCCTCGCCGAGCTCGGGCAGGAGATCGCCGCCGGCACCCCGGTGCTCGGGTACTGCCATTGGACCCTGCTGGACAACTTCGAGTGGATCTCCGGCTACGGCTCGAAGCTGGGCCTGGTCGCGGTGGACCGCGCGAGTCTGGAGCGCAGCCCCAAGCCCAGCTGCGCGGCGTACGCCGCCGCAGTGCGCGCGGCGCGGGAGGCCGCGGCCGCGCCGGCGGAGGCCGCCCTGCTCAGCCGATGAGCCGTCGCCGGGCCGCGGGGTCCACGAGGAGCGAGACGCTGTCGCTCATCTGCTCCGCGGTCCCGGCCCGCGAGCCCAGCGCCCGCAGCTCCGGATCCTCGATCGCGGCGACCAGCGCCTCGGGGATCTCCCGCACTCCCACATGGGGCCGGTCGAAGAAGGGCTCCGTCGCCGGCAGCAGCACGGGAAGGCCGGCGCCGGCCTGGGCCGCGGCCAGCAGCTCCGCGGCCTCGGCGAGAGCACCCTGG
This sequence comes from Brachybacterium phenoliresistens, assembly GCF_039530785.1. Taxonomy (NCBI): domain Bacteria; kingdom Bacillati; phylum Actinomycetota; class Actinomycetes; order Micrococcales; family Dermabacteraceae; genus Brachybacterium; species Brachybacterium phenoliresistens. The sequence continues at coordinate 393,732 of NZ_BAAAOW010000001.1, forward strand.
CGCTCCTGCCATCCGCGAGCCCGCAGCACCTGCATCCAGCATCCGCGCAGCTCCTGCCCGCTGGGCAGGGCCGCCGCGGAGCGGGCGAGCCACTTCCCGTAGGGCGCCCAGCGTCTGTGGATCAGGTGGGCCATATGCATCATGGTGCGCACGTGCCGGGCGGCCAGCACGGCGGAGCCGTCCTCGTCGCCGCGCAGGCCGGCGCGGCCCACGTCGGGGAACTCCTGGCGCAGCCGGTCCCATCCGGAGGCCAGGGCATGCAGGCGCACGTCGCGCGGGTACCCGGACAGCAGCTCCCGGATCGCGGTGATCTCCCCGGTCCCGTCGTGGAAGACGGGGCCGGCCACCACCTCGAGCACGGCCTGGCCCGTGAGGGTGCGCCAGTCGGAGGCGGTCATCGGCCCGGTCGGGTCCAGGCCGAGCCGGGAGACGGCGAAGTCCCGCGCGGAGGCCACCTCGCAGCGGTGGCGGACCTGCGGATCCCAGGTCGTCGCGAAGCGGACGGGCAGCCCCTGCCAGGCCTCGGGCAGGCGCGCCGCCAGCAGGTCGTCGACCTCTGCGGCCCGCCCGTCCTCGACCAGCAGGGTCAGGCGCAGACCGAAGTCGTGGTCCCGGGACTGGGCGTCGTCGAACCCCAGCACGTCGGATCCGCTGCCCAGGCGCCCGGCGGCATGCGCGAGACCGGGCAGGGCGTCCTCCAGCAGCGGGCGGACGACCTCGCCGTAGTAGGCGCGGGCGATCCCGCGACCGCTGCGATCCGGGGCGATGTCCGTCGACGTCTGCACGGCCCCAGCGTGCCATGCCCCGCCGCGAGCGGGCGCGCGGCGCCGCTCCCGGTACGCCGATGGCCCGCCCGGGCGATCGCCGAGAAGTCATTCCTCGGTGCTTGAACGGGCGTTCACGCGACGCAGAATGACTTCTGGCGCGAGAGGTCCGCCGCAGCCCGCCGGCGCGAGCCCATGGACCCCCGTCGGGGCGGACCGCCATGGCGCGGCGCCGGAACGGGGCGGGTCAGGCGCCGGGACGCGGCGGGTCAGGCGCCGGCGAGCCGCTCGGCGAGGTAGCCGCGCACCTGGCTGAGGGCCACGCGCTCCTGGGCCATCGAGTCGCGCTCGCGGATGGTGACCGCCTGGTCCTCGGCCGTGTCGAAGTCGACCGTGATGCAGAACGGCGTGCCGATCTCGTCCTGGCGGCGGTAGCGGCGGCCGATGGCCTGCGAGACATCGGTCTCCACGTTCCAGAACCCGCGCAGCTCGCGGGCGAGCTCCTCCGAGCGCGGGACCAGGTCGCCGCTCTTGGACAGCGGCAGCACGGCGGCCTTGACGGGGGCCAGGCGCGGGTCCAGCCGCAGGACGGTGCGCACGTCGACGCCGCCCTTGGCGTTGGGCGCCTCGTCCTCGCTGTACGCCTCGACGAGGAAGGCCATCATCGAGCGGGTCAGGCCGAAGGACGGCTCGATCACGTACGGCGTGTAGCGCTCGTTCGCGGCCTGGTCGAAGTACTGCATCTTCGTGCCGGAGGCCTCGGTGTGGCTGGAGAGGTCGAAGTCGGTGCGGTTGGCGATGCCCATCAGCTCGCCCCACTCGCTGCCCTGGAAGCCGAAGCGGTACTCCAGGTCGATGGTCCCGGCGCTGTAGTGGGCGCGCTCGTCCTCGGGGACGTCGAAGCGGCGCAGGTTGTCCTCGGAGATCCCGAGGTCCACGAACCAGTTCCAGCAGTCCTCGACCCAGGTGCGGAAGTGTTCCTCGGCCTCCGCCGGCGGCGTGAAGTACTCGATCTCCATCTGCTCGAACTCGCGGGTGCGGAAGATGAAGTTGCCCGGCGTGATCTCGTTGCGGAACGCCTTGCCGACCTGGCCGATGCCGAAGGGCGGCTTCTGGCGCGCGGCGGTGACCACGTTGAGGAAGTTGACGAAGATGCCCTGCGCCGTCTCCGGGCGCAGGTAGGCCAGACCGCTCTCGTTGTCGACGGCGCCCAGGTACGTCTTCATGAGGCCGGAGAACTGCTGGGGCTCGGTGAACTCGCCGCGCGTGCCGCAGTTCGGGCAGGGCACCTCGGCGAGGCCGCCCTCGGGGGCGCGGCCCTTCTTCTCCTCGAAGGCTTCCAGCAGGTGGTCCTCGCGGAACCGGCTGTGGCACTTGCGGCACTCGACCAGCGGATCGGTGAAGGTGGCGACGTGGCCGGAGGCCTCCCAGACGGCCTTGGGGAGGATGATCGAGGAGTCCAGGCCGACCATGTCGGCGCGGGACTGCACGAAGGTCCGCCACCACTGGCGCTTGATGTTCTCCTTGAGCTCCACGCCCAGGGGCCCGTAGTCCCATGCGGAACGGGTACCGCCGTAGATGTCACCTGCCGGGAAGACGAATCCGCGCTTCTTGGCGAGCGCGATGACGTTGTCCAGGGTGCTGGCGGGGGCCTTGGCCACGAGGGTCTCCTGCGGTCGACGGATGGAGGGGGAATCAGCATATCGGCGGCTCCGCGCAGGCAGGAAGCGCAGATCCTCCCGCACCCGCGCACGAGGCCGGAGGTGTGTCGAGACAGACACCGCACCGGGCCCGGTTCGGCTTGACCCGGCCCCACCGGCTCCTGAGAATGATTGTCATGTCTTCGTCCTCGCGCCCGACCGCCTCGTCCCCCCGCCCCCTGGACCTCTCCCGCCTGCTGCGGGCGCCGATGGGGCGCCGCGCGGCCCTCGGCGGCGGCGCCGCGCTCGCCGCGGCCGCCCTGGCGGCCTGCTCGGGATCCGGCGGGGCGAGCGGCGACGGCACCCGCGTGATGACGACCGCCTACGCCCTGTCCTACCTGGTCAAGACCGTGGCCGGGGACTCGGCGGAGGTGATCGACCTGGCCAAGCCCGGGGTCGACGCCCACGGCCTCGAGCTGTCCGTCTCCGAGGTCTCCCAGCTCGCCGGCGCGGATCTGGTCGTGATGATCCCCGGCTTCCAGACCGCGGTCGACGACGCCCTGGCCTCCCACGGCAGCGAGAACGCCCTGGCCGTGGACTCCGTCATCGAGATGCTCCCCTCCGACGCGGCCGCGGCCGGTCACGACGAGCACGCCGGCGAGAGCGCGGAGGAGCACGCCGAGCACGCCGAGGAGGGATCGGACGCCGGCGGCGAGGAGGAGCACGACCACGGCGACACCGACCCGCACTTCTGGCACGACCCCTCGCTGATGGCGCAGGTCGCCGTCGCGATCGGCGACCGCCTCGCGGAGATCGACCCGGACAGCGCGAGCACCTACCGCGACAACGCGCAGGCTCTGAGCGCGGAGCTCGAGGCGCTGGACAAGGAGCTCGAGGAGCTGTTCGGCGCGATCGACGGCCCCAAGCCCTTCGTCACCAGCCACACCGCCTTCGCCTACCTCGCCCACCGCTACGGGCTCGAGCAGATCGGCATCACCGGGGTGGACCCGGAGGTCGAGCCCAGCCCGCAGCGGCTGCTCGAGCTCGAGTCCGTGATCCGGGAGGAGGGCGTGACCACCGTGTTCTTCGAGACCACCGCCTCCCCCAAGGTCGCCCAGACCCTCGCGGACAAGCTCGGCATCACGGCCGCCGAGCTCGACAACCTCGAGACCCAGCTCGACGAATCGGTGGACTATCCTGCGGTGATGCGCAGCAACGCAGAAGCCCTGGCCGCGAGCTGGCGATGAGCCGGCCCGACGACTCCGCCCCGCAGAACCCCGTCGTCGACGTCCGCAAGGCGGTCGTCACGCTGGGCTCGCAGCGCGTCCTGCACTCGGTGGACCTCGAGGTGAGGCCCGGCGAGCTCGTCGCCCTGCTCGGCGCCAACGGCTCGGGCAAGTCGACCCTGCTGCGCACCGTCGTCGGCGCGCTGGGACTGGACTCGGGCAGCGCCCGCCTGTTCGGCCACGACGTGTCCCGCCACCGCGCCCACCAGCAGCTCGGCTACGTCCCCCAGCACGCGGCCGAGTCCGGCAACATCCCCGCCACCGCCCGGGAGACCGTCGCGACCGGCCTGCTGGGCCCGCGCGCCTGGTTCCCCCGGGCCCGCGACCTGCGGGTGGACGCCCTGCTGTCCGATGTGGGCCTCTCCGGGCTCGCCGACCGGCCCGTCACCGCGATGTCGGGCGGCCAGCGCCAGCGGGTGATGATCGCCCGCGCCCTGGTGCGCGGACCGTCCTTCCTGGTGCTGGACGAACCGTTCAGCGGCGTCGACATCGCCAGCCGCGAGCTGATCGCCGGCATCTTCCGCCGCCTGCACAGCCGCGGCACCACCATCCTCGTCGTGCTCCACGACCTCGGCGAGCTGGAGGACGACATCACCCGGGCGGTGGTGCTGGACGAGGGGCGCGTGATCCACGACGGTCCCCCCTCCCAGCGCCCGCGCCTGGACCCCGGCCACGACCACGAGCTGCGCCCCGTGCCCGCGCTCGGACAGGAGCTCGATTCCTGATGCTGACCCCGTGGGATCTCCTGACCTCGGACATCATGCGCTACCCGCTGATCATCGCGGTGCTCATCGGGCTCACCGCCCCGATCGTGGGGACGTACCTGGTCCAGCGCCGGCTGTCGCTGCTGGGCGACGGCCTCGGCCACGTCGCCCTCACCGGTGTCGCCATGGGCTGGCTGGTGGGCGCCTGGGTCTCCACCACCCCGCACGACGCCCTGGCCATCCCCGGGGCGCTCACCGCCTCGGTGCTCGGCGCCCTCGCCATCGAGTACGTGCGCGAGATCGGGCACACCAGCCGCGACGTCGCCCTGGCGATCCTCTTCTACGGCGGCATCGCCGGCGGTGTGGTCATCATCCAGCTGGCCGGCGGCACCTCGCAGAACCTCATGGCCTATCTCTTCGGCTCCATCTCGACGGTGACCTCCTCCGATCTGGGGATCACCGTGGTGCTCGCCGCGATCGTGCTGGCCGTCGGCATCGGCCTGCGCGGACTGCTGTTCGCCGTCACCGGCGACGAGGAGTTCGCGCGCGCCTCGGGGCTGCCCGTGCGGGCGACGAACCTGCTCATCGTCGTCATCGCGGCCCTCACCGTCACCCTCGCCATGCGGATCGTCGGCGCGCTGATGGTCAGCGCGCTGATGATCGTGCCCGTCGCCACGGCCCAGACCCTCGTGATCGGCTTCAACCGGACCATGCGATGGGCGATGATGGTGGGACTGGTGTGCAGCCTGGGCGGGCTGGTCCTCACCGCGTACGTCAACCTGCCGCCCGGCGGCGTGATCGTGCTGCTGGCCATCGGGATGTACGCGGTCGGGGTCGCCGTCCGGGCCGTCCGGGAACGGGTCCGGGCACACCGCGCACAGGAGGTCGAGGCACCGGCATGACGACGAAGCAGCGCACCACGAAGCAGCGCACGGCGATCCTCGAGGCGCTCGCCGAGCAGGAGGACTTCCGCAGCGCCCAGCAGCTCCACGACGACCTGCGCTCCGCCGGACAGGCCGTGGGCCTGGCGACCGTCTACCGCAATCTGCAGGCCCTCGCCGCGGGCGGCCAGGTCGACGTGCTCGTCACCGATGACGGCGAGTCCATCTACCGCCAGTGCGCCGAGGAGGCGCACCACCATCACCTGGTGTGCCGCGAATGCGGCAGCACCGTGGAGTTCCAGGCGCCGGAGCTGGAGGAGTGGACCCGCGCGATCGCCGCCGCCCACGGCTTCACGGACGTCCACCACACCATGGAGGTCTTCGGCCTGTGCCCCGAGCACGAGGCCGGGGAGGCTCCGTCCCGATGATGGACTGGATCCAGTCGCTGCCGCTGCTGCCGGCGGTGGGGATCCTGTACTGCGTCATCCTGCTGCGCGCCGGCGGCACCTATGCCCTGGGGCGCGGGGCGCACCGCCTGGCCGACCGCGGCCGCGTCGCCGAGGCGCTGCGCGGCCCCCGCGTCGCCCGGGCGATCGCCGTGGTCAACCGCTGGGGCGCCCCCGTCGTCGCGCTGAGCTTCCTCACCATCGGCTTCCAGACCGCCGCCAACGCCGCCGCCGGGCTGACCCGGATGCCGCTGCGACGCTATCTCCCCGCCCTCGCGATCGGCGGCCTGGCCTGGGCGGTCGTCTACGCCACGGTCGGGCTCGCGGCGATCGTGCTGTGGGCCGAGCTGTTCCTCGCGAGCCCCTGGGCCGCGGTGGCGCTGCTCCTGCTCGTCGTGGCCGTCGTGACCGGCCTCGTGCTGCGCCGCCGCGACCGCAGGGTGCTCCCCGAGCGCTCCTGATCCGGCCATGGCCGGGCGGGCGACGGCGCGCGAGCACGCCCTCGCCCCGGACCGGCTGGGACGCAGGGAGAGGCGGCGGCGGATCAGCCCTGCGCGCCGGGGGCGTCGATCGCGCCGCCGAAGCGCCGGTCCCGCCGCGCGTACTCGACGACGGCGCGCCACAGGACGATCCGGTCCACGTCGGGCCAGAGCTCGGGGACGAACACGAGCTCGGCGTAGGCGGCCTGCCACAGCAGGAAGTTCGAGGTGCGCTGCTCGCCGCTGGTGCGCAGGAACAGGTCCACGTCCGGCATGTCGGGATCGATGAGATGGCGGGCGAAGCTCGCCTCGGTGATGCCGCGACCGCTGATGCGCCCGGCGCGGGCCTCGGCCGCGACCTGGCGCACGGCGTCGACGATCTCGGCGCGGCCGCCGTAGTTCACGCACATGTACAGCGTCATGCGCGTGTTCTGCGCCGTGAGCTCCTCCGCCTCCTTGAGCTCCTTGATCACGCTGCCCCACAGCCGCTGCTCGCGACCGATCCACACGATGCGCACGCCCCAGGAGTTGAGGGTGTCGCGCTGGCGCCGCAGCACGGAGCGCGAGAATCCCATGAGGAAGCGGACCTCCTCTGGGGAGCGCTTCCAGTTCTCGGTGGAGAAGGCGTAGGCGGACAGATGCGTCACGCCGATCTGCAGGGCCCCGGCGACGACGTCGAGCAGGGCGGCCTCTCCCGCCTCGTGCCCGGCGGTGCGCGGCAGGCCGCGGGCGTTGGCCCAGCGCCCGTTGCCGTCCATCACCACGGCGATGTGGCGCGGCACGACCTGCGACGGGAGCTGCGGAGGCTGCTGCCCGCTGGGATGGGGGTACGGCGGGACGTCCTCGCGTCGCCCTGCGCTCATGGGTGCCTCCTCGAGGTGGTCCGGATGCGTCCGATGGGGCCTGTGGGGGCCGGCCGATGCCCCGCGCCGCGGGGAGCCGCCTCAGCGTTCCACATAGCCCAGGGAGCGGACGGACCGCTCCAGGTTCCAGGTCACGGCGTCCGAGACGATGCGGCTGGCCTCCAGCGCGGTCGTCTCGTCGCTGAGGACGACATTCTCCCAGTCCCCGGCCAGCAGCAGGATGAGGTGCTCGACGGCGGAGCGGCGCACGGCGACCGCCCCGGCCTTCCGGCAGGCGCTGCAGACGAGCCCTCCGGCGCTCACGTCGAAGGCGTGGTGCGGCCCGTCGGCGCCGCAGGCCGCGCAGTCGCTGAGCGAGGGGGCCCATCCCGACAGGGCCAGGCTGCGCAGCAGGAAGGAGTCCAGCACGAGCGCCGGGGGGATGCTGCCGCCGGCCATCGCGCGCATCGCGCCGACCAGGAGCAGGAACCCGCGCGCGGAGGGGTCCACGACGTCGTCGGTGAGGCGATCCACGGTCTCGAGCATGGCGCTCGCGGCGGTGTAGCGCGGGTAGTCCGCGGTGATCGCCTGGGCGAAGGTCTCGATCGTGACGACCTGCGTCACGGTGTGCAGGGTGCGGCCGCTGTGCAGCTGCACGTCCACGAGCCCGAAGGGCTCCAGCCGAGCCCCGAAGCGGCTGCCGGTGCGTCGCACGCCCTTGGCCACGGCGCGGACCTTCCCGTGATGCCGGGTCAGGAGCGTGATGATGCGATCGGCCTCGCCCAGCGGGTGGGTGCGCAGGACGATCCCGTGGTCCCGGTAGAGCTTCTGCATGGTCCCCCGAATCTACCGCGCGGGCTGGACGGACGGGCGCTGCGCCGCTCCCGCGCCCGGCCCGGGACGGCGCGCATCACAGCGCGAGCCCGCGCCGATGCGCGTCAGCGGCGTCGGGCCACGGCGAAGACGCGCCGGAAGGGCAGGACGACGCCGCGGCCATGATCGGGATAGGCCTCGCGCAGGAGCAGGCGGTACTCCTCCCGGAAGGCCTCGCGCAGGTCCGGGGGCAGCGCCTGCAGCGTGGGCCGGGCCCCGGTGCCGCTCACCCACTCCAGGACCGGGTCCTCTCCGTGCAGCACGTGCAGATAGGTGGTCTCCCAGGCGTCGACCTCGCAGTCGAGGTCCTGGAGGGCGCGCAGGTAGGTCGCCGCGTCGTGCGCGCCGGGGACGGCGACGCCCTCCAGGTGCGCGGCGTAGGGGGCGCGCCCGGCGAGCTGCCGGCGCAGGGCGTGGCTGGGCTCCTCGAAGTTCCCGGGCACCTGCAGGGCGAGCCAGCCGCCGCGGCGCAGCGCCGCGAGGAGCTCGGGCAGCAGGTCGAGGTGGCCGGGGACCCACTGCAGGGAGGCGTTCGCGACGATCACGTCCACCGGCTCCGCCGGCCGCCACGTGCGCAGGTCGGCGAGCTCGGCGCGGAGCCCGGGCACCGTGCGGGCCCGCGCGATCATCTCGGGGCTCGCGTCGACCGCGGTCACCTGCGCCCGGGGCCACCGCTGGCGCAGGAGCTGCGTGAGGGTGCCCGGGCCCGCCCCGAGGTCGACGACCTCGGCGGGATCCTCCGCGCGGATGCGAACGGTCAGCTCGAGGAAGGGGCGGGATCTCTCGTCGGCGAAGACGAGGTACTGATCGGGGTCCCAGCGATGGTCCATGCGGCGCGGCTCCTTCATTTATCTTGATGTCAAGATACCTCGAGGGGCACCTCGACCGCCACCCGGACGCGCGGCTGCACCACGGAGATCTCCGGTCCCGGGTCGCTCCACCCCGCCGCCTCCGAGGGATCATCGCTCTGGTCCAGCACGGTGAGCCCGTCCAGCGCGGAGACGTCCGCCTCGATCTCGACCGTGCGCCCCGGGCTGATCCCCGTCACGACGAGGGTCCGCGCGCCGTCGGGATCCTCGATCTCCGCCCCCTCCACCCGCACCGCACGCAGCATCCCGCCCTCGGCCCGCAGCTCGAGCGTCCGGGCCTCGCGACGGGAGGTGACCGCCAGGCGCACGCGCCCCTCCCCCGCATCCTGGACCTGCACCTCGGGACCCGCGAGCCCGCTGGTGCCGGTCCGCGACGCCAGCCGCTGCCCCCACGGCGTCACGCCGCGCACCGTCCAGCGCGTCGATCCGTCCTGCGCGGACACCTCGGCGCTCACCCGCTCCTGAACCGGATGCGGCGCATCGAGGGAGCGGGCGATCCCGGCACCCGTCAGCGCGAGGGCGGCGATCAGTGGCACGCCCACCAGCAGCGCGGGACGGGATCGGCCCGAGCCCCGGCGCGCGCCCGGCGACACCGCAGCGGGGACCCTCGGCGGCGAGGACGTCGCCGGGGAGGTCGGGTCCGGCGTCCCGGCAGGCTGCGTCGGGAGCACCGCGCCCGCGGCGAGCAGGACCAGGACGGCGGACCCGGCCAGGGCCCCCGCGGAGCTCGCGATGCCGAAGTCGGCCAGGGTGGACAGCTGCGTGCCGAGCATCCAGCCCAGTCCGGCCAGGGCCACGACCCGCATCCCGAGCGCCACGGCCCGCCGCGCGCCGGCGGCGGCGGGCGCCCTCGCCCCCTGGTCCTCCGCCCGGTGGGCCAGCGTCGACAGGATCACCGCGAGGGACATCGGCAGCACCAGCCAGCCCAGCAGCGAGGGCAGCATCAGCCCGGGGACGCCGACGAGCAGCCCGAGCAGCACGGCGGCTCCCGTCGCCGCCTCCGCCCCGGAGCCGCGGCGGCGCGCCAGCAGCCAGGCGCCCGAGACCGCCGCGGCGGCGAGGGCGATCTCGGCCGCCAGCAGGCCCCCGGGCCGGACGGGCTCCCCGACCGTGGCCGAGGTCATCGGCGCGAGCACGGACGCGATGAGCATCCAGGAGCCGATCGCCGCGGCCGATGCCGCGCAGAGGGCCAGCAGTCCGAGCAGGGCGGCCAGGGCGATGCGCCCGGTGCGCGCCGCCTCGCGGCGACGGGCGCGGACCACGGCCGCGACCGACCCGAGGATCAGCAGCGCGGCGGCGATCCGGATGACCATCTCCGGCACGGAGAGGATCCCCCAGGGCATCGTGGTCATCACGGGGCTCTGCGACGCCGCCGCCGAGAGCTCGCCCAGGTCCCGGTCGAGCAGGTCCTGCGAGAGGGCGAGGGACATGTCGCCGTAGTGCTGGAGCGCGGAGGGGTCGAGGTTCTCCGCCGTGTCCTGGGGGCTGTGGTATGCCCACGACCCGCCGATCAGCGCCATGTCCGCTCCCCACCAGCCGCCGTCGCGGTACTCGGTGAAGTCGGTGTCGTTCGGGACGATCTCGAACAGCGCGTCGGACAGCGACTCCGCCTCCGGTCGCGGCATCGCCGGCAGGACCTCGTGCAGGGGCCCGGCGGTGCGGGTGACGATGGGCCGCCCCGAGGTGCCGCGGGCCTCGTGGTTGAGGACCACGACCGGGGCCCTCAGCTCCTGCGACCCGTCGTCCATGAACGCCGCCGCCCCCAGCAGACCGTCCTCCTCGCCGTCGACCAGCAGCACGACCAGGTCGTTGCGCCGCCCCTCGTCGCCGAGGGCCCGCACCGATTCGAGGATCACCGCCAGGCCGACGCCGGCATCGGCCGCACCCGGTGCGCCCACGACGGAGTCGATATGGGTGGCGAGCACCACCGTCCCGGTCGGGTCCGTGCCGGGGCGGGTGGCCACCAGGGAGTGCGTGTACCCCGCCACGGCCCAGTCGTCCACGGCCCGGGTGCCGAGCCCCTCGTGCTCCTCCACCGTGAATCCCCGGGCCTCGAGCCGCTCGGCCAGCACCGCGCGCGCCTCGGCGTTCGCGGCGCTGCCGACGGGACGCGGGACGGCGACCACGGGAGCGACGGCCTCGGCGGCGCGCTCGGCGCTGAAGACCGTGCTCGGCGCGGAGGCGTCGCGGGGCGCCGCGGTCCCCCGCGAGAGCAGGCCGCCGGCGCTCGCGAGCACGAGCACCAGCATGAGCAGGGACGGGACGATTCCGGGGCGGATGCGCATGCTCCCCTTCTACCGGGCCCGGGAGCAGCAGGTCATCCGTCGAACGGAGGAGATCCGCCGCCCGATGCCCGCCGGGCCGCGCTCATGCGCCCAGCTGGGCGAGGTCCTCCAGCCCCTCGACCAGCCCGGCGGCCTCGAGCAGCGCCTCGCGGAACGCCCGCAGCGCGGGGTGGTCCCCGGCGCCGGCCCGGGCCGCCGTGTACAGGCGCCGCTCCGGGGAGCCGGGAAGGCGCATCACGCGCGTGCCGCCGAGGTGCTCGGCGGCGATCAGCCCGGGGACGAAGGCGGCGGCGTGCCCGGAGCGCACCAGGTGGACCTGGAGCAGCGGGTCGGGCGTGTCGAAGCGGACCCAGGGCTCGACGCCGTGGGCTCGCAGGAAGCTGCGCTCCCACGCCCCGGTGCGGGTCGGCTCGGGATCCAGCGCCCAGGGGACCTCGGCGAGATCGGCGAGGGTGCGGGGATGGGACCACGGGGCATCGGCCGGGAGCACGAGGAGCAGCGGGTCGGTCAGCAGGCCCTCGCGGTCGGTGCCGCGGCGCACCACCTGGGCGCCGCCGGGGTAGTCCTCGCCCAGGATCACCGCGAACTGGTGGGCGAGCAGCCCGTCGTAGGCGTCGTCGACCTCGCGCTGGCCGATCTCGATGCGCAGCCGGGGGTGGCGCTGCTCGAGGACGCTCACCGCCACCGGGGCGAGCACGATGAGCGGGGTCTGGAAGGAGGCCACCCGCAGGGTGCCGGCGACCTCGCCGCCGGGGGCGGCGAGCTCGGCCTGGGCCGTCTCCAGCAGGCCCAGCACCTCCTCGGAGCGTCGGGCCAGGCGCTCGCCCGCATCGGTGAGGACGACGCCCCGCCCGGCGCTCTCCAGCAGCGTGGCGCGCGTCTCCCGTTCGAGCAGGGCGAGCTGCTGGGACACGGCCGAGGGCGACATGGAATGCGTGCGGGCGACCGCGGCCATGGTGCCCAGGCGCTGCAGCTCGTGCAGGAGGAACAGGCGGTGGAGGTTCAGCATCGGCAGCTCCCGTCGACTGTGAAGTCCTGCTTCACACTATAGGATGGAAAGTCCCGCTGGACTGGATGTTCGTGGGTGCGGCACGCTGGATCCGTGACCACCTCCCTCCGCTCCACGAGCACCCCCGTCCTGATGATCCTCGGGTCCTGCACCTCGCTCCAGTTCGGGGCGGCGCTGGCGACCCTCCTCTTCGAGGACCTGGGCTCCTGGGGCACGACGGTGCTGCGGCTGGGCATCGCGGGGCTGCTCCTGCTGGCGCTGTCCCGTCCGGCCGCGCATCGCCTCGACCGGCGGCAATGGCTCGCGGTGATCGCCCTGGGCCTGGTCATGGGGGCCATGAACGGCACCTTCTACGCCGCGATCGCCCGGATCCCGCTGGGGACGGCGGTGGCGCTGGAGTTCCTGGGCCCTCTGGCCGTGGCCGCGATCCTGTCCACCCGCCGCAGCGACCTGCTGTGGGTGCTGCTCGCCCTGGTCGGCGTGAGCATGTTCGGCCTCGAATCGCTTCAGGGCACCCCGCTGGATGCGATCGGGGTGGCCTTCGCGCTGGTCGCCGCCGTCTTCTGGGGGCTCTACGTGATCGCCAGCGCGAAGGTCGGGAGCCTGGTCCCGGGCCAGGGCGGGCTGGCCCTGTCGATCCTCGTCGGCGCGCTGGTCGTGCTGCCGCTGGGAGCGCCCGGCGCCCTGCACGGGCTGACGGCCCCGGGGCTCCTGCTCATCGCGACCGGCACCGCCGTGCTCGCCACGCTGCTGCCGTACACCCTCGAGCTCTCCGCGCTGCGCCGCCTGCCGCGCCACGTCTTCGGGATCCTGCTGAGCCTGGAGCCGGTGGTCGCCCTGCTGGCCGGGATGATCCTGCTGGGCCAGGGCTCCAGCCCGCTGCGCGTCCTCGCCGCGGTGCTGGTGGTCGGGGCGAGCATCGGCGTGACGGCCTCGGCGCGCCGGGCGCCCGATGCCGGCGCCGCGCCCGCCGAGGAGGAGGTGCTGGTCCCGGCGCACACCACCGTCACCGGCGAGATGCCCGTGCTGGACCTCGGGACGGCGGCCCCGAGGACGGACGCTCTCAGCTCCCAGGCGGCGCCGTCGTGAACAGGCCCCGGTGGAGGACCGCCCGCACCGCCTGCTCGGTCGCGGCCCCCTCGTCCTGAGGCCGCGGGGTCCGCTCGGCGGCCGCCGAGGCCGCCATCGCCATCGGCAGCACCAGGAGCATCTCCCGCGCGCCGACGCCGGGGTGGGTGAGCCCGTGCTGCTGCGCCTCGGCGGCCAGCGGCTCCAGCGCGGCGAGGACGCGCTCGGACATCCCCGCCGCCTCGGCGTCGCCGACCACCGCGGCCAGCCAGGGGGCGCGGACCAGGTCGTCGAGCATCTCGTGGACCAGAACGACCGCGCCGAGCGGGTCCTCGTCCAGCTCCGCGGCGCGGGCCTCGATCCGCCGGACGTTCTCCTCGAGCACGCTCGCCACGAGTGCGGAGCGATCGGCGAAGTGCCGGTGCAGGGTGGTCCGACTGACCCCGGCGGCGCGGGCGACGACCTCGAGCGGGGCGTCGGCGCCGCGGTCGGAGAAGACCTCCCGCGCGGCGTCGATGAGGAGCTCGCGGTTGCGTGCGGCGTCCTTGCGGGGAGCGGCCATCATCGCAGCGTACCGCCCCCGACGCCGGGACGCCGGTGACCCGGGAGGGTCACTGCACCGACCAGCCGCCGTCCGAGGGGAGGATCACGCCCGAGACGTTCGCGCTGTCGTCGCTGAGCAGCCAGGTGATGGACGCGGCCATCGTCTCCGCGGTCGCGACCGGCGGGATCATCCGCAGGAACGGCCCCAGCCGCTGCGCCCCCATCTCCGAGCGCATCGATCCCTCGATCCCGGTGGCCGTGGGGCCGGGGGCGACGGCGTTGACCCGGATCCCGTCGGGCCCGTACAGGAACGCGGCGCTGCGGGTCAGCCCGACCACGGCGTGCTTGGAGACCGTGTACGCGGTGCCGGCCGCGTTCCCGCGCAGCGACGCCTCCGAGGCGACGTTGACGATCGCCCCGGCCCCCGCCGCGCGCATCAGCGGGATCACCGCGCGGGTCAGGCGGAACACGGCATCGAGGTTGACGCCGAGGACCCGGTCCCACAGCGCGTCCTCGGTCTCGTGCAGCGGCACCATCCCGTCCATGATCCCCGCGATGTTCGCGAGCGCATCGATCCGGCCGTCCGCGGCCTCGAGCACACGGTCCCGATCCTCGGAGCGGGTGAGGTCCCCCGCCACTGGGACGATCGGGCCGCTCTGCTCGCCGTGCTCGGCGGCCAGGGCGTCCAGGCCCTCGGCGGCGAGGTCGACCGCGATCACGCGCCCGCCCTCCCGCGCGACGCGCACGGCGGTGGCGCGGCCGATGCCGGAGGCCGCGCCGGTGACGATCACGGTGCGCCCGGCGAAGCGGGCGGAGCCCGGCGCGGCCGCCGGCGTCTCCTCCTGGACGAGCACGCCGTCGTTCGCCGCGCGCACCAGGTCGTCGACCGCCCCCTGCGGCATGCGCCCTGCGCTGAGGGCGACCAGCTGGCCCAGCGGCAGGTGCGCGACCGGGGCGAGGGCCTGCGGGGTCTGGCCCGATCCGGCGAGGAGCTCGCGCAGCAGCGGCCCTCCGGTCGGGCTGTCCAGCCACCGGTCGATGGTGCTGGCGGCGGTGAGCGGGGCGTCGTGCATGGGGATCCCTCCGGTCGGGCGACCGCGAGGGCCGCGAGGTAAACGTACATCCATGTACGTTTCGCTCCCATCATGCGCCCGGAGCCTGGGGACTCCATGGGGCACGGCCCCGACCCCGGGGACGACCCGCACCGTCTCTCCGGTCCGCAGGCCCGCGCACAGGAACGGCCCCGGAGCGCTCCGGGGCCGTTCCTCCTCGCCGTGCCGGCGCCGCGGCGCCTCAGCGCTGCTGCGCGCGCTCGGCCCGGTTCAGCGCGGAGACGATCGCCGCGAGCGAGGCGCGGGTGATCGAGCCGTCGATGCCGACGCCCCAGAAGATCCGGTCCCCGATCTCGCACTCGACGTACGCCGCGGCCAGGGAGTCGTCGCCCTCGGTGAGGGCGTGCTCGGCGTAGTCGAGGATGCGCAGGGACACGTGCTTGCTGGCCAGGGCCTTCACGAAGCCGTCGATCGGGCCGTTGCCGATGCCCGTGATCTGCTGCTCCTCGCCGTCGACGAGGAGGTCCACGGTGATCTGGTCGGCGCCCTCTCCGGCGGACTCCTGGCGCACGCCCCGGAAGCCGAAGCGGCCCCAGCGGCGGCCGTGGTCGTCCGCAGGCAGGTACTCGTCCACGAACGCCTCCCACAGCGAGGTCGGCGAGATCTCCCCGCCCTCGGAGTCGGTGATCCGCTGGACGATCGAGGAGAACTCGATCTGCAGGCGGCGCGGCAGGTCCAGGCCGTGCTCGGTGCGCAGCAGGTAGGCCATGCCGCCCTTGCCGGACTGCGAGTTCACGCGGATCACGGCCTCGTAGGAGCGGCCCAGGTCCTTGGGGTCCACCGGCAGGTAGGGGACGCGCCAGACGAGGTCGTCCACGGTGCTCCCCGCGGCCTCGGCGTCCTTCTCCATCCGCTCCAGCCCCTTCTTGATGGCGTCCTGGTGCGAGCCGGAGAAGGCCGTGAACACGAGATCGCCGCCGTACGGGGAGCGCTCGGGCACGCGCATCTGGTTGCAGTGCTCGACGGTGCGGCGCACGTCGTCGAGGTCGGAGAAGTCGATCTGGGGATCGATGCCCTGGCTGAACAGGTTCAGCCCCAGCGTCACCAGGTCGACGTTGCCGGTGCGCTCGCCGTTGCCGAACAGGCAGCCCTCGATGCGGTCCGCCCCGGCGAGGTAGCCGAGCTCCGCCGCGGCCACGCCGGTGCCGCGGTCGTTGTGGGGGTGCAGGGACAGCACCACGGAATCCCGGCGGTCCAGGTGGCGGTCCATCCACTCGATGGAGTCGGCGTACACGTTCGGGGTGGCCATCTCCACCGTCGCCGGCAGGTTGATGATCATCTTGTCCTCGGGCGTGGGCTTGACGACGTCGATGACGGCGTTGCACACGCGCACGGCGTACTCGAGCTCGGTGCCGGTGTAGGACTCCGGGGAGTACTGGTAGGTGATCGCCGTCTCCGGGATCGTCTCCTCGTACTTCTTGCACAGCAGGGCGCCCTGCACGGCGATGTCCAGCACCGCGTCCTCATCGGCCCGGAAGACGACGTCGCGCTGCAGCACGGAGGTCGAGTTGTACAGGTGGACCACGGCGCGGTGCGCCCCGGCGACGGCCTGGAAGGTGCGCTCGATCAGGTGCTCGCGGGACTGGGTGAGGACCTGGATCATCACGTCCTCGGGGATGCGGTCCTCCTCGATGAGGGTCCGCACGAAGTCGAAGTCGGTCTGGCTGGCCGCCGGGAAGCCGACCTCGATCTCCTTGTAGCCCATGCGCACCAGCAGGTCGAACATGCGCAGCTTGCGCTCGGTGTTCATGGGGTCGATGAGCGCCTGGTTGCCGTCGCGCAGGTCGACCGCGCACCAGCGGGGGGCGCGGGTGATCCGGCGCGCCGGCCAGGTGCGGTCCGGGAGGTCGACGGTGATCTGCTCGTGGAAGGGCAGGTACTTGTGGATCGGCATGCCGGAGGCGAGCTGGGGGGCGTCTCCGCGGGGGCCGACGACGGGGACCGAGGGATCCTCGGTCGCGGGGACGCGGTCGGCGGCGGCCGATGCCGCAGCGGTGGGGTTCGCAGTCACGGGAAGTCCTTCATGGATCGGTGGGGTCGCCGGGGGCATGGGGCATCGGCCGCGGCGAGGTCCCAGCGATCAGGCCTCGACGCGGCGGATAAGCAGAAGGAGCGAACCACGCATGGCGTCACCGTAGCACTGCCGGCGCCGGCCGCGCGCGGAGGGTCAGAACCCGAGCCGGCCCAGCTGCTTGGGGTCGCGCTGCCAGTCCTTGGCGACCTTGACCCGCAGGTCCAGGTGGACCTTGCGCCCCAGCAGGCGGTTGATCTCGGCGCGGGCGGCGCTGCCGACCTCCTTCAGCCGGGAGCCGCCACGGCCGATGATGATGCCCTTCTGGCTGTCGCGCTCGACGAACAGGCTGGCCCGCACGACCAGCCGGCCCTCGCCCGGGGCGACCTCGGCGAAGGGATCCTCCGGGTCGGTCTCCACGACCTCCTCCACGACCACGGCGATGGAGTGCGGCAGCTCGTCCCGCACTCCCTCGAGGGCCGCCTCGCGGATCAGCTCGGCGATGCGGTCGTCGCGCGACTCCTCGGTGAGCTGGTCGTCGGGGTACAGCTGCGGGCTGACGGGCAGCTGCTCGGCGATGACCTGCATCAGCACGTCGACCTGCTCGCCGGTCACGGCGCTGATCGGGACGATCGCGTCGACGGACAGGAGCTGGTCCACGGCGATCAGGTGCTCGGTGAGCCGTTCGCGGTCCACCAGGTCCACCTTGGTGACCACGGCGACCACGCGCGGCCGCGACCGGCTGCCGCGCAGCTCGGCGAGGTCCTCGGCGATGAACCGGTCGCCGGGGCCGATGCGCTGGTCCGCGGGCAGGCAGAAGCCGACCACGTCGACCTCGGCGAGGGTCTCGCGGACCAGGTCGTTCAGCCGCTCCCCCAGCAGGGTGCGGGGGCGGTGCACGCCGGGGGTGTCCACGAGGATGATCTGGGCGTCCTCGCGGGTCACGATGCCGCGGATCGCGCGGCGGGTGGTCTGCGGCTTGGAGGAGGTGATCGCGACCTTCTCGCCCACCAGCGCGTTGGTGAGGGTGGACTTGCCGACGTTGGGCCGGCCCACGAGGGCGACGAAGCCGGCGCGATGCTCGCGCTCCGGCATGGGGGCGGGGTCAGTCATCGTGCTCCTCGGAGGCGTGGTCTGCGGGGGCCTCGACGGAGTCGGGCTCCTCCTCGCGCGCGGCGCGCGAGACGATCAGGGTGGACAGGCGCTTTCGGCGCCCGCTGGTGCGCTCGGCCTCCAGGTGCAGGCCCAGCACATCGGCATGGGAGCCGATGATCGGCACCCGGCCCAGGGCCTTGCCGAGCAGTCCGCCGATGGAGTCGACGTCGTCGTCATCGATCTCGAGGCCGAACAGCTCTCCGGTCCCGGAGACGCTCTCGCGGGCGGGGACGCGGAAGCGCCCCTCGCCGAGCTCCTCGATCTCCGGCTCGCGCCGGTCGTGCTCGTCGGCGATGTCGCCGACGATCTCCTCGAGGACGTCCTCGATGGTGACGATCCCGGACACGCCGCCGTACTCGTCGACCACGATGGCCACGTGCACGCTGCTGGCCTGCATCTGGCGCAGCAGGTCATCGGCCGCGACGAACTCGGGGATGAACTGGGCCGGGCGCATGAGCTCGCGCACCGGACGGTCGGCCCGGGGATCCCACGGCGAGTGGACGGCGCGGATCACGTCCTTGATGTACAGCACGCCCAGCAGGTCGTCGACGTTCTCCCCGATCACCGGGACGCGGGAGAAGCCGGAGCGCACGAAGAGCCGCACCGCCTTCTCGGCGCTGGTGTCGTCGGTGATGACGACCATGTCGGTGCGCGGCACCATGATCTCGCGGACGGTCGTGCCGCCCAGGTCGAACACGCCCTGGATCATGTCGCGCTCGTCGTGCTCGAGCTGCTCGTTCTCCAGCGCCCGGTCCACGCTGTGGCGCAGCTCCGCCTCGGTGGCGTACGGACCCCCGGAGACGGCGCCGCCGGGGGTGAAGGCCGAGCCGATGTGGATCAGCAGCCGCGCCGGCGGGCCCAGCACGGTGCGGGTGATGGAGATCAGCAGCGAGAGCCCGATGGCGACCGCCTCGGGGCGCCGGCGCCCCAGGGTGCGCGGCGAGACCGACACGGCGAGGAAGGAGCCGACGCCCGCGATGAGGATCGACAGCAGGGTGGGCAGCACCCAGCCGTCGAGGGTCTCGAAGACGATCGCGGTGATGGCCACGGCCATCACCGCATCGGCCATCACGCGGCCCAGGCCGATCGCCGCCAGCGTGGGCGGGGCGTCGTCGTGCTGGTGCAGGACTCGCCGGCGCAGGCGCTCGGGCTTGTCCTCGAGGGCGCGCTCGAGGGCGACGCGGGAGATGGCGAGCAGCGCGGCATCGGCCGCGGTGAGCGAGGCGCCCACCACGACGCCGAGGACGGCCAGGGGGATGAGGACGAGGAGCAGAGCAGTCATGGGGCGGGAGCCGTCACGACTCCTGGTCGCGCGTGGCGAGGAAGGTCAGCAGCAGCTTGCGCTGCAGGTCGAACATGACCCGCCGCTCCTCCGCCTCGGCGTGGTCGTAGCCCAGCAGGTGGAGGATGCCGTGGGTGGTCAGCAGCAGCATCTCCTCCGCGGCGCTGTGCCCGGACTCCGCCGCCTGGCGCGCGGCCACGCTCGGGCACACCACGATGTCCCCCAGCAGGCCCTCGGGGGACGGGTCGAGCTCGGTGCCGGGGGTCAGCTCGTCCATCGGGAAGCTGAGCACATCGGTGGGGCCGGGCTCGTCCATCCAGCGGATGTGCAGCTGCTCCATCTCCGTCTCGTCGATGAACCGCAGCGACAGCTCGGTGGCGGGGTGCAGGTGCATCGCCTCGAAGACGAAGCGGGCCAGCGCCACGAACTCGAGCTCGTCGATGCGGACGGTGGTCTCGTTGCGCACTTCGATCATGGGGTCATGCTCCTCGGGGTCCGGACGGGGACGGGCCGCCGCGGCGGCGGGACTCGCGGTTGCCGCCCGGCCCGACCTCCCAGCGGCCGTAGGCCTCGACGATGTCGCTGACCAGGCGGTGGCGCACGACGTCGCGCGAGGACAGGCGGCAGAAGGCGATGTCCTCGACGCCGGAGAGGACCTGCTCGACCACCCGCAGGCCGCTGCGCTGGCCGCCGGGGAGGTCGACCTGCGTGACATCGCCGGTGACGACCATGGTCGAGTTGAAGCCCAGGCGGGTCAGGAACATCTTCATCTGCTCGGGCGTGGTGTTCTGCGCCTCGTCCAGGATGATGAACGCATCGTTCAGGGTGCGCCCGCGCATGTACGCCAGCGGCGCGACCTCGATGGTGCCGGCGCCCATCAGCCGCGGGATCGACTCCGGGTCGAGCATGTCGTGCAGCGCGTCGTACAGCGGCCGCAGGTACGGGTCGATCTTCTCGTTGAGGGTGCCGGGCAGGAAGCCCAGCCGCTCCCCCGCCTCGACGGCGGGCCGGGTGAGGATGATCCGGTTGATGCGCTTGGCCAGCAGGTGCTGGACGGCCACGGCCACGGCGAGGTACGTCTTGCCGGTGCCGGCAGGGCCGATCCCGAACGTGATCGTGTTCTCCTCGATCGCGTCGATGTAGGTCTTCTGGCCCAGCGTCTTGGGGCGGATGGTGCGCCCGCGCGAGGACAGCACGGCCTGCGAGAGCACCTTCTCGATGCGCTCGCCGCCCAGCCGGTCGTCGCCGTAGAGCGCGGCGGCGCGCTGCACCGCCTCCGCCGTGACGCCCTGCCCCTTGGCGGCCATCTCGATCAGCGAGCGGATGATGTGCTCGCTGCGCCGCAGGGCCTCCTCGGTGCCGCGCAGGGTGACCTGGTGGCCGCGCACGTGCACGTCCGTGTCGGGGACCACGTCCTCGAGCGCGGCCAGCGCCTGGTCGTTCTCGCCCAGCACCTGGAAGGGGCTGAGGTGGTCCGGGATCGCCAGCCGGCGCTCGCGTACCTCGGGTGCGCGGCCGGGGACGGATTCGAGATCGGTCACATCTCTCCTTCTGCGAGCTCTCCGCTCGCCAGGACGTGGGCGTGCACGTGGAAGACGGTCTGCCCGGCGCTCGCGCCGGTGTTGAAGATCAGGCGGAACTCCCCGTCGGCCAGCTCCGCGGCGACGTCTCGGGCGACCTCGACGACGTGGGCGAGCAGCTCGGGCCGGGAGGTGAGGTCGCGGACGTCCCGGTGGTGCTCGCGCGGGACGACGAGGACGTGGACCGGGGCCTTGGGGGCGAGATCGCGGAAGGCGATGACGGCATCGTCCTCGTGCACCCGATCCGAGGGGATCTCCCCCGCGACGATCCGGCAGAAGACGCACGCGTCGTCGCGCAGGGCGGGAGCGGCGGATTCCATGGGGGGAAGTCTACGCGTGCGCGCGCCGCGCCCCGGAGCTCCCGCGTCGTGGCCGTCCGGGCCCGGCCCCTCCGGCAGCGGCGGGCGCCCTCCGGGATCGTTGAATGTTGAAGGGATCACAGCGGAATCGGGAAGATCCGCTGGCCCGCGAGGGTTGGACCCGTCATGGCTACCCTTGGAATCATCGTCTCCAGCACCCGCCCGAACCGCATCGGCGGGCACGTCGCCCAGTGGATCACCGAGCACGTGGACGGCTGGGACACGGACCTGATCGACCTGCGCGAGGTGCAGCTGCCCTCCTTCGACGAGCACAGCGCTCCGAAGGCCGGCCTGGAGCGCGCGACCGACCATGCGAAGGCCTGGGCCGAGCGCATCGGCGCCCTGGACGCCGCGATCATCGTCACCCCGCAGTACAACGGCAGCTACCCCGGTGCGCTGAAGAACGCGATCGACTACCTCTACGAGGAGTGGAACGGCCTGCCCACGCTGCTGGTCGGCTACGGCTGGGGCGACGGCGCCGAGGTGCTCGAGCTGCTGGAGCGCCTCATGCGGCGCTTCGAGACCGACCTCGTCGGCGAGCTGGGCCTGGGCTTCGGCGCGGACCTGTCCCCCGAGGGCGCGATGGGCGTGCGCCCCGAGAAGCAGCAGGCCCTGGTCGAGGCGCTCGCGGCCCTGCGCGAGAAGGCCGACCAGCGCTCCGGCGCCGTCGTCGCCTGACCCTCCCCTCCTCCTCCCTCTCCCCCGATCACGACAGGGCGGGCGCCGCACGGCGCCCGCCCTGTCCGCATCTCCGCAGCCCGGCGGCGGGCCGCATCGGCCTCGATGCGCCTGCTCCGCGCGTCCGGCCCCGGCGAGAGGGCCCGGCGAGAGGGCCCGGCGACAGGCTCAGCCCCAGCGGCCGATGAGGGCGCTGATCGCGGCGATCGCCGCCGGTCCCGCCGTCGAGGAGCGCAGCACCTCCGGCCCCAGCAGCACGCTGCGGGCCCCGGCCTCGCGCAGCGCCGCGATCTCCTCCTCGGCGATACCGCCCTCCGGGCCCACCACCAGCACCACGGCAGCCCCCTCGCGGCCCTGCAGCGCGCGCAGCGGCGCGGCGAGATCGACCAGCGCCGCGCTCTCCTGCTCGTGCAGCACGAGCACCATCGAGCCCTGCTCGGCCCATTCCCGGGTGCGGCGCACGAGCACGGCGGTGTCCACCGCCTCCTCGACGACGGGCACGCTCGGGCGCCGGGACTGCTTGACCGCGGCGCGCACGGTCGCCTCCCACTTGGCGCGGCCCTTGCGCAGCTTCTCGCCGCGCCACACCGACACGCTGCGCCGCGCGATCCACGGGACGAGGACATCGGTCCCGAGCTCGGTGGCCGCCTCGACCGCCTGCTCGTCCCGACCCCCGGTGGCGAGGGCCTGGACCAGCACGAGGGCGGGGCGGCGCGGGACCGCCGGGACCGGGTCCTCCAGCAGGCGCAGCTCCAGGGACTCCTTGGCCGCCGCCACCACCTCGGCGACCGCCTGGGCACCCGCCGGGTCGGTGAGCAGGACCCGCTCCCCGGGGCCGATGCGCGCGACCTTCGCCGCGTGGCGCCCCTCCTCCCCGGTCAGCGCCAGCCCCTCCCCGCGGCGCGCCGGCGACAGCGCGCCGTGCGGCACGAGGAACGCCGCGGGAGTGGCCGGCATGTCAGAGATCCCGGAAGCGATCGCGGATCTTGTCGAAGACTCCGCCGTGGCGTCGCCCGCCGGTGCGCGGGGTCTCCTCCCCGCGCAGGGCGGAGAACTGCTCGAGGAGATCCTTCTGCTCGTCGGTCAGCCCCGTGGGGACCTCCACGTCGATCTCGACGCGGATGTCCCCGCGACGCTCCCGCCGCAGCGGCGTCACGCCGAGGCCCTTGAGGGTGATCTCCTCGCCGGGCTGGCTGCCGGGACGGATCTGCAGCTCCTGGACGCCGTCGAAGGTCTCCAGGGGGACCGTCGCGCCGAGGGCCGCGGAGGTCATGGGCACCGAGACGTGGGCGACGAGGTCCTCCCCGTCGCGGGTGTAGATCTCGTGCTCCTGGACCGCGAGCTCGACGAAGAGGTCGCCGGCCGGGCCGCCCGCCTCGCCGATCTCGCCCTCGCCGCGCAGCTGGATGCGGGTGCCGTTCTCGACGCCGGAGGGGATCTTCACGGTGAGCGTCTTCTCGCTCTGCACGCGCCCGTGGCCGGCGCAGCTGGGGCACTTCGACTCGATGATGTCGCCATGGCCCTCGCAGGCGGTGCAGGGCGCCATGGTGACCATCTGGCCCAGCAGGGACTGCACCACGCGCTGGACGTGGCCGGTGCCGTTGCAGGCGCTGCACCGGGTGGGCGAGGTGCCCTCCGCGCAGCAGGAGCCGTGGCAGGCCTCGCACAGCACGGCCGTGCGGAAGGTGACCTTCTGCTCGGTGCCGAAGACGACGTCGCGCAGATCGATGGTGGTGCGGCGCAGGATGTCCCCGCCGCGGCGCTGGCGCGGCACCGGCCCCTGCCCGCGGCCGCGCATGCCCGAGGCGCCCGCGAACATGTCGAAGATGTCGGAGAAGTCGAATCCGGCGCCCCCGCCCCCGGGGAAGCCGCCGCCCATGCCAGGCCCGCCGCCCATGTCGTACTGGCGGCGCTTGTCGGGGTTCTTGAGCGTCTCGTAGGCCTGGGAGACCTTCTTGTACTTCTCCGCCGCGTCCGGATCGGGGTTCACGTCCGGATGCAGGGTGCGGGCCGCCTTCTGATAGGCCTTCTTGATCTGGTCCGTGGTGGCGTCGCGCGGCACGCCGAGCAGGTCGTAGTAGTCCTCGTTCACGAAGCGGTGTCCTTGGTCGATGGGTGGTGTGCGGAGGGGCGGCGGGCGCGGCCGCTCACTCCAGGAAGCGATGGATGTAGCGGGCCAGGGCCTGCACGGTGGAGATGCCGGTGACGTAGTCCATGCGGGTGGGGCCCAGGATCGCCAGATGCGACCCGGCACGGTACCCCGCCCCGACGAGAGACGCCTGGGTGAGGGATCGGTTGCGGTTCTCCTCGCCGATGCGCACCTGCACCGTCCCCGGCTCGGCGCCCATCTCCGAGAGCAGGCGCAGCAGCACCAGCTGCTCCTCCAGGAGGTCCAGCAGCGGCTCCATGTCGCGGGCGAAATCAGCGGCGGAGCGCGCCAGGTTCCCCGTGCCGGCCATGACGATCCGATCCTCGGTGCGGGAGGCGGCGAGGGCGGCGACCACGTCGGTGACCTCGCGCACGGCGTCCTGATCGGCGGGCGCCGTGGCGGCGACCAGCCGGGCCAGGCCCCGCTCGACGTCGTTGACCTCGCGTCCGCTGACGGCCCGCAGCAGTCCATCGCGCAGGCCCTCGTAGAACTCGGCGTCCCGCGGCTGGGCCAGGGCGATCGTGCGCTGGTCCACGCGGCCCGCCTCGGTGATCAGCACCACCAGCAGGAGCGAGTCGGCGACCTTGACCAGCTCGACGTGGCGCACCCGCGCCTGCTGCGGCGCGGGGTACTGCACCATCGCGACCTGGTGGGTGAGCTGCGAGAGCAGGCGCACCGTGCGGAAGAGGAGCTCGTCCACGTCCCCGGCGTCCTCGAGGAACGTGCTGATGGCGCGCCGCTCCCCGGTGGAGAGCGGCTTGATCGTCGCCACGTGGTCGACGAAGGCGCGGTAGCCCTTGTCGGTGGGGACGCGGCCCGCGGAGGTGTGGGGCTGGGTGATCAGCCCTTCCTCCTCGAGGACGGACATGTCGTTGCGGACGGTGGCGGCGGACACCCCGAGGTCGTGCCGATCCAGCAGCGACTTCGAGCCGACCGGTTCGCGGGTCGAGACGAAGTCCTCGACGATCGCACCGAGGATCTGGAGCTTGCGCGGGTCCATGCCGTCCGCCTCCCGTCTGCGTGGCTGGGGCCGGGTCCGATCGTCACAGTTGGCACCCGGCGGTTCCGAGTGCCAATGCTACGCGCTCCGGGCGGGTCTCCGCGGGAGGCGTTCGCCACCGGGGTACCGTGACGGCGTGTCACCGAACGCCTTCCCCGATCGCTATGGCTCCGATGTGCTGAGCTCCCCCGCGGCCCACCATCGGCGCCGCCCCGTCGCCCGCGACGTCCCCGTCTCCCGGGGTCTCGTCGTCGAGGAGGCCTCGACCGGCTTCACCGGCGCGGTCACCCGGCTCGAGAAGATCGCCGGCGAGATCGTGGTCGAGCTCGAGGACGGCCGCGGCGTGCTGCGCTCCTTCCCGCTGGGCCCCGGGTTCATGATCGACGGCAGCCCGGTGCGCCTGGTGCGCCCCGTGCGCTCGGGCCCGGCGGCCCCGAAGCGCTCCGCGAGCGGCTCCGTCTACGTCGAGGGCGCCAAGGCCCGCACCGCCCGCGCCTCCCGCATCTGGGTCGAGGGCAAGCACGACGCCGAGCTCGTGCAGAAGGTGTGGGGCCACGACCTGCGGATCGAGGGCATCGTCGTGGAGATGCTCGACGGCGCGGACAACCTCGCCGAGCGCGTCGAGGACTTCGCCCCGAACCCGCAGCGGCGCCTGGGCATCCTCGTGGACCACCTCGTGCCGGGCTCGAAGGAGACCCGCATCGCCCAGCAGGTGATGAGGATGCGCGGCGCCCAGGGCAACGTGCTGATCCTCGGCCACCCGTACGTCGACGTGTGGCAGGCCGTGCGCCCGGCCCGCGTGGGGCTGACGGCATGGCCGCACATCCCCAAGGGCACCGACATCAAGCACGGCACCCTCGCCGCGCTCGGCTGGCCGCACGAGGACCAGGCCGATGTGGCCCGGGGGTGGCAGCGCATCCTGTCCACCGTGCGCTCCTACGCCGATGTGGAGCCGACGCTCTCGGGCCGCATCGAGGAGCTCATCGACTGGGTGACCGTCCCGCAGGAGTGACCCTCGCGCATGGGTGACCGTCCCGCAGGAGTGACCCTCGCGCATGGGTGAGCCGTCCTGCAGGACGCGCAGGCTCGCCGTCGGGTCCAGGGCGCCGTCGGGTCCAGGGCGCCGTCGGGTCCAGGGCGCCGTCGGGTCCAGGGCGCCGTCTGGTCCAGGGCGCCGTCTGGTCCGGGGCGTCGCCGCGCCCGGCCAGTGGCCCCGGCTCCGCGGAGTGCGCGGTCCGCCCCCGCCCCGTTCCGGCGCTCCCCCAGGATCCTGGGGGTTCTCCCCCATGACCGGGCCGGGCGGCACCCGATACGCTCAAGGGGACCAACGACCACCTCGTCAGGGAGACGCCATGAGCACCCCGAGTCATGACCACGGCCAGGACACCTCCGGGACGCCCTGGGGCACCCCGCCCGCGCAGTCGGGCGCCGAGCAGCCCGCCGCCGAGCAGGCAGGGGCCGAGAACGCGGCGCCCGCCCCGGCGCAGGACCCCTACGCCACCCCGGCGGCGCCCGTCGCCGGCGGGGATCCCTACGGCGCCTCGCACGGCTCGGCCGACGGCGCCGCCGCCCCGGCCGCGCAGCCCGACTGGACCCAGCCCGGGGAGCCGGCTGCGGCCGCGCCGCCGGTCGGCGGCACCCCGGGCGGGACCCAGCCCGGGGAGCCGGCTGCCGCCGCGCCGGCGGTCGGCGGCACCCCGGGCGGGACCCTCCCCGGCGCCTCCCAGCCGGACCCCTACGCCGCATCGGCCGCCTATGCGGCGCAGCAGCAGGGCCAGAGCGCGGGACAGGATCCCTCCGGGGCTCCGCAGAGCCCCTACGGCGCGCAGCAGAGCCCGTACGGTGCACCGCAGCAGAGCCCGTACGGAGCCCAGGAGAGCCCGTACGGCGCTCCCGGCGCGCCGTCGGCCCAGGCCGGACAGCAGGGCTATCCCGGCGTCGGCCAGCCGGGAGCCGGCCCGAACCCGGCCGGCCAGGGCCAGCCCTTCGCTGGCCAGGCCCAGGGCCAGCCGGGCGGGACCCAGTTCTCCGAGACCCCGCCGCCCGGGACCAAGGGCGCCTACGCCGGCGCGCTCAGCGGCCAGCCCACCTCCCCGGCCGATGCCCGCACCTGGGCGATGCTCGCGCAGCTGTCCGTCGTGATCGGGCACGTGGTGAGCATCGGCTTCCTGGGCTGGGTGGGGCCGCTCATCGTGTTCCTCATGTACAAGGACCGCAGCCGCTTCGTGCGGTTCCACGCCGCGGAAGCGCTCAACGGAGCCATCGCCGTGCTCATCAGCTCCGTGGTGCTGTCCATCGCGATCGGGATCTTCGCGATCGTCACGCTGGGCATCGGAAGCATCGCATTCCCCCTGATCGGCCTGCCCGCGCTCATCCAGCTGATCTTCGCGATCATCGGCGCGGTCAAGGCGAACCAGGGCGAGTGGTGGAACTACCCGGCGAACATCCGCCTGTTCTCCTGATCCGGGGCTCGATCCGCGAGCACCGGCGTCCCCTCCGCAGCGCCGTCGCCCCCTCGGGGCGGCGGCGCTGCCGTGCTCAGGGCCGCCCATCCCGCCGCGGGAGGTCATTCTCCGTCGCTTGAACGAGCGTTCAAGCGACGGAGAATGACATCCCGAGGGACGCGGCGGAACCGGGCTCGGCGAGGCGGAGCTCGGCGGGGGTAGGACGCGGTGCAGTGCAGAGGTATCGGGGGCCGGCGCCGGGTCAGTCGGTGAGGTCGCGGATCACCGCGTCGGCCAGCAGCCGGCCGGGACGGGTGAGGACCAGGCGGCCGCGGGCGGCCGCATCGGCCTCGAGGTGGCCGCGGCGCACATGCACGTCGATCATGTCGCGCCGATGCGGGGCGATCTGGTCGGCATCGAGACCGTCACGGATGCGCAGCTCGAGCATGATCCGCTCGAGCGCCCTCTCCTCCGGGGAGGTCCGTTCGGACTCCTGGCGCGGCAGGACGCCCTCGCCGAGCATCCGGGCGTAGCGGCTGGGATGCTTGACGTTCCAGGCCCGCAGCCCGTCGCGGTGCCGGTGCGCCCCGGGGCCGATGCCCCACCAGTCGCGGCCGCGCCAGTAGGCGAGGTTGTGCTGGGAGCGGTGCGCGGGAGTGCGCGAGAAGTTGGAGACCTCGTACCAGCTGAGCCCCGCCGCCTCGAGCAGGTCGTCGATCGCCTCGTACTTGTCGGCCATGTCGTCGCCGTCGGGCTCGGGCAGCTCGCCGCGGCGCACCTGCCGGGCCATGGCCGTGTTCCCCTCGATGATCAGCGAGTAGGCCGAGATGTGGTCGACCTCGCAGGCCAGAGCGGACCGGACGGAGGTGACGACGTCCTCGAGCCGCTCCCCCGGCGTGCCGTAGATGAGGTCGAGGCTGACGTCGAGACCGGCCTCCTTCGCCCACTGCACCGCCAGCGGCACCCGTTCCGGGTCGTGGGTGCGCCCCAGGGTCGCGAGCACCGCCGGCACCGCCGACTGCATCCCGAAGGACACCCGGGTGATGCCGCCCTCGGCCAGGCGCCGCAGGGACTGCGGAGTGACCGAGTCGGGGTTCGCCTCGGTGGTGACCTCCGCGCCGGGTGCCAGGGGGATCAGGGACCGCAGGTGGGCGAGGAGGGCGACGAGATCGTCCGCGGGCAGCAGCGTGGGCGTGCCCCCGCCGAAGAACACAGTCCCGACCTGCTCGTAGACGTGCCCTGCCGCGGCGTCGTCGGCCAGGGTCAGGTCCATCTCCCGCATCGCATGAGAGGCATACTCGGCCTGGCTGCCGCCCCCGCCCAGCTCGGTGGCGGTGTACGTGTTGAAGTCGCAGTACCCGCAGCGCACCGCACAGAACGGCACATGGATGTAGACCGACAGATCCCGGGGTCCGGGCACGTGCACCGCGGGAGCATCGGCCGACGGGGTCGGCGCGCTCACAGGCCCATCCCGAGGCCCAGGCCGCGCCCCGTCGAGCGCAGGCGCTGCGGGAACTGCCGCGGGGATCCGGCGCGATCCAGAGCGACCAGCGCGGAGCGGACCAGGGATTCGTACAGCACCGTGCCCGTCGCCTCGGCCCAGTCCAGCAGCCGTGCCGCCGGCTCCGGCGCGAGCCCGCGGTAGACCTGGCCGATGCTCACCTCGTGCTCGGGCCGGGCGAGGACCTCGATCCGGTCCCCGGCGCGGACCTCGCCCTCGGTGAGCACGCGGAAGTAGGCGCCGCAGCGACCGGCGTCCCGGAAGCGGCGCGGCCAGGAGCGGTCCTGCATGCGCGCGGCGAAGGTCTTGCAGGGCTCGCGGGGGCAGGTCGCCTCGATCACGGCCTCGCCGATCTGCCAACGCTCGCCGACGAGCGCCTCGTCGGTGTCCTGGCCGGTGGTCACGAGGTTCTCGCCGAAGAAGCCGTCGGGCAGGTCCTCGCCGCGCTCGCGGGCGAAGGCCTCGCGCATCTCCCGGGAGACGGCGTAGACGGCCTTGAAGATGCCTCCGTGATGCTCGCGGTCGCCCTGGACGTCGCCCAGCACGCCGTGCGCGAGCAGCCGCACGGGACCGTCCACGGGGCGCTTGTCGATGCCGCTCATGAGCCGCCGTTCGGGGACGGCGAACAGCTCGGCGACGGTGCAGACCGCGGCGATCCGCCCGCCGGCGGCGGGATCGATGCTCACCTCCAGCGCACCGGCGGGGGCGGTCACTTCTTCTTGCCCTCCTTGGCGGCGCCCTCGCCGTCGGAGGACAGGGCTGCGATGAACGCCTCCTGCGGCACCTCGACGGAGCCGATGTTCTTCATGCGCTTCTTGCCCTCCTTCTGCTTCTCCAGCAGCTTCCGCTTGCGCGAGATGTCGCCGCCGTAGCACTTGGACAGCACGTCCTTGCGCAGGGCACGGATGTTCTCGCGGGCGATGATCCGCGAGCCGATCGCCGCCTGGATGGGCACCTCGAACTGCTGGCGCGGGATGAGGTTCTTGAGCTTGCCGGCCATCTCGACGCCGTAGTGGTACGCCTTGTCGCGGTGGACGATGGCGCTGAAGGCGTCGACCGGCTCGCCCTGCAGCAGCATGTCGACCTTGACCAGATCGGCCGCCTGCTCGCCGCTGACGTCGTAGTCCAGGGAGGCGTAGCCCTTGGTGCGGGACTTCAGCTGGTCGAAGAAGTCGAAGACGATCTCCGCCAGGGGAAGCTGGTAGCGCAGCTCGACCCGCTCCTCGGAGAGGTAGTCCATGCCCTGCAGGCTGCCGCGCTTGGTCTGGCACAGCTCCATCACGGTGCCCACGAACTCGCTGGGGACGATGATGGTGCCGCGCGAGACGGGCTCGCGGATCTCGCGCACCTTGCCGGTCGGGAAGTCCGAGGGGTTCATGACCTCGACCTCGGTGCCGTCCTCCATGGTGACCTGGTAGACCACCGACGGCGCCGTGGAGATGAGGTCGAGGTTGAACTCGCGCTCCAGGCGCTCGCGGACGATCTCCAGGTGCAGCAGGCCCAGGAAGCCGACGCGGAAGCCGAAGCCGAGGGCCGTGGACGTCTCCGGCTCGTAGTTCAGGGCGGCGTCGTTGAGCTTGAGCTTGTCCAGCGCGTCGCGCAGGATCGGGTAGTCCGAGCCGTCGATCGGGAACAGCCCCGAGTAGACCATCGGCTTGGGATCGGCGTAGCCGGCCAGCGCCTCGGTGGCCCCGCGGACCGCTGCGGTGACGGTGTCGCCGACCTTGGACTGGCGCACGTCCTTCACGCCGGTGATGAGGTAGCCGACCTCGCCCGGGCCCAGGCCCTTGGTGGGGATCGGCTCCGGGGAGATCACGCCGATCTCCAGCAGCTCGTGCTGGGCGCCGGTGGACATCATCACGATCTTCTCGCGCGGGGTCATCCGGCCGTCGATCACGCGGACGTAGGTGACCACGCCGCGGTAGGTGTCGTAGACCGAGTCGAAGATCATCGCGCGGCAGGGGGCGTCGATCTCGCCGACCGGCTCGGGCAGGGTGCGCACCACGTGGTCCAGCAGCTCCTCGACGCCGGCGCCCGTCTTGCCGGAGACGCGCAGCACCTCGGAGGGATCCACGCCCACCAGCTGGGCGAGCTCGGCCGCGTACTTCTCCGGGTCCGCGGCCGGGAGGTCGATCTTGTTGAGGACCGGGATGATGGGGAGGTCGTTCTCCATCGCCAGGTACAGGTTCGCGAGGGTCTGCGCCTCGATGCCCTGGGCGGCGTCGACCAGCAGGATCGCGCCCTCGCAGGCGGCCAGCGAGCGGGAGACCTCATAGGTGAAGTCCACGTGGCCGGGGGTGTCGATCATGTTCAGCGCGTAGTTCACGCCGTCGACCTGCCAGGGCATGCGCACGGCCTGGCTCTTCACGGTGATGCCGCGCTCGCGCTCGATGTCCATCCGGTCGAGGTACTGGGCGCGCATGGCCCGGGCGTCCACGACGCCGGTCAGCTGCAGCATGCGATCCGCGAGCGTCGACTTGCCGTGGTCGATGTGCGCGATGATGCAGAAGTTGCGGATCCGCTCCATCGGCGTGGAGGCGGGCACGATGTCCCGGGCGTCCTCGGTGGCGATCCTCGGGGTCACCGGCATCCGTCCTCTCGTCCAGCGTTCGTCATGCGGGTGCGCCGGAGCCTGCCCGGCGGCCGGGACATCGTCTCACGATGCGCCGGGTCCGGTCGCGCTGCGCCGGCCCGCATGTGGCGGGCGGCGCATCGGCCGCGCCGGCGGGGCCGATGCCCGGCCCGGAGCTCAGGCCATCGGGCGGAAATATGCCGTGTCCAGCGCCCGGGTGAGGGCGCCGGTGACCATCTGGATGTGCTCCATCTCCTCGTCGAAGTCCGCGGTGATGTCCTCGAGGGTCCGGTAGCGCAGGCTCGCCAGGGCCCGCCCGGCCAGGCGCCGCGCCGGGTCCTGCGTCCCGAAGCGGTCGAAGGCGTGCCCGTGGACCTTCGCCAGCGCGTCCAGGGCCTGGTCGAGCTGGGCCAGGCAGTGCGCGATGGAGCGCGGGAAGAAGGTGTCCAGCAGCAGGAAGCTGATGGCATCGGCCGCATCGACCTGGCCCCGGTAGGAGCGGATGTACGCCTCGTGGGCGCTGCAGGTGCGCAGCAGCATCACGGTGTTGGCGTCGGAGGTGTCCTCGAGGTCGTGGGACTGCAGGATGCGGGAGATCATGTCGATCCGCTCGATGGTGCTGCCCAGCTGCCAGAACAGCCACGCCTCGTCGCGGGTCATGGAGGCGTCCACGAGGCCGTTGACCACCGCGCAGCGGTCCTTGGCCCATTGGAAGTAGCCGTGCATGCGCGAGGGGCGCAGGGCCCGCGGCACGCCGTGGCTGGTCGTGTTCAGCGACTCCCACACCTCGGTGGAGAGCACCTCGCGGGCGCCGCGGGCGTTCTCGCGGGCCGTCTGCAGGGCGCCGGCGACGGCGGAGGGGTTGCCGCGGTCCACGGCCAGCAGGTCCAGCAGGCGCTGCACGCCCGGCTCCTCCCCCTCCTCCGCCTCGATGCCGAAGATCCCCAGCACCTGCCGGCAGCGACCGGTGACCAGGGACGCCGGCTCCTGCGTGACGGCCTGCAGGTTGACGTCGAGGATGCGGGCGGTCTGATCGGCCCGCTCGACGTAGCGGCCGATCCAGAACATGGCGTCGGCGATCCTACTGAGCATCGCGCTCCTCCTCGGCGGGGTCCTCGGCGCCCAGCAGCTGCTCCTGGGTCTGCAGCTCCTCCGCGTCGATGATCGGGATGGCGGTGGTGACGGGATCGGGTTCGACCGGGGGCGCATCGGCCGGCACGGAGAGGTCCTCGAGCGGCTCGTCCTCTCCGGAGGCCTCGACCACGCGGATGTAGCCGGTCGAGGTCGGCACCTCCACCCGGGTCGGGGTCGAGGAGGCCATCACCCAGGTGTCCTTGGAGCCGCCGCCGCGGGAGGAGTTCACGATGATCTCGCCCTCCGGCAGGGCGACGCGGGTCAGGCCGCCGGGAAGCACCCACACGTCCTCGCCCGTGTTCAGGGCGAAGGGGCGCAGGTCCACGTGCCGGGGCCGGGGCCCGTCGGCCACCAGGGTGGGGATGGTGGACAGCTGGACCATCGGCTGGGCGATCCAGCCGCGCGGATCCTCCAGCAGCCGCGAGCGCAGCGCGTCGAGCTCGTCCCGGCTCGCCGTCGGGCCGACCACGATGCCCTTGCCGCCGGAGCCGTCCACGGGCTTGACCACGAGCTCGTCGATGCGGTCCAGGACCTCCTCGCGGGAGGACGGGTCCTCCAGGCGCCAGGTGTCCACGTTGCGCAGGATCGGCTCCTCCTGCAGGTAGTACCGGATGAGATCGGGGATGTAGGTGTACGTGAGCTTGTCGTCGCCGATGCCGTTGCCGATGGCGTTGGCGACCACCACGTGCCCGGCGAGGATCGCGCGCACCAGGCCCGGCACGCCGAGCACCGAGTCGGGACGGAACACCTCCGGGTCCAGGAAGGCGTCGTCGGTGCGCTTGTAGATGACGTCCACGCGGCGCAGCCCGGCGGTGGTCTTCATGTAGACGCGGTCGGAGGAGACGACCAGGTCGCTGCCCTCGACGAGCTCGACGCCCATGGTGCGCGCCAGCAGCGAGTGCTCGAAGTACGCGCTGTTGTAGCGGCCGGGGGTGAGCACCACGACGGTGGGCTGCTCGCCGGCGGTGTCCGGGGCGGCGGCCTCGAGGGCGCGCAGCAGGCGCCCGGGGTACTCGTCGACGCTGCGCACCGGCGCGGAGGCGAACAGCTCCGGGAAGGTGTGCGCCATGGCGCGACGGTTGGAGAGCACGTAGGACACGCCGCTGGGCGTGCGCACGTTGTCCTCCAGCACGCGGAATCCGCCCTCGCCGTCGCGCACCAGGTCGATCCCGGAGATGTGGATGCGCACGCCGTTGGGGGGCCGGTAGCCGCGCATCGCCTCGACCACGGCGTCGGAGGAGGCGATCAGGCTCTCCGGGATCACCCCGTCGGCCACCGCGGCGCGGTCGGAGTACAGGTCATCGAGGAACGCCTCGATGGCATGGACCCGCTGGGCGATGCCGATGGAGACCTCCGCCCATTCCTCGGCGGCGATGATCCGGGGGATCGCGTCGATGGGGAATGGCCGCTCCTCCCCCGCGTAGTCGAAGGTGACGCCCTGGTCGAGATAGGTGCGGGCGAGCGACTCGGATCGGGAGCGGAACTCCTCCTCCCCGAGGCTGGACAGGGCGTCGTGGAGGAGCTCGTAGGTGGGGCGGACCGCGCCGTCCGCAGCGAACATCTCGTCGCCGGCGGGTTCGGCTCCGTATCCCTCGAAGAGTGATGCGCCTGACATGCCTCCATCTAACACCGTCCGCGGCCCGGCCTTTCACCGTTCCGTCCACCGCGACCTCGCCGTGACCGACTCCGCGCGGATGGGTACGCTCGCTGTCATGTCGCTCGCCTCCCGGTTCTCCTCCGTCCTGCGCTCCGTCCTGCGCTCCCCGGCAGCCCGCCGCGCCGCCCGCGACATCGGCAGGTCCGTGGTCGATGCGGTGCAGGATCGTCGCGACGGGACCTCCGGCGGGACGGCGGGCCGGTCCGGCGCCGACCTCGCGCAGGAGGCCCGCTCCCGGCAGGGCGCACCGGGCTCCGGGCCCGAGGCGGCCGACGGCGCCCTGGCCGACCGCCCGAGCAGCCCGCCGCTGGCGCTGGACTACTCCCCGCGCGATGACGAGGACGCCGACCCGGGCGAGATCGCCTGGGCGTGGGTGCCCTTCGAGGAGGACATCACCCGGGGCAAGGACCGGCCGGTCCTCGTGCTGGCCCGCGAGAGGGACGAGCACGGCGAGGTGCTGGTGGCCCTGATGCTCACCTCCCGTGACCGCGGCGACGCGGTCCATGTCGACGAGCACGGGGCCACCTGGGTCGACATCGGCACCGGCGCCTGGGACTCCCGCGGCCGCGACTCCGAGGTCCGCGCCGACCGCCTGCTGCGGCTGCGCCCCGCCTCCGTGCGCCGGGAGGGCGCGAAGCTGTCCCGGGAGCGCTACGACCAGGTCGCGCGCGTGGTGCGCGAGGTGCACGGCTGGAGCCTCTGACCGGTCGCGCGCCCTCTGAGGTGCACGAATGGGATGCGTGACACGCTGCGCAGGTGCTGAACGGCGGACACCGTTCTGGTAACCTCGACCCTTGTATGTGTGACATACCGTCCGGTGCGCGCACGCCGTGGTCCCTCCCGTGTCTCGGGTGAAGCGGCCGTGCGATCCGGATGTGTGACCGCGACAGCGACTCGGTCCCGACGTCTCCAGGCGATCCCCACCGCCCGTCCCCGTCAGGACCGCACCTCAGCTGGTGCGGGCGTTCCACCACCCACAGCACAAGAGAGAAGTCCTCGTGGCAAACATCAAGTCCCAGAAGAAGCGGATCCTCACCAACGAGAAGTCGCGTCTGCGCAACAAGGCCGTCAAGAGCGAGCTGAAGACGCACGTCCGCAAGGTCCGCACCGCCGTGGCCGCCGGCGACGCCGCTGCTGCCGGCACCGCGCTGCAGACCGCCGCGCGCAAGCTGGACAAGGCCGTCTCCAAGGGCGTCATCCACAAGAACCAGGCCGCGAACCGCAAGTCCGGTCTCGCCAAGCTGGTCGCCGGCGTCGCCAAGTGACCTCGCAGCTCAGCTGCTGCCCCGTCTGACGGGGTGGACGACGGGCCCGGTGCGGAACACTCCGCACCGGGCCCGTCGTCATGTCCGGACGTCTATCGAACCTCCGCGCCCCCGCGCGGCAGCGTCCGCGGCTCGCCGGCATCGCGGCGTCCACCGCATCGGCGGAACGCCCGTCCCCAGCGCACGCGCGGCACCGGCCGCGCGGCGTCCGGCCACGGGGCGTCGGCCGCGGGACCTCAGCGCTGGCGGCGCGCCCCGCAGATGCGGATGATCAGGTGCTGCACCGACCAGGCGGGGTCGCGCCCGGCGCCCTTGACCTCGTGATCGGCCTGGGCGACGGCCTCGATCGCCAGGGCCAGGGACCGGTCGTTCCAGGCGCGCACCTCGCGGGAGAGGTTGCGGATCATCCAGTCCGGCATCCCGAGGGTGCGGGCGGAGGCGCCCGGTGCGGAGACCTTCGCCAGGGAGCGGATCTTCGAGGCGATCGCGGCGACCATGGGCACGGGCTCGGCGCCCACGAGCTGCGCCTGGGCCAGCAGCTGCAGGGCCTCCGCCTCGCGACCGGCGATCGCGGCATCGGCGACGGCGAAGGCCGTGGTCTCCACGCGCCCCGCGGTGAGGGCATGGACGTCCTCGACGGCGATGGTCGGGGCAGGAGCGCCGGGCTCCGGCGTGGTGTCCTCGATGATCTGCCGGCAGATCGCGGCGAGCTCGGACAGATCGGCGCCGAAGGCGTCCACCAGCGCGCCGACGGCCTCGGGCTGGATGCGGCGGCCCGCCCGGCTGAACTCGGAGGCGGCGAAGGTCTGCTTGTCCGCCGCGCGCTTGATCGGATCGGCGGCCACCCGCGGCACCCCGGCCTTCTTCACGGCGTCCAGGAGCTTCTTGCCCCGGTTGCCGCCGCGGTGGACGAGGACGAGGGTGACGTCCTGCTCGGGCGCCGCGAGGTACGACTGG
Organism: Brachybacterium phenoliresistens; assembly: GCF_039530785.1. Taxonomy (NCBI): domain Bacteria; kingdom Bacillati; phylum Actinomycetota; class Actinomycetes; order Micrococcales; family Dermabacteraceae; genus Brachybacterium; species Brachybacterium phenoliresistens. The sequence continues at coordinate 430,277 of NZ_BAAAOW010000001.1, forward strand.
ACGTCGGCGATCATCTGCTCCGAGGCGGACTGCAGCTCGGGGATCACCACGAAGCGCGCCTCGCCGAAGAGGGACGGGCTGGTGACCTGGCTGAGGGCGCCGGCGCCGGAGTCCCCGCCCAGGTCGTGGAAGGCGACGTCGGGGTCGTGCTCGCGGGCCTGGGTCCGCAGCCGCTCCAGGGCGCGGGAGGCGATCAGCGGCTCGGTGCCGTGGATCAGGATCACCGGCGCGAGGTCCACGCTGTGCCAGGCCACATCGCTCACGTGCGGGTCCTTCCTGCTGAGGCGGCCGTGGTCGGTCCGACGGCGCCGGTCGATCCTATCGGGCCGCACCGACGGCCCGCAGAGCGGTGATGTCCCCGGGAGGGACGAGGACGGTCCCGTGGACGTCGGTGCGGCCCACATGCGGCGTCTGCCCTCGGGCGATCTCGAGCGCTCTGCGCGTGGGATGCCCGAAGGAGTTCTCCTGCCCTGCGGTGACCAGCACCACCTGTGGCGAGAGCTGCTCGTACAGCGGGGCGTGCTGGCGGGCGGAGCCGTGGTGGGCGATCTTGACGATGTCGGCCCGGGCCGGCGCGAGCGCCGCGAACATCCGCTGCGCGACCGGTTCGAGGTCCCCCAGGCCGAGGTACCGCGTGCCGTCGGCCCATGTCGCGGCGATCACGACCGAGCAGTCGTTGGCCGCGTCCCCCTCGCCGCCGCCGTCCTCCCGCGCCGCGGCGGAGCGGGCGGTGGCGGCGTCCGGCGGCCACAGGACCTCGACGTCCAGGCCCGGCCCCGACCATGCGGCGCCGATGGTCACGGGCTCGGCCGCGACGGCGTCCGTGATACCGATGCTCGCCTCCTCCAGCGGGCAGGTCCATTGGCGCGCCGGGGTGCGGGTCCCGGTCAGCGCCGCGGTGCCGCCCACGTGGTCGGCATGCGGATGCGTCAGCACCAGCAGGTCGATGCGTCGCACCCCCAGCAGGTCCAGGCAGGCGGCGAGGGCGCGGGGGTCCGGGCCGGTGTCGATGAGGATCGTCGTGGCCGCGTCGGCGGGCCGCAGCAGCACGGCGTCCCCCTGCCCCACGGCGCAGGCGGCGACGATCCAGACCTGGTCGCGGCCGCCGGGGAGCCGCGTCGCGAGGGGCGGGGCGAGGGCGGCGACCAGCACGGCCACGAGCGCGAAACGGACCAGCCGGCGGCGGCGCGCGGCCAGGGCCGCCGCCCCCAGGGTCATCAGGACGACCGCGCCGAGGGCTCCGGCCGCGCCCTCCGGGACGGGGATCCGCGCGCCGGGCAGCGCGTCCGCGGTCAGGGCCGTGAGCAGCACCAGATGCGCGCCTCCGGCGGCGATGTCGTAGACGGGCGCCGCCAGCGCCGGGGAGATCACGGCGAGCAGCAGGGCCACCATGCCCAGGACCGTGCTGGGCGCGACGATCGGCGCGACGGCCATGTTCACCGCCACCGCCCAGACGGAGACCTCCGGGGTCAGCAGCACCAGCACCGGGGTGCAGGCCGCCTGGGCCACCAGCGGCACGGCGAGGACCAGTGCGGCCCTCTCCCCCACCCGGCCCCGGCTCATCGATGCCAGGGCCCGGGCCAGCGGCGGTGCGAGGATCAGGATCGCGGCGGTGGCCAGGGCCGAGAGCACGAAGCCGGCCGAGGACGCCGTCACCGGGTCCAGGCTCGCCCACAGCGCCACGGTCAGGGCGAGCGCGGCGACCGGTGACGCTCGCACCCCGACGAAACGGGCCAGCAGCAGCGGGGCGGCCATGGTCGCCGCGCGCAGCACGCTCGGCTCCGGCCCGACCAGCAGGACGTACCCTCCGCAGACCGCGGCCGCCAGCACGATCCGCACCCGCCGCCCGATCCCGAGCAGGAGCAGCGGCACCAGCACGGCGGCCAGGACGAGCGCGATGTTGGCGCCGGACACGGCGACCAGATGGGAGATCCCGGCGCGGCGCATGGCGTCCTCGGCGCGCGGGCTGAGCCCCTGCGTGTCCCCGGTCGTCATCCCGCGGATCAGGGCCGCCTCGTCCACGGGCAGGTGCGCCGTCGCCTCCCGGGCGCGATCGCGCGGCACGATCCGCCAGTCCTGGTCGGTCTCTGCTGCCGTCAGCCGCGACGGGAGGAGGACCACGAGGTCTCCGGCGGCGCGCACGGTCCCCCGCAGCCGCACCCGGTCGCCGATCCGCAGCCCGGCGACCTCCTCCGCGACGGGGCCCTCGGCCCGGATCAGCACGCGGAGCTCTCCCACGGACGCTGCCGTCCGGCCGATCCGTGCCGGACCGGGCACGGTGCGCCCCAGCACCTGGCTGCCGCCGCGCGCCCAGGCGGGACCGGAATCGGGCACCTCGGGGTCGCCGAGGATCTCGACGTCGACCTCGAGGACGAGGCCCTGCGCCGCGGCGTCCTGGAGGGTGGTCACAGCCGTCTCGTGGCGGAGCGCCGCGGGCACCAGCAGCACGCTTCCGATCAGCACCAGGCCGAGATGGGCGCCGAGCGTCCGCGCCATCCCGCCTCCTCCGGTGAGGATGCCGACCAGCAGCACGATCGAGACGGCGGCCGCGAGGACGGCGAGCAGCATCGGCCCGCCGCCGTGGACCCCGACGCCCGCGAGGGCCCACAGCGCCGCGGCCGCCGGCGCCAGGCGCAGGTCGGAGCGGGCGAGCATCTCAGACCGTCGCCATCGGGGCGATCTTCGCGAGGGTGGCGGGGCCGATCCCCGGGACCTCCTCGAGCTGGGCGACGTCGGCGAAGGGACCGTTGGCCTCGCGGTGCTGGATGATCCGCTCGGCCAGGGCGGGGCCGACCCCGGGCAGCTCCTGCAGCGCGGCGGCGTCGGCCGTGTTGAGATCGATCAGGGCACCGCCGGCCGGGTCGGCCGCGCCGCCCGGTGCGGGGGCCGGCGGCGCATCGGCCGGCGCGGCGGAGGCGGGCGGGGCCTCCCCCGGCGCGGGGACGTGGATCTGCTCGCCGTCGACGAGGGGCCGGGCCAGGTTCACCGCCGCGAGGTCGGCGTCCTCCCCGGGCCCTCCCGCCGCCTCGATCGCGTCGTCGATCCGGGACCCGGCGGGCAGCTCCACCACCCCGGGGCGGACCACCTGCCCCGAGACGTGCACGACCACCGTCCCCTGGCTCGAGGAGCCGGAGCCCTCCTCCGCGCCGGCGGTCTCCCGCGTGCCGTCGGCCTCCCCCGCGCCCGCCGTCCTCGCCGGACCGGTGGGCTCCGCGGCGACGCCCGTGCCGGAGGGGGCCTCCTGCGCGGCCGCGGAATCCTGGCCGTCCGTGCCGTGGCCGTCCGCCGGGATCGCCGCACCGCGCGTGGAGAGATGGATGGCGCCGGCCGCGATGAGGACGAGCACCAGCAGCCCCAGCAGGGCGGTGGCGCTGGGCCGCGGCAGATCGGCCAGGCGCACCTTCGGGCCCGCGCGGTTCTCGCGCACGGCGACGAGCTGCTCGCCGCGGCGGCGGTGCCGCCCGGGCCGGGCTTCCGGGACGGGATCGTGGTCCATGCCCCGACGCTAGGCACCCGGCGACGGTCCCGCCTCCGATGCCGCAGGGCTGTGGACAGGCGCGCCCTGGGGAGGAGAAGCGGCCCCGGCGATCGCCGGTTCCCGAGCCGGGAGGTGGGCTTTCCCGGCTCGTCAGCCGGCACTCGCCGTCGGGAGGCCGCTGCCCCTGGGCCGCGGCCCACCCCGGTCAGCCCGGCCCCACCCCGGTCAGCCCCGGCCCACCCCGGTCAGCCGGGCCCACCCCGGTCAGCCCGGCCCCACCCCGGTCAGCCCCGGCTCACGGGGGTTCAGCCCAGGCCCACCATGTACAGCCACTGCCGCCAGAACCCGGCGAGGATCGCGAGGACCACCAGGGCGTACCAGGCGATCGACAGCACCACCCAGTGCCGCAGCACCGCCGCGAGGGGCGCCGGCGCCCGCCAGGTGCCGGACTCGATCGTGCGGGCGAGGACGGCGAAGAACATCGGCGCGGTCATCAGCCACACGAGCATGCACCAGGGGCACAGGGCCTTGATCACGAAGATCGCGGAGATCGCCAGGAACTGGATGAAGCCGAAGGCGAAGGTCATCCCGCCCAGGGTCGCCCAGGAGAACCACCGCGGCAGCTGCGCCCCGCTCAGCAGCAGGGAGCCGATGCACGCCATGATCGCGTATCCGGCCAGGCCGATGGCCATGTTGGGGATCCCGAACGTCGCCGCCTGCCAGGTCGACATGACGTCCCCGCAGGAGATGAAGGGGTTGATGTCGCAGCCCAGCTGCGCCCCGGGGTTCTCCAGCAGGAACAGCTTGTCGATCATCAGCACCAGGGCCGCCACCCAGGAGACGGCGCCGCCCAGCAGCAGCACGGCGCCAGTGACGCGCTCGGGGGCGCGCCGCCGGACGGCGGCCTCCGCGGCGAGCTCCGCGTCGATCTCGGCGAGCAGCTCCTCGTCGGTGGGCTCGGGGTCGTGGGACCGGTCGGTGGTCATCGCGGGACTCCCAGGGGTGCGAGGGCGAGGAGGGGACGGGTCAGCGGGCGGGGACGGGGTTCTGCGCGAACCAGTCGGCGAGGCGGGCGAACCCCTCGTCGAGGCTCACCCGCGGGCTCCATCCGAGGCGCTCGCGGGTGCGGCGCTGGTCGAACCAGTGGGCGGTGGAGAGCTGCTCGGCGAGGAACTCGGTCATCGGCGGCTCGTCGTGGCCGGGGCGGTGCTCCCAGATCCGCTCGACGACGCGGCCGGCGAAGCGTCCCACGGCGCCGGGCACCTGCCGGTGCGGGCGGGCCACGCCCGCGGCGTCGCAGAAGCCGCCCAGCACGTCGCGCACGGTGCGGGGCTCGCCGTTGGTGACCACGAAGCTCTCGCCGTGGACGTCCTCGATGCGGTCCAGCGCCGCCACGATCGCATCGGAGGCGTTGGTGATGTACGTGGTGTCGATCAGCGCCATGCCCTCGTCCAGCAGGGGCAGCCGGCCGCGGGAGGCGCGGTCGACGATGCGCCCCACCAGCTGGGTGTCCCCCGGTCCCCACACGATGTGGGGGCGCACGGAGGTGACCATCAGCTGCCCGGCGGCGTCGGCGGCCATGGCCAGCTGCTCGGCGGCGGCCTTGGTGCGGGCGTAGGGGCCGCGGGCGCGACGCGGATCCGCCGGGGTCGCGTCCAGGCCGACGATGGACGTGCCCAGATGGGCGACCGACGGGGAGGAGATGTTCACCAGCCGCGCGACGCCCTCCCCGCGCATGGCGTCCAGCACGGCCTGGGTGCCGCCGACGTTGACCTCGCGGAACTCGGACTCGGGGCCGGAGATGGACACCTTCGCGGCGACGTGGACGACGGCGTCCATCCCCGCCACCGCGCGGCGCACGTCCTCCGCGGCGGTGAGGGACCCCAGGGTCTCCTCCACGCCGTCGATTCCGGCGCTGCGGCGCTGGAGCACGCGCACGCTGTCCCCGCGGTCGCGCAGGGTCGTCGCCACATGCCGCCCGAGCATCCCGGAGGCGCCGGTGACCAGGACCTTCTGCGCGCTCACAGGGGACGCCCCGGCTCTCCGCGCAGGGTCGCATCGGCCCATGCGGACAGTCTCGCCCGGTCGATCTTGGAGTTGTGGCGGATGTCGGTGGGCAGGCACCGGGTGGTGAACACGGCGGTCACGGGGACGCCGGCGCGCTGCTGGACGGCGCGGCGCACCGCCTCCTGCAGCGCCGGGTCCGCGGGGCGGGGCCGGGTGGCCCTGCCGGGCCGGTGGTCCGCCTCCGTCTCGAGGATCACGACGACCTGCTGCGTCCCGGCGGGGCCGACGGCGGCGGCCCCGGCGCGGCGCACAGTGGGGACCGACTCGGCCGCCTCCTCGATGCGCACGGGCGTGACCAGCCCTTCGGCGGTCGCCAGGACGTGCGCGGCGCGGCCCTCCACCCACAGGCGGCCCGCCGCGTCCAGCTGGCCGACGTCCCCGGTGGCGTGCCAGCCCTCGAAGCGGCTGGCCGTGTCGGTGGTGCCCCAGAGCATCAGGTAGCGGTCGCGCACGTGGGGGGCGCGGACGAGGATCTCTCCGGTGATCCCGGCCTCGGTGGTGATCTCCCCGGTGGTCTCCCCCAGCGCGTCCATCGCGGCGATCGCGATCTCGACCCGCGGCACGGGCGTGCCCACGCACACCCCGGCGCCGGGCCCGGCGGCCTCGATGCCCTCGAGGTCGATCGCCGTGATGGCCAGGCACTCGGTCATGCCGTAGGGGGTCAGGGCGCGCGCGGCGGGCATGAGGACGCGCAGCTCCTGCAGGAGCGGCGCGGGGATCGGGGCGCCGGCGCTGAAGAAGCTGGGCACGCGCGCGAGCGCGGCCCGTTCGGCGCCGTCCAGCACGCCGGAGGTGTCCAGGATGTTGCGCAGGGCGGCGGGGGCGGTGAACACGGCGGGGGCGCCGAGCGCGTCGACCGCGTGGGCGAGCGCCTGCGCCGTGAGCTCGCCCGGCCGGGTGACGTCCATGTCGGGGACGACGGACGGGGCGCCGAGGGCGGGGCCCAGCAGGGCGAAGGGCGCGAACCCGGCGACCAGGCCGCGCTGCGGGTCCAGCTGCAGGGTGTCCCCGACGGCCGTGAACATCGCGCTCATCTGCCGGTGCGTGTAGACCGCGCCCTTGGCGGGACCGGTCGAGCCGGAGGTGAACAGCACCGCCGCATCGGCCTCGGGATCGGGCCAGGGGGCGTCCAGCGGGGCGCCGAGCTCCTGCATCTGCCGGCCGGCGTCGGCCAGCTCGGAGACGGAGGTGTCGATGCCCAGCGCCGCCCGGTCCAGGGTCGGCTTCCGGGCCACGGAGATGCGCCGTCCCGGCCAGCCCAGGGCGCGCGCCCCGGCCAGGGCCTTGTCGATGCCGATGATCCAGTCCGGGTGGGATCCGACCACCGCGCGGGTGAGGCCGTCCACGCCCAGGCCGGCGTCCGCGATCACGGCGACGGCGCCGATGCGCAGGCAGGCGTACAGCACCGCGGTGAGGTCCGCGCCGGGGGTGATGAGCACGCACACCCGGTCCCCCGGGGCGATGCCGTGGGCGAGCATGCCGGCGGCGATGTCCTCGACCCGGGAATGCAGCAGCTGCCAGCTGATCCGGCGGGGCTCCCTGCCGTCCTCGCCCATCTCGACGACGGCGTCCGCATGGCGGTGGGCGGGATCGGCGGCCAGGCGCGCGATCGGCGCGCCGACGTGCCCCTCCGGGGCCTGCTGCGCGAAGGTCGACACGGCGCGCGCGGGCCGGGACGATGCGCCGAAGGTGCGCTCGAGCCAGCGGGCCACGAGGCCCGCCACATCGGCGTCCTCCCACACGAGGTGGCTGGCGCCCTCGAAGCGGTGCACGTCCGCATGCGGGACCCGGGCGACGAGGTCGCGCAGATAGCGGTCCGAGAAGGTGACGTCCTTGGGTCCCCACGCCATGAGCGTCGGGACCTCCACCTCGCAGATGCCCTCGGCCAGGCGCTCGAGGGTGGGCCTGCTGGGGTGGTCGGCGTGCGCGGGGATGTCCGCGACGAAGGCCTCGATGCCGCGGCGGCGGGCGCGGCCGCGGTACGGGGCGAGGTAGGCGCGGGCGACATCGGCCGGCAGCGGCGGATTCGAGATCGCGATGGTGGTGCGGATGAAGGCGTCGGTGATCGAGGTGGTCGCCGGCAGCACCGCCGGGGTCGTGGCGAGCTGCAGCGCCCGCGGCAGCGACTCCCCGAGCTCCTGGTGGATGCCGGTGTTGGTGAGGATCATCCCGGCCAGGTCGTGGCGGTTGTCCAGCGCCCAGCCGACCGAGACGATGCCGCCCCAGTCGTGGCCGACGGTCACCACGGGGCCCCGGAGGGACAGGGCGTCCGTCAGCAGGGACAGGTCGGTGATGCGGTCCTGCAGGTGCCGGGTGACGCCGGTGCGCTCGGACCAGCCCATCTCCAGCTGGTCCACGGCGATCACGCGCCAGGGGATGTCCTCCCGGATCAGGGAGCGGAACAGGAAGGAGTAGGTGGGGTTGCCGTGGACGGCCAGCAGGGTGCCGCGCGGGGTGATGCCGCGCTCGGCGAGGAACGGCGCGGAGTCCAGCAGGTGCCAGCGGCGCAGCTCTCCGGTGTGGTCGCGGACCTCGAGGGTGCGGGAGTGGACCGGGTCCACGCCCGGCAGGACGGGGATGCCGGGGCCCGGCGCCGGCTCGGCGCGGCGACGTCCTGCGGTGCGGGTGCTCACCAGGTGACCTCCATGAATGCGGTGTTCAGACCGGAGCCGACGCCGAGCATGAGCACGCGCTCGCCCCGGGCGATGTTCTCCTGGTGATGGGCGAGGGTCATCGGCACGGCCTCGGCGGCGACGTTGCCCCAGTCGGGGAAGGTCACGGGGATCCGCTCCATGCCCACGCCGGTGATCTTCGAGAAGTTGCGGGTGTAGACCATGGAGACCTGGTGCGGGATGACGTGCTCGATGCTCTTGAAGTCGAGTCCCCGGGAGCTCGCGTCCTTCCAGGTGTCCACGATCAGCTCGACGCCGTTCTCCAGCAGGCCGGTCGAGTCGGTGCGCATGTCGTCCATGTCCCCGATGCACAGCTCGTGATGCTCGGTGCCGGCGCGCCCCTCGGTGAGGTTGATGCGGTGGCCCTCGGGGTGGGCGTCGGCCCGTCCGAGGACCGCCGCGGCCGCGCCCGAGCCCAGCGTCAGCGCCGCGAACTGGTTGTTGAAGTCGGCGCGGGTGGCGTGCTTGGAGTTCAGGCGGTCGATGGTGCCGCGCTGGACCTCCTCGACGTCCTCCGCGCCGACGATCAGCGCGTACTCGATCTGGCCGGAGTCGATCATGCCGGCGGCCATCGTCATCGAGTTCACGAATCCCAGGCAGGCGTTGGTGATGTCGAAGTTCATGCAGCTGCGCGGCATGCCGAGCGCATGGTGCACGGTCGCGGAGACGGCGGGCTCGAGGTGCTGGCGGCACACGGAGGCGTTGATGAGCAGCCCCACCTGGTCGCGGGTGATGCCGGCCTTGGCCATGGCACGCTCGGCGGCGAGCACGATGCCCTGCTTCCAGCCGTTCTCCCGGTCACGCCACCAGCGTCGCTCGTACACCCCGGCGACGCGCTGCAGGACGCCCTTGGGAAGCCGCAGGCGGCGCCGCGCCGGCGCGAGCATGTCGTCGATCTCGTCCGAGGTGACGGGCACCTGGGCGACGCTCGCCTCCACCGAGAGCAGTGCCACGTTGCGGTGGACGAATGACGTGTTCCCCATGTGCCGTTTCAACCTCAGTCCTCGTGCGTCCGGGCGCCCCGATCACAGGAGCGCACCGGACGCATTCTTCCACCCGGCGCCTGCGAGTGCGCTCCGCGTGTCCGATGCCACGCCGGACGGCGCGGCGCCGGCTACGAGTCCAGCCCGTGGCCCAGGTGGTGGCGGGCGAAGGCCAGGGACTGGCGCAGGACGCGCTCGCGATGCTCGGGCCCGCCGCCGCTGGTGCTCACCTCCAGCAGCACCGAGCCGCGCCAGCCGCGGTTGGACAGCCGCCGCAGCACCTCGGCGCAGGGCTGGTTGCCCTCCCCTGGCGGGAGGTGCTCGTCCTTGGTGGTGCGCCCCGTGCCGTCGGCCAGGTGCAGGTGGGCGAGGCGGTCGCCCAGGCGGTCGATCATGGCCAGCGCGTCGTCCCCCGCGGTCGCCGCATGGGAGAGGTCCACGGTGACGTGCTGGTAGTCCTCGTCGGTGGGGTCGTGGTCGGGCAGGTAGATCATGGCCTCGCGCACCCCCAGGCGCCACGGGTACATGTTCTCCACCGCGATCTCCACGCCGTACTTCTCCTGCAGGCGGGCGACGCCCTCCACGAAGCCGCGCGCATAGGAGCCCTGCCAGCGGAACGGCGGGTGGGCCACGATGGTGGGCACGTCGAGGTCGACCGCCATCTGCGCGGTCCTCTCGATCTTCACCCACGGGTCCAGCCCCCACACGTGCTGGAGCAGGAACAGCGTCGGGGCGTGCAGGGAGAGGATCGGCTGGCGGTAGGCGCGCGAGAGCGCGGCGAGCTCCTGCACGGACCGGGTGACCTTCGAGGTCGAGACCATCACCTCGACGCCGTCGTAGCCGATCTCGGCGGCCAGCCGGAAGCACTCCTCGACGCTCGCGGGGAACACCGAGGAGGTGCTCACGCCCACCGGGATGCGCCGTGCGGGGCTCTGCGCGCTCAGCGGGTCGCCGGCGCTGAGACGCCGGGACAGGGCCTCCCGTCCCGTGACGTGCGCCTGGCTGCGCCGCGTGATGGGCGGGCGGGGCCGGGCGGGCCCGCGGTCCTGCGCTGATCCGTTCCTGGGCACCATGTCCTCCTCGTGGCACGGCCGATGCACCGGTTGGCGGCCCCGACAGTATCTCCCACCCGATGCCCGTGCCGAGCCGGGACGCGGACCGCGCCCCCACTAGACTCCGATCATGCGCGTGCGCGATCTCGGCCCCGACGACCTCGTCCCCTTCCAGCAGCTGTGCTCCCTCGCCTTCGGCGGGAGCGTGAGCGCCACCGGCCCGGCGCCCTTCCGTCCCGGGCAGTCGCCGCTGGGCATCGACGCCCCGGGCGGGGAGGGCCTCGCCGCCGCCCTCACGGTGCGCCACGACCGCATCGCCGTCGGCGGGGGCATCGCCCCCTGCGGCGGCATCGGCGGGGTGTCGGTGCATCCGGCCCACCGCGGCGGCGGCATGTTCGCGCGCCTGATGACGGCAGCGATCGCCCGCAGCACGCAGCTCGGGCACGCCTTCTCGATGCTCTACCCCTCCAATCCGGGCATCTACCGCGCCCTCGGCTACCAGAAGGTCTCGCAGGTCGACCGCCTGGTCGTGCCGCTCGCGGACCTGCGCGGCATCCCCGCGCCCGCGGGGCTGCACCTGTCCCCCGTGACCGCCGCCGCGATGCCCGAGGTGCGCGCCCTGTACCGCGAGGTCGTCGACGCCGGGAACGGACTGCTGCTGCGCGAGGGCCCGCTGTTCGGGGAGGAGATGCCCGCCGCGCCCTGGACGGCCGTGCTGGTGCGCGACGCGGAGGGGACGGCGCAGGGCTACCTCTCCTTCGCCCGCACCCCCGACGGTCCCGCGGGCACCGGGCTGGAGGTCTTCGACCTGCTGGGGCGGCGCCGCGAGCACGTGGCCGCGCTGCTGCGCTCGCTGGCCTCGTGGTCCACGGTCACCGATGCCGCTCTGGTGCGCACCCGGCAGGACGACCCGCTGCTCGACGTGATCCCCGGCGGGCGGGTGCGCCCCGATCCGGAGGTGATCCCCCTGGTGATGATGCGGGTGATCGACACCGCGGCCGCGCTGGAGGCCCGCCCCGCACCCCACGGGCTGCACGGCAGCATCCGGCTCCGGGTCACCGATGCGACAGGTCCGGGGCCCGTCGCCGCGGCGGCCGGGGATTTCCTGGTCGGCGCGTCGGAGGGGACGGTGCACGTGCATCGCCTCGCCGATCGGGCCGAGGACGCCCCGGGCTCCCACGAGGATCCGACCCCGCCGGACGTGCGCCGCGACGAGGATCCGGGCGCCGGCGCGCCGGGCGCCCGGCTGGACATCCACGCCGCCTCGCTCCTGCTGGCGGGCGGGCGCAGCCTGGCCGATGCCCGCCGCCTGGGGCTGGCCGCGGACGCGGACCCCGCCGCGGAGGCGTTCCTCGATACCCTGCTGGCCGGCCCGCGACCCAGCGTGCTCGACTTCTTCTGACATCCCTCCCGAGACGCCCACGGAGCTCCCCCGCGCATGGCCAAGCTGCACTTCAAGTACGGAGCGATGAACTCCGGGAAGTCCGACACCCTGATCAAGACCGCCTTCAACTACGAGGAGCGGGGCCTGGCGACCCTCACCGTGAAGGCGGCGGTGGACACCAAGGGCGAGGACTGGGTGGTCGCCCGCGGCGGGGCCCGGCGCCGGGTGGACGTGCTCGTCGAGCACGGCGAGGACCTCCGCGCCCGCATCCGCGCCACCGCCGATGCGCAGGGGCTGCGCCCGCTGCACTGCGTCCTCGTGGACGAGTCGCAGTTCCTGGACCGGGAGCAGATCGACCAGCTCTACCTGGTCGCCAAGCGCGACGGGATCTCGGTGATCTGCTACGGGCTGCGCACGGACTTCCTCACCGCCGTGTTCCCGGGCTCGCAGCGCCTCTTCGAGCTCGCGGACAACTTCGAGAAGCTGCCGACGATGTGCCGCTGCGGGGCGCAGGCCGAGTTCAACTGCCGCCTGGTCGACGGCGTGCACGTCTTCCACGGCGACCAGGTCGCCATCGACGGCGCCGACGTCTCCTACGAGTCGCTGTGCGGCACGTGCTTCATGCAGGAGCAGGAACGGGCCGGGCAGCACGTGATCGGCGGCGCCTGACCGGCGGCGTGTCCGGGAGGCCCGACAGCGGGGGCGGCCCCTGCCCGGCGGCGCGACGCGGCCCCCTGCCAGGCGGCGCGACGCGGCCCCTGTCCGTGCTGGACAGGGGCCGCGTCCTGCGGGGCGCTCAGGAGCTGAGCGGCTTGTCGTCCCCGACCTCGGCGTCGCCGCCTGCCACGCCCTCGGCGTCGGCGCCGGGGGCGGCGGCCTCGCCCGACCCGAGATCGGCGGATTCCAGCCCGACGGCGGCTGCCGAGTCGTCCGGCTCCGGGGACTCGGCATCGGATGCCTCGTCGGGATCCGCGGGGCTCGCGGCGCGGCGTCCGCTGGCCTCGGAGACCTTCTCGCTGACCTTCTCCCGGACCGCAGCGGCGGCCTCGGGCGCCTTCTTCTTCGCGGTCTCGGCCGTGTCGTGCGCGGCCCGCACGACGGTCTCGCGGGCGCGCTCGGCGCTCTCGCGCACGTGCGGGTCCTCGGCCACGCGCCGCGCCCCGCGCTCGAGGGACTCGTAGGGTCCGCGTCCGAGACGGGATCCGATCACGACGCCGATGGCGATGCCGAGGATGAAGATGACCTTCTTCATGGCTGCTCCTGGGGTGCTGGGGTGGTGCTGGCCTGGCTTCTGGTTCCGACGATGCCATCGTGGCACAGGCCACAGGGAGCGGCCAGCCGCGCCTGACCGGATGGTCAGCGGAGCCCAGGATGCGGACATACGATGACGGGACCGCCTCGTCGGTGTAATCGACCCCGTCGCCCTCAGGAGCTGCCCCGTGACCGGCATCCGCCCCGACCGCCCCCGTGCCGACGTCTCCGCCGAGGCGGTGACCGAGCAGGTCCGCGCCTGGGTGCGCGCGGCTGCGCAGCATGATGTCCCTGCCCCCGCGCGGCTGCTCGCGCAGCTGCTCAAGGACCCCCGCGGGCTGGAGTTCACGGTGGCCTTCGTGGACCGGGTGATCCGGCCCGAGGATCCGCGGGCCGCGGCCCAGGAGCTCGAGCGCCTGGCCGCGGAGCCGCCGGCCTTCCTGCCCGCCCCGCTGCGCCGCATCCTCTCGCTCGGCGGGGGCGCCGCTCCGCTGCTGCCGCAGGTGGTGGTGCCCGTCGCGCAGCGCGTCTTCCGCCAGATGGTCTCCCACCTGATCCTCGACGCCCGCGATGCCCCGCTGGGCCGCTCCATCGCCCGGATGCGCGCGGACGGCACCCGGCTGAACATCAACCTCCTCGGGGAGGCCGTCCTCGGAGCCCGCGAGGCGGGGCGCCGCCTGGCCGGAGTGCGCGATCTCGTGGCGCGGCCCGACGTCGACTACGTCTCCATCAAGGTCTCCTCCATCGTCGACCACCTGTCGCTGTGGGGCGCGCAGGACACCGTCCGCCACATCGTGGAGACCCTCCTGCCGCTGTACCTGGACGCGGCCCGCGCCGAGGAGCCCACCTTCCTGAACATGGACATGGAGGAGTTCCGGGATCTCGAGCTGACCCTCCAGGTCTTCGAGCGTCTGCTGGACCGGCCCGAGCTGCTGCATCTGCGCGCCGGCATCGTCCTGCAGGCCTACCTGCCCGATGCCCTCGGGGCGATGGAGCGCCTGCGCGCCTTCGCCCGCCGGCGGGTCGCCCAGGGCGGCGCGCCGATCAAGGTGCGGGTCGTCAAGGGCGCGAACCTGGCGCTGGAGAAGGTGGACGCGTCCCTCCACGGATTCGAGCAGGCGCCGTTCCACACCAAGGAGGAGACGGACGCGCAGTACAAGCGCGTGCTGCTGGACTCCCTGCGCCCCGAGCACCTGGAGGCCGTGCACCTGGGCGTCGCGGGCCACAACCTCTTCGACGCCGCCTTCGCGCACCTGCTCATGCAGCGCCGCGGCATCGCCTCCGGGGTCGAGGGCGGGGTCGAGTTCGAGATGCTCGCCGGCATGGCGCCGGGCCAGCAGGCCGCGGTGCGCGAGAGCGTCGGCTCGATGCGCCTGTACGTCCCCATCGTCGCCCCGCAGCAGTTCGACGTCGCCGTGTCCTACCTGGTGCGCCGCCTCGAGGAGAACGCCTCCTCGGACAACTTCATGTCCGCCGTCTTCGAGCTGGACCGCTCCGAGGAGCTCTTCGCCCGCGAGGAGGAGCGCTTCCGCCGGTCCCTGGACCGTGCCCTGCGCGAGGACCCGCGTCCCACCCACCGCGACCAGGACCGGGCCCGGGAGGCGATCTCGGATCCGCCCGAGCTGGGCGGCAGCGTGCTCCCGGCCCGCCCCGGCGCCTTCGTCAACACGCCGGACACCGACATGTCCACCCCGGTGAACCAGGAGTGGGCCGAGACCATCACCCATCGGATCCGCGGCTCGCGGCTCGGGGTGGCGGAGGCCGAGGCCGCCCGCATCGGCTCCCTCGAGGACGTCGACCGGATCTGCCGCGAGGCGCTGGAGGCCCAGACCGCCTGGGCGGCACGTCCCGCCGCGGAGCGCGCCGCCGTGCTGCGGCGCGCCGCCCAGGTGCTGTCGCAGCATCGGGCGGAGCTGCTCGAGGTGGCCGCCTCCGAGACCGGCAAGACCCTCGAGCAGGGCGATCCGGAGGTCAGCGAGGCCATCGACTTCGCCCTGTACTACGCCGACCAGGCGGAGGCCCTCGCCGCGCAGTCGGAGATCGTCGCGATCCCCCGCCGCCTGACCCTGGTCACGCCTCCCTGGAACTTCCCGCTGGCGATCCCCACCGGCTCGGTGCTGGCGCCGCTGGTGACGGGCAGCGCCGTCGTCATGAAGCCGGCCCCGCAGGCCCGGCGCTGCGGCGCGGGGATCGGCCGCCTGCTGCGGGAGGCCGGGGTGCCCGAGGGCGTGCTGACCATCGTCGACGCCCCCGAGAACGAGGTGGGCCGGGCGCTGGTCTCGGACCCGCGGGTGGACCAGCTGATCCTCACCGGCGCCTACGACACCGCCGCCCTGTTCGCCTCCTGGCGTCCCGAGCTGCGGATCAAGGCGGAGACCTCCGGCAAGAACTCCATCATCGTGACCCCGCACGCCGACCTCGACCTCGCGGCGAAGGACGTGGCCGCCAGCGCCTTCGGGCACGCCGGCCAGAAGTGCTCCGCGGCGAGCCTGGTGATCACCGTCGGCTCGGTCTCCCGGTCCCGCCGCTTCGACGCCCAGCTGGCCGATGCGGTGCTCAGCCTCCACGTGGGCCTGCCCTCGGACCCGACGGCCCAGGTGGGCCCCGTCATCGAGCCCCCGGGCGAGAAGCTCGCCAAGGGCCTCGGCGAGCTCGGCCCGGGCGAGCGGTGGATCGCCGAGCCCGAGCAGCTGGACGCCGAGGGGCTGCTGTGGACGCCCGGCGTGCGCGACGGCGTGCGAGAGGGCTCGGAGTTCCACCTCACCGAGTACTTCGGCCCGGTGCTCGGCATCATCCACGCCGACACCCTCGAGGACGCCGTGCGCATCCAGAACGGCACCGCCTACGGCCTCACGGCCGGGCTGCACTCCCTGGACCCGGACGAGGTCGCCTGGTGGACCGATCACGTCGAGGCCGGGAACCTGTACATCAACCGCGGCATCACCGGGGCGATCGTGGAGCGCCAGGCCTTCGGCGGCTGGAAGCGCTCGGCCATCGGCCAGACCACCAAGGCCGGCGGCCCGAACTACCTGCTGCAGCTGGTCGACGTGGCCGATGCGCATCCGCGCCCGGACCGGGAGGCCTGGCTCGAGGAGGCCCGCGCCTCGGACCGCCGCCATCTCGCCGGCACCTTCCTGCCCCGGGACCGCCAGGACCTGCACGGCGAGGTCAACATCCTGCGCTACGTACCGGTGCCGACGGTGATCCGCGCGGCCGACGGCGCCGAGGCGACGGGGCTCGCCCGCGTGCTGCATGCCGCCGCGGCCGCCGGTGCCGATGTCGAGGTGTCCCTGGCCGATGCGGCGCTGCGCGAGACGGTCGCGTCCTCCGACCTGGCCGGGGTCGAGGTCCGGGTGGAGACCGCCGAGGAGTTCGCCGCCCGGGTGCCGCAGCTGCGGCGGATGCGGATCCGGCTGCTCGGCGAGGCCGATGCCGCACTCCACGCCGCGATCGCCGACCGGGTGGAGGTCGCCCTGTACCCCGCACCGCCCACCGTGAGCGGTCGCCTGGAGCTGCTGGCCTTCCTGCATGAGCAGGCGATCAGCGCCACAGATCACCGCTACGGCAACCCGCTGCTGCAGGAATACGACCTCACGGGCGGCGTCGGGTACTCCCGCGGACGGGCTTGAGCGCTTAAGGTGGTTCGGGCCGCACCGACGCGGCCCGAACCGCTCTCTCCCGAGGAGATCGCATGCCCCACCCGTCCCGTCCCCGTCCCCTGTCCCGCCGCGCAGCCCTGGGAGGACTCGGCGCCGCCGGGGCCCTCGCCGCCGGCGCCGGCCTGACCCCCGCTGCGGCCGCCCCGGAGCCGGAGGCCCCGGGCCTCCAGGAGGCCCGTGACCGCGCCCTGGCGGCGGTCGCCGCGCTCGAGTCCCGCTTCGCCGCGGGCGACGGCACCGACCTGCTGCACGAACACCACCCGGTGCGGGAGAACGACCCGCCCTACTCCTACGAATGGCCGCTCTCGCAGGCCCGCGCCGCGAGCAGCGAGCTCGCCCATGCCCCGGGCGCCCCGGCCTCGCTCGCGGAGCAGCTCGCCTCCCGCGACCGGGCGCAGGAGCGCTACTGGCACGCCGCCGGCGGCGACACCGGCCTGCCCGGCTACGCCTCGGCGACGGATCCCGAGCAGGGCGCGCACGGCGACT
Source organism: Brachybacterium phenoliresistens (assembly GCF_039530785.1). Taxonomy (NCBI): domain Bacteria; kingdom Bacillati; phylum Actinomycetota; class Actinomycetes; order Micrococcales; family Dermabacteraceae; genus Brachybacterium; species Brachybacterium phenoliresistens. Next base: position 447,309 of record NZ_BAAAOW010000001.1, read on the forward strand.
ACTTCTACGACGACAACGCCTGGGTCGGGATGCTCGAGGTCGAGGAGCACCTGATCACCGACGGGGCGCGCGGCGACGTCGAGCGCGCCCTCGAGGTGTACGCCCTGCTGCGCTCGGGATGGGACGACGATCCCAGCCATCCCGCGCCCGGCGGCGTGTGGTGGGCCCAGACCGACTGGAACGACGACCGCAACACGGTCTCGAACATGCCGACCGCGAAGCTGGGGATCCGGCTGTTCCAGATCACGGGCGAGCAGGAGCACCTCGACTTCGCCCTGCGCTGCGTGGACTGGACGCGCGAGCACCTGCTCGCCCCCAACGGGCTGTTCTGGGACAACGTCAAGCTCGACGGCTCCATCGACCGCACCCAGTGGACCTACAACCAGGGCGTCCCGCTGGGCGTGGAGGCGCTGCTGTTCGAGGTCACCGGCGATGCTGCGCACCGCGACCGCTGCCTGGAGATCGTCGACGCCGTGATCGACCACTATCGGGTCTGGGAGGCCGGCGGTCCGCTGGATGCGCAGCCGGTCGCCTTCAACGCGATCCTCTGCGCGAACCTGCTGATGGCCGAGGCGATCCTCGGGTCCGACGTGCCCGGCCGGAAGATCACCGCCGCCTGCGCCGACCGCCAGTGGACCCGCCTGCGGGATCCGGAGACCGATCTGTTCCGCCGCGATCCCTCCCAGGACGGGCTGGAGCTGCTGGACCAGGCCGGTTTCGCCCGCACGCAGGCCCTCGCGGCCCTCCCCCGCCCGGTCTGGCGCCACCTGACCTGACCGGCCGCGCCGGCGCGGGCCGGCTCCTGCCGTACGGGCCGGCTGCTGCCGTGCGGGAACGCGCCGCCCGCGCGGGCCGGCCCGGGGACGGCCCGCGCGGCGGGGTCAGCCGCCGATCACGGTCCCGGCGGGGATCTCCGCCGGGTCGTCGGCGGTGACGCGCGCATCGCCCGTGGCGACGACGCCCGCGCCGAAGCGGTGATCGCCCTCGACGGTGAGGGACGCGGCCTCGCGCAGCGAGGGGACGCCCTCGGCGAAGCGCTCCTCGAAGTCGCCCACCAGCTTGTAGTGCTCGGCGTCGAGGGAGACTCCCGGGACCGTCTCGACCTGCTGGACCAGCGCCATCCGCTCGTCGAGCTCGTAGGCGTCCGAGCGCACCAGCAGCAGGTCGCTGGTGGCCTTGACCGGGAGGAAGCGCGAGCGGTCCACGACGATCGCGGTGGCGCCGTCGAAGACCTCGATCGCCGCGCCCATGGCGGATTCGATCTGGTAGACCTTCGTGCTGGTCTTGTCGGCCGGGTCGACGGTCTTCTCGTTGCGGATCAGCGGCAGGCCCATCACCCCGTCGCGCTCGGCGAGGATCGCCGCGACCTGCTCGAGGTCGAACCACAGGTTGTTGGTGTGGAAGAACGGGTGGCGGTGCTCGTCGGTGAAGAAGTGCATCTGGTCCTCGGGCGTCTGCGCGGTGTCGCGCAGGATCAGCCGGCCGTCGGACTTCCGGACCGCCAGGTGGCCGCCCTTGCGGTCCGCGGCGGTGCGGCGGCACAGCTCTGCCGCATAGGGCGCGCCGGTGCCCGCGAACCATGCGGCGATCACGGGGTTGGGGACGGTGCCGAGGTTGTCGGAGTTGGAGACCGAGGCGTAGCGGAATCCGGCGTCCAGCAGCTGCTGCAGCAGTCCCGAGGTCTGCAGGGCCGTGTAGATGTCGCCGTGGCCGGGCGGGCACCACTCGAGGTCGGGATCGGCGGGGTGCTCGACGGGCGTGAGGTCGTCGGCGCGGAGCTTGGGCTCCTTGTTCTGCAGGAAGTCCAGCGGCAGGTCGCCCACGGGCAGGTCCGGGTACCGCGAGAGGACCTCGAGGGTGTCCTCCCGGGTGCGGAAGGAGTTCATGAACACCAGCGGCAGGCGCGCACCGGTCGCGCGACGCGCGGCGAGCACCTGCTCGACGATGATCTCCAGGAAGCTCTTCCCGTCGCGGACAGGGAGCAGCGACTTGGCCCGGTCCATGCCCATGGAGGTGCCTAGGCCTCCGTTGAGGTTGATGATCGCGAGCTTGTCGAACACCTCCTTGGCGGCGAAGGGATCGATGGTCACGTCGTCGAGCTTCGGCGGGTCGAGGTAGGGCTCGATGGTCTCCTCGGGGATCGAGCCGGTGGTGCCGTCCTCGAGCTGGGCGTAGTAGTGGGAGAAGACGTCGATGGCGGTCTGCGGAACGCCGGCGTCGGTCATCTTCTGCTGTGCTGCGGCGAGGCCTTCGGTGCTCATGGGGCCAGGGTATCGGGGCTGTCGGGGGCGCGCGTCGTCGTCCCTCCCGTGCCCGGGATGCGGACCGCCCTCGCGCGCCCGCACCGCCGCCCCTCGCGCCCGCACCGCCGCCCCTCGCGCGCCTGCGCCGCGCCGCGACGGCTCACAGGCGGTCCCAGGCCGAGCCCTGCGGCGGATCGGTGACGGCGATCAGCGTCGCGTCCCCGTACGGTGCGGCGGGGTCCAGCGGCGCCTCCGCCGGCAGGACCAGGGCCCAGGCTCCGGCCTCGAGGCCGGCCCCGCGCGCCAGGTAGCCGCCGGCCGCCTGCGGTCCGAACAGCTCGGCCGATGTCAGCACCGAGCGGGCCACCTCGCCCGGCCCGGCCTCGAAGGCGCGATGGGCCCCCTCGGCCCTCGCGTAGGACGCCAGCGCCTGGCGGATGCGGGCGGCGCGCTGCGGGTCCAGGTCCGTCTCCAGGAGGATCTGCGGGCCCTCGAACCCGGAGCCCGCCGGGCGGGACGCCCCGGGATCCAGCACCTCGCACAGCACCCCGTCGCGCAGCGCCCGCTCGCTCGCGGCGCGCAGACGGGACTCGAACAGGGCCCGTCCCACCAGCCAGCACACCGGCGCGGCGAGCACCAGGCCGAGGCACAGGACCCAGGCCGCGACCGCCGTCGGCCCCTGGGCCATGAGCGCGTCCATCCGCCCGGGCCGGACCACGAGCACCAGTCCGAGGACGAGGCCGGGCAGCAGGAGCACGAGGGCGCGCAGGTGGTATCCGGTGATCCGGGGGCTCAGGTGCGCCGCGACCTCCTCGAGGGTGTCCAGGCGCGGAGGGCACGGCCGGGCGGCGCGCCCCGCCGTGAGCTCGGGGCCGTCCGCGACGGCGGCGGCCGCCCAGGCCGCCGCGGGATCGCCGGGCCAGCTGCGGGGAGTGCGCGGTGCGCGATGCGCTCCGCCGTGGGGTGCCCGGGCGGGTTCGACCACGGCCGGCACCGGAGCGCGGTGGCGCCGGCGCGCCGGGGCGGCGTCGTGGTCGACGGCGCCCTCCTCGACCTCCGCCCCGCCGCGCACGGCCGCCTGGGCATCGGAGGTCCGAGGATCGGGCGCCTGAGCATCGGAAGACCGAGCACCGGAGGCCTGAGCATCGGAGGCCCGAGCATCTGAGGCCTGGGATTCGGGCGTCCGACCATCGAACTCCCGGGCATCGGGCGCGAGGGGGCCGATGCCCGGGATCTCGGGCGTGCGGGGATCGGCCGCCGGCTGATCGGACACCGGCTGATCGCCCCTCGGGCGCGCGGCGGCCCGAGGGGCGGCCGGGGTCGGGTCGGCGCGGTCGGCAGCGGCCTCGGCGATGAGATCCCGCGGCCGCGAGGTCCGGTAGCGGGCGGTCACCGCCGGCTGCCGCCGCGCGGCCCGCCGGCCGCGCCCGGCGCTGCGACCGTGCTCGTCCATCGGCGATCACCCCTGATCGGATCGGTGCCTTCGTGCCGACCAGTATGGTCCGCGCGCGGCCCCGCCGCCGGGGAATCGGGGCTCAGTCCCCGAAGGCCTCCGGCCAGTCGAGCTGCCCGGCCTCGACCCATTCGACGATCCCGCTGGGTCGTTCGGGATCGGAGGCGAAGTCCTCGACCACCCGGAACGCCTTGTGCCCGGGGATGCAGGTGCCCAGCGGCACGTGCGCCTGGTTCTCCTTCTGCTGGAAGACCTGCAGCATCTCCTGGCGGCCGACGCTCAGCAGGAGGGGGCGGGCCACGCCGTCCTTCTCCGGTCGCTGCCAGGACAGAGAGAAGCCGCGCCGCGGGATGTGCTCGTAGCTCAGGCTCGCCCCGTGCGGGCGCAGCGGGAGCGGACGGATCACGTCGCTGTCCTTGGGCGTGGCCGACATGAGCACGCTGTCGTCCTCGAGCGCGTCCTCGCCGCCGAAGAAGGCGCGCAGCTCGGCGACGTCGTACTCGTGGCGGCCGGGCGCCGAGGCGGCTCCCGGGAGGTAGATCTGGCTGGTGTGCACGCGGGGCATGGATTTCCTCGGGGATCGGGCGGGGACGGCGCGGGACGGACGTCGGTGGCGGAAGTCTGTCATCCGCGCGGCCCGGGAGGGCTGCTCGTCTGCCCGAGTTCCCCTTCTGTGACCTGGCGGCGCGGCCACGTGGACAGGACCTCCAGCAGATGCCGATCGTGCGTGGCGAGCACCACCGCGGCGGGGTGGTCGGCGAGGGCCGCGACCAGGTCGTCGACGCCGGCCGGCCCCAGGTGGTTGGTGGGCTCGTCCAGCAGCAGCACGTCGGGGCGCTCGGCGAACAGGCGGGCGAGCTCCCGGCGCCGCCGCTCCCCCGGGCTGCCCGGCGCGTCCTGCGCCGCCGCCTCCGGGCCGCGGTGCGCCGCCGCCTCCGGGCCGCGGTGCGCCGCCGCCTCCGGGCCGTGCTCCTGCCGCAGCTCGCCGATGCGGGCACCGCCGAGCACGCGCACCTCCCCCTCGTCCGGGGCGATGCGGCCCGAGAGCAGGCCGAGGGCGGTCGACTTCCCGGCCCCGTTGGGGCCGACCAGCAGGAGCCGGTCCCCGCCCGCCAGGCGCAGGTCCAGCCCCTGCAGCCGCGGCCGCGGTCCGTCTCCCCGCACGCCCGCTCCGTCCGCGCGCAGCAGCGGGGCCCCTGCCCGCGTCCCCGAGGGCGCGAGGACCAGCCGGGCCGGCGGCGGAGGGACGTCGAGCCGATGCTCCTCGAGGCGGGCGATGCGCTCGTTCATCGCCCGCACGACCCCGGGGGCGCGGGAGGCGCGCTGATGCCGGCCGGTGCCCTTCTCGGGCCTCCACCCGGTGGTCAGCCGGTCCCGGGCACGCTGCGCCTGCTCGGCAAGGCGCCGCTGCTCGTCCTGCTGACGGGCGTAGGCGTCCTCCCAGGCGGCCCGGGCTCGGCGGCGCTCGGCACGCCACGTCCCGATGCCGCCGCCCACCTGCAGCGGGATGCCGCCGGCGGTGGGGTCCAGGTCCAGGAACGCGGTGGCGACCTCGGCCAGCAGGGTGCGGTCGTGGGAGACGAGGACGGCCGCCCCCTCGTGCTCGTGCAGGGCCCGGGCCAGGTGATCGAGGCCGCGGTCGTCCAGATGGTTGCCGGGCTCGTCCAGCAGCAGCAGATCCTCGCGGGCCGCGAGCACCCCGGCCAGGCGGATGCGGTACCGCTGGCCCACGGAGAGCTCGCCGAGCCGTCGCTGCGGCGGGTGGACGGCCCCGAGCTCCTCGAGGGCGACCTCCAGGCGCCGCGGCGCGTCCCAGGCATCGAGCCGGGTCGCCTCGGCGAGGGCGTCGTCGTACCGGGCGGCGGCCGCGGCCGAGGCGTCCTCGACGAGGGCGAGGGCCGCGGCGTCGAGCTCGTCGAGGGCGGCTCGGGGCCGGGACAGCAGCTGCGCCGTGAGATCGCCGACGGTGCGCCGGCGCGCATCGGCCGTGAGGGCCGGGAGCGTCTGGCGCACCAGGGCGAGGCTCCCGTGGCGCTCGATGGTGCCCGCGTCGGGATCGCGCAGCCCGGCGAGGGTCTCGAGCAGGGTCGTCTTGCCGCGGCCGTTCTCGCCGACGACGGCGAGGCGCCGTCCCGCGGGGACCGTGCAGGTCAGCCCCTCGAGCAGGACGCGGCCGTCGCGGACGAGCCGCAGGTCATCGGCCCGAAGGTGGGCGGAGCGGTGCGAGGGCAGAGAGGAACGGAGGGTGGTGGACATGGGGGTGCCTTCCCGGGCGCCGGAGCGATGGACGGAGCGGGAGGCGGCAGGACGATCTGGGGGTGCGGCCGCCTCAGCGGCGCACGCGGGGCCGCGCGAGGGCGGAGATCACGGATCTGGTCGTCATGGCCGCGACGCTATCCGGCCGCCGCGCCCGGGTGCATCCGATTTTCCTCGGCGGCGCGGCCGGAGCCGTGCGCGAGGCCCCGCCGCGAGTCCGTAGACTGGTCCACCATGAGCACAGTCCTGTCCGCGGTCGCCTGGCCGTACGCCAACGGTCCCCGCCACATCGGCCATGTCGCCGGGTTCGGCGTCCCCTCCGACGTCTTCTCGCGGTACATGCGCATGGCGGGCCACGACGTGCTCATGGTCTCGGGCACCGACGAGCACGGGACCCCGATCCTCGTCGCCGCGGACTCCGAGGGCATCTCGGCCCGCGAGCTGGCCGATCGCAACAACCGCGTGATCGTCGAGGACCTCGTCCAGCTGGGACTGTCCTACGACCTGTTCACCCGCACCACCACCCGCAACCACTACGCCGTGGTGCAGGAGATGTTCGTGGCGGTGCACGAGAACGGCTACATGATCGAGAGGACGACCAAGGGCGCGATCTCGCCGTCCACGGGCCGCACCCTTCCGGACCGCTACATCGAGGGCACCTGCCCGATCTGCGGGGCCGGCGGCGCCCGCGGCGACCAGTGCGACACCTGCGGCAACCAGCTCGACCCCACCGACCTCATCGATCCCGTCTCCCGCATCAACGGGGAGACGCCGGAGTTCGTCGAGACGACGCACTACTTCCTGGACCTGCCGGCGCTGGCCGGCGAGCTGGGCCGCTGGCTCGACGAGCGCGAGGCCACCGGCCTGTGGCGCCCCAACGTGATCCGCTTCAGCCAGAACATCCTCGAGGACATCCGCCCCCGCGCGATGACCCGGGACATCGACTGGGGCATCCCGGTGCCGGGCTGGGAGGACCAGCCCACCAAGCGCCTGTACGTGTGGTTCGACGCGGTGATCGGCTACCTCTCCGCCTCGGTGGAGTGGGCGCGCCGCCAGGGCGATCCGGACCTGTGGCGCAAGTGGTGGAACGACCCGGAGGCCCTGTCCTACTACTTCATGGGCAAGGACAACATCGTCTTCCACTCGCAGATCTGGCCGGCGGAGATGCTCGCCCAGAACGGCAAGGGCGACAAGGGCGGGGAGCCGGGCGCCTTCGGCGAGCTGAACCTGCCCACCGAGGTGGTCTCCAGCGAGTTCCTCACCATGGAGGGCAAGAAGTTCTCCAGCTCCAAGGGCGTGGTCATCTACGTCCGCGACGTCCTGTCGCGCTACCAGCCCGATGCGCTGCGCTATTTCATCTGCGCCGCCGGCCCCGAGAACCAGGACGCGGACTTCACCTGGGAGGACTTCGTCTCCCGCACCAACAACGAGCTCGTCGCCGGCTGGGGCAACCTCGTCAACCGCACGGCCGCGATGATCGCCAAGAACGTCGGGGAGATCCCGGCGGCCGGCGAGCTGACCGATCGCGACCGCGAGCTGCTGGGGACCATCGGCCAGGGCTTCTCCACCGTCGGCGAGCTGATCCGCACCCACCGCCAGCGCGCGGCGATCGCCGAGGCGATGCGCCTGGTGAGCGAGGCCAACCGCTACGTCTCGGAGACCGAGCCGTTCAAGATGAAGTCCGAGGAGCAGCGTCCGCGCCTGCTCACGGTGCTGCACGTCCTGGCCCAGGCCGTCACGGACCTCAACACGATGCTCGCCCCCTTCCTGCCGCATTCGGCCAACCAGGTCGAGAAGGCCCTCGGCGGCGACCGCGTGATCGCGCCGCTGCCGCGCATGGAGGAGGTCGAGGACCTCGACGGCGGTCCTGCGTACCCGATCATCACCGGGGACTACTCCGGGACCCCGGCCTGGGGCCACCGCCCCGTCACCGTGGGCGCTCCCGTCGCGAAGCCCACGCCGATCTTCACCAAGCTGGATCCGAAGATCGTCTCCGAGGAGCTGGAGCGCCTGGGCATCGGCGAGGGGGACGCGGACGGCGAGGACGCCGCCCGCTGACCCTGCGCACGCCCGCCCGCGCTGCGGGCACGCGCCGCGCGCCGGGCTCCGGGCTCCCCCGCACCCCGGGCGCCCCTCGCTCCGGTGTCCCTCGCACCCCAGGCGCTCGCACTCCTTCGCGAGATGTCATTCTGCGTCGCGTGAACCCCCGTTCACGCGACGCAGAATGACATCTCGCGGGCGCCGACGATGGGGCCGGACGGTGGGACCCCGAGCGCGCCGGATGGAGAGACCCCGAGCGCGCCCCGGAAAGCCGGGCCCCGAGCACGCGCCGCGCGAGGGACGCCGCGCCAGCAGCCCGGAGGGCGCAGGACGACGCACCGCGCACCGGAAGCGTGACTCGCCGCCCCCACTGATCACACTTTCGCAAAAAGTGTTACTAGACTGGGGCGCATGGTCACGCTTCCTCCGCCGGCCGTCCTGCCGCTGCCCGTCCCCGCCGTGGGGCGGCGCCCCGGCACGTGGCGGGTGCCCGAGGACGGCCTGACCTCACGGGCCGCCCGCGCCCGCGGCACCGGGGCCTACGAGGCGACCGTCCCCGCGCCCCTGGCAGATCTCGCCCTGGCGCTGCCCTCGGACCTCGCCGCGGACGTCGCCGATGCGGAGGCGGCCCTGGTCGCCTTCGACGCCCACAGCGCGGCGGTGCTGGGCCCGGACAGCCAGGCCATCGGCCCGATGAGCTCGGTGCTGCTGCGCACCGAATCCGCCTCCTCCTCGCAGATCGAGGACCTCACCGTCGGGGCCCGCCAGCTGGCGCTGGCCGAGCTCGAGGAGTCCTCCAGCGCCAACGCCCTCACCGTCGTCGCCAACGTGCGCACCATGGAGGCGGCGCTGCGCCTGGCGGACCGGCTCGACCTCGATGCGATCCTGCAGATGCACGCGGAGCTGATGGCCTCCCCGCAGGCGCCTGACGGCGGGCGGCTGCGGGAGCAGCTGGTGTGGGTGGGACGCAGCGGAGCCAGCCCCCGCGGCGCCGCGCACATCGCCCCCGAGGCCGAGGACGTCCCGGCGGCTCTCGCGGATCTCGTCGCCTTCATCGGCCGCGAGGATCTGCCGGTGCTGGTCCATGCCGCGATCGCGCACGCCCAGTTCGAGACGATCCACCCCTTCACCGACGGGAACGGCCGCACCGGGCGGGCCCTCGTGCACGCCATGATCCACGGGAAGAGCCTGGTCACCCGGACCACCGCGCCGGTCTCCGCGGGACTTCTCACCGACCTCGAGGGCTACGTCGCCTCCCTGGAGGCGTTCCGCGCGGGGGATGCCCGCCCGGTGGTCGAGGAGTTCGCCGGCGCCGCCCGCTACGCCGCTGCGACCGGCGGGACCCTGGTCGACGACCTCGCCGAGCAGCTCGAGGTCTCGCGGGAGCGGCTGGGCGGCCTGCGGCGGCACGCCTTCGCCTTCCGCCTGCTGCCGCTGCTGGTGGGGCAGCCGATCGTGAACGCCGCCTTCGTCCGCGAGGCGCTGGGCACCAGCGCCATGACGGCGCAGCGCGCCCTCGCGCAGCTGACCGAGGCGGGCGTCCTCACCGAGCGCACCGGTCGCAGCCGCGGCCGCGTGTGGCAGCACACCGGGATCCTCGCGGTGCTGGACGAGTACGCGGAGGCGGTGCGGCGGGCAGGCTGAGCCGCAGCAGCCGGCCCTCCGGTCCGGCGGGGCCGCCCTCCCGGACACCCCTCCGAGGACGGCGCCGGCGTGCGACGATGCGGCCATGATCCGAACCTCCCTCGACGGGGTGCCGGTCCTCATCACCGAGGCACCGGGACTGCTGCGCGCATCCCTCGTCTTCCGCGCCGGAGCGTCCATGGCGACCTTCCGCGACCAGCAGGTGCCGCACCTCGTGGAGCATCTGGTGCTGTCGGAGGTGACGCGCGGTGCCCACGAGATCAACGGCAGCGTCACCGGACAGACGCTGCGCTTCGACGTGGCCGGCACGCCCTCCGAGGTGGCCCGCTTCCTCCAGGAGGTCTGCGCCCGGATCCGGGACCTGCCCGCACATCGCCTGGAGCACGAGGCCAGGATCGTCACCATCGAGGCGTCCTCCTGCGTGCACCCCGCGCTGGGGTCGATGGCGGTGACCCGGTACGGCATGCGAGGACCGGGGCTCGTCGGCGTCGGAGGCGTGCCCGCCTCCGAGACCTCGTTCGCCCGGATCGAGACGTTCGTGCGCCGCTTCCTTGTCCGCGGCAATGCGGCGCTGTCCCTGACCGGGCCCCTGCCCGAGGGGCTGCGCCTGGACCTGCCCGAAGGGCCGCCGGCCGACGATCCGCGCCCGGCCGCACCCATCTGGGAGCTGCCGATGCTGCTGCGCGAGGAGTCCCCCGCGGTCTGCTTCTCGATCGAGGTGCCCGATGACGAGTCCGGCCTCGTGCTGCAGGAGGTTCTCCTGGCGCGCCTGCGCGAGACGCTCCGGCACGACCGAGGCCTCGCCTACGGGGTCGAGTGCGATCTGACCTGGGCGCCGGAGGGGAAGGTGCTGGTGGGCATCGTCGTCGACGGGGATGCCCAGCGCACCGACGAGATCGCCCAGCACTCCTATCGCGTCCTGCAGGACCTCGCCGCGACAGGCCCCTGCGCCGAGGAGCTCGAGCTGGTGCAGGAGAGGATCGCCCGCATCTTGCGGGAACCGGCATCGGCCCCGGACTTCCTGCTCGACCAGGCCGTCGGCCTGCTGCGCGGCAGTGAGCCCCGCACGGCGGACGAGGTCGAGAGCGCGGTGCGGGCGGTGAGCGCGCCCCAGCTGCAGGAGATGACGGACCGCGGGCTCCGCACCCTGGTCATGGTCGTCCCCGGCGACCCGGAGGAGGATCCGGACCATCCGCTGCTGCCGGGGATCCCCGACCGCTCCTGCGAGGTCTTCGACGACGAGGAGGAGGTGTCCGGCCGCACGTTCTCCCGCCGTCTCCTCACCGGCGCGCCGTGGGACCTGCGGGTCCGGGCCGGCGAGCAGGGCATCAGCGTGCGGGTGGCCGGTGCGGTGCGCGCGGTCGCCTGGGACGACCTCGTGGGCATCGCGGCCCGCGGGGACGCGCGCGACCTGATCCCCGAGCACGGCGGCGAGTTCACGATCTGGACCGGGGACCTGCGCCACGGTCGTGCGCTGCGCGAGCTGATCGACTCCCGCCGCCCGGACCTCCTGTTCACCCCGGAGGACGTCGACGAGGAGTGATCCTCACGTGCTTCCGCCGAGGCCGCCCAGGTCGTGCACGCGGAAGGTCACGGCATGCTCGGTCCCCGCGGCCTCCCCGCCGGCGCGCAGGATCGGGGGGATGAGGTCCTCGGGCGCGGGATGGCCGGAGACGTGCTCGAGATAGGCGGCGTGGCAGTGCAGGGACGCCACGGCGGTGTCGACGTCGGCCGCGGAGACCGGCTTGGCGTGGGTGGGCCGTTCGTGCCCGACGATGAGCAGGGCGCGGGCGCTCCACGGCGCGAGCCCGGCGGTGCCGAGCTCGCGGAACACCCACGGGTTCGCGGCGTCGCGCACGCCGTCGACCGCGGCGAGGCCGGTGGCCCGATGGTCGGCCTGGTTCAGCCCGCCGTAGGCCTCGAGGTCGAAGTTCGCCGTGAGCACGAGGTCGGGGCGCAGGTCGCGGACGGTGCGCGCGACGTCTCGGCGCAGGTCGAGGCCCGGTTCGAGCATCCCGTCGGGATGGCCGAGGATCCGCAGCTCGCCCACGCCCACCGTGTCGCAGGCGGCGCGCTGCTCCCGGGCCCGCAGCGGGGCGATGACCTCGGGGGCCTCCGCCATGCCGGCCTCCCCCGCGGTCATGAGCAGGTACGACACGCGCACCCCGGCCTGCGTCCAGGCGTGGACCGCGGCGGAGGCGCCGTACTCCATGTCGTCGGGGTGGGCGACGATGCACAGCACCGACCGGATGTCGTCCTCGGGCAGGGGCGGAAGGTGATCGGACATTCTCGGGCTCCTCCGGCGTCGGCGGCTGCTGCCGCTCCGACGCTACTCCGCCGGACGCGCCGACGGGAGGGTTCAGGCGCCGACGGTCGAGACCTCCGGGCTCGGCGCGGGCTCGGACACCGCGACCGCGGCCGCTGCCGAGAGCGCCTGCTCGAGATCGGCGAGGAGGTCGGCCGGGTCCTCGAGGCCGATGGACAGCCGCACCGTCCCCTCCGTGACGCCGCACGCCGCGAGCTGGGCCGGGGTCAGGTGGCAGTGGGTGGTGCTGCCGGGGTGGACGGCGAGGGAGCGGGAGTCGCCGATGTTCACGGCGAGGGTGATCAGCTCGAGGGCGTCCAGGAAGGCCTCTGCGGCCTTCTCCCCGCCGGCGAGGTCGATGGCGAAGACGCCGGAGGTGCCGCGCGGGAAGTCGCGCCGGGCGATATGGGCATCGGGCCGGCCCGGAGAGGAGGGGTGGTGCACCCGCGTGACCAGGGGGTGCTCGCGCAGCGCGGCGGCGAGGTGCGCGGTGCTCGCGCAGATGCGATCCATGCGCAGGTCGAGGGTCTCGATGCCGGTCAGCAGCAGGGACGCGCTGGCGGCCGGCAGGGAGGCGCCGAAGTCGGTGAGGTACTTGGCGCGGGCGTAGGCGAGGTAGCCCGAGCCGCCGCGCTCGTACTCGTCGGCGAAGGTCACGCCGAAGCGCTCGTTGTGTCCGGTGATGCGGGGGAACAGCTGCGGACATCGGCGCGGGTCGAAGCGCCCGGTGTCCACGACGATCCCGGCCAGGGCCGCGCCGTGCCCGCCGAGGTACTTGGTGGCGGAGTGGATGACGACGTCGGCGCCCAGGGCGCCGGGGCGCAGCAGGGCGGGGCTCGCGACGGTGTTGTCGACCACGAGCACGGCGTCGCGGGCGTGGGCGATCTCCGCCAGGGCGGCGATGTCGGCCAGCTGGGCGCCCGGGTTCGCGATGGACTCGACGAACAGCACGCGGGTGCGGTCGGTGAAGGCGGCGGCGACGGCCTCGAGGTCCCAGGGGTCCGCACCGGTCCAGGTGGCGCCGAAGTCGGCCAGGGAGTCGTCGAAGAACTCGACCGTTCCCCCGTACAGGCGGGTGGCGGCGACGAGGTGGTCCCCGGGGGTGAGGAGCCCCAGCACGCCCACGGCGACGGCGGCCTGCCCGGAGGCGACGGCGATCGCGCCGATGCCGCCCTCGAGCTCGGCGACGCGACGCTCGAGCACGCAGGTGGTGGGGTTGCCCGAGCGGGAGTAGGCGTAGCCGTCGCGCTTGCGGGCGAAGAGGTCCTTCAGCTGCTGGAAGGACTCCGCCGCGTAGGCGGTGGTGGAGTGGACGGGCACGGCGATGGACCGGTGCGGGCCCTCCGGCTCGTATCCGGCATGGGTCTGCGCGGTGCTCGAGTACCCGTTGCTGACCGACGTGCTCATGGGGACCTCCCGCGGCGAGTGCTGATGGACGATTCATCGTGCGTCGCCCGGGCGCCGCAGCCCAAGGAATGTGTCCTCGTGTGGCTCCCGACCGGCACCTGGGGCCGATGCTCCTGCTCAGCGCGCCGATGCCCCCTCGCGGGAGCGAAGGCGGAGCGCGGCGCTCTCGGCGAGGCCCACGAGGCCTTCGAGGGGGCCGCGGGCGGTGGTGGCCCGCGCCGCGAACCGCCGCCACAGCGCGACCAGGAGGGCCCCGGCCAGCAGGAGGCCCAGGAGCATCGGCCAGGAGTCGTCCCGCCGTCCGTCGGCGAGGACCGAGTACGCGTGGAGCACCACGACCTGCCCCGTGTACAGGCTCAGCGACATGGTCCCCGGCAGCGCGAGCAGGCCGAGAGCGCGCGGCGCGAGATCGGCCGCGCCCCAGCACAGCAGCAGCACGCCCGCGGCCCCGGCGAGATCGCCGGTGATCTCGGCGGGGGTGCCGCCGTAGGCGTGGACCGCGAAGATCCCCAGCAGGTTCGGGGCGATCACGAGGGCGGCGAACGCGCCGAGCGCTCCGGCGCCCGCGAGGAGGACGGGCCCGGCTCCGCGCGGCCGGGAGGTCAGGAGGCGGATCAGCAGGATGCCCGTGAGCGCGCAGGCGGCCATCGCGGCGAGACGGTACGGGCCCTCCCCGCCGGCGAGCGCGAGGGCGCGGACCGGCAGCGCGCCGATCGGGGTGTCGGCCCCGGCCCCGGCGAGGGCGGCGCGGTGCAGCATCGGCAGCAGGCATGCCGCGGCGAGCACGAGCGGCAGCAGCCCGGCCAGGGTGCGGGTGCGGCCGCGGACCAGGGGGATGCACAGCGCCGTCAGCACCCCGAGGTGCACCAGCACGATCACCACCTGCGCCGAGGACCGGGCGAGCACGGCCCCCACGACGATCAGGCACAGCGCCCGCACCAGGGATCGCAGCGCCCGGTGCGGGCGCGCCCCGTCCTCCCCCAGCTGGGCGCCCGCGCCCACGAGCAGGGCGAACAGCGGCGCGGTGAGGAACTCCGAGACGAGCAGGATGCGGCCGGGCCCGTCGCCCGGCGCGACGTGGGCGATCACCATCAGCACGAGCGCCGCGGTGCGGGCCAGGTCCACGCCGATCCGCCGGGCGGGAGCCGCCGCCCGGGCGCTGCTCACTCCCACACGCCGGAGCTGCCGCGCCGGTGGGAGCCGACCAGATGGGTGTCGACGATGCCCAGCGCCTCCATCAGGGCGAACATCGTGGTGGGGCCGACGAAGCGGAATCCCCGGCGGCGCAGCTCCTTCGCCAGCGCCGCGGACTCGGGGCTCGTGGTCGGCACCTCGGCGGCGCGGACCGGTCGCGGGGTCCGGGCGGGCCGGTAGGACCACACGAGGTCGGCGAGGGTCGAGCCGGCGGGCAGGTCGCCGGCGGCGCCGAGACCCTCCTGGGTGCGCAGCGCGATGGCGGCGCGGGCGTTGGAGATGGTCGCCTCGATCTTGCCGCGGTGGCGGATGATCCCGGCATCGGCCAGCAGGCGCTCGACGTCCTGCGCGCCGAAGGCGGCGACGGCGTCGACGTCGAAGCCGGCGAAGGCGCGCCGGAACCCCTCGCGGCGTCGCAGGATCGTCGCCCAGGAGAGGCCGGACTGGAAGCCCTCGAGGCTCAGCCTCTCGAACACGCCCTGCTCGGTGCGCACGGGCATGCCCCACTCGGTGTCGTAGTACTCCCGCAGGTCGTCGTGGCGGCAGGCCCACAGGGGGCGGGACAGCCCGTCCTCGCCGACGACCAGGTCCGGGCTGGGAGGCTCCACCCTCAGTCGTCGATCTGGCCGACGGGCTCGCGCTTCTCGGCCTGGAACTGGTCCTCGACGCGTCCCAGGGCCCAGTAGGCGCTGATGGAGATGCTCTCGCGGGGGATGCCGAGCTCCTTGAGCTCGCGGCGGATCTGCTTGATGACGCCGCGCTCGCCGTGGGCGAAGACCTGGATGCCCGCCGGGTCGGGCAGCTCGAGCAGACGCAGCTGCGCCAGCAGCAGCTCCCGCTCGCCGATCAGCCAGTGCACCTCGAAGCCCTCCGGGGCGGAGATCTGCTGGCAGTCGCTGTCGTGGTCGAGGTGGATCAGGGCGAAGCCCTGCGCGTCCGCCGGCATCGCCTCGATCGCGCGGACCATGGCCGGCAGGGCGCTGTGGTCGCCGAGCAGCAGGTGGAAGGCGGAGTCGGGCTGCGGGGAGTACCCGCCGCCGGCGCCCATCATCGCGATGCGGTCCCCGGGCAGGGCCTCGTCGGCCCAGCGGGCGGCGATGCCGGCGTCCTCCCCGGTGCCGTGCAGCACGAAGTCGATCTCGACGAAGCCGGCCTCCAGGTCCCACCGGCGCACGGTGTAGGTGCGGCGGGCGGGCAGCAGCTCGGGGCTGTGCTCGCGCAGGCCCTCGAGGTCGTAGGGCGGGAGCAGGCCGCTGCCGGGGGCGGCGATGAGCAGCTTCACGTAGCTGTCGGTGGCGTCGTTGTAGCGCAGGTCCGCCAGGCCGTCCCCGCCCAGGCGCACCCGCACCATCTGCGGGCTCACCCGTTCCTTGCTGATCACCTCGAGGACCGCCTGGGGCCTGCTGGGGCGCTCGCGACCGGCGGGCTTCTCGGGCGCCGGGGCGGCGACGGGTGCTGTGGTGCTGCTGGCGTCGAACATGTCATCGACCCTACGGGAATGAGCTGTGGATCTCTATGGAGAGCCTTACCTCATGGACACGCGGGGGCCGATGTGCCTCGGTGCGTCCCCGAGGCGGCGCGCGAGGGCCGCGGCGGCCGCCCGCCCGGCCCGGTTCGCGCCGATGGTCGAGGAGCTGGGGCCGTACCCGACCAGGTGGATGCGCGGCTCGCCGGCCACCTGCGTGCCCTCCATGCGGATGCCGCCGCCCGCACCGCGCAGGCGCAGCGGGGCCAGGTGGCCGAGGTCCGCGCGGAAGCCGGTGGCCCAGAGGATCACGTCCGTCGGGACGAGGGTCCCGTCGGCCTCGATCACGCCCTCGGGCACGATGCGCGAGAACATCGGCCGCCGCCGGAGGGCGCCGCGGGACTGCGCGGCACGCAGGGCGGGGGTCCAGGGCAGCCCCGTCACGGAGACGACGCTGCGCGGGGGCAGTCCCTGGCGCACCCGCTCCTCGACGGCGGCGACGGCGGCGCGCCCCTGCACCTCGGGGGTGAAGGGGCCCTCCCGGAAGTCCGGCTCGCGCCGGGTGTACCAGCGCGGCTGCGGCGCGCCGACCTCAGCGGCCGCCGCGCTGATCTCCGCGAGGAACCCGGTGGCGCTGATCCCTCCGCCGACGACGGCGACCCGGGCACCGACCAGCTCCTGCGCCCCGGGATAGTCGACGGTGCGCAGCTGCCGGCCGGCGAAGGTCGCCGCCCCGGGCAGGTGGGGGACGAAGGGTCGGCGCCAGGTGCCGGTGGCGTTGATGATCGCGCGGGCGCGGATCGGGGCGAGCTCCTCCCCCGCCGCCGGGCCCGATCCGCCGCGCCGGGTGCGCAGCACCAGCGTCCCCTCCGGCCCCGCCCCCGGGTCCTCCTCCTGGACGGAGACGACCTTGACGGGACGCTCGATCGGCAGCTCGCGGCGGCGTTCGAAGGCGGCGAAGTAGGCGGGCACGGCGAGGGCGGCGGGCGCCTCGGGATCCACGGGGTCCAGCACCTGGTCCGGCAGCTCGGTGATGCCGTTGACGGTGCGGAGGGTCAGGCTGTCCCAGCGGTGGCGCCAGGCGCCGCCGGGCCCGTCCTCGGCGTCGAGCATGATCAGCGTGCGCGCGGCGCCCTGCTCCTGCGGGGCCCGTCCCGACGGGACCTGCCCGGCGGGGGCGAATCCGCGGCGCAGCAGATGGTGCCCGGCGGTGATGCCGGCCTGGCCCGCGCCGATCACCACGACATCCGCCTCGCGCATGGGTGCGCCGCCTCCTCTCCGTGCTCGGGGCGGCGCGCCGCGCGCCGCATCCCCTGCAACCCGGGCGCCCCGCGGCCCTGTTCCCGGCTGACGCACGGGTCACGTCCGGGGCGGCGCGCCTAGGCTGGGGCCATGGTCCCCGCCGCCGTCCCCTCGCCCGCCGCCGCCCGCCGGTCCGATGCCGTCGACGCGGTGGTGGTGGGATCGGGCCCCAACGGCCTGGCCGCGGCGGTGACGCTGGCCCGCGCCGGGCTGGAGGTCGAGCTGATCGAGGGGCAGGACACCCTCGGCGGCGGGTCCCGGACCCTCGAGCTGGGCCTGGCCGCGGGCATCTCCCACGACGTGTGCTCCGCCGTGCACCCGATGGCCCTGGCCAGCCCCTTCCTGCGGGCGTTCGATCTCCCGGCGCGGGGCGTGGAGCTGCTGGCCCCCGAGGCCTCCTACGCGCAGCCGCTGGACGACGAGCCGGCCGCGATCGCCTGGCGCGACCTGGAGAGGACGGCGCAGGGGCTGGGCGCCGATGCCCGGACGTGGCACGCCCTGTTCTCCCCGCTGGTCGCGCAGGAGGACGCGATCGTGGACCTGTCCCTCGGGGACAAGCGCTCCCTCCCGCGGGAGCTGCTGGCGCCGGGGCCGATGGCCGCCGCCGCACGCTTCGCCGCGGCGCTCGCGGTGCACGGCACGCCGGCCTGGAGCCTGCCCTGGCGCACGGAACGGGCGCGGGCCCTGCTGACCGGGGTCGGCGCGCACGCCATCGGCCCCCTGCCCTCGCTCGCGACCTCCGGCGTGGCGCTGATGCTGGCGACCCTCGCCCACGGCGGCGGCTGGCCGATCCCCCGCGGCGGCTCCCAGGCGATCGCCGATGCGCTGATCGCGGACCTGCGCGCCCACGGCGGGCGGATCCGCACCGGGACGACCGTGACCTCGCGGGAGCAGCTGCCGCCGGCCCGGGCGATCCTCCTGGACACCACGGCGCAGGCGGCCGCCCAGATCCTCGGGACGGCCGTGCCGTCGTCGCTGCGGCGGGCGCTCGCCCGCTTCCCCCGGGGGGACGCGGCCGCGAAGGTGGACTTCGTGCTGTCCGGCCCGGTCCCCTGGCGGGACCCGGAGGTCGCGCTCGCCGGGACGCAGCACCTGGGCGGCACCCGCGCCCAGATGGCGCAGGCCGAGGCGGAGGTCGCCCGCGGCCGGATGCCGCAGCGGCCGATGGTCCTGGCCAGCGACCCGGCGACCGTGGATCCGGGCCGGCAGCGGGAGGGGCTGCGCCCCCTGTGGGCCTACGCCCATGTGCCCTACGGCAGCACCCAGGACCCGACGGAGGCGGTCACCGCGCAGATCGAGCGGTTCGCCCCCGGGTTCCGGGACGTGGTCGTGGCCGCCCGCGGCATCCCTGCCGCGCAGATGTCCCGGCATGATGCGAACCTCGTCGGCGGGGACATCTCCCTGGGCCGGATCAGCCTGCCCCGGCTCGTCGCCCGCCCCACGGCGTCGCCGGATCCGTACCGCCTCGGCGACAGCGGGGCGTACCTGTGCTCCTCCGCCGTGCCCCCGGCCCCCGGCGTGCACGGCATGAACGGCTGGCACGCCGCCCGCAGGGTGCTGCGCCAGCGCTTCGGGATCCGGCGCGCCCCCCGGCTGGGGCCGGGGGCCTGACGGCGGACCGCTCCGACGGAACGGCCTGCGGACCGGACCGGGGAGCTGTCAGGAGGGCCGGACCCCGCGCGGCGCCTGCTCGTCGGGGCTGCGGTCTCCGGTGCGGACCAGCTCGTCCTCCCAGGACGCGATGACCTCGGGGAACGTGGTCGCGAGGCGGTCCGGGGGGATGGGGCCCGGGCTGCGGGTGGCGGCGACCGCCTGCAGGGAGGCGGCGAGGACGCCGGCACGGGAGGCGGGGAGCCCGGCGGCGAGCAGCGCCCCGGCGGAGCCGGCGAGCACGTCGCCGGAGCCCGCCTGCGCGGTCCAGGCCGGGCCGCGCACCGCGAGCACGACCCGTCCGTCCGGATCTGCGGCCGCCTGGACCGTCCCCTTGAGCAGGACGCTCGCCCCGGTGCGGGCGGCGGCCTCGCGGGCCGCCCCGAGCGGATCGGCCTCGACGTCCTCGCGCTCGCGGCCCAGCAGGCGGGCGAGCTCCCCGGCGTGCGGGGTGAGCAGGCACCCCTCGGGCAGCGGCGGGACCTCCGCGATCAGGTCGAGGGCGCCGGCGTCCAGGACCATCGGCCGCCCCTCGCCGATGAGCTCCGCGAGGCGGTCGAGGTGCGCGGCCCGGGCCGCCGGGTCCTCGACGTCCCATCCGGAGCCGCACGTCCAGGCCTGGACGCGACCGCCCGCGGCGACCACGCTCGGGAAGCGGGAGACCACGGCGGCCCCGGCCTCCCCCGGGTGGCGGACCATCCCGGTCCCGGTGAACAGGGCTCCCGCCGCGCCGAGCACGGCCGCGCCCGGGTATCGCGCCGAGCCCGTCTCCAGCCCGATCAATCCGCGGGTGTACTTCTGGGAGCTCGCCTGCGGCATCGGGTACCAGGCCGGCAGGTCCGACGCGGCGGCCTGGTGGGTGGTGGTCTCCCCCGGGTCGACGTCGAGGGTCGCCCGGCGCACGTCCCCGCACAGCAGGGCGGCCGGCGCCGCGACGTGGCAGAGCTTCGGGGCGATGAACGTGACGGTGCGCTCCGCGCGGAAGGCGTCCTCGGGGGCATCGGCCGCATCGGCCCGCAGCCCGCTGGGCAGGTCCACGCTGAGCACCCGGACGCGCTGCGCGTGGGCGGCACGGGCCAGCCGGGCCGCCTCCCCGTCCAGGGGGCGGCTGCCCAGCCCGGCGATCCCGTCGACCAGGAGGTCGGTGCGGGCCAGCAGCTCGGCGGCCTCCTCGAATCCGATCACCTGCGCGCCGGCGGCGAGCGCGGCGTCCAGGCCCTCCCGATGGGTGCGGCCGCGCACGGGCCAGATGCGCACCACGGCGCCGAGCTGCGGGGGCAGCAGGGCCATGGCGTGCAGCGCATCCCCGGCGTTGCTGCCCGGCCCGGCGGCGACCAGCACCACCGGGCGGGGACCATCGCCGAGCATCTCGGTCGCGTGGCGCGCCACCTCGGCGGCGGCGCGGCCCATCAGGTCGTCACCGGGATGCTCGTCCCAGTGCGCCTGCTCGGCGGTACGGAGGGCGTCTGCGGTCAGCACGGGAAGCATGGCTCCAGAGTAGGACGGGCACCCCCGCCGGGATGCACAGCGCCCGCACAGCTCCGCGACAGCGCCGGGCTACGTGCCGTTCCTAGCGTGTTCTCCACGCCCACCGACGAGAGGACATGCCATGACCCCCATCTTCCCGCTGCGCCGTACGCGCCGTGCCTTCCCCGCCGCCTCCGAGCACGGCGAGGCGACCACCCCGGTCGATCGTTCCGCTGCGCCGACCTGGGAGGGCCGCCCCCTGGCCCGCCCGGAGGAGGACGTCGAGGACCAGGGGCTCTCCTTCGACATCGGCACGCTGGTCAGCCGCCGCGGCGCCATCGGCGTGATCGGCGCCGGCTCGGCCGCCGCGGTCCTGGCGGCCTGCTCCTCCGGCACGGGGGCGACCGACGGCACCACCGGCGCCTCCGCGTCCGATGCGGGAGGCGCCGAGGCGACCGCGAGCAGCTCGGCCCTGGGAGAGGAGATGCCCACGGAGACGGCGGGCCCCTACCCGGGCGACGGCTCCAACGGCGCCGATGTGCTCGAGATCAGCGGCGTCGAGCGCAGCGACATCACCACCTCGATCGACACGGGCACCGTCGCGGCGGGTGCCCCGCTGACGCTCACCATGAACATCATCGACATGGTCCAGGACGACGGCCCGATGACCGGCGCCGCGGTCTACGTCTGGCACTGCGACGCCCACGGCGAGTACTCCATGTACTCGGAGGCGATCGCGGACGAGACGTACCTGCGCGGCGTGCAGGTGGTCGGCGAGGACGGCACCGTCACCTTCACGACGATCTTCCCGGCCTGCTACTCCGGGCGCTGGCCGCACATCCACTTCGAGGTCTTCCCCGACATCGCCTCGATTACCGACGCGGGCAACGCGATCCTCACCTCGCAGATCGCCCTGCCGGAGGACGTCGCCGAGACGGTGTACTCCGATGCCGAGTACGACGGCTCCGCGGACAACCTGTCCCAGGTCTCCCTGGAGAGCGACAACGTCTTCTCCGACGGCTGGGACCTGCAGCTCGCGGAGGTCACCGGCGACATGTCCACCGGGTTCGCGCTGAGCATCGACGTGCCCATCGACACCTCGACCGCGCAGCAGGCCGCGGCCGCTCCGGCGGGCGGCGGCGGGGACATGCCGCCCGCCGGGGCGATGCCGAGCGACGGCGGCGGCGAGCCTCCCGCCGGCGGCCCGGGGTCGGCGGCCTCCGGCGACGGCTCCTGAGCACCGCCCCTGCGGGAGGGCCGCCGGGCCCGCCCCCTCACACGCGGGCGAGGATCTCCCCGTGCGGCACGAGGAACCAGCCGTCGGGGTCCTCGGCCCAGGCGGTCCAGGACCGGGCCATCTCCTCGAGCTCGGGGCGGGTCGCCCACCCGGCGGCGAGGATCTGCTCGGCCAGGGGGCCGGTGGAGATGCGACCGGCCCACGAGGCCGCCCACCAGGCGCGGTCCTCCGCAGTCGCGTAGCACCAGACGGAGGCCCCGGCGGTGACGTCCTCGAGCCCGGCGGCGTGGGCCCAGCCCAGCAGGCGACGCCCCGCGTCGGGCGCTCCCCCGTTGGCGCGGGCCGCGCGGACGGCCAGCTCCAGCCACCGGTCCAGCGCGGGGGCGTCCGGGTACCAGCGGAAACCCGGGTAGTCGGCGTCGCGGGCGCCGATCACGCCGCCGGGGCGCACGACGCGGCGCATCTGGGCGAGGGCCTCGGAGGGGCGCGCCACGTGCTGGAGCACCTGATGGGCGTGGGCGGCGTCGAAGGAGTCCTCGGCGAAGGGGAGGTCGTGCGCATCGGCGACGAGCACCTCGACGCCTTCGATGCCCTGGCCCTGCAGCTCGGTGCGGGTGAGCTCCGCGGCGGTCTCGGAGACCTCGACCGCGGTGACGTTCCCCGGGCCGAGCAGGCGGGCGAGGTCGGCGGTGATGGTCCCGGCGCCGCTGCCCACGTCCAGCAGGCGCATCCCGGGCCGCAGATGCGGCAGGAGGTATGCGGCGGAGTTCTCCGCGGTGCGGCGGCGGTGCCCCAGCAGCACCGAGCTGCCGTAGCCGTGGGTGTAGCGGTGGTCGCTGCGCGGGTCGTGGTCGCTGCCGATCTCGGGGGTCATGTCCGGACGCTACGCCGCCCGGGCCGGCGGCATCACCCCTGGTCCGAGCCTCGGACGGGACGTTCCGGCGCTGCGGGCGGCCCGGCGGGGGCCTCCGCGAGGGCTCGCATCGCACCCCTCACGGAGGTCGTCGTGAGCCGGCCGCACAAAAATGACCACCGGCAGGCGAACACCGTTTGACGTGCTCGCGGCGAGCGGCCTACCGTCACGGAGCGTGACACGCATCACCGAGCGCGTCCCTCCGGTGCACCTCGAACGAAGGAGTTCTCCATGCGCACCTCTCTGCCCCGCCGCACCCTTCTCGCCTCCACGGCGGCCGTCGGAGCCTCCGCCGCGCTCCTGCCCGCGATCGCCCGGGCCGAGAGCAGCGGCCGCGGCCAGGAGGCCAGCTTCACTCTGACCGCCGAGGTCCTCGACGGCGGCGAGCAGGTCACCTCCCTGACGCTCTCCTCCCCCGCGCTGCGCCCGGTGCGCAGGGACTCCCTGGACGCGGGGACCTTCTCGGTGCACGTGCGCGCCACCAACCCGCTCACCGGCGAGGTCGCCTACGAGCAGGACCGCACCGTGACCGACGCGAGCTGGACCCGGCGCGGCGACGTCCTGCTCGAGCTCGAGCACGGCGAGGGCGTCCCCGGCGGTGCGACCCTCGGCTACATGGTGGACGCGCGCCGCAACGTCGTGCTGGACCTCGAGTACACGATCGTGCAGGACGCGCCGCTCAGCGGCCCCCGCGGCGACGTCGTGCTGACGTCCTTCTCCCAGGGCGCCCTGGAGGACCCGGAGGTCGACGCCTTCAGCTCCCACGTCTCCTCCGCCGGCCTGAACTACCGCCTGTTCTCCCCCAAGGGCGGCCGCGGGCCCGGCGGGAAGGGCCGGGCGCTGGTGGTCTGGCTGCACGGCGGCGGCGAGGGCGGCATGGCCGGGGGTGCCTACGACTACTACGACAACGAGACGCAGCTGCGGGCCAACCGCGGCGCCCTCGGCTTCGCGACGCCGGAGGCGCAGGAGGCCTTCGGCGGCGCCTACGTGCTGGCCCCGCAGTCCCCCTCCGCCTGGATGGAGGACGGGGACGGCTTCGCGCCGATGATCCGCGAGACCATCGCGGAGGTCGTCGAGGGCGCCGCGATCGACGTCGACCGGATCCACGTCGTCGGCTGCTCCAACGGCGGCTACATGTCGCTGAAGATGGTCGCCGAGCATCCCGAGCTCTTCGCCTCCTCCGTCCCGATCTGCTGCGGGATCGGCGCCCGGGACGGCTCGGATCCGTACTACATCTCCGACGAGGAGCTCGCGGCGATGACCACCCCGACCTGGCTGGTCCACTCCGCCGACGACACGACCCTCGACGCGCAGGACAACACCGTCCACGCGCACGAGCTGATCCCCGGCTCGATCATGAGCCTGTACGACGAGGTCGTCTGGGACGGCGTGAGCTTCCCGGGCCACTGGTCGTGGATCTACGTCGCCCGCAACGACCCGCAGCACGAGGGCGTGCGCATCTGGGACTGGATGGGCGAGCAGACCCTCTGACCGGCCGCATCGGCCCTCCCCGGCGCCCCGTCCCCGGCGCCCCGCCTCCGGGACCCCGGACGCACCACGGCCCCGCATCGGCGAGATGCGGGGCCGTGGTGCCCGGTGCGGCGGGGGTCCGGGGTCTCAGACCGCGACGGTCTCCGCCTCCGCCGCACGACGCTGCTGACGGCGTCCCATGATCGCGCTGGCGCCGAACAGGGCGAGGACCGCGGCCACGATCCCCGCGACGATCAGCAGCTGCCCGCCGGCCATGCCCAGCCAGCCCAGGTACAGGCCGATCACGCCGTAGTCGGAGTCGCCGAAGGTGGAGTTCGCCGTCCCGATCTCGCCGAGCACCGGCAGGAGCAGCAGCGGGACGACGGTGATCAGCAGGCCGTTGGCGAAGGAGCCCAGCACGGCGCCGCGCCGCCCGCCCACGGCGTTGCCGATGACGCCGGAGGCGCCGCCGGTCATGAAGTGGGCGACGATGCCGGGGATGATCACGGCGCTGCCGGCGAAGCCCATCACGGCCATGCCGAGGATGCCCGCGACCAGCGAGGAGAAGAACCCGACCATCACGGCGTTGGGGGCGAAGGTGAAGGTGATCGGCACGTCCAGGGCGGGCTTCGCGTTCGGGACGACCTTCTCGGAGATCCCCTTGAAGGCGGGGACGATCTCGGCGAGGATCACGCGCACGCCGGCGAGGATGATGAACACGCCCGCCGCGAACTGGCCGGCGGACATGACCGCCCACAGCAGGTAGTTCTGCCCGTCGGAGATCTCCGCCTGCACGTACGCCGGACCGGCGACCAGGGCGACGACCACGAAGATCAGGCCCATGGAGAGCGCGACGACGATGGTCGAGTCGCGCACGAAGCCCAGGGACCGGGGCACGCTCAGCTTCTCGGTGGACTTCTCCGGGTCGCCGCCGGTGGCCTTGGCGACCAGACCGGACAGGGCGATGCCGAAGCCGCCGGTGTGCCCCAGGGCGACCTTGTCGTTGCCGGTCACCCTGCGCATGAACGGCTGGACGACGGCCGGCGAGACGGTCGTGATCACGGCCTCGGCGATCGAGCCCCAGATCACCGCCGCGACGGGGCTGAACCCGGCGACCATGAGGATCACGGCGATCATCGCGGACTGGTACAGGGCGACGTGCCCGGAGAGGTAGATGTACTTGAACCGCGTCAGGCGGGCCAGGACGACGTTCAGGATCATGCCGAAGAAGAAGATCAGCGCCGCGACGGTCCCGTACTCCTGGAGCACGGGGCCGACGATCGCCTCGTTGTTCGGCACGACCCCCTGGACCCCGAACACCTCGGAGAACATGCGGCCGAAGGGGTCCAGGGAGGCGACGACGACGCCGGCGCCCGCGGAGAGCACGAGGAAGCCCACGAAGGTCTTCACGGTGCCCTTCATGAGATCCGCGGCGGCCTTGCGCTGCAGGAGCAGGCCGACCAGGGCGATGAGCGCGACGAGGATCGAGGGCTGGGACAGGATCTGGACGAGGACGTCCAGGAAGGCATTCATCAGGGAGGTTTCGCTTTCGACGGTGAAAGGGGGCGGAGGGCGGCGCTCAGGCGCTGGTGGGGATCCCGTGGCGCTGGCAGGCCTCTCGGACCTTCGCCACCAGCTCGTCCTGGTCGATGATCGACTCGAGGATCACGACGTCGCCGAACTCGCCCACGGAGTTCTCGAGGTCCTTGCCCACGAAGAAGACGTCGGCGTCGGCCGGGGCGGCGGAGCCGAGGTCGGCGTGGTCGACCTCGACGCCGGTGGCGCCGATGCTGGACAGTGCGCTGTCGATGTTCATGTGGACCATGAAGGAGCTGCCGAGGCCGGAGCTGCACATCGCCATGAATTTCATCGTTCTCTCCTGGTTCGTCGGGGTGTGGTGAGGGAAGGTCCTGGTCAGGCCGCGTGCGCGATGGCGCCGCGGACGTCCTGGTAGGTGCGGGCCGCGGCGAGCTCCGCGCGGGCGGTCGCGTTCACGAGCAGCCGAGCCAGCTGCGCCATGACCGCGCGATGCTCCTCGCCGTCGGTGGCGGCGAGGACGAAGACGAGCGAGACGGGGTGGGCCGGGTCGTCGGCGAGCGCGACCGGCTCCGGCAGCACCAGCAGGCTCAGGCCGGTGGCGTGCACCCCGGCCTCGGGGCGGGCATGCGCCAGGGCGATGCCGAAGCCGAGGTCCATGTACGTCCCGCCCGGGGCGGCGATGTTCGTCAGGACCTGCTCGAGGTAGCCGGGGGTGATCGATCCGTCCTCGAGCAGGGGCGCGGCGGCGGCCTCGACGGCCGTGCGCCAGGAGTCGTGGGAGGCGAAGAGGACCCGGTCCTCGCGGAGGGTGTCGTCGAGCATGAGGGGGCTGCTTTCCGTTCTGTCAGGTGGCGGAGACGACCGAGAACCGCGCCAGCGCCGTCTCGCTCGCGTAGAGGGTGGTGCCGTGCAGGCGCGGGCGGCCGCCGGGGTCGTAGGTGGTCGAGGTCGTGCACAGACGCAGCGCGTCGGGGGCGATGCCGAGGCGCTCGGCCTCGTCCCCGCTGGGCCGGCGCAGGCCGACCGTCACGTCGCTGCGCCGCATGGAGATCCCGTGGCACACCTCGAGGTACTCGTACAGGGACTGGTCGGAGAAGTCCTGGTCGACGAGATCGGCGAACCGTTCGGCATCGAGCCATGCGCAGGTCAGGTGGTCGAGGGTTCCGTCCACCGAGCGCAGGCGGTCGATCCTCACCAGCTGCGATCCGGGCTCGAGCCCCAGCGCGGCGGCGATCCCGGGCGGGGCGAGCACGAGTCCCTGGGCGATGACGCGCGAGGTGACGCGGTGCCCCTCGGCGGTCATCTGGCGGTGGAAGCCGCGCAGGTCCATCTGCTCCCCGCCGCGCGGGGCGGCTGTGGTCGCCGGCCCGGGGGCCTCCGCGACGACCGTCCCGCGACCGTGCAGCCGGGTGAGGAGCCCGTCCCGGATCAGGTCGTCGATGGCGCGGCGCACGGTGATGCGGCTGACGCCGTGGATCGCGCAGAGCTCGTGCTCCGAGGGGATCAGGGTGCCGGCCGCGGCCCGGGAGATGTCCGCGCGCAGCGCCTCGCGCACCCGCTGGTACTTGGGGACGATGACGCCCCGCAGCGATGTCGGCTCTGACATGGGCGCCTCCTTCGTCGGCCGCGCGATGCCCCCGGGTAGGACAACTTGTTATGTCGAGTGATTATACGCGGGACGGGCCGGCGCCCGGGAGCCGCGAGGTGTGATCCGGGTCTCTCCGGGCGCTCGGGTCGGCGGGCGCCCCTACCCGACCTGCAGCCGCGGGTCCTGGGTCGGGTCCCGGTACGGCGCGGGGCAGCCGTCGCGGGAGGCCCCGAGCCGCAGCTCGTAGTGCCAGGTCTCGTTCTCGTAGGTCTGGCACAGGTCGTAGCGCTCGCCGTGGTCCATCAGCCACTGCGCGGCGTCGTAGGAGCCGATGTCGATCGCCTCGCCGCTGACGTGCGAGGACGTCTCCGGCGTCGCGACCCAGCGCGCCGCCTCCTCGCGGGAGCCGTGCTCGGCGATCGCGTCCTCGAGCAGCTGCTCCTGGTACCGCGGGGAGCGCCAGCCGCTGTTCACGACGAAGACGATCCCGTCCTCCTCGGCGTCCCGGGCCGCCTCCTGCACCGCCGCGCGGAGATCCGGGTCGAGCTTCGCGACGGCGGGGACGTCCTCGTCGAACACCGAGACCTCGCCTCGGATCGCGCCGTCCTCGACCCCTGCGCGCCCGCCGTCCCCCGGCAGGAGCCCGCTCCGGGACGGCCCGCCGGGCGCGAGCGCCAGCAGGCAGGTGAGGGCGAAGGTCGCGGCGCCCAGCAGGGCGATGGCGAGCAGCACCGCGGACACGATCCGGGGGCGCAGCGTCCGGCGGGCGGAGCTGCCGGTGCGGGCGAAGCGGCCGGTGCGGGCGGAGCGGGCGGTGCGCGCGGGAGCGGCCGCGGCGGTGCGCGCGCCGGGGGTCGGGACGGGGGTCGCGGCGGGGCCGGTTCTCGTGGTCATGGCCTCCATGGCACGCCGCGGCGTGTTGCCGGGGCGTATGCCGCCGGCGATACGCGCACGATATGCGACAGGTCGTAGGCTCGGCCCATGCGCGTGCTGATCCTGGAGGACGAGCCGGACCTGGCCGAGGCGGTCCGGGACGGGCTGCGCCTGGAGGCGATCGCGGCCGATGTCGCCGGGGACGGGGACAGCGCCCTGGAGCTGCTGGACCTCCATGACTACGACGTGGCGATCCTGGATCGCGACGTCCCCGGGCCCTCCGGCGACGAGGTCGCCCGGCGCATCGTCGCCGGGGGCACGGGGCCGCTCGTGCTGATGCTCACCGCGGCGGACCATCTCGACGACAAGGCATCGGGCTTCGAGCTCGGGGCCGATGACTATCTCACCAAGCCCTTCGCGATGCGGGAGCTGGTGCTGCGGCTGCGGGCGCTGGCGCGGCGGGCAGAGCGGCATCGGCCGCCGGTGGTGGAGATCGCGGGACTGCGCCTGGACCCGTTCCGCCGGGAGGTGTTCCGGGAGGGCCGGTACGTGGCGCTGACCCGCAAGCAGTTCGCGGTGCTGGAGGTGCTGGTCGCCGCCGAGGGCGGCGTGGTCAGCGCGGAGGAGCTGCTGGCCCGGGCCTGGGACGAGAACGCCGACCCCTTCACCAACGCCGTGCGGATCACGGTCTCGGCCCTGCGCAAGCGGCTGGGCGAGCCGTGGGTGATCGCGACGGTCCCCGGCGTCGGCTATCGGATCGACGGATGAGCGCACCGGCGTCCCGGCCGCGGCGACGGCGCGGGCTCAGCGTCCGCTGGCGCCTGACCCTCAGCTATGCGGGATTCCTCGTGGTGGCCGGCAGCCTGCTGCTGGCGGTGGTGGGCCTGTTCCTGCTGCGGTACGTCCCCCGGGGTCCGATCCCGATGCGCAGCGGCTTCGTCCCCGACCGCGGCGACCTGCAGGACGCCTTCCTCCCCGCTGCGGCGTGGGCGATGGCGTTCCTGCTGGTGGTGGGCCTCGCCGGAGGCTGGCTGCTGGCCGGGCGGATGCTGGCTCCGCTGGACCGCATCACCGAGGCGACGCGCCGGGCGGGCGCCGGATCGCTGTCGCATCGGATCGCGCTGCCCGGGCGCCAGGACGAGTTCCGCGAGCTCGCCGATTCCTTCGACGCCATGCTCGCGCGGATCCAGAGCCAGGTGGAGGAGCAGCGGCGCTTCGCCGCGAATGCCTCGCACGAGCTGCGCACGCCGCTGGCCGCCTCCCGGGCGCTGATCGAGGTCGCCCGCTCCGACCCGGAGGCCGATCTCCGTCAGGTCCTGGAGCGGCTGGCGGCAGTGACCACGCGGGCCGTCGACCTCACCGAGGCGCTGCTGCTGCTCAGCCGCGCGGAGGGCGGGGTCTTCGCGCAGACCGCGGTGGACCTCTCCCTGTGCGCGGAGGAGGCGGCCGAGACGCTGCTGCCGATGGCGGAGGCCCGGGGCGTGGAGCTGCGCATCCTCGGCGGCGTCGCCCCGGCGCAGGGCTCCGAGGCGCTACTGGGCCAGCTGGTGGCGAACCTCGTCCACAACGGCATCGTCCACAACCTGCCCGCCGGAGGATGGGTCGAGGTCCGCACCGCCGCCCAGGGCTCCGACGCGCTGCTGCGGGTCGCGAACTCCGGGGCGCCGGTGGATCCGGACACCGCCGATCAGCTGCTCGAGCCGTTCCATCGCGGCTCCGGGCGCACCCGATCCCCGGACGGCGCCGGCGGCGTCGGGCTGGGCCTCGCCATCGTCCGCGCGATCGTGGACGCCCACCACGGGCAGCTCGCCCTGCATCCGCGGGGCGAGGGCGGGCTCGAGGTCGAGATCCGCCTCCCCGGCGCCCGCTGACAGGGCGCGGCCCGCCCGGGGCGAGCTGTCGTCGCCTGCGGGTACCGTCGTGCCCATGGACGGCGATGCGGTGGTGCGCAGGGCGGTGGCTCGGGCGCAGGAGCTCCCGAGCTCCCAGTTGGACAACCCCTTCGGCGCGGACTGGGACGTGCACAAGGTCCGCGGGAAGGTCTTCCTCCTGACCACCGCCGTGACCGGGGAGCCGATCGCGACGCTCAAGGCGCGGCCGGAGGACTCCGTGGCGCTGCGTCGAGCCTTCGCTTCGATCACTCCGGGCTATCACATGAACAAGCGGCACTGGATCACGCTGCGCGGCGGCGAGGACCTGGACCCGGAGCTCGTGGACGACCTCGTCACCGAGTCCTACCTGCTGGTGGTGGAGAAGCTCCCCCGGCACGAGCGACCGGTGGACCCGCGGGAGTTCGCACGGATCGTCGCCGATCGGCTCGCCGCCGAGCGCGAGGCCTGACGCCCGATGCGGCGCCCCGGGGCGCGGAGTCTCCGGGCGCAGCTGACGTGACCGGGCCCTGATGGCGCGTCATTCCGGCGGCGCCTCCTGCAGCGCGCGGACCTCGATCCGTGCGCTCATCGCCGAGGCGATCTGCTCGGCCCAGGTCAGGGCCTTCTCCTCGTCCTCGGCCTCGATGATCCAGAAGCCGCCGACGTACTCGGCCGCCTGGACGAAGGGGCCGGGCACGCGTCGGGGCGTCTCCCCCGTGCCGTCGACGGTGACCGCGGTCGAGGGCGGATGCAGCCCGCCGGCGGTGACGAAGGCACCGGCCTTCACCAGGGCGTCGTTGAAGGCGCCGACGGCGGCGAAGACAGCTTCCATCTCGGCGGGGTCCATCTCCTGCATGGACTCCATCGTCGGCTCCTCGGCCGCGTCGTGCGGAAGGGTCAGGAAGTACTGGGTCATGGCTCTGCTCTCCTGGGACGGGTGGGACGGTGCGGGCGGGATCGGTGGGGCGTCGGGCGGCGGGCGGCGGTTCAGGACTCCTCGGCGTACTCCTGGATCATCACCGGCGAGGCGTGGATGCACACCATCCGCAGCACGCCGGGCCCGGTGCAGGTGAAGCGATGCCACGTCTGCGGCGGGACCACGGCGGTGTCGCCGGGGCGGGCGGTGAGGGTCCGGTCCCCGATGACGATGCTCGCCTCGCCCTCGAGGACGTGGAAGGTCTCGTCGTAGGGGTGGCGGTGCAGCGCGGGCCCCTTCCCCGGAGGCGTGGCCACCAGGAAGAAGGAGACGCCGGATCCGTGACCGGCGCCCTCGAAGCGCAGCACCTCGGAGCCGGGGATGCGGATCTCCTCGGCGGGGATCGGGCCGGTGGGCGTGGGGGCGACGGTGTTCATGGCGGCGGGTCCTTCCTCGGTGCTGCCTCCTGCGACGTGCCTCCACCTTCGCCCCGTCCGGGCCGGCGCCGCTACGATTTCGACGTGGATCGAAAGGTCGTGGAGTTCCACCTGGCCCCCGGCGACGTCTCCGCCGTCCGCTTCGGGATCTCTCCCGGGCACGAGCTCGTGCACGCGGTGCGCGTCCTGCTGCGCCCGCAGACGGTGCCGCTGCAGTGGGGATGGTTCCGCAGCCTCGAGGAGCACCGACCGCAGGAGGCTCTGCGCCTCATCGCCGTGATCAGCGGCATCGACGGCTACATGCCCGACTTCCTCACCTCGACCCCCTCCGGGGACATGACCCCGGACGACGAGCTCGCCCGGCTTCGCGAGGTGCCCGACGAGCTGCTGCGGATCGACCTGGCGAAGATGCTGGACCGCTCCACGGGCGTGCGCCATGAGGAGATCCGGGCGCTGCGCGAGGACCCGCCGCGGGCCCGCGCGCGGATCGCGGCAGCCTGGGAGGAGGCGTGGGAGGCGCTGCTGGCCCCGGTGTGGCCGCAGATGCTGCGCCTGCTGCGCGCCGACATCGGCGTGCGGGTGCGGCGCATCGGCGAGCGCGGCCTCGGCGAGATGGCCAGCGCCCTCCACTCGAGCGTGACCTGGGCCGACGGCACGGTGAGCGTGCGCATGCGCCTGCACGAGGAGGTCGTGGACTGCGGCGGCACCGGACTGGTGCTGGTGCCCTCGGTGATGCACTCGGGCCGCGGCTGCTCGGTGCTCACCCAGCGCCCCGCCCAGCCGACGATCTTCTATCCGGCACACGGGGTCACCGAGACCTGGTACCGCGACGACGGGGCCGCCCTCGAGGCGCTGAGCGCCCTGCTGGGCCGAGCCCGAGCGCAGCTGATCCTCGAGCTGCAGCAGCCCCTGACGACGACGGAGTGCGCGGCGCTGGCCGATCTGGCGATCTCCACCGCCTCCCATCATCTCCACGTGCTGCGGGAGGCCGGGCTGGTGGACAGCCGTCGCAGCGGGCAGAGCGTGCTGCACGCCCGCACCCCGCTCGGCGAGGCGCTCGCGAACGGCCGGTGACGGCGCCGCCTGCCGCGCGTCGCAGCGACCCGGTCGCCCGGGGCCCGCATAGGCTGAGCACACCATCAGACGGAAGGACGTGTCCCCATGGCGCGACGCACGACAGTGGAGGTCCAGGACGACCTCGATGGCAGCCCCGCTGCGGAGACGGTCACCTTCTCCCTCGACGGAGCGGCCTTCGAGATCGATCTGAGCTCCGACAACGCGGCCCAGCTGCGTGCCGCCTTCGCCCCGTGGGTCACGGGAGCACGTCGTGTCTCCGCGCAGCGCCTGCGCGCCCGGGGCGAGGATCCGGGTCCCCTGGACCCCTCGCGCACGCCGCGCCGGGACGCCGAGCAGGTCGGGGCGATCCGCCGCTGGGCCCGCGAGCAGGGGCACGAGATCGGCGATCGCGGCCGCATCCCGCAGAAGATCGAGGACGCGTACCACGCCGCGCACTGACGACACGGCCGGGCGTCGCGATCCCGGATCGGTGAGGCCTCAGAGCCCGTGCTGGGCGAGCAGCTCTCGCACGAGGGCGGTGAACTGCGCCGGCCGCTCCAGGTTGGGGTAGTGCGCGGCGGCGGGGATCGTCCGAAGCACCCCCTGAGGCGCCTCCTCCGCGAGCCTCGCGGCCATGGCGAGGTGGTCCCGGCTGTCCAGCTCCCCGCACACCGCGAGGAGGGGGACGCCGATCCCGGGCACCCTCTCCCAGGTCCGCGTCACAGGGGTGGGGCGCACAGGAGGGATCGGCGTGCCGTCCTCGGTCAGGCGGATGTGGCCGCGCACGGTGTCCCGCGCCATCTGCGAGACCTGCTGGATCACCTGGGGATCGACCTCGTCGGCTCCGCGGTGGGGCCCGATGGTGAAGCGGTCCCAGACTGCGGACCATGCGTCCAGGTCCCCGGTCCGCTCGGCGGCGTCGAGATCGGCGAAGGCCTGCACCACCCACGGGTCGGTGAACTCCGGTTCGCTGGTCCCCGCCCCGCCGCAGACCACGGCGGCGACGCGCTCGGGATGCTCGAGGGCGACGTCGACGGCGGTCGCCCCGCCCATGGAGATCCCCACCAGCACGGCGCGCTCGATGTCGAGGGCGTCGAGAAGGTCGACCACATCATCGGCCAGCCGATGCGGAGCATCGGCGTCGGAGGATCCCCCGTGCCCCCGGGCGTCCGGGGCCACCACCCGCCGCTCGGGGAAGGCCGGCAGCTGCGGCTCCCACATCCGCGCATCGAGCACTCCCCCGTGCAGCAGCACGAGGGGGACGGCGCGCGGGTCCGCGCCCGGGACGTCCCGGAAGGCGACGGTCAGGTCGGGACGGTGCAGTCGGCGCATCGAGATCGCATTCATGACAACCAAGGTGTCATAGCGAGGGCACTATGACAACCCCGGTGTCATACTGGGGCGATGGCTCCTCCTCCCTCCGACGCCGATCGCCCGCTGCCTCCCGACGAGCTCGCCGCCCAGCTCGCCCAGGTCTACGTCGCACTGGGACCGGTGTACCGCCGGGTCGCCCGGATCGTCGAGCACAGCGAGCCGATCATGGGCATGTCCACCGGCGTGCGCGCCGTGCTCGAGCAGCTGCGCCGCGAGGGAGATCGGACGGTCCCCCAGATGGCCCGCACGCAGGACCTCAGCCGCCAGTTCGTCCAGCGCATGGTGCACGACGCGCGCTCGGCCGGGTTCGTGGAGCTGGTCGAGAACCCGTCGCACCGTCGATCGTCGCTGGTCCGCATCACCTCTGCAGGCACCGCAGCGATCGATGCCGTCGCCGCGCGCGAGCACGCGCTGATGGGCCGGGTGGGCGGTGACCTCACCGCTGCGGAGCTCGCCGCGACTCTGCGCGTGCTCCACCAGATGGATCTCGCCCTCCAGGACCTCGAGCCGGGCCGCTGACCTCGACCCCGGGACTGCGGATGCCCCCGCAGGAGGTCCGACCCGGCGCGGAGCGCCTCAGGGGGCCGGGTCGGCGGCGGCCGCGGTGCTCGCCGCGGCGTCCCGCGGCTCCGCCCCGAACCGCAGCAGCTCCGGGACCCGCGCCATGATCAGCAGCAGGCAGCCCACCATGAGCAGGGCCGCCCCGAAGGTCGTCGCACCCACGCCGACGTGCTCGGCGATCTGCCCCAGGACCAGCGAGGCCACCGGCATGATGCCGATCGCCAGCTCCTGCAGCCCCAGCGCGCGCCCGTGGACCGCCGGCTCGGTGGACATCAGCAGCAGGGTCGTCTGCAGCACGCCGAAGGCCGCGCTGAACACGCCGATCATCCCCATCAGCACGAACGCCCAGCCGACGGTCCCGGCGAGGGCGAAGCCCGCCCAGCACAGCGCCCAGGCCATCGTGCCGAGCACGAACAGCGCGCCCTTGCCCCGGAAGTCCCCGAGCGCGGCGATCACCACCGAGCCCACCAGACCCCCGACCCCGGCGCAGGTGAGCAGCGCGCCGAGGCCGGCGGCATCCAGCCCGAGGGACTGATCGGCGAACACGGGCATGAAGCTCTGGAACACCGGCCACAGCAGGGTGTTGGCCGCGAGCGTCACCAGCAGCACCGAGACCGCCACCCAGTGCCCCGCGATGCTGCGCAGGCCGCTGGTGATCATCCGCAGCACGGAGGCCCCCTGGACCGGCGCGGCCGCGCGCCGGGAGGCCCGGCGCAACGGGAGCAGCAGCGCGAAGGAGACGAGGTACCACAGCGTCGAGATCCAGATCGCCGCGGGGGCGCCGAGCGCGGCGATCATCGAGCCGCCCAGGGCTGGCCCGATCACCTGGGTCATGGTCACCGCGATCGAGTTCAGGGCGTTCGCGTTGGACAGGTTCCGCCGCCCCACCAGCTCGAGCACGAGCGCCGCGCGGGCCGGCTGCGACGGGGACTGTGCCAGGCCGATGGCCAGGCCGCCCACGACCAGGGCGCCGTAGGACAGCGTCCCGGTGCTCGCCAGCAGGGCCACGATCGCGACGGCGGTGGTCGCCCACCCGCAGGCCAGCAGGAGCAGGCGCACCCGGTCCATCGCGTCGGCGAGCACGCCGGCGAGCGGGCCCAGCAGCAGCGGGGCCAGGCGGACGGCGGTGTAGACCGCAACGAGGAACTCGGACCGGGTCATCTCGTAGGCGAGCCAGCCCAGGACCAGCGTCTGGGTCCAGACCCCGCCGAAGAAGAAGAGGTTCGAGACCCACAGCAGCTGGAAGGGACGGTTGCCGCGCAGCGAGGCCAGCGCCGCGAGGGGGCCCGGGCGCGGGATCCCCCGGCGCCGCCGCCCCGCGCTCACGCCGTGGTCCGTGCGGGCACGGCCGGAGGCATCGGCATCAGAGGAGGACCTCCCCGTCCCGGGCGACGAGACGCCCACCGGCGACCACGAGCGCGCGGCGCGGCGCGCGGACGATCGCATCGGGCACGTTCTGGGCGTCCAGGAGCACCAGGTCTGCGCGGGCACCGGGGACGATGTCATGGACCTCCCGATGCACATAGCGGGCGGCCGAGCTGGTGGCCAGGCGCGCCACCTCGACGAAGTCCTCGTCGTACCGCACGCCGTGCAGGCGCGCGAAGTCCAGCGCCACGCGCATCAGGTCGCCGTCGCCGTAGGGCGACCACAGGTCTCGCACGCCGTCGGTGCCCAGCCCGATGCCGATCCCGAGCTCCCGCATCGCCACCCAGGGCAGCGGGGCGGAGCGGATCGGGGCGACGGTGCTCCAGGAGATCCCCAGCTCGGAGAACTCCTGGAGGAGCTGCTCCTGCCGGCCGCCGGCGAGCTGGCCCAGCGCGAAGCCGTGGGCGATGTTGACCTTCCCCATGAGCCCGGTGCGGCGCACCCGGTCGATGATGAGGTCGTACTCGAAAGCGCCCAGGTCTCCCCCGGCATGCAGATGGATGTCGATGCCGCAGCCGTGCCGTTCGGCCACGGAGAACAGTCCGTCGAGCTGGGCGACGGGATCGCGGTCGATCAGGCACGGGTCGAGGCCGCCGATGCTCGCGGCCCCCTCGGCGGCGGCGCGGTCCAGCAGGTCCAGCACGCCGTCACGGCGGATCACGCCGTCCTGCGGGAAGGCGACGACCTCGACCTCGACGGCTCCGTCCAGGCGGGCGGCGGCCTCGTGCAGAGCGGCGATCCCCTCGAGGCCGACGCCGAGGTCCACGTCGACATGGCTGCGGATCGCGGTGGTGCCGTGGCGGAGGAACTCCCGCAGCACCCGCTCGGTCGCGTCGACGCTGGGGATGCCCAGCCGGCCGCGCACGGCCCGCTCGTGGGCGATGCGCCCCTGGGTGGTGGCCTCCCCGCCGTAGGAGACCCAGTCCATCCCCCACCACGACTTGTCGGCGTGGGCGTGCGCGTTGACGAACCCCGGCAGGGCGAGCCGCCCGCCGCCGTCGACGACCTCGACCCCCTCGGCGGCGGGGGCCGTCGTCGCGGGGACCAGCGCGGCGATGCCCTCCCCCTCCACGACGACGTCGACGGGATCGGCGCCCCACGGCCGGACATTGCGGATGATCATCTGCTCCATGGGCGAAACGGTATACCAAACCGTCCCGGGCGTCGACGGCCGGGCGAGGCCCGTTCCCCGTCGCCCCTCGGTCCCGCGCCCCGAGCTGCGGAGGGCGGCGCGGGCTATGCGCCGGGCTCGCCCCGCTCCGCCGCGGCGTGCGCCCGCAGATGCTCGACGCTGGAGCGCAGGTGCTCGGCCACGCGCAGCTCCAGCTGCGCGAGATCCTGCTGCGCGATCGCCTCCCACAGCCCCTCGTGCTGGCGCGCCATGGCGACCAGGTCGTCGTGCTGCGACATGAACCAGCGCATGCGGCTGCCGGTCAGCTGGCCGATCTCGATCAGCATGGCGTTCCCGGACAGCTCGATGACCCGCTCGTGGAAGTCCGCGGCGGCGCGGCGCGCGCGGACGCCGTCCCCGGCGCGCGCCGCCGCGAGCTCGGCGTCGACGTCCCCGCGCAGCAGGGCGAGCCCCTCCTCGGTGCGCCGCTGCGCCGCCAGACGGAAGGCCAGGGCCTCGAGCGCCTCGCGCACCTCGCCGAAGTCCGATTCGTCCCCCGCGGTGAACTCGCGGACCACGGCCCACGTCCGCGGCCGCAGCGTCACGAGCCCCTCGGCCGCGAGCGCCTTGAGCGCATCGCGCACCGGGACCCTGCTGGTCCCCAGCTCCTCGGCGAGCTCCCTCTCGACGAGCCGGCTGCCCGGCTCGCGCACCCCGTCGAGGATGTCGTCGCGCAGCCGGGCGATGACGCGATCGGCCTCCGGCGCGGAATCTGCAGTGTTCCCCATGCGCCTATCTTCGCAAGCGCGCCCGGGTACCCTGACCCATCGGCACCGACGAACGGGGGGACCGTCCGATGCACAGCCCGCGCCCCAGCCGCGCCGAGCAGATCCACGCCGCGACGCCCTCGTCGCGGAACCGGGTGGTGGACCTGCTGCGTGCCGTCGCGATCACCGTCGTCGTGCTGGGCCACTGGACGATCATCGCCGTCAGCGCCGATGGCGGCATCCAGCCCCACGGCGTGCTGGACGCCGCCCGCTGGACCCACCCGTTGACCTGGATCTTCCAGGTGATGCCGATCTTCTTCCTGGTCGGCGGCTATTCCAATGCGCTCTCGTGGCGCTCCGCGCGCCGTCGCGGCCTGGGCTACGCGCCATGGCTGCGGTCCCGGCTGCGCCGCCTGGGCATCCCCGTGATCCCCCTGCTGCTGGTGTGGCTCGCCGTCTGCGGGATCGGCCTGGCCGCCGGAGCGGCCCCTGCCACCCTCCAGCTCGCCTCGCAGATGGCGCTCGTGCCCACCTGGTTCCTGGCCGCATACCTGCTCGTCATCGTCGCCGCCCCCGCCTGCCTGGTCCTCTGGGAGCGCTTCGGCTGGTGGTCGGTGGCCGGCGGGGTCCTGCTGGCCGGGATCGTCGACGCCGGAAGCATCCTCGCGGACCGGCCCCTGCTCGGCTACCCCAACTATCTGCTGGTCTGGGCGAGCTTCCACCAGGTCGGCTTCGCCTGGCTGGACGGCCGCCTCGCCGGATCGGCGCGCCGCCTCGCGCTGGCGGGGATCGGCGCCGCCGGCCTGGCGCTGCTGGTGGGCCTCGGGCCCTACCCCGTCTCCATGATCACCGCGGCCACCGACGAGATCTCCAACTCGAGCCCTACCCGCGTGACCATGGCGTTCCTCGGCATGGCGCAGGCCGGCCTGATCCTGCTGGCCGAGCGCCCGCTGGCGGCGCTGCTGGAGCGTCCGCGCGTGTGGTTCCTGACGGTGCTGGTGAACCAGCGGATCATGACGTGGTTCCTCTGGCACCTCACCGCCCTGGTCGCCCTGGCGCACCTGCTGATCGCGCTCGACGCACGGCCCCTGCTGCCGGCGCCCCTCAGCGGGGTCTGGTGGCTGACCCGCCCGCTGTGGTGCCTGGCCCTGCTGGGTCTGACGGCCCTGCTGGTGCTCGCGTTCGGCCGCTTCGAGTCGCCGCGGGCGGACGACCGCCCCGCGCCTGCCCTGTGGCGACCGGTGCTCGCCGCGGCCATGGTCTGCGCCGGCCTCGCGGTCATGGCCGATGCCGGGATGGTCGGAGCCGGCGGGCTGCAGCCCCTGTGGCCCCTGCTGCCGCCGGCCGGGATGCTCATCGGCGGGATCGTGGCCCTGCCCGGCCGCCGTGCCAGGACCCCGCAGCCGTAGACTCACCCCGCCGGCCACGAGGAGGTCGCCATGCCCGCCGCTCCGCTCCATGACGCCGCGCCCGCAGCGCTCTACGCCCAGGCCTGGGACGGGCTGTGGCAGGCCGTCACCGCCCTGGAGCCCGGCGACTTCGCGGAGCCGTCCGGCTGCGCGGGCTGGCTGGTGCGGGACCTCGTCTGCCACCTGGTGATCGACGTCCAGGACGTGCTGATCACCCTGGCCACGCCGTCCGATGCTCCGGCCACGGCCGATGCCGCCGGCTACTGGAGCATCGTCGAGCCCCCGGACGGCACGGATCCGCTGGACGCCCTGATCCCCCGCCTCGCCGCCGCCTACCAGGACCCCGACCTGCTGCGCTTCCACCTGGAGGACCTCGGCTCCGCGGCACGACGGGCGGTCCGGCGCGCGGACCCGGCCCAGCACGTCCGCACACAGGAGATGATCCTGCGCACCGATGACTTCGCCGGCGCCTATGTCCTGGAATGGACCCTGCACCACCTGGACCTCCTGGTCGGCGCACCGACTCTGCCGCCCCCGTCGCCGCCGTCGCTGGGGTGGTCCCGCAGCCTCCTCGAGCGGGCCATCGGCCGGGCGCTTCCTGCGGCCCTCCCCGACGCCGATGCGCTGCGCCTGGCCACCGGCCGCCGCGCACCCGCAGCCGGGGACGTGGACCTGCTCGGGCCGGATCTCGCCGCGTCCCTCCCCTTCCCCCTCGGCTGACCACCGCAGGTCACGCCGGGCGGCGACGACGCATCGTCGTGACGACGGCCGTGTCGACGGTCGTGTCGGCCGCGGTGATCGGCAGGGCAGGGCCGCGGATCCGCACGCATGCCCTCGGGGGTGATCGGCGGCTACGCTGGAGGACGAGCCGCTCGCCCGGCGGCCGCCCTGCGCAGGAGGGGGAGGATCCCCGATGCTCGAGCACCGCACCACCCTGCGGGTGGTCACGTTCAACATCCACCACGGCGCCGATGCCGCCGGCGTCCTCGACCTCGAGCGCATCGCCCACGTGCTGGAGCAGCTGCGGCCGGATCTCGCCCTGCTGCAGGAGGTGGACCGGTTCTGGCCCCGCAGCGGAGGCGTGGACCAGCCCGCCGTGCTCGCCGACGCCCTGGGCCTCCACGCGGAGTTCGCCCCGGCGATGACCCTTCCCTCGGACCCGCCGGGCGGTCCGGACCGCGAGTACGGGCACATGATCCTCTCCCGGTGGCCGCTGGAGCAGGTGCATCGCATCCCGCTGCCGTGCGCTCCCGGAGAGGAGCCGCGCATGCTGCTGCACGCCCGCGCGGCCGTCCCCGGCGGCCCCGTCACCGTCGCGGGCACGCACCTGGATCCCGCCAGCGCCGAGGCGCGTCTGGCGCAGGTGCGGGCGATCATCGTCGAGCTTCCCGCGCAGGACGGCCCGGTGATCCTCGCCGGCGATCTCAACGAGGCGCCCGGCGCCGACTCCCTGGCGCTGCTGCAGCGGCGGATGTCCGACGCCTGGGAGCAGGGAGGCGACGGGGGCGAGGGGCTGACCTTCGTCGGCGACGGCACCGATCCGCACGCGGCGCGCATCGACCACATCCTGACGTCGGGGCTCACGTGCACCTCGGCGTGCGTGGCGGAGGCGGGCCGCGGCGCCTCCGACCACCTGCCGCTGCTGGCCGAGCTGCGGATGCCCTGATCCACGGCTCCCGCGACCGCCCCGGAGCGCGAGGAACCGTGCGCGCACCCGGACCGCTCCTCCTCCCCATAGCAGCGTTCTCCACGATCTCGCGACGCATCGCCCGGAAACCTGGCATCGAACGTATGATCGATATATACTGATCGCACGGCTCGGGGGAAAGTCGACCGGCCACGACGGAACGCATCGGAATTCCTCGGAAGGGGAGCCGGATCACGTCGGCATCCCCTCCCTCTGCGGGTCGGAGGAAATGCCGAGAGAGGACGGATGGTGTCGATGACGCATCATGGCCACCCCGAGCTCGACCTGGGGCCGGGCTCCTCGAGCCCGGGCGAGCGCCGGGCGCCGGATCTCGCCTCTGGCGAGCATCTCGCCGTCGGCGGCATCGTCCCCGGCTCCCGGATCTCGCAGCGCGTGCGCGAGCTGCTGGCCGGGATCGCCGCCGAGGCCGCGGCCCATGCGGCCCGCCAGCGCGAGCTGTACCGCTTCCACATCGATCCCGCCGGCCGGGACCCGCAGCAGGCCGCCTCTGCGCAGGCCGCCGCGGATGCGGCCTGCGCGGTCGCCCTGCGCTGCGACGCCGCCGGCGCCCGCCGGCTCATCCGCGAGGCGGTGCTCGCCGTGGAGGCCTTCCCGCTCACCCTGGAGCGCCTCGCCTCCGCGGACCTGCCGGCTCCGTGGTTCACCCGCATCCTCCGGGCGTCCCGCGATCTCCCGGACGAGGACCTCGCCACCCTCGACGAGACCATCTCCGACTGGCCCCTGCGCACGCTCACGTTCCCGGGCTTCCGCCGGCGGCTGCGCCGGCTGGTCATGCACGTGGCCGAGCGGTCCCGCACCACCCGCTCCCCCGCTGATCAGCGCACGATCACCTGGCAGGAGCCGAAT
Organism: Brachybacterium phenoliresistens; assembly: GCF_039530785.1. Classification (NCBI taxonomy): domain Bacteria; kingdom Bacillati; phylum Actinomycetota; class Actinomycetes; order Micrococcales; family Dermabacteraceae; genus Brachybacterium; species Brachybacterium phenoliresistens. Next base: position 488,836 of record NZ_BAAAOW010000001.1, read on the forward strand.
CTCGTCGAAGGCACCAGCACCCTCGAGATCATCGGCCCGACGGCGGAGATCACCGATCTCGTCGAACGCCTCAACGCCGCCGCCCGCGCGGTGCAGGACGCACAGCGCCTCGCCCTGCGCGACGGCCTGGACGAGATCCCCTTCGACCTCGACGGCGACGTGCAGCGCACGGCCATGGTGATGTCGCTGGGCCAGATCCGCTATGCCGTCATGACCCGCAGCGTCCTGGACACCGGCGGCGTGGCCGTCCCGCACACGCGGCGCCGCGTGAACATCACGGTCCCGGCGCTCACGGCGCTCGGCGCCTCGAACGAGCCCGGTCTGCTCGAGGGCGAGACTCCGGTGCCCGGTCCGGTCGCCCGCGCCATCGCCGGCGCCGCCGAGGACTGGTGGCTCGTGCTCACCGACCCCGCCACCGGAGCCTTCCTCGGCGAACCGGCGGTCCGGTACCGTCCCGGCGCGGCCGTGCTCGAGCTCACCCACCTGAAGACGCCGCTGTGCGCGCACCCGGGGTGCACCAGGCCCAGCCGCGGCCGCATCGAGGTCGACCACATCGAGGAGTTCGACCACGAGGATCCCCAGCACGGCGGAAAGACGATTCCGGAGAATCTCCACCATCTCTGCCTCATGCATCATCGCATCAAGACCGAGGGGCTCACCGACCCCCACCGGATTCCCGGCGGCGCCACCCGCTGGAGCATCGGGAGCGACGTCGTCGTCGACATTCTCGACAATCAGGATCTGGGCGCTCCCGAGAACAATCCGGAATTCCGATCCGCATTCCTCGGCGAGCGTCGCTCGGGGCCCCCGACCGCCCGCAGCAGGCTGGTCACCGCCCATGAGGACGCCCCGCCCTACTGAAGCCCGGTCACCGGCAACGGCCTCCCCGCGGTCGCCTCCGTTCGGCCCTCTCCCCCACCCGGCATCGGGTGGGGTGGGGCCGACGCGCGCCCAGCTCCCGGACCGCGGGTGATCAGTCCGCGGCGTCGCCGATCTGCTCGTCGTACCAGGCGATCTTCTCCGTCAGCCGGGCACGGCGACGGGTGAGCAGGGCGATCTGGGCATCGACATCGGCCGCGTGCTCACGCAGGAGAGCGGCGCGATCCGTCATCGTCGCGGGATCCTGGCACATCTCCCCATAGCGGCGCAGCCGTTCGATCGGCATGCCGGTGTCCCGCAGGCACTGCAGGAAGTCGAGGGTCGACAGATCCGCGTCAGAGTAGACCCGGTGCCCGCCGGCGCTGCGCGCGACCCGCGGCAGGATGCCCTCGCGCTCGTAGTAGCGCAGGGTGTCGATCGTGAACCCGCTGCGCTGCGCGGCCTCGGCCGGGGTATAGGTCGCCATGACGGCAGGCTACCGCTTGACCTGGAGCGCGCTCCAGGGCTCAGGCTCATGCCATGACCGCACAGAACAGCACCCCGGCCCGTCCCGACCCGACCACCCCGCCGCCCGACTCCCCGCTGGTGCTCGGCGCGATGACCTTCGGCACCCGCATCGACGAGGAGACGTCCTTCGCCCTCCTGGACCGCTTCGTCGAGCGCGGCGGCACCTGGATCGACACCGCCGACTGCTACGCCTTCTGGCTGGATCCCGCCGGCCGGGGCGGAGCCAGCGAACGGGTCATCGGCCGCTGGCTCGCCGCCCGCCCCGGGATGCGCGACCGGGTGCGCATCGCCACCAAGGTCGGTGCGGAGCCGCTGTGGGCGGGGTCCTGGCCCGAGCACCGGTCCGGCCTGTCCCGACGGGCGATCCACGACGCCTTCGCCGGAAGCCTCGCACGGCTCGGGATCGAGAGCGTGGATCTGCTGTGGCTGCACCAGGAGGACCGCACCGTCCCCATCGAGGAGAGCGTGGACGCGATGGCCGAGCTCGCGGCCGATGGCCGGGTGCGCCGCGTCGGCGCCTCGAACCATCCGGCCTGGCGGGTGGAGCGGGCCCGGGCGCATGCCCTGGCCACGGGCGCGATGCCGATCGACGCCCTGCAGCTCAGCGCGACCGCCCTGCGGCCCCGACCCGGCACGCAGCCGGAGGGGAACGTGCATCCCTTCGGCGTCCTGGGTGCCGAGCAGGTGGATCTGGCCCGTGAGGAGAGGCTGGAGGTGTGGGCCTATTCGCCGCTGCTGGGCGGTGCCTACGACGACCCCGCCAAGCCCATCGACCCGGTCTTCGACCATCCCGGCACGGAGCGACGCCTCGCGGCGCTGGACGAGGTGGCCCGGCGCACCGGCGCCCGCCGCGGGCAGGTCGTGCTCGCCCACCTGGTCTCGCAGGGCATCCGGCCGATCCTCGGCGGCAGCAGGCCGTACCAGCTCGAGGAGGCGCTGGACGGCGTCTCCCTCGTGCTCGACGAGGAGGCGCGGGAGATCCTGGACGCGGCGCTCTAGGGCCGGCTCCCGGAGGGCGAACGGCCCCGCCGGGCGAACGGCTCCCGGCGGGCGAACGGCTCCCGGCGGGCGGCCGGCCCCAGGCGGACGGCCGGTCGCCGCCCGGTCGCCGGCGGGGCGGCCGGCGCGAGCTCAGCGGCCCAGGCCGTACTCCCGCGCGTAGCCGGTGGTCAGATCCGCGATGCGCACGGAGACGATGCCGGCGGCGTCGATCGTGTAGGTCTCCTCCACGAGCGGCCCGCCGGCGCGGCGCTCCACGGGCACCGCGGCCAGGCGCTCGGTCTCCTCTGCACCGTCGGAGCCCTGCAGCGCCGGGTCGAAGGGGAAGATCACCTCCGCGTAGGGCACCAGGTCGCCGCGGGGCTCGCCGACGGCGTCGACGCTCGTGTGCTCGACGTAGCGGAACCAGCCGAGGTTGTGCGCGGCGACGTAGCGGCGGGTCACCACGATCTCCCCGTGCTCGGGGACCGGGTGCTCGCGGGTGAGGATCGGATCGAAGGCGACGCCGGCGCCGGCATCGCGCTCGCGGAACACGCCGAAGCCGCGGGAGAGCCGGTCCGAGACGGTGAACCCGGAGTCGGGATCGGCGGCGATGGCCAGGCCGATGGCCGTGGAGGCCGCCGGGTACGGGGAGCGGTGCACGCGGCGGCCGAAGCGCTCGCGGATCATCCGCGGCACCAGCGGGAGGCCGGAGCCGCCGCCGACGAGGTAGATGCCGGCGACGGTCGAGTCCTTGTCCAGCGGTCCGACCAGCGGCTCCATGGCCGAGACCGAGCGGGCCACGAGATCGGAGGCGGCGGAGTAGAAGGCGTCGACCGCGACGACGACGGGCTCGCCCGCGCCATCGGCCGTGGGCAGCTCGACGACCATGCGGCGGGTCTGCGGGGTGAGGCGCTCCTTGGCCTCGCGGCAGTCGTCGAGGAGCCGGTCGCGCTGGGGGCCGGTCAGCTGCGCGCGGGTGCGGCCGGCCGCCTCGAGCACCACGTCGGCCAACACCTCGTCGAAGTCGTCCCCACCCAGACGGTTCACCCCGACGCTGCCGAGAACGGCGTGGCTGGTGCCGTCGGCCTGGACGAGCGAGGTGTCGAAGGTGCCGCCGCCGAGGTCGTAGACGACCACCCGGGTGCGGCGGGCCGAGAGGCTGCGGGGCTGGCGGTGGGTGAACTCGAATCCCGCGGCGGAGGGCTCGTTGAGCATCGCCACCACCTCGAAGCCGGCGCGGCGGAACGCCTCCAGCGTCATGAAGCGCTGCGCGCCGTGGGCGTGGGCGGGGACGGACACGGCGGCGGGCCCGGCCCCCTCCGGCAGGGCCTCCCGCAGCGCGCCGAGATACCCGGTGAGCACATCGGCCAGCAGCAGCTCCTGCTCGCCGATCCGCACCGTGGTGCCCGGATGGGTGGTGGGCTCGCCCAGCAGGCGCTTGATGGAGCGCAGGTGCGGCGCCCCGGCGCGAGCGGCCGCGAGGGCCTCGAACCCGTGCACCAGGCGCCCGTCCTCCCACGCGACCACCGAGGGGAAGTGCTCGTGCGCGTCCCCGTCGGTGTCCAGGAAGGTGAGCACCGGATAGTTCCCGCGGTCCACGCCCGCGACGATGGTGCGCGTCGTCCCGAAATCGATCCCGATCAGCATGGCGTCACCGTACCCGCCGCGGCGCCGGGCGGGACCCCGCATCCCAGGCACGAGACGGCCCTAGATGTGAAGGCGCTTGCCCAGCTCATGCAGCACATCGGAGACCCGGTCGCGCTCCTGCATCACCAGCACGATGACGGCGAGCGCGCCGCAGCTGACCGAGGGGATCGGGTCCGCGACCCAGCCCAGCGCCGTGAACACGATGGGCACCAGTCCCAGCAGCACCATCGTCCCGCTGTAGAGCACATGGTCCCCCGCCTCGATCCGCAGGGCGGGGACGGCGATCACCAGCGCGAGGATCGAGCAGCCGCACACGATCGGCACCGCGTAGGTCAGCGACCATCCGTCCCAGCCCACCAGGTAGTCCCAGTAGGCGCAGATCCCGCAGATCAGCACGACGACGGTGGCGGTGCCCTTGGCGATGTCGCGGCGGGCGCGCACCGCCATCAGCACCACCAGCCACATGGCGCTCAGCCCCAGCCACACCGAGCGCACCAGGCCGATCCCCGCGTGGCCGCGGTCGAACAGCATCTGCGCCCCGAACGACGCGAGGATCACCACCAGCGAGGCCAGCAGCAGGATCCGGTAGATCCGGCGGCGGGAGAACCGCAGCGGGACGGCCGGGAAGGGATCGGGCCGCATCGGGCCCATCACCGTCCGCCCGCACAACGGGCAGCGCGACCAGGCGCCCTCGACGGCGACCCCGCAGTCCGGACAGCGCCTCATGCGGCTCCCTCCGCCAGCTCCGCCTCGGTCACCCGGGTCGCCGCGACGCTCACGGCGATGCCCTGGGCGGTGAGCAGCCGGGCGAACTCGCGCACGTGGCCGGTCTCCAGGAACGGGGAGGTGAAGGTGATGCTCAGCCATCCGCCGTAGGAGATGGCGCAGATCTGCGGCCGCACGGCCGAGACCTGGAAGGAGACCCGGCGCACCTGGTCGGCGATGTCCTCCGGCAGGCGCACCGGGCCCATGTTGGAGACCGCCACGGTCAGCGCGCGGTTGTTGACCCGGTTGACCAGGCCGAGGACGAGGTCCTTGAGGGGGCGCGGGATGATCCGCAGCACGGGCATGCGCTCGAGCCCCATCAGCCGGCGCAGCCGCTCCTCGAGGGCTCCGATCTCGATCTGGGGGCGGAAGTCGGCCTCGAGCTGCCGGCCGATGGCTCCCAGGTCGTCCAGGCCCTCGCCGTAGGTGTGCTCGACCCGCAGGGCGGTGAAGAAGTTGCGGGAGGAGGTGGAGGGGAAGAACTGCCGCAGGTTCACCGGGACGCTCGCGGCCAGGGTGCGGGCCCGGCCGAGGTCCCCCGCGCTGCGGCGCACCGCCTCGAACAGGAGCGCGGTGAGGTACATGGTCGTGCCCACGCCTTCGGGTCGGGTGGCGAGCAGCTCGGCCACCGGAACCGTCAGCTCCACCGCGCGGGTGCGGCCGTCGGGGGTGCGGGTGCCGGGGACGCGGTGCACGTGCGTCTCGTGGCGGCGCGGTCCCCGGCCGACCATGCGGCGCCGCGGGCTCGCCGCGGGCTCCTGCGCGGGCATCCCCTCGGGCAGGCCCGCCGGGGTCGCGGCCCGGACGAAGGCCGATGCCTCGGCGGCGCTCGCCGCGGGCGCGGGCCGGCGCTCGCGCCGGAAGTAGCGGGCGAAGGGATCCACGAACAGGCCGCGGCCGTGACGGGAGGTGGGGTCGACGGCGGGAGGGGGCGACGCGGCCGAGGCCGGGTCGGCGCCGCCGGCCGGGGCGGGCCCTGCCGCGGTGCGGGCGCGGGCGTAGGCGATGACGAGCTCGCGCAGGAAGGCCAGGGCGCCGGTCCCGTCGGAGAGGGCATGGAAGACCTCCAGGACGATGCGGCGGCGGTGGCGCATCACGCGGAACAGCAGCTCCCGCCGGTTCTCGCGGTAGATCGCGGCGCAGGTGGGCCGGACCTCGGCCTGCACCTGCGGGCGCAGGTCGCTGTCCTGCAGGTAGTACCAGAACAGTCCCTTGCGCAGCACGGCGTGGTACAGCGGGTAGCGGTCGAAGGTCGCGTCCAGGGCCTGCTGGAGCAGCTCGCCGTCGACCTCGTGGTCCATCTCCGCGCTCATGCGGAACACCTTGGGATCGACGTCGCTGCGCGCGGCCAGGAAGATGTTCGAGGCGTTGTCCAGCCGCACCCAGGCCCGGCGCGTCACGGGGTGCCTCCGTCCGGCAGCGGCGCGTCGAGGAACTCGTCGATCACCTCGTAGGCCTCGCGCAGGGACCTCGCGAAGCGCGGCAGGGTGATGAACCCGTGCAGCGCCCCCTCGACGCGGTGGATCCGCACCTCGGTGCCGGCATCCCGCAGCGCCCGGCCGTACGCCTCGCCCTCGTCGCACAGCAGGTCGAGCTCGGCGGTGATCAGGAGGGTGCGCGGCTGCCCGTCGAGGTCGGAGGCCATCAGCGGGGAGACCAGCGGGTCCCGGCGCAGCGCCGGGTCGGGGACGTACAGCTCGAGGTAGTCCTCGACCTCGGTCGAGGTCAGCCGGTAGTCCGCACCGTGCCGGCGCGCCGAGAGGAACGGCGTGGTGCGCGGGTCGTGGTCCCAGTGCGTCACCGGGTACAGCAGGATCTGCCGCTGCGGCATGGGGAGCCCGCGCTCGTGCAGCAGGAGGCAGGAGGCGGCGGCGAGGTTCCCGCCCGCCGAGTCGCCCACCAGCACGATCCGTGCCGCGGACTCCGCCCCCAGGCGCCAGGGAGCCTCCAGGATCGCCCGGATGATCCGCCAGCAGTCCTCGAGACCGGCCGGGAAGGGGTGCTCGGGGGCCAGGCGGTAGTCGACGGAGGCCACCACGCAGCCGGTGAGGTCGGCCATGGTCGCGCAGGCCGGAGTGTAGCTCTCGATGTCCCCCGTCACCCAGCCGCCGCCGTGGAGGAACAGCAGCACCTCCTCGCGGCGCTGCTCGCGGGGGCTGAACACCCGCACCGGCACCTCGCGCTCGCCGTCGCCGGTGTCGATGCGCAGGTCCACCGCCCGGTACCGCGGGACGGGCCGGGCGGCCAGCTGCCGCTGCAGGCGCCGCACCCGGGCGTAGTCCTCGCGCATGTTCAGCCGCGGGGCCGCGAACAGGCGCATCACGGACCGCAGGAGGGGGTTCACGGGCGCCCCGTGCCGACGATGCCGCGACGTGTCATGCCACCAGAGTAGGGCCCCGGCCGCCCGGGTCCCTCCGCCAGGCGGACCCGGGAGGGCAGATGGCGCGGCGACGCCTACCCTGGTCGGATGATCTCCGCACCCGCCGGCCGCGCGGCCGCGCTCCTCGAGGCCGTCCGTTCCCGTGTCGTCGTCGCCGACGGCGCCATGGGCACCATGATCCAGGCCGAGGAGCCGACCCTCGAGGACTACCAGCAGCACGAGGGCTGCAACGAGATCCTCAACGTGACCCGCCCGGACATCATCCGCGGGGTCCACGACGCCTATCTCGCCGCGGGCGTGGACGCGATCGAGTCGAACACCTTCGGCGCGAACTGGTCGAACCTGTCCGACTACGGGATCGAGGACCGGATCCGCGAGCTGGCCCGCGCCGGGGCGGCGCTGGCCCGCGAGCGGGCCGATGCCTTCGCCACCGCCGAGCAGCCCCGCTGGGTGCTGGGCTCGATGGGCCCGGGCACGAAGCTGCCCTCGCTGCAGCACACCACCTACGCGCATCTGCGCGACACCTTCGCCGAGCAGGCCGCGGGCCTCATCGAGGGCGGGGCCGACGCCCTGCTGATCGAGACCAGCCAGGACCTCCTGCAGACGAAGGCGGCGGTCACCGGCTGCCGCCGGGCCGTCGAGGAGACGGGTGTCGCGCTGCCGATCATCACCTCGATCACCGTGGAGACCACCGGCACCATGCTGATGGGATCGGAGATCGGGGCGGCCCTGACCGCTCTGCAGTCCCTGGACGTGGACGTGATCGGCCTGAACTGCGCGACCGGTCCCGACCTCATGAGCGAGCATCTGCGCATCCTCGCCCGGCACAGCGAGGCGCCGCTGGTGTGCATGCCCAACGCCGGCCTGCCGGAGCTCGGCCCGCACGGCGCCGTCTACCCCCTCACGCCCGAGGAGCTCGCCGCCGCCCACGCCCAGTTCGTCAAGGAGTTCGGGCTGGGGCTGGTGGGCGGGTGCTGCGGCACGACGCCCGAGCACATGCGCCAGGTCGTCGAGGCGGTGCGGGGCCATGCGCTGCCGGAGCGCTCCGTCCAGCGCCAGAACGGCGTCTCCTCCCTCTACACCCACACCGACCTGTCGCAGGACGCCTCCTACCTCGCCATCGGCGAGCGCACCAACTCCAACGGATCCAAGGCCTTCCGGGAGGCGCTGCTGGAGGGCCGCTTCGACGACATCGTCGACATCGCCCGGGCGCAGACCCGCGACGGCGCCCACCTGCTGGACGTGTGCGTGGACTACGTGGGCCGCGACGGCGTCGAGGACATCCGCGCCGTCGTCTCGCGGCTGGCCAGCGCCTCCACCCTGCCGCTGGTGATCGACTCCACCGAGCCCGACGTCATCCGGGCCGGCCTCGAGCTGGTCGGCGGCCGGGCCGTGGTGAACTCGGTGAACTTCGAGGACGGCGACGCGCCGGGCTCGCGCTTCCGTCGGATCATGCCGGCGGTGAAGGAGCACGGTGCGGCGGTCATCGCCCTCACCATCGACGAGCAGGGGCAGGCCCGCACGGCGGAGCACAAGGTCGCCATCGCCTCGCGCCTCATCGACACCCTGGTGGCCGACTGGGACATGCGGGTCGACGACATCATCGTCGACGCCCTCACCTTCCCCATCGCCACCGGCCAGGAGGAGACCCGCCGGGACGCCATCGAGACGATCGCCGCGATCCGCGAGATCACCGCGAAGTACCCGGGCGTGCACACCACCCTGGGCGTGTCCAACGTGTCCTTCGGCCTCTCCCCCGCGGCCCGCACCGTGCTGAACTCGGTGTTCCTGCACGAGGCGACGCAGGCGGGGCTCGACTCCGCGATCGTCCACGCGGCGAAGATCCTGCCGCGCGCGGCGATCCCCGACGAGCAGTGGCAGGCCGCCGAGGACCTGGTGTGGGACCGCCGCCGCTATGACGACGCCGGGAACCTGGTCCATGACCCGCTGGCCCACCTGCTGGAGACGTTCTCCGGGGTCGACTCCGCGGCGCTGCGCGACCAGCGCGCGGCGGAGCTCGCCGCGCTGCCCACCGGCGAGCGGCTCGAGCGGCGCATCATCGACGGGGCCCGCAAGGGGCTCGAGGAGGACATCGACCTCGCCCTCGGCGAGGGCATGGCCGCGCTCGACATCGTGAACACGCACCTGCTGGGCGGGATGAAGGTCGTCGGCGAGCTGTTCGGCTCCGGGCAGATGCAGCTGCCCTTCGTGCTGCAGTCGGCCGAGGTGATGAAGGCGGCCGTCGCCCTGCTCGAGCCGCACATGGAGAAGGTCGAGGGCGGGGCCTCGGCCTCCAAGGGGACGATCGTGCTGGCGACCGTGCGCGGGGACGTGCACGACATCGGCAAGAACCTCGTGGACATCATCCTCACCAACAACGGGTACACCGTCGTGAACATCGGCATCAAGCAGCCGATCTCGGCCATGATCGACGCGGCGATCGAGCACGACGCCGACGTCATCGGCATGTCGGGGCTGCTCGTGAAGTCGACCGTGGTGATGAAGGAGAACCTCGAGGAGCTCGTCTCCCGCAGGCTGGCCGACCGCTGGCCGATCCTGCTGGGCGGCGCGGCGCTGACCCGCCCCTACGTGGAGGACGATCTCGCCTCGCAGTTCCCGGGCGTGGTCCGCTACGCCCGGGACGCCTTCGAGGGGCTGCGCCTGATGGAGCCGCTGGTCGCCGTCGCGCGGGGGGCGGATCCCGATGCCGTGGGCCTGCCGCCGCTGCGCACGCGGCGCCACCACGTCGCCACCCTGGAGCGGACCGCCGTCGAGGACCTGCCCGCGCGCTCGGACGTCGCCGCCGACAACCCGGTGCCGGATCCGCCGTTCTGGGGGACCCGCATCGTCAAGGGCATCCAGCTCTCCGACTACGCCTCGCTGCTGGACGAGCGGGCCACGTTCATGGGCCAGTGGGGCTTGAAGGCCGGCCGCGGCGAGGACGGCGCGAGCTACGAGGAGCTCGTGGCGACGGAGGGCCGCCCGCGCCTGGCCGCCTGGATGGAGCGCATCGCCCGCGAGCACATCATGGATCCGACGGTCATCTACGGCTACTTCCCCGTCTGGTCGGAGGGGAACGATCTGGTCGTCGCCCACCACGGCGGGCAGCTGGCCGGCATCGGCTCGACCGACGGCGGCTCCGACGGGGAGCCGGGCACGGAGCGTCTGCGCTTCACCTTCCCGCGGCAGACCCGGGACCGCCACCTGTGCATCGCCGACTACTTCCGCCCGCGCTCCTGGGTGGAGGAGACGGGCCGTTTCGACGTGCTGCCCGTCCAGCTGGTGACGGTGGGCGACACCGTCTCCACGGTCACCGCGCAGCTGTTCGCCGAGAACCGCTACCGCGAGTACATGGAGCTCCACGGGCTGTCCGTCCAGCTCACGGAGTCCCTCGCGGAGTTCTGGCACTCCCGGGTCCGCGAGGAGCTGGGCTTCGCCGACGAGGATCCGGCGGAGGTGCAGGGCATGCTCGACCTCGAGTACCGCGGGGCGCGCCTGTCCCTGGGCTACCCGGCATGCCCCGACATGGAGGACCGCCGCAAGGTCGTCGCCCTGCTGCGTCCCGAGCGGGTCGGCATCACCCTCAGCGATGAGCTGCAGCTGCACCCCGAGCAGTCCACGGACGCCTTCGTGGTCCACCACCCGGAGGCCACGTACTTCTCGATGTGACCTCCGGGGGTCTCCGTCCCGGGGGATCAGCCGGCGTCGCGCACGGCGCCTCCCTCGGGCCGGACCATGGTCGCGTACTCCTCGATCCGGTCGATGAGACCGTCCCGGAACCGGAAGTACATCGCCACCGGGAGCTCGGCGCCGGACCCGTCGGGCAGGGTGATGTGCAGGACGTGCTGCTGGAGGACCTCGTCCGGCTTCTGGAACTGCCGGGTGATGTCGTATCGCAGCGCGACCGCTCCCCCGCCGCCGGACATCCGCTCGAGCTGCTCGAGGTTCTCGTCGATCGTCTGCTCGCCCGTGCCGTCGTTGTGCCAGACGGTGGCGGTGTGCGTGCACATCGCGCGCATGCCGGGGAAGTCGAAGGACTCCACGCGCCGCAGGTACCGGACCGCCTTCTCCATCAGCTCGGTCGTCATGGTTCCGTCCTGTCCTGTCGTGTCGGTCTCTGTCACCGTGCTCCGCCATTCGGGTCGAGGACGGGTGCACGCTCTCCGGCGTCGACGACGACCGGAAGGTGGTTCTCCCGCAGCGGGACCGGGCACGGGAACGCCGCGGAGAAGACATGGTGGGGAAGGATCACCTGGTTGAGGTCGATCCGGAGGGTGCCGTCCTCGCCCGGGGGCAGGATGAGCCACCGACCGATCTCGGGGGTGTCGGTGCCGCTTCCGGGATCGGTGAAGACCACCAGGCGCAGGCCGGGGACGGTCTCCAGCACCACCAGGGTGTGCTCCCGGCCGCCGATCCCGACGACCAGGTCCCCGGGAGCGGGGACCCTCTCGGTGCTCCGAGGGCTGGTCAGCCGCTCGACCTCGACGGCACGGCCGGGCGTCGCCCGGTACTCGGCGTCGAGGACCCAGCTCGGGTCGTAGGGATAGTGCGCGATGTCGCGCAGCCGCGTGAGCATCGGGGCGGACGAATCCCGGACGACGATGCCGAAGGTCCCCTCCCGCCCCCGGACGAGGACCTCCCTACCGTCTGCGAGATCCACCCGGCTGCCCGATTCCACGTCCACGGCGCCGGCCACCGGCCGCCCGTCGAGGGATACGCCGTCCGCCGCGGTGGCCGTGAGGGTCAGGGCCCCCGACGTGCTCACCTCCCATCGCCCCGGCAGGCCCGGCACCCCCGGTTCGGGATGCGGGATCATCGCCAGCTGGACGGTGCCGGCCGTGCCGCGCGGGCCGGCCACCTCCTCCCACCGCCTCGTCCGCCAGCTCGTGTGCTCCGCCGGCGCACCGGGGCGGTCCGGGTCCTGTGCAGCCATGGATCCTCCTGTTCCTGGTGGCGCCCGGTGCGGGCGCCCTGCAGGTGCCACGGTGCATCAGAGGCGCTCTCGGCAGCAAACCTCGTTGCCGCTCCAGCAACCCCGCGGTGGGGCGGCCGTGCGGGCGATCACGAGAAGCACGACGGCGCCTCCCCGCAGCGTTCGCTGCCCGGGAGGCGCCGTTCTCGGTGCTGAGGGAGGGGCTCAGGCCCGATGCGCGCTCCGCGCCGGGTCCGGGCCGAGGCCGAGGGCGTGGCTGCGCTCGAAGCGCTCCACGAGGGCCACGATCCCGGCGGCGGCCGGGACCAGCACGAGGTTGCCCAGCAGCATCGTGCGCAGGAACGGGATCCCGGCGACGTAGCTGGCCAGCAGCCCGTCGAGGCCTGCCGGGTAATAGGTGCCGCGGCCCAGCAGCCACACCCCGAAGTTGGTCCACAGGTAGAAGGCCAGCGAGCTGCCGGCGCCGAAGGCGACCGCCGCGACCAGGCGGTGGGAGGTGCTGCGGGTGCGCAGCGCGCCCAGGCCGATCAGCAGCCAGGCCGACCAGGTGAACAGCAGGATCCACGAGGTGGTCAGCCCCAGGTCGCTGATCAGCACGATGGCCACGGGCACGAGCACCGCGATGCGGTGGCGCAGCAGCGCGGCGGCGGCGAAGGCGGCCATGGTGGACAGCTCGAGGTTGGGCGGGGCGCCGAGGTCGGTCTTCACGAGCCGCCACACGACGGCGGCGACCACGAGCACCGCGACGACGGCGGGGCGCCACCAGCGGCGGGCGAGGTCCTCGAGTCCCAGGTCCGTGCTGCGGTCCTCGATCATGAGAAGGTCTCCAGCTTCCAGACGATCTGCTGACCGTCCTCGGTGATCAGGGAGCCGGCGCCCACCGGGGCGAGCTCGCCGTCGACGTACAGGGCCCAGAACTCCTTCGCGCCCTCGTCGGCGACGCGCCCGTCGATGCCGGTGACGAAGGCGTTCTCGCCCTCGCCCTGGACCTGGGCGCTCGGGTCCTTCTCGAGCAGCAGCTCGAGGGCGGTGCGGCCCTGCTCGCCCTCGTAGGCGAACTCGGCCGTCTCGGCGCCGCCGTCGTCCGAGGCCCCGCCGGCGTCGGAGGCCCCGCCGGCGTCGGAGGCCCCGCCGGCGTCGGAGGCGGCCGGCTCGGAGGCGGCCGGCTCGGAGGCGGCGGGGGCGGACGCGCTCGAGGGCGTCTGCGCGGGATCCTCGGCGCCGCCGCAGCCGGCCAGCAGGGCGGCGCTCAGGAGCAGGGCGGAGGCGAGGGGAAGGGACCGCCGCAGGGCGGCGGAGCGGGAAGCAGTCATGGGCGTATCCTCCCGTACGGCCCCGCCCCGCACAATCCGATGCGAACGGCGATGAACACGGCCGGACCGGCGCTGCGCGCCGCCTGCGCTCTCAGCGGGCGCAGGTCCACACGGCCAGCACGCTCGCGGAGATCGCGGGCGCGGCCTGCGCCGCCTCGAGCCGCCCCGCGGCGACCTCCACCGCGGCGCCCTGCATGAGCTGGTGCAGCACGCTCACCAGCCAGGCGGCGGGGAGGTCCTCGCGGAACACGCCCAGCTCCCGGCCGCGCGCGAGGAGGGCCTCCACCCGGGCCGCCGGGGCGGCATGCAGCCGGCGGACCTCCTCGGCCTCCAGCACGCCCGCCGCCGCGGCCGCGACGGCGCCGATCCGGGCGATCTGCTCCCAGCTCGCGAGGATCAGGCGCTCGAGGGCCGCGCGCGGGTCGCCGGAGAGGTCGACCTGCGCGAGCACGACGTCCCCCTCGGTGATCGCCCGGGCGACCACGGCACGCAGCAGGTCCGCGCGGGAGGAGAAGTGGGCGTACACGGTCACGCGGCCCACGCCGGCGGCCGCGGCGATGTCCGCCATGCTGGCATCCGGCCGCACGGCCAACACGTGGATCCCGGCGTCGAGGATCGCCGCGATGCTGCGCCGGGCGTCGGCGCGGAGCGGACGGGACCCGGCCGGGGACGGCGGCGGGGACGACGACGGCGACGGCGACGGCGACGGCATGGTCCGCTCCTCTTGTCGTGCCGCCGGGGGCGGGCTACGGTGACCTCTAACTCGAACACCACTGTACGAGAAGAGGCGATGTCCCGTGACGGCACCCGCGCCGACCGCGTCCCGGCCCGCCCTCGGGCTCCGCTCCGGCCTCGCCGTCCTCGCCGGGGTGGTCGTCGCCGTCGCGACGGGATTCCAGTCCGACCTCGCCCCGCTGATCATGGTGTGCTCGGCGATCTATCTCTGTGCGGCGGCGGTCGGTCGTCGCGGCGCCGCATGGCTGGGCTTCGCCGCCTCCTTCGTCGTGCTGACGCCCGGCTTCGTCCTGGACTCCCCCTGGGTGCCAATCCTCGCCCTGCTGGCCATCCAGCTGGTCCTCGTCGTCGTGGGCGTCGTGCGGGGCGCCTGGACGACCGGGCCGGCGCGGCTCCAGCTGTACGGCGCGGCGGGGTTCGGGGCGCTCGCCGTCCTCGCCGTCGCGGTCGAGGGGGCCGGGCCCGCGGCTGGGGTGCTCACCGTCCTCGGGCTGCTGGGCCATGGCGCCTGGGACATCGGACACCATCGGGCCGATGCCGTGGTCACCCGCCCCTATGCGCTGTTCTGCGCGGTGCTCGACATGGTCCTCGCAGTCCTGGTGGCCGTCGGCCTCGTCACCGGCGCCTGAGGCACCCTCGCCCCACGGCGCCGCGGGCTCACGCCGCGGCCTCGCGCGCGAGCCGGGCCAGCGCCGCCGCGCCCGGCGCCGTCTGCGCCGCTACCCGGGCCAGCACGTCCTCGAGCGCCGGGGACCGGGCGCCGGCCGGCACCCGGGCCGGGTTCAGCGCCACGGTCCGCGCCCAGGCGGCGATGTCCGGATGGGCGCCGAAGGTCGCTGCGGAGCGGGTCCCCTGCGCCGTCATGCCGACCCAGTCCGCCGGCGTGCTCGGGTACGGGGTGGGCAGGCAGATCCGGTTCTTGAGCTCGTCGTCGTCGCGGGTCGCCTCGACATAGCCGATGAGCGCCGCACCGAAGCAGGGGAAGCCGGCCCGGACCGGCTGGATCCGGATCGCCTCGCGGCCCCAGATCGGCACACCGGGCTCGCGCCGCAGGCCGCGCGCCGCGCAGTGCACGACCAGCGCATCCGCGCGGATCCGCACCTCGCCCCCGTCCAGCAGCAGACGCCCTCGCTCGACGCGGCGCAGGTGCCCGCGGCGCACCACGTCCTCCACGCTGCGCAACAGGTCCAGCTCCCATCGGCCCAGGGTCGGCGCCCGCGCCATCGTCGGGGTCCGGGAGCGGTCGATGCGGAGCATGACGCCGGCGTCCTCGAGACGCAGGAACAGGTCGTCGACGCCGGCCGCGTGCTGGGCGGCCTCGAGGATGTCGGCCGCCATGCCCAGGAACACGGCCGGATCGGGCTGGACGACGGCGCGGTCGAGCATCCAGGGCTCCCGCGGCCGCACCCAGCAGATCGCCTCCGGGCGGACCCCGCGGCCCAGCAGCCACACCACGGTGTCGCTGGCCGTCTTCCCCGATCCCACGACGACGTACTGGCTCGGAGCGTCCTCGATGCGGGGCAGTGCATGGGCGGGCAGGACGCGGGCGTCCGCGGCGACCCCGAACGGCGGCGGCGTGCTCGCGGGGATCTGCGGCGAGAGGTACCGGGCATCCACGATCCGGCAGCGCTCGGGGACGGCGTACTCGATCCCGCCGTGGCGGAGGGTGCGGCGGTCGGCGTCGTAGTCCGCGCCGCCGAGGAACTCGACCCGCCCCGTCGGCAGCAGGCGATCGTGCAGCACCTGCGCGTAGTAGGCGCAGATCTCCTCGCGGTCGGCCCGTTCGTGGAGCCCCGCCTCGGGTCCGCTGGTCTGGAGACGCCCTGCGCCCAGCGGCGTCGACGCCACGCCGTAGAACCGGGACGCCTGGTGCAGGCGCACATAGGGGTAGGCGTCGAGCCAGTGGCCGCCCGGCGCCGTCCGCCGATCCGCCAGCACCACCCTCGCGCGGCCGTGGTCGACCAGCGCATCGGTGAACGCCATGCCGGCGGCGCCGGCGCCGACGACCAGGTGGTCGGCGTCGAGGATGCGGCGAGTCCGCGGGCCGGTCTCGTCCATGGGGCACCTCCTGGCGTCGGTGGCGACCGGGCACGAGAGCGGGGCCGGATGTGGCCGACAGCCTAGTGCGTCCGGAGCGCGGTGACGAGGTGCGCGAGAATGCAAAGATCCCTTTGCAAACACTTCTTTGCACTGTAGGGTCGCGCCATGCCCACGACCCGCTTCGTCGTCGAGGACGTCGACACCCTCAAGGCCATCAGCCATCCCCTGCGCCTGCGCCTGCTCGGCCTGCTGCGCTCGGACGGTCCCGCCACCGCCTCCGAGCTCGCCCGCGCCGTCGGCGAGTCCAGCGGCTCGACCTCGTACCATCTGCGTCAGCTCGCGCGGTACGGGTTCGTCGCCGACGAGCTCGAACGGCGGACGGGTCGCGAGCGGCGCTGGCGCGCCGTGCACGACATGACCGTCCTGCCCGACTCCCTGTCCGCGCTCCCCGGAGGCCGCGCGGCCCTGGACCGGGTGCGCGAGCGCCAGCTCCAGCTGCTGCGCGACGGGCTCGAGGCCTGGCACGAGGACCCCGGGGCCCCGGGGCTCGGCCACAGCGACTACCTGCTCTCCCTGGACCCGGAGGACCTCCGCGAGCTCCAGGACGAGATCTCCGCGCTCATCGAGCGCTATCGGGACCGGGACGGATCGCAGGCGGTGACGATGCACGTGCTCTCCCTCCCGCGGACATGACGCTCGCCGCCCGCTTCCGGCTGCTGACCGCCCTGCGCTGGCTGCCCACCGGCCTGGTGATCCCGGTGATGGCCCTCCTCCCCCTGCAGCGGGGCATGAGCGTGGCCGAGATGGGCGCGGCCCTCGCCGTCCA
This sequence comes from Brachybacterium phenoliresistens, assembly GCF_039530785.1. Lineage (NCBI taxonomy): Bacteria > Bacillati > Actinomycetota > Actinomycetes > Micrococcales > Dermabacteraceae > Brachybacterium > Brachybacterium phenoliresistens. The sequence goes on from NZ_BAAAOW010000001.1 coordinate 505,842, forward strand.
GGGCATCGTCGTGCTCTGCCTCGAGCTGCCGATGGGCGCCCTGGCCGACACCTGGGGGCGACGGCCGCTCTTCGTGGCCTCGGCGGTCCTCGCGCTCGCCTCGTACGGGGTGTTCGCCGTGGCCGCCACGCCCCTCCTGCTCGCGCTCGCCGCCGCCCTCTCCGGCGTGTTCCGCGCCCTGGACAGCGGCGCCCTGAACGCCTGGTTCGTGGACGAGATCCATTCGACCCTCCCCCCGGAGCGGCGCGCCGACGCCGTGACGCGGGGGCTCGGCGGGGCCAGCGGAGCGGTCGGGGTGTCGATCGCGGGAGGCTCGCTGCTGTCCGCCGGCCTCGTCGCCTGGTCCCCGGGAGGCCCCGGGACCGCGCTGGTGTTCCCCTTCCTGGCCGCATCGGGCCTGGTGATCGCGCAGATCGTGGCGACCGCCCTGCTCATGCACGAGCCGCGCCGGAGGGCGGCCGGCGCCGTGCACGCCGCGCAGGCGGTGCGCGACGGCGTCCGGCTGCTCGCCGGCTCCCGGGTGCTGCGCGCCCTGATCGCGGTGGAGATCTTCTGGGGCTTCGGGATGGTCGCCTTCGAGACCTACATGCCCGTGCGCCTGGCGGAGCTGCTCGGGGACCGCGACCTCGCCGCCGCGATCCTCGGCCCGGTGGTCGCCGCGGCGTGGGGCGTCGCGGCCCTCGGCGCCGCCGCCGTCCCGGCCGCGGTGCGCCGATGGGGTCTGGTGCGGATCTCCGTGGCCCTGCGCCTGGCCCAGGGCGCCTTCGTGATCGCGATGGGACTGGCGTGGGGCCCGGTCGGGCTCCTCGCAGGCTTCCTCGCCACCTACGCCGTGCACATGGCGGCCGGTGTGGCCTACGAGGCCCTCCTGCACCAGGAGGTCGACTCCGCCCACCGCGCGACCGTGCTGTCCCTGGCCTCGATGGCGATGCAGCCGGCGGGCTCGATCGGCACCGTGGTGCTGGGGCTCATCGCCGCCGGCGCGTCCACCGGTGCCGCGCTCGTGGTCGGAGGGATCGTGATCGCGCTCGCCGCGCCGCTGTTCCTGGTCCGCGCGCGGCCCGGGACAGCAGAAGGGCCCCGCCGTCCGGCGGGGCCCTTCTGACGAGTCACTGTCTCACGGTTTCTCGAGTGGAGCTAAGGGGATTCGAACCCCTGACCTCTTCCATGCCATGGAAGCGCGCTACCAACTGCGCCATAGCCCCGTAGTGGGTGTCTCCTCGGCTTCGCGACTCTTCCGAGCCCCTCGCCGTGGCGACTCATCTAGATTACAACGCCCCTGGCCTCAGGTGAAATCGGGAGGCAGGTTGTGTGACAGCAACCTCATCGCCCCGGCCTCCCCCGCCTGGACACGGACCTCGAGGGTGCTGCGGTGGCAGTTCTCGAGCCCGCCGATGCCGCGGAACCCTTCGGGGTCCAGACCCAGCAGTCCGGTGATCCCCAGGGTGATGGCGGCGCCGTGGGCGACCACGAGCACCGTGGAGCCGGCGTGCTCGACCGCGAGGCGGCGGCAGGCGTCGGCGACGCGCTGCGCGACGGCCGTGCGCGCCTCCACATCGGCGCCCAGCACGGGGCGCTGGGAGATCCACTCGACGTAGAGCTCGGGCCACTCGGCCTGGATCTCCTCCCGGGTGAGCCCCTCCCACTGCCCGAAGCTGCGCTCGAGGAACGCCGCGTCGGTGCGGACGGTGCGGCCGGTGCGGTCCGCCACCGCCTGGGCCGTGGCGAGGGCCCGGCTCAGCGGCGAGGCGATGATGACGTCCGGGGCGACGGGCTCGAGGGCGCGCCCGAGCGCCTGCGCTTGGCTGCGCCCCAGGGCGTTCAGGGGGATGTCGACCTGGCCCTGGAGCTTCAGGGCCTTGTTGTGGTCCGTCTGCCCGTGGCGGGCCAGGATGAGCCGGGTCGCCTCGGCCGCCGCGGAGGGACGGGTCACGCGGAGGCCTCGCCGGTGCCCTCGGAGCCCGGCTCCCGGGAGTCGATCTGGAGGTCCACGACGGGGGCGTCGCGCCACAGCCGCTCGAGCGCGTAGAAGGCGCGGTCCTCGGCGTGCTGGACGTGCACGACGATGTCCCCGTAGTCCAGCAGGACCCAGCGGGCGTCGCGCTCGCCCTCGCGGCGCAGCGGCTTGCGGCGACGCTGCTTGAGCAGCTCCTCCTCGATGCCGTCCACGATGCCGGACACCTGGCGCTCGGAGGTGCCCGAGGCCACCAGGAAGATGTCGGTGATCGCGAGCTGCTCGGAGACGTCGAGACCGATCACCTCCTCGGCGAGCTTGTCGGCGGCGGCCTGTGCGGCGACGCGGGCCAGGTCGATCGATTCCTCGTAAGCGCTCACGCGGGCGTACCCCTCCAGGGTGCGTAGTCGGTTCCGGAGCCGGCAAGGAGTGCCGCCACCGTGTCCTCGACACCGGCCAGGGCGCCGGTGTCACCGCCGATCACGCCGGTGACCAGGAGGATCACCAGGGTGAGGACGGCAAGGGCGATCAGGGCCCAGACGATCCACAGCACGCGGCTGGATCCCTTGCGCTCGGGACGGTGCAGCACCCGCCCGTCGAAGCGCGGGGCGGGACGCGGGTCCGGGGCCTCGCTGACGGTCATCTCCCCGAGCTCCACGCCGTCGGCGTCGCGCGCGGGCATCCGCGTCACGGTCGCGGTGGCGGTGCCGCGGGAGGCGGCGGCCGGGGCCGCCGCAGCCGCCGGCGCGGTCGCCGTGCCGGCTCCCGCCCCGGAGCCCGCCATGCCGGCGCCCGCCGCGGCGGGGGCCTGCGTCGTGGTCAGCACGGCGCCGGCGACGACCGGTCGCTCGGTGGCCCGCGGACCGGGCGCGTCCTCGTCGGGGACCGCCGTCAGCACATCGGTGGGCGGCTCGACCCAGAGGCTCGTCGGGGCCTCGCCGACGCCCGGGGCGGCCCCGGGGGCGGGGCGCTCGGCGGTGTCGCCGTCGGCATCGGGAGCCGGCTCCGACCCGTCGGGGACGGGCGCGAGCGCGACGGTGTCCTCCGCCGGGGCGGCAGGAGCGTCCTCGACGGCCTGGCTCTCCCCCGTGACCTCGACCTCGTCGGGGGCATCGGTGATCTCCACGACGCGGGCGCGGCGTCCGAACTTGCGCAGCTTGGGCGCGGGAGCATCGGCCGGAGGGCTCGGCACGGCGCCGCGCAGCGGCGGGATGGGGCCGGTCTGGTCCACCGACTCCTGCGCCGCGCGCGCCGCGAGCTCCGCCGCCTCCTCGGGAGACAGCCGGCGAGCTCGCCGACCGTGCGGGCGCGACGTGGGCGCATCAGTGCTCTCGGTCAACGCCGTCACCTCCTGTGTAGAGGGCGTACTTGTTGATGTATTGGACCACGCCGTCGGGAACCAGGTACCACACCGGCGCGCCGCCGGCGACGCGGGAGCGCAGGTCCGTCGAGCTGATCGCCATGGCGGGGACCTCGATCAGGGTGACCCGATCCGCGGGCAGGCCGTCGGTCTCCAGCTCGTGCTCGGGGCGCGTGACCCCGACGAAGTGCGCCAGCTCGAAGATCTCCTGGGTGTCCTTCCAGGTGAGGATGGACTGGAGGGCATCGGCCCCGGTGATGAAGAACAGGTCCGCGTCGGGGTGGAGCTGGGACAGGTCGCGCAGGGTGTCGATCGTGTAGGTCGCCCCGGGACGGTCCACGTCCACGCGGGAGACCGTGAACACGGGGTTCGCGGCCGTGGCGACGACGGTCATGAGGTAGCGGTGCTCGGGATCGGAGATGCGGCGGTCCGACTTCTGCCAGGGCCGGCCGGTCGGGACGAAGATGACCTCGTCCAGCCCGAAGACGCTCTGCACCTCGCTGGCTGCGACGAGATGGCCGTGGTGGATGGGATCGAAGGTCCCGCCCATCACGCCGATGCGTCGCCGCCGAGCCTCCATCGGGTTCAGCGGGTGCGGCGCTCGGTCGACGAGGCCCCGTGGTGCTCGGCGCCGTGCTCCGCGGCGTCCTCCCGGCGGCGCGGCTGGTTCAGCCCGCTGAAGAGGAACGTGATTCCGAGCAGGCACATGAGGACGATGAAGAAACCGCCCCCGACCAGGTACGGCGGAATGCCCTCCGTGGAGTGCGAGCCGTTCTCGGCGAGGATCAGGAGCTGATCGATCATGGGGTGGGGCCTTTCGACGATGGACCACACCATCATCCCATAGCCGCAGCGCAGGCGATGCCTGCCACGCGCAGGCCGTGCGGGGCGTCTCAGTGCCGCACGGCCTGCGCGCCCGTCCCGCTCAGGGGCGCACGTGCCCCTGTCCGACCACGATCCACTTGGTGGTGGTCATCTCGGGAAGGCCCATCGGGCCGCGGGCATGGAGCTTCTGGGTCGAGATGCCGATCTCCGCGCCGAAGCCGAACTCGCCGCCGTCGCTGAACCGGGTGGAGGCGTTGGCCATCACCACCGCCGAGTCGACCTCGGCGAGGAAGCGGCGCTGGCTCTCCAGGTCGCGGGTGAGGATCGACTCGGTGTGCCCGGTGGAGTGGGCGCGGATGTGCGCCAGCGCCTCGTCGAGATCCTCGACGACCTTCACGGCGAGGTCGAGGGAGAGGTACTCCGTCTCCCAGTCCTGCGAGGTCGCCGGGACCACGCGCGCGGCCGTGCCCGCCGCGGCGAGGATCTCCTGGGCGGTGTCGTCGGCGTGGAGGGTGACGTCCTTCGCGGCGAGGCGCTCGGCCAGCAGCGGGAGCGCGCGCTCGGCGACGCCGCGATGCACCAGCAGGGTCTCCAGCGCGTTGCACACGCCGATGCGATGGGTCTTGGCGTTGACCACGATGTCCGCGGCGGCCTCGAGGTCGGCGCTCGCGTCGACGAGGATGTGCGTGTTGCCGGTCCCCGTCTCGATCACGGGCACGGTCGAGTTCTCGACGACCCGGGCGATCAGCCCGGCGCCGCCGCGCGGGATCAGCACGTCGACCAGACCGCGGGCGGTCATGAGCACGCCCACGCCGTCCCGGCCGTGCTCGTCGATGCCGATCACGAGGTCCTCGGGCAGGCCCTGCTCGGCCAGCACGGAGCGCAGCACGGCGATGAGGGCCGTGTTCGAGTGCAGGGCGGCCGAGCCGCCCCGCAGCACCACGGCGTTGCCGGACTTCAGGGCGAGACCGGCGGCATCGACCGTGACGTTCGGGCGGGCCTCGTAGACCATGCCGATCACGCCGAGCGGGACGCGCATCTGCCGCAGCTCGAGGCCGTTGCGCAGGATCGAGCCGCGGACCACCTCGCCGACCGGGTCGGGCAGGGCCGCCGCGTCCCGCAGCTGCTGGGCGATGCTCCCCACGCGCTCGGGCGTCAGCAGCAGCCGGTCGCGCAGCCCCGCCTCGATGCCGGCGGCATCGGCCGCCTCGATGTCACGGGCGTTCGCGGTGACGATCTCGTCGGCCCGGGCGACGAGCGCCTCGGCCATCGCCAGCAGGACGGCGTCCTTGCGGTCGCGGGTCAGCCGGGCGAGGGCCGGCTGGGCGTCCCGCGCGGCGGATGCCGCGGCGAGCACCGCCTCGCGCACCCCCTGCGGGGCGGTGGGTTCCGGGGCGGTCGCGGTATCGGTCTGAGGATCGGTCACCGGGGTCTGCTCCTGGATGCTCATCCCTCGAGTGTAGGAGCTGCGGCGCTCGGCGTCGTGGGCATCTCGCGCTGCATGTCCCCTCACAGCAGCACGAGGTCGTCGCGGTGGATCACCGGGCGGGCGTACCGCTCCCCCAGGGTGCGCCGCACGGATCCCGTGGTCAGGCCCATCATCGGGGTGATCTCCTCGCTCGAGAAGGCCACCAGTCCGCGCACGATGACCTCCCCGTCCGGACCGGCGACATCCACCGGCACCCCGGCCGGGAAGGTCCCGTCGACGCCGACGATGCCGACGGCGAGCAGGGAGCGGCGGCGGGTGCGCAGCGCGGCGGCGGCGCCCTCGTCGACCTGGATGGTGCCGGCCCCGCGGGTGGCGAAGCGCAGCCACACCAGGCGGGAGCGACGGCGGCCGCGATGGGCCGGGAAGAAGGTGCCCTGGTCCGCCCCGTCGAGCACGGACCGCGCGTTCGCGGCCGAGGTCAGGATCGTGGCCGTCCCCGTGGTGGCGGCGTGCTGGGCCGCGGCGAGCTTCGTGACCATCCCGCCGGTGCCGACCCGGGAGCCGACCGAGCCGACCGAGACGCCCTCGAGCGAGGAGGCGTCGGCGACCACGTCGATGCGCTGGGCGCCCGGCTCCTTGGGCGGAGCGGTGTACAGCGCGTCGACGTCGGTGAGCAGGACGAGCAGGTCCGCGCCGATCAGCTGGGAGACGAGCGCGGCGAGGCGGTCGTTGTCGCCGAAGCGGATCTCGTGGGTGGCGGTCGCGTCGTTCTCGTTGACCACGGGGATCACCCCGAGATCCATCAGCGCCTCGAGGGAGCTGCGCACGTTGCGGTAGGTCTCCGAGCGGATCACGTCCGATTCCGTGAGCAGGACCTGGCCGGTGATGCGGCCGTGCCGCTCGAAGGCGCGCGACCAGGCCCGCGCCAGGATCGCCTGGCCCACGCTCGCGGCGGCCTGCTGCACGGCGGTGTCGGTGGGACGGCCGGGCAGCCGCAGCACGCCGAGCGCCGCAGCGATCGCTCCCGAGCTGACCAGCACGACGTCGCATCCGCGCCGGGTGAGCGTGACGACGTCATCGGCCAGGGAGTGGACCCGCTCGACGTCCAGGCGGCCCGAGGGCTCGGTCAGGGACGAGGAACCGATCTTGATGACGATGCGCCGGGCGCTGGTGATGCTCTCACGGGTGGTCAGTCGGGCAGGCAGACGGGTGGTGAAGTCGGATTCGGTCACTGAGGGGGCGTCCTCTCCGCTGTCGCTGGACGGAGCCGGATGGGGAGCCGGCACCGTGGCGCCGCAGGGTCACGGCTGGTCAGCCATCCTCGCGCTGTTCCGCGTTCTGGTCCTCCGAGATCTCACCACGTGGGAATTCCCCTGCCGGATCGGAGACGGAGGTCACAGCCGGATCGGCGGCCGCAGGGTCGGTCCAGTGGCCGGAACGGCGCTCCTCCTCCATGGCGGCGATGCGCCCGAGCCGGGCCGCGGTGCGGGCCTTCTGGTCCTCGCGCTTCTGCTCGCGGGTGGGCCGATGGTGGTCCTCCATGCGCCGGTCCGTGCCGCGACGGCCCAGCAGCTCGGCGCCGCCCATCATGGTCGGCTCCCAGTCGAAGACCACGGCGTCCTGGCCCGGCCCGATGAGGACGGTGTCCCCGGCGACGGCCCCGGCGCGGTAGAGCTCCTCCTCCACGCCCAGGCGGGCCAGGCGGTCGGCGAGGTAGCCGACGGCCTCGTCGTTGGAGAACTGGGTCTGGCGCACCCAGCGCTCGGGCTTGTCGCCGATCACGCGGTACGCGGTCGCGCCGTCGTACTGCTCGGTGACCACCCGGAAGCCGGCGGAGTCCTGCGCCTCGGGGGTCAGCACGATCGGGGCGAGGGTCGGCTCGGGCAGGGCGGCACGCGCCTGCTCCACCAGACGACCCAGCTCGAAGGAGAGCTCGCGCAGGCCCTTGCGGGAGACGGCGCTGACCTCGAGCACGGGCACGCCGCGCTCGCCCAGGGAGTCCCGCACCAGCTCGGCCATGTCCGAGCCGTCGGGCAGGTCCGTCTTGTTCAGCACGATCACCGTCGGGCGCTCGAGCAGCGGGACGCGGGCCCCGGCGTCGGCGTCCAGCCCGTCGGCGTAGGCCGCGAGCTCCGCCTCGATGGTGCGCAGATCCCCGAGCGGGTCGCGATCGGACTCCAGGGTCGCCGCGTCCAGCACGTGCACGATCACATGGCAGCGCTCGATGTGGCGCAGGAAGTCCAGGCCCAGGCCCTTGCCCTCGCTCGCCCCCGGGATCAGGCCGGGGACGTCGGCGATGGTGTAGCGGAACTCCCCCGCCTCGACCACGCCGAGGTTCGGCACCAAGGTGGTGAACGGATAGTCCGCGATCTTCGGGCGGGCCGCGCTCATCGCCGCGATGAGCGAGCTCTTGCCGGCGCTGGGGTAGCCGACCAGGGCCACGTCCGCGACGGACTTGAGCTCGAGGATCAGCCGACGCTCCTGCCCGGGCTCGCCGAGCAGCGCGAAGCCGGGGGCCTTTCGCTTGCTCGAGGCGAGCGCCGCGTTGCCCAGTCCGCCCTGGCCGCCGCGGGCGGCCACGAAGCGCGAGCCGATGCCCACGAGGTCCGCGAGCACCGTGCCGTCCTCGGCATGGACGACCGTGCCGTCCGGCACGGGCAGGACGAGGTCCTCGCCGCGCGCCCCGTGACGGAGATCGCCCTTGCCGAAGTCCCCGGAGGGAGCCTTCTGGTGCGGCTTGTGGTGGTAGCTGAGCAGCGTCGTGGTGGAGGCGTCGACCTCGAGGATCACGTCCCCGCCGCGCCCTCCGTTGGCGCCGTCGGGACCGGCCAGGGGCTTGAACTTCTCCCTCCGGATCGAGGCGGCGCCGTGTCCGCCGTCGCCGGCCTTCACGCTCAGCACGACGCGGTCGACGAACGAGACCATGGGCTCTCCTCCTGGGATCGGGATGGTGTGATGCTATGCGCGACGGGGGTCCCGCCGCGACGACGACAAGGGGCGGAGCCGTCGGCTCCGCCCCTTGTCTGGGTGTGCTCGCCGCCCCGGTCGCCCGGGGCCGTGCCGGATCAGGCTCCGGCGACCACGTTGACGACGCGGCGGTCGCGCTTGCGACCGAACTCCACGACGCCCGCGGTGAGGGCGAACAGGGTGTCGTCGTTGCCGCGACCCACGCCGTCACCGGGGTGGATGCGGGTGCCGCGCTGGCGGATGAGGATCTCGCCCGCGCCGACCTCCTGGCCGCCGAAGCGCTTCACGCCGAGGCGCTGCGCGTTGGAGTCGCGGCCGTTCTTCGAGGAGCTTGCGCCCTTCTTATGTGCCATGTCGGTACCTTCTTCCGTCTCGTTGTCGCCGGGTGGGGATCGCGCTCAGGCGATGCCCGTGATGGTGAGCCGGGTCAGTTCCTGACGGTGGCCCTGGCGCTTCTTGTAGCCGGTCTTGTTCTTGTACTTGAGGATGCGGACCTTGGGGCCGCGGAGGGCCTCCACGATCTCGCCGGTCACGGTGACCTTCTCGAGCTCCTCCTGCGAGGAGGTGACCTTGTCGCCGTCGACCAGGAGGACGGGAGCGAACTGAACGCTGTCGCCCGCCTCGCCGGCCACACGGTTGATCACGATGGTGTCGCCGACCGACACCTTCTCCTGACGACCGCCTGCGCGGACGATTGCGTACACCACGTCAATGCTCCATCTCGTTCAATGCGAATATGTCTGGTTCCGTCGAAGGCCCGCGGACCAGCGACCGTCGACCGCGCCCTGCCCGATGGGGATCAGGCCGGGCGGGAGGGGCGGTCGCGCGTAGCCGGAGCGACGAACACGACTGCGGCGCCGAAGTGCGCCAGGGGACAGCTTACGATCTCCGCAACCCCCGGGTCAACCATCAAACCCCCCGCGACCAGCGCAGATGCGCTCCAGAGCTGTGGAACGCATCACGCGCGGGCCGCCGGTGGAGATGGTCGCGCCCCTCAGGACGCGGGATCCCCCTCCGAGGCGCCGGCAGGGGCCGACTCCTCCGGGGCGGGATCCGGCGCCGGAGCCGCATCCGAGGCCGGAGCGGCATCGGGCGCCGGGGAGGCGTCGGAGGCGGGCTCCGGCGACTCCTGCGCCGAGGCGGCGGGCTGCTCGGCGGCAGCAGGCTGCTCGGCGGCAGCGGGCTGCTCGGCGGCCGGGGCCGCCTCCCCCGCCGTCTCCTCGGCGGCCGAGGCCGCGCTGCTGCGGGTGCGGCGACGGCTGCGGGACGTGCGGGGGGCGCGCGAGGACTTCTTCGCCGGCTCCTCCGCCGGCTTCTCCGTCTGCTCGGCCTCCGCGGAGCCCTCGGCGGCGTCGGGCGCCGGCGCGTCCGCGGCGGGGGCCTCCGCCGCGGCGTCTGCCGAGTCCGCGGCCGATCCGTCCGCGGGCTTCGCCGTCGCCGGGGCGTCGGCCTCCTCGGAGGCGCTCCGGCCCGCATCCCCGATGCTGATCACCTGGCCGTCGACGACGACCTCCGGGTGCGCGTGACCGGTGGTGGCCGCCGCGATCGAGGCGATGGTCGCCCGGGCGAGGGCCCGGGAGCTCTCGTCCTCCTCGAGGCGGTGCACATCGGCGGAGCGCTCCTCGACCAGGTCGCTCACGGCATCCTTCGCGGAGCCGCCGCGGGACTTGCGCCCCTTGCGTCCCGAGCGGGAGGAGGACGACTCGTCCTCGCTGCGCTCGGCGGCGGGCGCGTGGTCGTGGCCGCCGTCGATGTCGATGGTCACGCCGCGGCCGTTGCAGGCCTCGCAGGTGGTCGAGAAGGTCTCCACCAGTCCCTGGCTGACGCGCTTGCGGGTCATCTGCACCAGGCCCAGCGAGGTGACCTCGGCGACCTGGTGCTTGGTGCGGTCGCGGCCCAGGCACTCGACCATGCGGCGCAGCACGAGGTCGCGGTTGGCCTCGAGCACCATGTCGATGAAGTCGATGACGATGATGCCGCCGATGTCCCGCAGGCGCAGCTGGCGGACGATCTCCTCGGCCGCCTCGAGGTTGTTGCGGGTCACGGTCTCCTCGAGGGAGCCGCCCGAGCCGGTGAACTTGCCGGTGTTCACGTCGACCACGGTCATGGCCTCGGTGCGGTCGATCACCAGGGACCCGCCCGAGGGCAGGTAGACCTTGCGGTCCATGGCCTTGAGCAGCTGCTCGTCGATGCGGTGCTTGGCGAACACGTCCTTGTCGCCGACGTGCTTGGTCAGGCGCTCCAGGAGGTCCGGCGCCACCGAGGAGACGTACTCGTGGACCTCCTCGTAGGTGCGCTCCCCCTGGACGATGAGCGAGGTGAAGTCCTCGTTGAACACGTCGCGCACGACCTTGATGGCCAGGTCCGGCTCGGTCGACAGCGCGGCGGGGGCGCTCTTGGACTTCTGGGCCTTCTGGATCTTCGCCCACTGGGCGCGCAGGCGCTCGACGTCGCGGGTGAGCTCCTCCTCGCTGGCGCCCTCGGCGGCGGTGCGCACGATGACGCCCGCGTCCTCGGGGATGACCTGGCGCATGATCTTCTTCAGGCGCGTGCGCTCGTTGTCGGGCAGCTTGCGGGAGATGCCCGTCATCGAGCCGCCCGGGACGAACACGACATAGCGGCCGGGCAGAGAGATCTGGCTCGTCAGGCGCGCACCCTTGTGGCCGATGGGGTCCTTGGTGACCTGCACCAGCACGGGGTCGCCGCTCTTGAGGGCGAGCTCGATGCGACGCGGCTGGCCCTCCAGGCCCGCGGCGTCCCAGTTGACCTCGCCGGCGTACAGCACGGCGTTGCGGCCCTTGCCGATGTCGACGAAGGCGGCCTCCATGGACGGCAGCACGTTCTGCACCTTGCCGAGGACCACGTTGCCGACCATCGAGGTCTGCGACTTCTGGGCGACGTAGTGCTCGACGAGGATGTCGTCCTCGAGCACGGCGATCTGCACCCGGCCGGAGCGCTCGCGCACCACCATCGAGCGCTTGACGGACTCGCGGCGCGCCAGGAACTCGGCCTCGGTGATCACGGTGCGGCGGCGGCCGTTGTCGCGGCCCTCGCGCCGACGCTGCTTCTTGGCCTCCAGGCGCGTGGAGCCCTTGACGGACTTGACCTCGTCGCGGGCCTCGCGCACCTTGACCACGGTGTTGGGCGGGTCGTCCGAGGAGGCGGCGTCCCCCGTGGAGGAGGAGCTGCCCGAGCGGCGGCGACGACGGCGACGGCGGGAGCTGGAGCCGCTCTGCGCCTCCTCCCCGGACTCGTCCTTGCGGTCCTCGGAATCCTCGGAGGCACCGGCGGCGTCCTCGTCGGCCGCGGTCTCGGGGGCCTTCTCCGACTCGCGCGAGGAGGTGCTCTCCTGACGGCGGCGGGAGCGGCGCGAGGGGGCGGCCTCCTCCTCGGAGTCCTCGGTCTCCTCCTCGTCCTGGCGCCCGCGACCGCGACGGCCGCGGCCTCCGCGACGGCGGCGGCGACGGCTCGCCGAGCCCTCGTCGTCCTCGTCCGCGGCCGGGGAGGAGGCGGCGCCGTCGGCCGAGGTGTCGTCCTCGTCCTCGCGGGCGTCCTCGCCGGCCTCCGGGGCGCCGAAGGCGATGTCGGTGGAGCCCACCGGCGCGTCCTGGGCGCCGACGGTGGTGCGGGGCGCCACCGGGGTGGGCGCCTGGAAGAGCAGGGAGGCGAAGTCGATCTGCGCCTGGGCGCGGCGGTCGGTGTCCGCGCCGCGCGACGAGCCGGCGGCGCCCCGGGCGGTGGCCAGGGCCTCGAGGTCCGCAGCGATGCCGCCGTCGGCGCGGGGGGCGGGCTCCTCGGCGGGAGCCGGGGCGCCGCCGTCCTGCGCGTCCTCGGCCGGCGCGTCCTCGTCCGCGGCGTCCTCGTCCGCGGCGGCGTCCTCGTCGGTCCCGGGGGCGGCGGTCTCGTCCTCGGCCGGTGCAGGGGCGGAGGCCTCGGGAGCGGCCGGGACGTCCGCGGCGGGCGCGTCCTCGGCCGGCGCGTCCTCGGCCGGCGCGGCCTGCTCGGCGGGGGCCTGGGCCGGCTTCTCCTCCAGCACAGGCGGACCGGCGGGGGCGCCGGCGCGGCGGCGCTTGGTGCGGGCCGGTGCGGCGGGCGTCTCGACGACGGCGGCGGCGTGCTCGGGGACGCTCGTGAGCGGGGTGCGGGGGGCGTCCTCCGCGGGGGCGGCCGTCGCTGCGGGCGCTCCGGCCGGCGCTCCGGCGCGGCGGCGGGTCCGGCGGCGCGGTGCCTCGGTGCTGTCGTTCTCGGTGGGCGACGACGAATCGTCGGGCGTGCGGGTGTCCTCAGCCATGGGGGCTGCTCCTTCTGCGAAACCCAGCGCACCCTGCGTCCGCGTGTCATCGTCCCTGGGGACGGAAGTCGTCTGCCCTCGCCGTCGCGCTGCTCCCCGGAATCAGGGAGCGCAGCGATGCTGTCTGCTCGAAGCCACCTCGGTCGCGTAGGACGCGCAGCCGGTGCTCGGCGGGACAACGCCGGGAGGTTCCTCTGCCCGGTACGGGGCGGAGGAGCGCTGTCGACAGTATCGCACAGCACCCGTTCTCCGGCGCAGGCACGTCGCACCGCCGCCCCTCGACCCCCGCCCGGCGCCGGCCCGCCCGCGCCCCCGGGGCGGGCCCCGGGGGCGGGGTCGGACCGCCCCGGCGGCGGTGTGAGCGGCGTTACGCTGAGGGCCGGGTCCTGTGCGTCCCGGTCGCCCCGGGACCTTCGTCCCCTCCCCGTCCCGGTGCGCGGTCGTACGGTCGTCCCAGCGCCCAGAACCTTGGAGGAGGCCTCGTGGAAGCCCTGGACCTGGCACGGTGGCAGTTCGGCATCACCACCGTCTACCACTTCATCTTCGTCCCGCTCACGATCGGGCTCTCGCTGCTGGTCGCCGTCATGCAGACCGCGGCGCACCGCTCCCGGGACGTCGAGCGCGCGGACGCGTGGACGCGGCTCACGAAGTTCTTCGGCTCCCTGCTGATCGTGAACTTCGGGATCGGCATCGCCACCGGCATCGTGCAGGAGTTCCAGTTCGGGATGAACTGGTCGGAGTACGCGCGGTTCGTCGGCGACGTCTTCGGGGCCCCGCTGGCCCTCGAGGGGCTGGCCGCCTTCTTCCTCGAGTCCGTCTTCCTGGGCCTGTGGATCTTCGGCTGGGGCAGGATCCCGGCCCGCGTGCACCTGGCGTGCATCTGGATGGTGGCCCTCGGCACGACCCTGTCGGCCTACTTCATCATCGCCGCCAACTCGTTCATGCAGCATCCCGTCGGCGCGATGCTCAACCCCGAGACGGGGCGCGCGGAGCTCGATCCCTCCCAGGGCTCGCTGTGGGCGGTGCTCACCAACGTCACCGCCCTGGCCGCCTTCCCGCACGTGATCGCCGGCGCCTGGCTGGTCGCCGCCGCCTTCGTCACCGGGGTCGCGGCCTGGCACATGGTGCGCCACCACAACCGTGCCCGGCAGGAGGGGCTGGAGACGGCCGACGGTGCCGCCCACGAGCGGCAGGCCCGCACCGTCTTCCGCCCCGCCCTGCGCCTGGGCGTGGTGGCGATGCTCATCTCCGGGGCGCTGCTCGCGATCACCGGCGACACGCAGGCGCAGATCATGTTCCAGCAGCAGCCGATGAAGATGGCCTCGGCCGAGGCGCTGTGCGAGACCCAGGAGGGCGCCCCCTTCTCGGTGCTCACCATCGGCGGCCCGGACGCCTTCGCCCAGGACTGCTCGAGCGTCACCCACCTCATCGAGATCCCCAACCTCACCTCCTTCCTGGCCACGCACACCTTCGACGCGGAGCTGCAGGGCGTGGACGACCTCAACGCCCAGTACAAGGAGCAGTTCGGCGAGAGCGTCACGGACGTGCACGGCACCGTCCACGAGGCCGACTACCGTCCCAACCTGTTCGTCACCTACTGGTCCTTCCGCCTCATGATCGGCCTGGCCATGTTCAGCGCGGTGCTCGCCCTGTGGGCGCTGTGGATCACCCGCGGTCGCGGGGAGGCCGCCCGCACCACCGGATCGACGGCCTTCGCCTGGTTCGCGGTGCTCGCGATCCCCATGCCGTTCCTCGCCAACATCGCCGGCTGGGTGTTCACCGAGATCGGCCGGCAGCCGTGGGTCGTGGTCCCCAACCCCGATGACCCCACGATCCGCCTGATGACCATGCAGGGGGTCTCCAACCACCCGTCCGCGATGGTCATCACCTCGCTGCTCGTGTTCACCGTGCTCTACGGGATCCTCGCCGTGGTGTGGTTCCACCTCATGCGGCGCGCCGCCCTCGCGGGCATCCCCCTGCCCCGCCGGGACGAGAGCACCGACGAGCTCGACACCCCGACCCTCTCGTTCGGCTACTGAGGAAGGACCCCGCCATGGACGCATTCACCGACCCGACCGGCCTGCAGATCCTCTGGTTCTGCCTCATCGGCCTCATGTTCCTGGGCTACTTCGTGCTGGAGGGCTTCGACTTCGGGGTGGAGATGGACCTGCTCGCGCTCGGCCGCGGCAGCTCCTCGCGCCGCTCCACCATGCTGCGCACCATCGGCCCGCTCTGGGACGGCAACGAGGTGTGGCTGATCGCCGGCGGGGCCGCCATGTTCGCGGCCTTCCCCGAGTGGTACGCCACCCTGTTCAGCGGCTTCTACCTGCCGCTGCTGGCGATCCTGGTGGCGCTGATCGTGCGGGTGTGCGCCTTCAAGTACCGCGACAAGCGCGAGGACGCCGCCTGGCGCGGCGCCTGGGACGTGCTGCACGTGCTGTGCGGGACCGCCCCGGCCCTGCTGTGGGGCGTGGCCTTCTCCAACATCGCCGCCGGTGTGCAGCTGGACGAGAACCGCTGGGTGACCAGCACCCTGGGCGAGCTGCTGAACCCCTTCGCCCTGCTCGGCGGGCTCGTGTTCGTGCTGCTGTTCTGGCTGCACGGCACCCTGTACCTGACCCTGCGCACCGAGGGCGCGATCCGGGCCGATGCCCGCCGCCTGGCGGCGGTCCTCGCCGTGCCCGTGCTCCTCGCGGGCGGCGCCTACCTGCTGTGGCACCAGCTCGCCCATTCGGGCACTGCGGTGACCTGGGCGGCGCTCCTGGTCGCCGCGCTCGCGCTCGGCGCGGTGCTGCCGGCGGTGCGGGCCGGCCGCGAGCGGCTCGCCTTCGCCGCCACCGCGGTGGCCATCGCCGCCGCGACCGTGCAGCTGTTCGCCGGACTGTTCCCGAGCGTCCTTCCCGCGGCGAACGACCCGGCCCTGTCGCTGACCGTCGCCAACGCCTCCTCCAGCGAGCACACCCTGCTGGTGATGACCGTCGTCACCGCGATCCTGCTCCCCCTGGTCATCGCGTACCAGGCCTGGTCGTACTGGGTGTTCCGGCACCGCATCTCCGGGGACGAGGGGCCGATGCCCGGCACCGCCGCCGTGGCCGGCCTGCGCCGGCGCTACCGCGACGCCTTCGAGCAGGAATGAGCCGGACCGGGACGCGCCCGGGCACGCGCCGCGGGCCGATCGATCCGCGCCTGGCCTCGCAGGTGCGGGCCGCCCGCTCCCACCTGGTCCTCTCGACCGTGCTGGGGCTCGTGCAGTCCGCCTGCGTGATCGTCACGGCGCTGGCCCTCGCCCGGCTCGGCAGCGATCTGCTCGAGGACAGGGTCCCGCCGGCGGCCTCCCCCCGCCTGCTGGTCCTGCTCGCCGCGGCCCTCGCGGTCCGGGCCGGCGCCGTCCTCGTCCAGCAGCGCACGGGGCACCGGGCTGCCACGCGCGCCATCGCCGAGCTGCGCGCCCGGGTGGTGGGCCACGCCGCCCGGCGCGGCCCGCGCGCCGGGGCGGGGCGCGGCGCGGACGTCACGGCCCTGGCCACCACCGGGCTGGAGCGGCTGCGCCCGTACCTCGTGGGCTACGTCCCCCAGCTGCTGCTGGCGGCGACGCTCACCCCGCTGTGCCTGGTGGTCATCGGGGTCCTCGACCTCACCAGCGCGATCATCGCCGCGGTGACGCTCCCGCTGGTGCCCGTGTTCATGATCCTCGTCGGCCGGCTCACCGAGGGCCGCTCCGAGAGGCTGCTCGCGGACATGCGATCGCTGTGGACCCAGCTGCTGGATCTCGTCGAGGGACTGCCCACGCTCGTCGCCCTGGGCCGCGAGCGCGGGCCGGAGCGCTCCGTCCGCGAGCTCGGGCGGCGCCACCACGCCTCGGCGATGGGCTCCCTGCGCTACGCCTTCCTGTCCGCGATGGTGCTCGAGCTGCTGGCGACGCTGTGCGTGGCGCTGATCGCCGTGAGCATCGGGCTGCGCCTGGTGTACGGGCAGATGGACCTCGCCCCGGCGCTCGCGATCCTCGTCCTGGCCCCCGAGGTCTACCTGCCGCTGCGGGCCGTGGGCCAGCAGTACCACGCCTCCACCGACGGGCTGGCCGCGGCCGATGCCGCCTTCGCGGTCCTCGACGAGCCGCTGCCCGCCCCCGGGGATGTGCCCGCCCCGGACCTGCGCAGCAGCATCCTGCGGGCCGATGCGGTGAGCGTCGCCTCCCGCACCGGCACGGCGCCCCACGCGGCCGCCATCGCCCTCGAGCCCGGCCGGATCACCGCCCTGACCGGTCCCAGCGGCGCCGGGAAGACGACCCTCGCCCACGTGCTCCTGGGGCTGCTTCACCCCGATGCCGGCGGCGTCGAGATCGTGCCCTCCGGCGGGACGCCGATCCCCCTGGAGCAGATCGACCGGGCGAGCCTGTGGCGCCAGGTCGCCTACCTCCCCCAGCGGCCCGTGCTGCCGCCCGGGAGCATCCGGGAGGTGCTCGCCGCCGCCCTGCCCGCCCCCGCCGCCGCCACCGCCGGGTCCTCCGGCGCCGCGCAGCGCGCCATCGCGGACGCCGCCCGCGCCACCGGCCTGGACGCCGTGATCGTCCAGCGCGGCGAGGACGCGCCCGTGGGCCGGGCCGGGGCCGGGCTGTCCCTCGGCGAGCGCCAGCGCCTGGCCCTGGCCCGGGCCCTGCTCTCCCCCGCCCAGCTGGTCGTCCTCGACGAGCCGACCGCCCACCTCGACGGCGCGAGCGAGCAGGTGGTCCTCGACGCCCTGGACGCCTTCCGCGCCGCGGGCCGCACCGTCCTGGTGATCGCCCACCGCGAGACGCTCCTCGCCCGGGCCGACGCCGTCGTCGCCGTGCACGCCCGGGCGAGCGCGGACAGCACCGAGGAGGCCGCCGCATGAGCACCGCACCGCTCGCACGGATCCTGCCGTTGCTGCGGATCCCCCGCACCCGTCTGCTCGCCGCGGTGATCGCCTCCGCCGCGACCCTCGGCGCCGCCTTCGCCCTCGCGGCGGTCTCCGCCTGGCTGGTCACCACGGCATGGACGATGCCGCCCGTGCTGGACCTGACGGTCGCCGTCGTCGGCGTGCGCGCCCTCGGCGTCAGCCGCGGCGTGCTGCGCTGGGCGGACCGCATGCTCACCCACGACGTCGCCCTGCGGGGCGTGGTCGAGCTGCGCACCGGCCTGTTCACGCGCCTGGCCTCCCGTCCCGCCGACGCGATCAGCCGCCTGCGCCGCGGCGACCTGCTGGCCCGCCTCGGCGATGACGCGCAGGAGATGGCCGACCACGTCATCACCGCGGTGGTCCCCGCCGCGGTCGCCGCGGTGATGGCCCTCGCGGTGCTGGCGACCATCGGCCCGCTGTCCCTGCTCGCCGCCGGGACGATGCTGCTCTCCCTGCTGATCGCGACCTGCCTCGCCCCCTGGGCGGCGCACCGGGCGGCAGGCGCCACGCAGGCGGCGGTGCTGGAGACGCGGTCCGCGGTGGTCTCCGCCGCGCTCGAGATCCTCGACGACGCCACCGCCCTGCGGGTGGCCGGCCGCCTCGATGCCGCCGAAGCCGACCTGGCCGCGGCGCAGCGCGACCACGACCGGGCCGTCGACCGGGCCGCCTGGCCCGCGGCGATCGCCGCGGCGGCCGTGCCGCTGGCGATGATCCCCGCCGTGCTCGGCTCCCTCCTCGCCGCCGGGGCCGTGTGGCTGGAGGGGGCGGCGAGCGCCGGGGCGATCGGCATCCTCCTGCTGCTGCCGCTGTCGAGCTTCGAGGCGGCCACCGCCCTGCCCGCGGCCGCCGCGCAGCGTGCCCGCTCCCGTGCCGCCGCCGCCCGCCTGGTCGAGGCCATCGGCCCGCAGGACGCCGACGCGGCCCGGACCCCCGCGGCGGAGCCCGGAGCCGGGCGCGACGCCGGCACCGACGCCGCGGCAGCGGGCCGGGCCGTGCCCGCCCTCCGGGCCCGGGGCCTGGACGCCGGCTGGTCCGCGGAGGGCCGCGGGGTGCGCGGTCTGGACCTCGAGCTCGCGCCCGGGACGCGCCTGGCGATCACCGGCGCCTCCGGCATCGGCAAGTCCACGCTGCTCATGACGCTCGCGGGGCTGCTCGAGCCCCTGCGCGGGAGCGTGGCCCTGGAGCCGGCGCGCCCCGGCCCCGAGTCCGGTCCGGTCGCCGGGCCGACCGATGGGCCGACTGCCGGGCCGACCGCTGGTCCGGTCGCCGCCGCGGCCCACCGGCCGGATCCGCACGACGGCGAGGTGATCCTCTTCGCGGAGGACGCCCATGTCTTCGCCACCACCGTACGGGAGAACCTGCGGGTGGCCCGCGGCCAGGTCACGGACGCCGAGATCCGGCAGGCGCTGGCCGAGGTCGGGCTCGAGGACTGGGTCGACGCGCTGCCGGCCGGGCTGGGCACCATGCTCGGCCCGGACGGCACGACCGTCTCCGGCGGGGAGCGCCGCCGGCTGCTGCTGGCCCGCGCCCTGGTGCGCGGCGCCCCGATCTCCCTGCTGGACGAGCCCACCGAGCACCTCGACGCGGCCCGCGGCGACGCCCTGCTGACCCGGCTGCTGGATCCGGGTGCGCCGGGCGGTCCGCTGCTGCCGCGGGAGCATACGGTGGTGGTCGTGACCCACCGCCGCGACCGGATCCCGCCCGGCGCCGCCGTGCTCGACCTCGAGCCCGACGGCCGATGGACCCTGACGCCGGGGCGCCCGGGCGGCGACGCATGAGCATCCCGCTGTCCGCCCCGGAGCCGCGCGGTCTCAGCCCGGACCGCGCCCGTCTGCAGGACCTCGCGGTGAAGGTGCTGGCCGCCGAGGAGGTCGAGGACGCCCTCGCGCTCCTGGTCGACGAGGCCGCCGAGGACCTGGGAGCCGTCTCGGCCGCGCTCGTGCTGCCCGCGGACGCGGGCCGCTGGGCCTACGAGATCGTCACCGGGGCGCTGGGCCCCTACCTCCTGGGCCAGGAGATCGAGCGCTCTTCCGCGCTGGGCAGGGCGCTGGCCACCGCCGATGCTCCCGCCTTCGAGCACATCGCCGCGATCCGCCTGGACGCCCGGGCGGTCGGTGCGGCCGTCGGCGGTGCCGTCTCCGGCGACGGCGGGATCGGCCAGGACACGGGCGACGGCCGGCGCACCATCCCTGCGGCGCTGTCGCTGGTCAGCGGCGGGAGCCACGGCATCGGCGCGCTCATCGTGTTCTCCCCCGCCTGCGGGGTGCCGCTGCGGGTGGACTGCCGCGAGCGTCTGGACGCCCTCGCCATGCTGCTGGGGCTGTGCCTGGACGGCATCGGCGCCGCGGGCGGCGAGTCCCTCGAGGACGAGCGCGGCAGGATCGCCCGGGACCTCCACGACCTCGCCATCCAGGAGCTGTTCGCGGTCGGCATGGAGCTGGAATCCCTGACCGGCGCGCTGGCCACCGAGGTCGCCGCCCCGTCCGACGCCCGCGTGCGCGGCAGCGTCGAGGCTTCGGTGCGGGGCGTCGAGAACGCGGTCGCGCAGATCCGTCAGGTGGTGCAGTCGCTGCGCCGCGAACGCCCCGAGGCCACCCTCAGCGAGCGGCTGCGCCACGAGGCGGGGCTGGCCACGGCCGGGCTCGGCTTCGCCCCCACGCTGCGCCTGCCCTCCCCGCCGGCGGATCTGGACGCCGAGGTCGAGGCCGATGTCGCCGAGGACGTGGTCGCGGTGGTCCGCGAGTGCCTCGCCAACGCCGCCCGGCACGCCCACGCGAGCGCCGTCGCTGTGAACATCACGCTGTTCTGGGAGGGCGTGGACCGGGTACTGCAGGTCAGCGTCTCCGACAACGGCCGCGGCATCGACCCCGCGGTCTCGCGCCGCAGCGGCCTGGCGAACATGGCCAGCCGGGCACGCCGCCACTCGGGCTGGGTGGATGCCCTCGAGCTCGAGCAGGGGACGATGATCAACTGGCGGGTCACCCTGCCGGCGCGGTGAGCGCCGACGCGGGCACGGCATCGGTGGCGTCTCGCGTCAGAGGGACATCCCCGTCCAGGTGCCGACGACGGTCACCCCGTCGGAGGCGTAGGCGGTGATCGGGATGTGGTCGAGGCCGTGGGCGCGCAGCGCCGCGGCCATCGCGCGAGTCTTCGCGGCCCACCGGACCGCCTGCGGGACGGCGACGCCGGAGGAACCCGACCGGGAGATCGGACGTCCCGCTCGTGTCGAGGTCTGTCGCACCGACCTCGCGGGTGATCGGGCCGTCTACTATCCGGGAGTGACCTCACCTTCCGCCGCCGCGCTTGCTCCCGCGGCACCCTTCACGCCCGGTCCCCGCGCACGCCTGGGCCGTCTGGTGTCCCCGCCTCGTCTGAACGGTCTGGACATCGCCCGAGGGCTCGCCGTCCTCGGCATGGTGACAGCCCATCTCGGCGACATCCCGCCCTTCCGCTGGAGCTCGCCGCTCTCCTATCTCACCATCGTGCACGGCAACTCCTCGATCCTGTTCGCCGTCCTCGCCGGCATCTCCATCGCGCTGCTCACCGGTCGTGAACGGATCCCCCGGCCCGAGGACCTGCCCCGGCTGCGGCTGTCGCTCGTGGGCCGCGGGGCGGCGATCTTCGCGGTCGGCCTGGCACTCGAGATGACCGGCGTGGGCATCGTCGTGATCCTCACGTTCTACGGTCTGATGTACGTCTCGGCAATCCCGGTGCTGCGGCTGCGGCCGTCACGTCTGATCCTGTGCGCGATACCCCTCGCGCTGTTCGGCCCCGTGCTGGTCGCTCTTCTCGAGGCTCTCTCCCTGGGAGCCTATGGAGCCGGCAGCAGCCTCCTGATGGTCGGCGTCTACCGATTCACGACCTGGGCTCCCCTCATGCTGGTCGGCATGGCGCTGGGGCGGCTCCCGCTCACGCAGCCCCGGGTCGCGGGCCTGATCACGGCGATCGGCGCGACCCTCGCCATCGCCGGCACCATCTGCGGTGCGGCGCTCGGCTCCGCGCTGGGATTCCTGGTCCCGGAGTTCTCGTCGGGATACGCCAGCTCCAGCAGCTCCGAATCCTTCGAGGACGCGGAGCACATGGTGCCCTTCGAGGACGTCGACGGGACGGGACTGCTCTGCTATCCCCCTGCACCGTACGACCCCAGCGTGTACTGCGAACCCGAGGGGTACGGCCAGGCATGGGGCACCGGGAGCAGCTCGTCCTCGTACTCCTGGGACGAGGACATGGGCTGGAGCACCTACCCCGATCGGCTCGCGGAGATGCGACCGTTCGAGATGATCGTCGTCTCCGTGACATCCTCGGCGCCGCACTCCGGCTCTGTGCTGGAGACCTTCACATCGGGCGGGTTCGCACTGTTCGTCATCGGCGTGTCCCTCCTGCTCTCGAGGCCGCTCCGATGGGTGCTCCTGCCCGTCGCCGCGATCGGTGCGATGCCTCTGACCGCGTACACCCTGCATGCTCTCGTGATCCTGGCCCTGACAGGACCTGCGGGCTCTCTCAGCAGCAATCTCGCCTGTCTGCTTCTCGTCCTCGGCCTCGCCATCGCCTGCCTGGCCTGGGCCGCCTTCCTCGGCCGTGGCCCCCTGGAACGCGCAGCAGCCCGATCTGCCGCCTGTTTCGCTGCTCAGTCCGCTCCGCCGGCACGACCTCACGAGTAGGCGCGGCGGTCGACGTCCGGCCCCCTCATCGACGGGGCATCTCGGAGATCGGGATCCCGCCTCGGGCGGGGCACGGACGCCTCACCGCCAGCCGGCGCGGCGGCGCGCGGCCTCCATCGCCGCGACCTGGGTGCGGCGCTGGAATCCGAGGGTCTGCAGGATGACGGTGACGCGGTTCTTGACGGTCTTCTCGGCCACGCCGAGGCGGTCGGCGATCTCCCGGTTGGAGTGCCCGTCGCCGATGAGGGTGACGATGCGGCGGTCCGAGGCGGACAGCTCCGGCCCCTCCTCCTCGTGGCCGGCGGGCCAGATGGAGCGCCCCGCGCGGACGGCGAGCACGCCCTCGACGATGTCCTGGCTGCGCGCGGACTTCAGCATCATGCCGCGGGCCCCGGCCTCGCGGGACTCGGTGACGGCGGAGTCGTCGTCGAAGCTCGTCAGCACGAGGACCACCTGGTCGGGGTCCAGCTCCCGGGCGCGACGCATGACGTCGATGCCCGTGCCGTCGGGCAGCTGCAGGTCCACGACCAGGACATCGGGACGCACCGCCGGCAGACGGCGGATCGCCTCCGCGACGGTTCCGGCCTCGCCGACCACGTGCAGGTCCTCCTGGGCCTCGATCACGGCGACGATCCCGCGACGGACCACCTCGTGGTCGTCGACGAGCATCACGGTGATCGGCGCCGGGGCGAGCGGACCGGCCGGCGGGGCGGGGGGCGTGGACATGAGGGGCAACCTCCGGGCATGGGTCTCGCCGCGGGTGCGACATCTCGACCCTCCCATTATCGCGGACCGTCCTGGAGCGTCCCTCCCGCGCAGGTCCCGCGCCGCCGTCCGGGGCCGCTACCGGGCCGCGAGGAGCTCCTCGGCGATGCGCGTGGCCTCGGCCCTCGAATGCTCGAGCGCGCGGTCCTCGGCATCGGGGGTGTCCTCGTCCTCCTCCGTGCGCACCTGGGCGATGACGACGACATCGCCCGACCGCGCGACGACGCGCGCGGAGCCCTGCCAGGAGCGGGGCGAGAGCTCGAGATGCGCCTCGTCGGCGCCGTCGATCTGCAACGGCTCCCCCCGGGACGTGCCGTACACCGCCGCGGCACGGTCGGCGGCCGTCATGCCGCTGAGCGGCCCCGGCCCGGCCTCGTACGCCGCCGCATAGACGAACCCGCTGCGGGCGACCTCGTCGTCCCCCTGCCACAGGCAGGCGGAGACGCGCGGATCCGTGCCCGAGGCGAGCGCGTCCGGCGCCGCGTCGAGGCCCTCGACCGTGATCGTCCCGCACGCGTCGGGCACGCCGGTCGGGTCCTCGACGGCCGGGGCATCGAGCGGGTCGGCGCCCGCGGCGACGAGGACGTCGTCCGCCGCCCGGATCGCGATCTGCTCCAGCCGGGCGCCGGAGACCGGGAGCAGGCTCTCCGGGGGCGAGGTGAACATCGACCCCGTCTCGCCGCTGCCGACGCTGATGGCGACGACGAGATTCCCCTCGCGCACGACGAGCTCGACGGCGGCGGAGGACACGGGAGGAGTGCGGAGCTCGTCGTGCGCCGGCGCCCCGACGGTCTCGGAGGTCACCACGATCGCCTCGTCGCCGAGCCCGGCGACCTCGGAATAGGCGCCGTCGGAGCGCAGCCCCTCGAAGGCGGTCCGTGCCCGTTCGGCGCCCGAACGTCGCTCGCCCTCCTCGCCGGTCACGGGATCCGTCGTCCCCGGGGCGAAGGCCGTCGCCCCCGCGGAGAGGTGGACGCCTCCACCCTCCCATGCGCAGCCGAGCGGGGCGGGGCGGTCGGCGGCGTCGCCGATCCCCAGCTCGCGGAGGGTCTCCGGCGCCACCTGCGCGCACAGGTCGACCGTGGGATCCGTGCGGACGTCGTCATCGGCCCAGGCGATCGGCGCGGCCGCCGACTTCGGTGCGGGAGGCTCGACGTCGGTGCCCTGCTCCGGCAGCCGGTACGCCGTCGTGGTACTGCCCTGGAGGCCCGAGTCGTCCCCGGGACCCGCCCATCCGTGCACGAGCAGCAGATCGTCGACCTTCATGAACTCGAGCACCTGGTCGTCGATCCAGCCCACGGACTCGATCTCTCCCCCGGGCGGACGGTGCATCACCCAGTAGGCGTAGCCGCCGCGCGAGTCGGTGTCGATCGTGCGGCCGAGGTAGGTGCCCGACTCGTCGACGCCGATCAGCTCGTCGCCCGCGGTGTGCCAGGCGAAGGTCTCCTCGCCGCTCGCACGGTCCCACGCCCGCAGGCTCGACCCGTAGGTGCCGTCGATCCCCCCGATCAGGTTCTCGTAGCTTCCGACGATCTCACTCCCGCCGGGCTGGGCGATGGGGAAGTCCCCGGCATGGATCCTCGGCAGGGGGCGGCCGATCAGGGGGCCGATCTCGCCGGTCGAGACGTCGACCTCCCGGATGCCGGGGACGCCGTCGACGGTCATGTCGAGCACGAGCGGATCGCGCGAGCGCACCTCCTCGATCTCGAGCGCGGTGCCGGGTGTGCGCCAGATCTCCTCCCCGGATTCCGCGTCGAAGGCGGTGAGGGCCTCCGCTCCGGGCACGATGATGAGCTCGCCGGTGGTGATCGCGCCCGTCCCGGACGCCGGCTCGTCGCCGCAGGGGGATGCGGGCAGGCGCCCGAGCTCCTCGCCCGTGGCGGCGTCGAGCCGGAGGATCCCGCAGGCGGTCGGCACGGTCACCGTGCGATCGGTCGCCGCCACGCTCTTCGGGCCGAGGCCGCCGCGGTGCACCGGGTCCTCGACCTGCTGCGTCCACAGCGTCTCGCCGGTGTCGGCCGACAGGGCCGTGACGGCGTCGCAGTCCGATCCCTCGCGCTGGCTGCTCTGCCAGGCGACCAGGATGCCCGATGCGGACGGCTCGGACAGCCCGCACAGCAGGTTCGTCCCGGTCTTCCAGAGCGTCTCGCCCGTGGTGAGGTCGACGGCCTGCACCCCGGAGGTCATGCCGTTGTCGTGATACGTCGCGAAGTACCGGTCTCCGGAGGTCGCGCTCGTGCTCTCGGGCGTTCCCGCGCCGTCGAAGGGGATGATGGGCACCTCGCCCTCGACTCTCCAGGCGACCTCGAGCGTCGGGACGTCATCCCGCGGGTCGGG
Source organism: Brachybacterium phenoliresistens (assembly GCF_039530785.1). Classification (NCBI taxonomy): domain Bacteria; kingdom Bacillati; phylum Actinomycetota; class Actinomycetes; order Micrococcales; family Dermabacteraceae; genus Brachybacterium; species Brachybacterium phenoliresistens. The sequence goes on from NZ_BAAAOW010000001.1 coordinate 531,348, forward strand.
CGTGGCCATGGAGCTGAACACGGAGCAGCTGCTGAGCACGAGAGCCATGAGGCTCGTCGCGACCGCCAGGCGCAGGCGCTTCGTCACGGATCCCCCCATCGTCGGCAGCGGTGGGCGTCCAGAATGCCACACGGGCCCCGGCGGACGACCGCCCGCGCGGCGTCGGCCGGACGGCGCGGTGCCACCTCCCGAACCAGCCCCAGCAGCGATGCGGCGGGGAACGTCGCGCCGCTGTACGGACCTGTCGTCCGGGCGGGATCGGCGGCTCGAGGTCGAGGTCAGAAGTCGACGAGGGTCCGCATGAACGCCTCGAACTCATCTCCCAGATGCTCGACGTCCGGCTCGAGGATCCATTGGGTCTGCAAGCCGTCCATGGCCGCGACGACGATCCGCGCGGCTCGCTGCGGATCGACGCCCTCCCGGAGTCGCCCGGCCTCCCGGCACGCCTCGAGGATCGCGCCGATGCGCGTTCGCGCATCGACGTAGCGCCGCCGAAACGAATCATGCGCCGGATGGCCCGGGGTGACCGCCTCGCCCGCGATGGCGCAATGAAGCGCGACGATGCCCGGATGCGCTTCGTTGTGGCGCATCAGCTCCACGAGCGCGCGCACGGACTCCACGGGCCGGGATGGGTCCAGCGGGGAGATGTCGAAGCCCCGGTCGTCCCGCAGCTCCAGCACGGCCGTGAGCAGCTCCTCCTTGCTGGAGAAGTAGCTGTAGATCAGCGGCTGGGTCACCCCGATGCGCTCGGTGATCGCCTTCATCGTCGCCCCGCGGAACCCGTTCTCGGAGAACTCGCGGAGGGCTGCCTCCACGATCTCGCGCCGACGCTCGGCGGACTTCGCATAGGGCCCGCGTCTCCGCCGCGGGCCCGGCCCGGTCGTGTCGTCGTCCGGCATCGCGCGGATCACATCCTTCTCGTTCGAGGGTCGCCCGTGGAGACGGTACCGGCCGCGGAGCTGCCCCGGGACACCCAGAACTTTATACATGATTAAGTTTCTATGGTAGTCTGCGGAGAGCCTGCAGCGGACGAGACGTCCACCTCCGCGCCTAGGCGTGACGCGCTGGCCCCTCGCTCCGTCCTCCGCCCGCACCTCCCGGGTCGGTCTGCACCGGCCCATCGGCCCCGCCGGGGCCGCTCGCTCATCGGAACATCTCGTCGAAGGGATCCCGGCTTGCACACGGCCTCTGCGCCCATGTCCGTCGTCATCACCAGGACCGCCACCGTCGGCGCCGACGGGGCCGTCTTCCCCCTGCTCGGAGCACCCACCGAGCCCGTCCGGATCGACGCGATGGGCCTCATCTCGCACCGTCGCGAGCGTCTGCTCGCGTCCGACGAGCGCTATCGCTTCGTCAGCGCCATCAGCACGCTCGACACCACGCAGGCCCCCGCATGACGATCGCTCCGCCCGCCCATCCGAAGACCGCCCTCGCGGTCTCGACCTGCGCATTCTTCCTCACCACCCTCGACATCCTCATCGTGAACATCGCCCTCGCCGCGATGGGCGACGATCTCGGCGGCGGCACCTCCGCTCTGCAGTGGGTCGTCGACGGCTACACCGTCGCGTTCGCCGCGCTGCTGCTCTCGGCCGGCAGCCTCGCCGACCGCATCGGCGCGCGCAGGGCCATGGGAGCAGGCATCATCCTGTTCGGCGTCACCTCGGTGCTGTGCGCCCTCGCCCCTTCGGCGATGTTCCTCATCGCCGCCCGCGCAGGGCAGGGAGCCGCCGCCGCACTCATCCTGCCCGCATCCATGGCGCTCATCCGGGAGGCCTATCCCGACCCCGGCGAGCGCGCCCACGCCCTGGGGATCTGGACCGCCGGCGGAGCGGTCTCCGCCGCTGCCGGCCCGCTCTTCGGCGGGTTCCTCACCATGGTCGACTGGCGGCTCGTCTTCGCGATCAACATCCCCGTGTGCCTCGCGATGCTCGCGATGATGCCCCGGATCGCCCCCTCGCCCCGCCACGAGGGTCGCTTCGACATCGCCGGGCAGCTCCTCGCCGTCATCGCCCTGGTCGCGCTCGTCTACGGCCTCATCGAGGGCGGGGCCACGAGGTTCGCCGACCCGGTCGCGGTCGGCGCGCTCGTGGTGGCGGTCCTGGGCCTGGCCGCGTTCGTCCTCGTCCAGGCACGCGGCGCGCACCCGATGATGCCGCTGTCGCTGTTCCGCCCCCGCGACGTGCGCATCGCCCTGCTCGGCGGGTTCGCCAACATCGGCGCGTGGTTCGGCACCGTGTTCCTCACCAGTCTCTTCCTCCAGCAGGAGCTCGGGCTCAGCCCCGTGGTCGCTGGCCTCGCGTTCCTGCCCGCGGCCCTGGTCGCGCTGTTCGGGAATCTCGGCAGCGGGCCCCTCATCACCCGCTTCGGCCCGCGCGTCCCCGTGGTCTCCGGCCTCGCCTGCGCGACCATCGCGATGCTGCTCATGGCCGCGACCCTCCCCCTGCACAGCCCATGGCTGATCGCCGGCATCGTGGTCATCGCCGCGATCGGTGGGGCCATCGGCATGCCGCCGCTGACCGGCCTCGTCCTCTCCAGCGTCGAGCATGGTCAGGCAGGCATCGCCAGCGCCGTCCTCAACACCTTCCGACAGGTCGGCGGAGCCCTCGCCATCGCCGTCTTCGGCGTCCTCGCCTCCACCGCCGTCACCTTCGAGACCGGTGCCCGCATCAGTTTCCTGATCGCCGCCGTCCCCACCGCGCTCGCCGCGCTGTACGCGCTGCGGATCCCCGGCTCCCTGCCGCGCACGGGAGCCTCCGGGGCGGAACGCGCGGAGACTGCGGTCCGGGACTGAGCCCTGCTGCCCCCGAGTTGTCGCAGCAGCCGGCGCGTCACCGCTCTCGTCGTCTCAGGCACGGAGCCGCCGGGATCATCGGTCAGTGGTGAGCCGGCCGCGCAGCCAGCGCCGTCCCGCTCCGGAGACTTCGTTCTCGGGAGGGAACGGACGGGGCCGACTCGTCGAGGCAGCCGAGGGATGGCGGCGAGTCACGGTCGCATCGATCCCCGATCCCGCCGCGCCCCGACGTCGTTCGGAGGGGGCGATCGAGGTGCATGCACCTGATCCGGTCGCGGCGGGACTCAGCGACCGAGTTCCCGCGTCGCCCAGGCATCCAGGACGACGGCGATGGGCCGTACGTCGACGGAGTCCAGATCGGGGCGGCATGACGATCGGGGCGAGGTGCGGGCGATCGACATCACGAGCGTTTCCGCTGGCAGGCCGGGCAGAAGTGGCTGGACCGGTTCATGAAGGACACACGTCGGATCGCCGTCCCGCAGCGGGGGCACGGCTCCCCCTCCCGTCCGTAGGCCGACAGCGAGCGGGCGAAGTACCCGCTGCGCCCGTCCACGTTCACGTACAGCGCATCGAAGCTCGTCCCGCCGACCTCGAGCGCGCGGCGCATCACGGCGGCGGTGGCCTCGAGCAGCGCCAGCGTCCGGGCGCGGCTGACGCGCGACCCGGGGGTGTCGTAGCGGACCCGCGTCTCCCAGAGGCCCTCGTCGGCGTAGATGTTGCCGATCCCGGAGGCGATCTCCTGGTTCAGCAGCAGGGACTTCACGCTCGCGCTGCGGCTGCGGATCCTCGCGGCGACGGCCTCGAGGTCGATCGCGGGGTCCAGCAGGTCGCGGCCGATGTGCGCGGCGTCCGCGGGGAGCAGGGCGTCGTCCCCGCCCATCCCGGCGATCTGCCCATCGGATGCCATGACCAGCGGCGACGTCCAGAGTCCGCCGAAGATCCGCTGGTCGATGAAGTCGACGAGGGTGCCGTCGTCCAGGCGCAGGGTGATGCGACGGTGGCGCAGCGGGTCGGGGCGCGGCCCGCTGGAGGCTGCCACGGCATCCGATGACCCCGTGTCGCTCTGCGCATCGGCCCCGCGGACCCGCAGCTGCCCGCTCATGCCCAGGTGCGTCATGAGGGCGACGCCGAGGTCCTCGCCGTCAGGATCCTCGAGGCGCCACCACAGGAACTTGCCGCGCCGCACGAGGGCGGCCACGCGCACGCCGCGCAGCTGGTCGGCGAGATCCGCAGGGCCGCCCGCGTGCCGGCGCGCGGCCCGCGGCTCGAGCACCTCGACCTCGGCGATCGTGCGGCCGATGACGTGCGGGGCCAGGCCCCGGCGGACCACCTCGACCTCGGGCAGCTCGGGCATGCCTCAGCCCTTGGGCAGCAGCGGCTCGCCGCGCTCGGCGAGGACGGTGCGCACGGCGTGCTGGGCGGCCAGCAGCTCGGCGTCCTTCTTGGAGGCGCCGTCGCCGCTGGCGGTGACGATCCCGGGGACGGTCACGGTGGCGGTGAAGATCCGCTCGTGCTCGGGGCCGGAATCGGTGATGACGTACTTGGGCACGAGCCCCGTCTCGGCGGCGATCTCCTGCAGGCGGGTCTTGAAGTCGTAGCCGGCCTCGAGCACCTCGTCGGATTCCAGCAGAGGGCGCAGCAGCTCGAGCACGAAGCGGCGCGAGACGTTCTGCCCGCACGCCAGGTGCACCGCGCCGATCACGGCCTCGGTGGTGTCGGCGAGGATCGAGGCCTTGTCCCGGCCGCCGGAGAGGTCCTCCCCGCGGCCCAGCTTCACGTAGGCGCCGAGGTCGATGCGCCGGGCGATGAGCGCGAGGGCCCGCGTGTTGACCGTCGCGGCGCGGCGCCGCGCGAGGTCCCCCTCGGGCAGGGTCGGGTGCACGGTGTACAGCTCCTCGGTGGCGGCGAGCTGCAGCACCGCGTCGCCCAGGAACTCGAGGCGCTCGTTGTGCGTGGCCAGGTCGTTCTCGTAGGCGAAGGAGCGGTGGGTCAGGGCCAGATCCAGCAGCCCGGACTCGCGCAGGTCCGCGGCCTGGGCGCCGTCCAGCGGGAGGCTCGCCAGGAGCACCTCGGCGTCGGCGGCCGGGGTGGAGCGGCGGCGCCGGGCCATCTCAGGCGTCCCCGCGCGTGCCCGTGCCCGGATCGCCGTCCGCGTCCTCGTCCTCGAACAGGCCCTGGAGGGCGGCGAAGCGCGGGTCGATCACCTCGTGGTGATGGTCCGGGTCGTCTTCGAGGCGGGCGCCGCACTGGGCGCACAGGCCCGGGCAGTCGGGGCGGCACAGGGGGCGCTCGGCGGCGTTCACGGCGAGGGTGTCGTGGACCAGCGGGGCGAGGTCGATCTCGTCGCCGTCGAGGGTGACGATGTCGTCCTCCTCCGCGCCGGCGGGGACCTTCTCGGGGTAGGTGAACAGCTCGTCGAGGCGGGCGTCGACGTCCTCCTCGACCGGGTCGAGGCAGCGGGAGCATTCGCCGACCAGGTGCGCCTGGACGGTTCCGGAGACGTAGAGGCCCTCGACGACGGACTCGATCTGCCCGGAGACGTCGATGGGGTCGCCGGCGGGCACGCGCATGGCCAGCGAGCCCTCCTCGCCGGTGGCCCGGGCGGTGCGCTCGTAGGGACGGTGCGCTCCGGGGCGGCCGATCAGGTCGACGACCTCGAGGCGGAGGTCGGACGCAGGGCCTGCGGAGCCGGTGGGTGCAGGTGTCACGGGGTGCTCCTGTTCGGGTCGGGGCGCGGTTCGGCGCGGGCGGGGCCCGCGGGGCCGACGGTCAGGATACGGCCGCGCGGATCGCGCGGGCTGCCGCAGGCGGGAGCATGTCGTCGACGTCTCCCCCGAGCTGCGCCACCTCGCGCACGAGGCTCGAGGAGATGTGCGACAGCGCGGCGTCAGTGAGGAGGAAGAGGGTGTCGATGCCGGCGAGGTGCCGGTTCATCCGGGCCATCTGCTCCTCGTAGGCGAGGTCGAGCTGGGAGCGCAGCCCGCGGACCACGGCGCCGGCCCCGACCTCCCGGCAGAAGTCGACCAGCAGCCCGCGGGGAAGGGCCTGGGAGCGGACGGCGCCGTCCAGGCCCTCCGCCGCCAGGGTCTCGTCGATCACGGCGCGGCGCTGGTCGAGGTCCAGCAGGCCCTTCTTGCTGGGATTGTGGGAGACCGCCACGATCACGTCGTGCCCGAGCGCGGCGGCGCGCCGCACGAGATCCAGGTGGCCCAGGGTGAAGGGGTCGAAGCTGCCGGGCAGCACGACGGTCGACTGGCTCATGGAGCAAGCCTAGTCGTCGGCACCGTCGCCCGGCGTCCCCGCCGGGCCTCCCGGCGCCGCGGGATCGTAGAACTCGGAGGCGAGCAGGGCGTAGGTCAGCGCGTCCAGCCAGCGCCCGCTGCGGTGCAGGGAGCTCTCGCGCTCCCACGCCTCGCGCCGCATGCCGATGCGCTCCATGATGCGCCAGGAGGCGGTGTTGTCGGCGAAGCACACCGCCTGCACGCGGCGCACGTCCAGCCCGTCGAAGGCGATCTCGAGCAGGGCCGCCGCGAACTCCGTGCCCAGCCCCCGGCCCTGGTGGGCGGGGTCCAGCACCCAGCCGAGCTCCGCCTCGAGGCCGCGGGCCTGCGCGGCGACATCGGCCTGGGACCACGGGGTCTGCCGGTGGATCTTGCCGACGGCGATGATCTCGTCCTCGTGCAGGCCGACGACGGAGCTGTCCAGCAGCTCGAGCCAGCGCTCCTGGTGGGCGGCCTCGTCCGTGGGCAGCACGGTGGTCCATTCCTGCACCTCGGGGCGCCGGTACCAGGGCCAGATGGCGGCGGCGTCCTCCGGGCGGCCGGGCCGGATCTCCAGGCGGTCCGTGCGCTGGGGCCAGGAGAGGTCGTCCAGGCGCGTCTGCTGCGTCGCGTCCGTGGTCATGGCTCGAGGGTATCGCCGCCGGCGGCCGTCCCCGGGGACGCCGGGCCCGTGCCCGCCCGGGCCGCGCCGCGGGTCCCGGCGGCGTACCGCGCCGGCGTGCGCCCGGTGACGGCGCGGAAGTCGCGGATGAAGTGGGACTGGTCGAACCAGCCGAGATCCTGGGCGAGCGCGGGGATCTCGCGCGGGTCCCCGCGGTCGATGGCGGCGACGGCGTCCATCACCCGCGAGCGCATCAGCATCCGCTTGGGGCCGATGCCGACGTGCCGGTCGAACATGCGCTGCAGCGAGCGGGCGCCGATGCCGGCCCGGTCCTCGAGCTCCGACAGGCGGCTGATCTCGCTGCGCTCGAGCAGCGCGAGGATCCCGAGGAGCTCCTCGTAGCCATCGGGGTCGCGGGGCTCGCGCGCCAGCAGCCAGGCATCCAGCATCCCGGCGGCGCGGACGGCGTCCTCGGGCAGGTCCGCCGGCGGGAGGTCCTCGCCGAACCAGTCCGCGGCCGGGATCGTCCGGTCCCTCAGGGGCCGCAGGTCCCGGGGCATCCGCGCGGCGGGCACGAGCGCTGCGGCTCCGCCGATGCGCAGCTTCACCCCGACCACGCTGCCGGTGCCCAGCAGCGACACCTGGAACAGCTCCCGGGAGACGGGACCGGTGATCCAGGTGCCGGCGCCGTCGGTGCCCGCGCGGGCCACGCCGCCGCGCTCGAGCGTGAGGTTGATCGACGGCTCGTCGACGGTGACCACCGGGAAGATCTCGTCCTCGCCGAGCTGCCAGCGCACCGACCAGTAGCGCTCGACCCAGCGGGCCAGGCGCGAATCGGGCGGCGCGAAGTCGTATCGGGTGCGGGCGCGGAACTCCTCGGGTCCCAGCACATGGCCGTACATGTGCTCGGGTGTCGTCTTCGTCCAATCCATCGGCTCGGCCATGGTGGAAGTCTGGCAGGCATGAACACCGCACCTGCCGATGACACGACCACCCCCGCCGACGCCGCCCCGCAGGACGCCGCCTCGCAGGAGGCCGCCTCGTCCCCCGACCCGGTCGCCCGGCTCGCCATGATGACCCTGGATGCCGCCGAGACCGCACCGATGGCGGCGTTCTGGCATGGCGTCCTGGGATGGCCGATCTCCTACCAGGACGAGGACTACGCCATGCTCACCGGACCCAGCAGCGCCCTGGGCATCGGCCGGATCCCGGACTTCCAGCCGCCGGCCTGGCCGGACGCGGGCATCAAGCAGTACCACCTCGACCTCGCCGTGACGGACCTCGAGGCCGCCGCGGCCCGCTGCGTGGAGCTCGGGGCGACGCGCCCCGCGCAGCAGCCGGGCAGCACCTGGATCGTCCTGCTGGACCCGGCCGGCCACCCGTTCTGCCTCACCGACGCCTCGGCCTGGGGCTGATCGGGCGCGGACGCGGTTCCGCAGGCGCGGGGCGACGCCCCGGGGTGACGCCGGTTCTCATCGAGGCGTGCTTTCCTGCGGCGACACGCCGACCTGCGACATACCCGCGTGCCATCATCGGCCGATGACCACCGACGGCTGTGTCTTCTGCCGGATCGCCGCACGGGAGCTCGATGCTTCCGTGGTGCTCGAGTCGGCGACTGTCCTGGCGTTCCTGGACGCAGACCCGGTCACGCCAGGTCACGTCCTGGTCGTGCCCAGAGCTCATCTGCCGACGCTGGCAGATCTGGACGAGGACATCGCAGCCGAGATGTTCCTGGTGGCCCGATCGGTGGCGGGCGCTCTTCGACAGTCATCGCTCCGATGCGACGGCGTGAACCTGTTCTATGCCGACGGTGAAGCCGCGTTCCAGGAGGTGCTCCACTCGCACCTGCATGTCTTCCCGCGCTTCGAGGGCGACGGCTTCACGATCGAGGCCGGATGGGGATCGAACCCCCAGCGCTCAGAGCTCGACGCTCACGCCGCAGAGATCCGAGCCGCGCTCGAGGGCGGGCCCTGAGCTGATCGCAGACGCGCGAGGACGGCAGACGGAGCAGTGCCGCCTCGACAGTCGATGTCGGGCGAGTCGCAGCGGGGTGCCGGACCTCGTCGGTGCTCCGGCGCGGCCGCCGGACATCGGCACGGTCATCAGCGGGGGTCGGGAGACGCGTCCGCGTCCTGTCGGCGCTCCGCGGGACGGCACGTCATCGAGATGTAGGACGAGAAGCCGGCCCATCGGGCGAACCGCACCGGGCGGGCGGCCGATTCCTCGAAGCCGAGCTTCCGGTAGAGGCCCAGCGCGGGCGCATTGGTGTCCTTGATGTCGCGCAGGACGAACTCCTCGTACGGCAGGCGCAGCAGCTCCTCCATCAGCGCGGTGGCGACCCCACATCCCTGGAAGGCCGGGGCGGTCGTGACGAACCCGATCTCGGCCAGGCCCGGCCGCGCCTCGGGATGGGCGCCGAGGAACTGGCTGCGCACGATGTGGTAGCTCACCAGGCCGTGCCACGGCCCGAGCCGGCGCTGGAAGGTCCGGCGGTCGGGGGCGAAGCACTCCTGGTCGCCCACGGTCACCGAGGCGATCGCCGCCGGCGCGCCGTCCACGAGCGCGACGTGGAAGCGCTCGGGCAGGAGCATGTGCGCGAAGGCGTCGCCCAGCACCTGCGGGTCCTTCGAGAAGTAGGCGAAGTCCTCGGCGAAGCCGCGGACCAGGACGTCCGCCGCGGCGCGCCGCGCGTCCTCCCCCAGCTCGTCGGCCCGGCGGATCTCGATCATGGGTGCTGCCCTCCGGTGAGAAGGCGGAGGACGATGTCGACGTCGGGCGCATCGGCCCCGTCGCCCATGACCTGCCGCATGGTCGCGATGCCCGACAGCATCGCGCAGTAGTGCGCGGTGGTCTGCTCGGCGTCTCCGGAGGCGAACTCGCCGCTGCCCTGCCCGCGCCGCACGAGCTGCGCGAAGGCGCTCCAGAGGCTCCGCTGCGCGCGGGCCAGGCGGCGTGCCGCACCGGGCGGCGTGTCGGTGAGGACGGCCTGGTTGATCACCAGGAAGAACTCCCTCCCGCCGTGCTCGCCCGCCAGATCGTCGAGGAAGGTGGTCGTGAAGTCCCGGACCAGCGCGAGGGGCGGCCCCTCCCCTGCGAGGCGTTCCGCGGCGGCGACGAGGCCGGTCGACGCCTGTGCGAGGAGGTGCTCGAAGAGCTGCTCCTTGCTGGCGTGGTGGCGGTAGATCGAGCCGATGCTGAGCCCGGCCTCCGCGGCGATCTGCCGCATGGAGGCGGCGGCGAAGCCATGCCGCGCGAACACCCGGACGGCTGCGGTCTCGATCGCCTCCTGCGTCGCAGCGCGGAGCACGTCGTTCTGGGCGGGCGTCCGCGGCATCGCACCTCCAAGGAATGAACAGATGTTCACTCTATGGGGCAGGCGTTCCGTCGGCAAGGGCCCCGGGCGCCTCACGAGGCCGCCATCGATCCCGCGGCGGATGCGTCTAGGACGGGCCGCCGTACTGCAGGATGGTCTCCCCGTAGCTCTTGGTGCCGTCGTCCGTCCAGTCCTCGGGCCAGGCGACGGGGCGGCTGCGGCTCGAGCGCTCGATCACCACCAGCGCGTCCTCGCGCAGGGCGGGGCGGAGCGTCTGCAGCATCTGCTCGAGGTCCTCCGTCGGCAGGTCGTAGGGCGGGTCCAGGAACACCAGGGAGGCGCGGACCTCGGGCGCGGTCGCTGCGGCGGCCAGCTGCGCGGCGACCTGCTCGGCCCGGCCCGCGCGCACCTCGCATCGCGGGGCGAGCCCCAGACCCGCGGCGGTCTCGCGCAGCCGTCGCGCCGTGGGGGCGTGCATCTCCACCAGCAGGGCGCTGTCCGCGCCGCGCGAGAGGGCCTCGAAGGCGAGGGCGCCCGTGCCGGCGTACAGGTCCAGCACGCGGGCGTCCGCGATCGCACCCCATCCCTCCAGCCGGGAGAACAGCGCCTCGCGGACGCGGTCGCTGGTGGGGCGGGTGCCCTTCCCGGGCGGACCGGGGATGGTCCGGCCCCCGAGGGTCCCGGCGATGATGCGGGGCATCTCAGCTCCTCTCGACGTTCGGGTCGGCGTCGCGCAGCCGCTCCTCGACGGCGCGTGCGAGCTGCGGCTCGCCCTCGAGGCGCGGATCGGCCGCGACGATGTCCTCGGCGTCGGCGCGCGCCTGCTCGATCAGCCGCACATCGCGGACCACGTCCAGATAGCGCAGCGTGCGGCCGAGACCGGACTGCTCCTCGCCGACGAGGTCGCCGCCGCCGCGGTGCTCCAGGTCGAGCTCGGCGAGCTCGAAGCCGTCGTGCGTGGCCGCGACCCGGGACAGGTGCTGCGAGGCGGGCGAGCCCTCCTCGGTGCGGGTGGCGAGGAAGGCGATGCCCGGGTGCTCCCCGCGGCCGATGCGCCCGCGCAGCTGGTGCAGCTGGGACACGCCGAACCGCTCGGCGTCCAGGACGATCATCACCGCGGCGTTGGGGACGTCCACGCCCACCTCGATCACCGTCGTGGCCACGAGCATGTCGAGACGGCCCTCGACCATCCTCGCCATCGTCTCCTGCTTCTCCTCGGCGCTCTGGCGGCCGTGCAGCATGCCGATGCGCAGGCCCGCCAGCTCGGGGCGCTGCGCCAGACGGGCCGCGGTCTCCACCACTCCGCGCGGGGGCGCCTCCTCCTCGCCCTCCGGCGCGGGCTCGGCCGACAGCGCCGACCACAGGGGCGCCGGAGCGTCACCGCGCCCGCGGCGGCGCGAGGAGCCTGCCGCGGGCTCCTCCTCGATGTGCGGGCACACCACGAAGACCTGCCGCCCCGCGGCGACCTCCTCCGCGGCCCGCTGCCACATCCGCGCCTCCCACGCCGGCCGGCGCTCATGGACGACGAACGACGTCACCCCGGGCCGGCCGCCCGGGGACTCGCGCAGCGAGAGCACATCGAGGTCCCCGACGACAGCGAGGGCGGCGGTGCGTGGGATCGGCGTCGCGGTCATGACGATCACGTGCGGGCTGCGCCCCGCCGCTCCCTTGGCCCGGACCCGCCGGCGATGATCGACGCCGAAGCGCTGCTGCTCGTCGATCACGACGAGCGCCAGGGAGGCGAACTCGACGCTCTCCGAGAGCAGGGCATGGGTGCCGATGACGATCCCCGCCTCCCCGCTGGTGATGTCGAGCATCGTGCGGCGGCGCTGGGCGGTCCGGCTGGAGCCGGTGAGCAGGCGCACCGCCGTCGCCTCCGGATGGGCGTCCAGCTGCCCGGCCCGGCCCAGATCGCCCAGCAGCGTCGTGATGGTCCGATGGTGCTGCTCGGCGAGGACCTCGGTGGGCGCCAGCAGCAGCGCCTGATGGCCGGCGTCGACGGCCTGCATCATGGCGCGCAGGGCGATCACCGTCTTGCCCGAGCCCACGTCTCCCTGCAGCAGGACGTTGGTGGGATGGTCCCGGCCCAGGTGGGCGGCAAGGTCCTCGCCGATGGCGCGCTGGCCCGCGGTCAGCTCGAAGGGCAGGCGGGCATCGAGCAGCCGGGCACGCGATCCCCCTGCGGGCAGGGGCGGCGCCGGGGTGCGCGCGTCCAGCGCGCGGCGCAGGGCGAAGATCGTCTGCAGGACCAGCGCCTCCTCGAACAGCAGCGTCTCCCGACCCCGGGAGACGTCCTCGAGGGAGCGCGGCGTGTGCACCAGGCGCATGGCGTCGGCGAGGGGATCCAGGCCTCGGGCGCGGCGGATCCGCTCCGGGATCGCGGGGATCAGCAGGCCGGCGCTGTCGACCGCGGCGCGGAACGCCTCCTGCATGGTCTGCTGGGTGGCGCTGCGCCGCAGCGGGTAGATCGGCAGCGGCACCATCGCCTCCCGATAGGAGGCCTCGTCGTCGACCAGCACATAGCGGGGATGGACGATCTGGGGCTCGCCCGCGTCCGAGGAGGTGCGGAACTTGTCGGGGCGGAAGGAGACCGTCCCGAAGACGACGATCCGCCGGCCGGGGCTCAGCCGCTGCCGGTGCCAGGCGACCAGGTGCTCCTTGGACAGGAAGAACGTCAGCGTCAGCGTGTCGCGACCATCGGAGACCACCACCTCGAGGATCGAGCCGGGACGGCTCCGCATCCGCCGATCGCTCGCGCCGACCACCTCGACCAGGACGCTCACGTCGTCGCCCTCGCGCAGTGCGTGCAGCGAGTGCACGGGGCCGGGGACGACGTAGCGGCGCGGGAGGATCCGCAGCAGGTCGTCGAGATGGCGCGGGTCGAGCTTGCGCGCGGTGGTGAGCAGCTTGCCCTCGAGCACCTCCTCGAGGGGGACGTCTCCCCTGCCCGAGCGGTGCTCCCTCCATTGATCACCGATCAGGGTGTAGAACTCGTGCTCGAGCAGCGGGTCGTCCAGCTGCTCCCGGCGCGGCTGTCCCCGGCGCGGCGGCGTGGCCATGTCTCTCCCCTCTGCTCGCGGCGGGCGGCGGCGTATCGTGGTGATGTGCCCGCCGACCGGCGAGGACGTCCGCTCCATCGTGCCACCCGGCACCGACCCTGTGTCTGAATCCACAGGCCGTGTCCGGCCGCCGCACTTCGCTCCCACCGGTCGAGGGGATATAGTTCTGGGGTTGCCTTGCGCGCCTGCTGGGCAGGCAGCCCCCCGCCGTCCGGCGACGAGGCACCACCGATCATTCGATTTCTCAGGAGACAACAGTGGCTTCCACGTGTGACATCTGCGCCAAGAGCCCGAGCTTCGGCAAGAGCGTGTCCCACTCGCACCGCCGCACCTCGCGCCGCTGGAACCCGAACATCCAGTCCGTGCGCACCGTGATCAACGGTACGAGCAAGCGGGTCAACGTCTGCACCTCGTGCATCAAGGCCGGCAAGGTCGCCAAGCTCGGCGCCTGACCTGCGACTGACCGCATCGCGCACGCGCCCTCGTCCTTCGGGACGGGGGCGCTTCGCTGTGCCTGGCGCCGCAGAGGGCCCGCTCCTGCCCCTCTCCCGGACCTGCGAGCTTCCGCACCGCCATCGCGAGCAGGGCTCGACACTCGCCTCTGGGGGGTCATGAACAGCACTTATTTGCTGTAGATTCTCTAACGCGCAGAATTCCCTGTTCCGCACCGGGGCTTGTACGACCCTGCCGCAGCACGGCGAGCGCCGATCGGGCGAGGCGACGTGGTCGCAGCGGCATCGGACGGAGCGATCCCGTCGCGACCGGATCGAGCGGGATGATCCCGTCGCGACCGGATCGAGCGGGATGATCCCGTCGCGACCGGATCGAGCGGAGTGATTCCGTCGCGACCGGATCGAGCGGAGTGATTCCGTCGCTACGACAACGAGCGGAGTGATCCCGTCGCTTCCCGGCGAGGAAGCGACGGGATCATTCCGCTCGTGTTCGAGGCGACCACGTCACGCGCTCCTCCCGAGGCGGGACGGCGCCGGCGGGAGCGCGGTGCGCGCAGATGCGTCGCGACCGCGCTCCGCGATGCGCGGTCAGACCGCGACGGGCTCGGCACCCTCGAAGGTGGCGGTGTCGATGACCACGCGGAAGTAGACCTCGCCGGCGACGACGCGGTCGTAGGCGGCATCGACCTCGTCGATGCCGACCGTCTCGATCTGCGCCGCGATGCCGTGCTCGGCGCAGAAGTCGAGCATCTCCTGGGTCTCGGCGATGCCGCCGATGTTGGAGCCGGCCAGCACCTTGCCGCCGCCGATCAGCGAGCCGAAGCCGAGGGTCTGCGGGGCGGGCGGCAGGCCGACCACGGCCATCACGCCGTGGGGCGCGAGCAGGCGCAGGTAGGAATCCACCGGGATGTCGGCGCTGATCGTGTTGAGGATCAGGTCGAACTCCCCGCGATGCGCCTCGAAGAAGCCGTCCTCGCTCGTGGCGAGCATCCGACCGGCCCCGAGGTCCAGGGCCAGCTGCTCCTTCTTGCGGCTGCGGGACAGGACCGTGACGTCGGCGCCCATGGCGGCGGCGATCTGCACGCCCATGTGGCCGAGGCCTCCCAGGCCCAGCACGGCGACCTTCTTGGCACGGCCGGCGACCTTCTCGCCGGCGCCCCAGCGCGCCAGGGGCGCGTAGGTGGTGATGCCCGCGCACAGCAGCGGTGCGGCGACGTCGAAGTCCAGCCCGTCGGGGATGCGGCACACGAACCGGCGGTCGACCACGACCTTCTCGGCGTAGCCGCCCTGGGTGATGGTGCCGTCGACATCGGTCGAGTTGTAGGTCCCGACATTGCCGTTGAGGCAGTCCTGCTCCTGGCCGGCGACGCAGGACTCGCAGGTGCCGCAGGAGTCGACCATGCAGCCCACGCCGACGCGGTCGCCGACGGCGAAGTCGGTCACGGCGCTGCCGACGGCCGAGACGACGCCTGCGATCTCGTGGCCGACGGTCAGCGGGAAGTGCGCCTCGCCCCACTCGTTGCGGATGGTGTGGATGTCGCTGTGGCAGATTCCGGCGGCCTTGATGTCGATGACGACATCGTCGGGCCGCGGGTCGCGACGTTCGATCTGGGCCACGCGGAACTGCTCGTCAGGGCCGGTCTTCTGCAGGGCCTTCACGGTGATGGGCATGGGGTCGCCTCCCGGGAACGGGGTCGGATGGGAACCTGATCAGGCTACTCCTCGGAAACACCGCGTGGGGCGGGCCGGGATGCGCGACCACGGCGCGGCCGATGGCCGCTCAGCTGCCCTCGAATCCGTGCACGAAGGAGACGGTGAACGAATGGCCGTCCTGCGTGCACGTCACGCCCCGCTCCTGGTCGACCGTGCACGCGGCGCCCCGCGCATAGAGGATCTGGCCGTACTCCAGCGGGACGAAGGTTTCTCGGGGTCGATGAGCTTCTCGGCGGCGCTGATCGGCTCCGGCGGGGAGTCGGCCCGCATCGCGACGCCGTTCGCCTCGATCATGGCTCCTCCGTCCGCCAGCACGGACGTCCCCGGAATGTCCTTGTGTCCCTCGCACTCGACTCCCGGCCTGAGGCCGTCACCCGGGTCGTTCGTCGGATTGTCGATGATCGCGCAGCTCCAGGTCCCGCTCGGGGAGATGAAGCCCCATTGGACCTCCTTGCGGCCGTAGCCCGAGGTCGAACGACCCGTCGGCGTGACGATGGGTCCGTCGGACGGGAGCTCGGTCGCGGCGTCGATCGTCATGATCGCCGCACCGTCCTTCTCGCACCGCGAGGAGTAGGTGTCGGGCTCGTAGCCCATCCTCGCGAAGAGGATCGGCTCGCAGGCCCACCCGTCGACCTCGAGGTCCTCGCCGGGCACTCGTCCCGGCGCCGGTTCCGCGTCGCGCTCGTAGGCGGACATGACCTTCGTCGCCTCCTCGCACGGGACGTCCCCCTGGGCGATGACGAGCGCCCAGCCGGCTTTCTCGGAGCAGCGTCGGCCCTCCGGTGTCCTCTCCGGCGCGCTCGGTCCGGCCGCCGTGCTGCTCGGCGACGCCTCGGCGCCGCCGGCGTCGGACGGCGCGCTCGGTGCCGGCTCCGTCTGCGCGGATTCCGCAGTGCCGGCCGCGGTCGGCGTCGTCACCGGCTCCGCACCGGGACCGCAGGCGGCGAGGAGCAGCGCCAGCGAGGAGACCAGCAGAGCCCCCGATCGATGTGCTCGGGGCCCCGGCGCCCCGCTCTCCCTGACGATCGGCCGGCTCTCCCCCGCGATCGGCCGGCGGTCCATGGTGCGATTGCTGACGTGCCCGAACATCCCTGCCCCTGTCTCGTGATCGGTCCCCCCGCTGATCGGCGCGACCACGGCTCGACCTTATCCGGATGCGCAGACGCTCCACAGCGCACCGACGCCGAATGGGGACGACGGGATGGGGACGAAGGGCGACCGGACCGGTGGATCAGGCGAAGTGGTCCCAGCCCTCGCCGGGGATCTCCGCACCGTCCAGGAGCACCGCGGGCGTCGCTGCCGCGGGTCGTTCCCTGACGGTCCCGATGGCCCGGAAGCCGGGCGGGACGCTGCCGGGCGCGAAGGCGGCGAGCATGGCATGCTCCTCGCCGCCGTGCAGCACCCAGTCCCAGGCGTCGGCGCCGAGCTGCGCGGCGGCGCCGTCGAGGGCGGCGGCATCGGCCGCGAGTGCCTCGCGGTCCAGGTCCAGCAGGACGCCGCTGGCCTGGGCGAGACGGGTTCCGTCGCGGACCAGGCCGTCGGAGAGGTCCATCATGGCGTGCGCGGTGCGGCCGGTGCCCCAGCCGAGGGACAGGTCGGGATCGGGGGCGTTGTGCCAGGGCACGTGCTGCCCGGCGTGGTCCCCGGCGAGCAGCTGCGCGAGACCGGCCGCGCTGCGCCCGAGCTGCTCGGTGCCGATCGCGAGCACGTCCCCTGCCCGCGCCCCGGAGCGCTGGACGGCCGGGGCGTCCCCCTCGAGGGCCCCGACGGCGGTGACGGTGATCGTCAGCTGCTCGGAGCGTCCGAGGTCGCCGCCCACCACGCTCGTGCCATGTCGGCCGCAGCGCTGGGCGAGACCGCGGCTGATGCCCTCGAGCACGGCGAGGTCCGTGGACTCGGGGGCGTTCAGCGCGACCACGACGGCGCGGGGCCGCGCCCCCATGGCGGCGACGTCCGCGAGGTTCTGCACGGCGGCCTTGGCGCCGATCCATGCCGGCCGCGTCGCGGGGAGCAGGAAGTCCTGGCCCTCGACGAGGGAGTCGGTGGTGATCACCAGGCGCGGGCCGGGCAGGCGCACCACCGCGGCGTCGTCGCCGGGGCCGACCTCCACGTCGCCGCCCTGGGCGAAGTGCGGGAGGATCGCCGCGAGCAGTCCGGATTCGTGCAGGTGAGCGATGGAGGGCATAGGAGAAGTGTGCCCCAGGCGGGCCCGGTACGCTCGGAGGGTGCGCCTCGTCCGACCCCGCCTCTCCGCCCTGGCCGCCCTGGCCCTGCTGGCCCCCGTCCTCGCCGCCTGCGGCGCGACCACGGTCCCGGCCGGGCCCGATGCGGCGGACCCCGCCTGCGCGGACATCGTCGTCGGTGCGCCGCAGCAGATGCTCGGCCAGCCGCTGCACGAGACCGACAGCCAGGGGACCCTGGCCTGGGGCACCGGGGAGGACACGATCGTCCTGCGCTGCGGGGTGACGCCGCCGGGGCCGACGACCGATCTGTGCACGACCCTGGCCGACTCCTCCGGCCGCGAGGTCGACTGGATCGTCCGCGAGGAGGACGGCATCGTCCTGTTCACCAGCTTCGGCCGGGTGCCCGCCATCGACATCTCGGTGCCGCGCTCGGTCGCGCCGGACCAGCCCTCCGCCGTGCCCCTGGAGTTCACGCAGCTCATCTCCGCGATCCCCGCGACGTCGCGCTGCATCGGCCCCGGCGACGCCGCATGATCGCATCGGTCCCCCGCCCCCGCCCCCGCCCTGAAGGAGATCGCCCATGAGCACGCCGAGGCCTTCCGACGTCGGCGGGTCGGAGCCGGGCCCGGGCGGCGGCTCCCTCGGCCCGTCCCCGCAGGGGGCGCCGGGCCCGACGACGACCGGTCGCGCGGGCTGGTGCCTCGCCGGGGCGTGCGCGGTGATGCTGGTGGGAGCGCTGGGGCTGGGAGCCGCCGGCTACGGGGTCTGGACGACGCTGCGAGACCAGGAGACGGTCACCAGCACCCGTCCTCCCGCCGCCCCGGTGACCGAGGACCCGGAGGAGGCGGCGGCCGTCCCGGACCCGACCACCGATCCCGCCGCGACCGCTGACCCGGTCCCCTCGCCCGACCGGGACCCCGACCCCGGGGCCGATGAGGCGACCGCCACCGAGCCTGCCGTCGTCGGCGCGGCGGAGGTGGAGCTCGTGGTCACCGATGTCGTCGAGGTGGATCGGATCGAGACCGCTGCCGGCACGGTCATCACCCCGGAGAACGGGGTGCTGGTCACGGTGCACGTGGACATGACCAACCACGGCGGGAGCGTCATCGAGCCGAGCATCGACGCGATCACGGTGCGCGACGGCGACGGGGCCCTGCACCCGGTCCGGGTGCTGTCGTTCACCACGGACTCCGCCGGGTTCGCGCCGGGGGCGACCGTGACGCTCGAGGTGACCGTCGACGTCCCTGCGGGGACCCGGATCGCGGAGGTCGGCTACACCGACCCCGAGCTCACCGGCGGGCAGGAGCTGATCGCCCTCGTGCCGTGAGCCGGCCGCAGGGCGAGGTCATCGCAGGCCGATGCGACGGGTGCGGGCCTGCTCGACGAGCTCGGTGATCAGTCCGCTGTACTCGAGCCCCATGTTCTCCCAGAGCACCGGGAACATCGAGTAGGGGGTGAAGCCGGGCATCGTGTTGACCTCGTTGACGAGGATCGCGCCGTCCGCCGCGACGAACACGTCGACCCGGGCCAGTCCCTCGAGGCGCAGCACCTGGAAGGCGCGCGCGGCGATGTCGCGGATCTCCTCGAGGACGGCGTCGCTGAGCTGCGCGGGGACCTGGATCTCCACGGTGCCTTTGCCGAAGTACTTGGACTCGTAGTCGTAGAAGTCGAGGTCCTCGCCGATGCGCACCTCCCCGGGGATGGTGGTGCGGGGCTCCTCCCCCGCAGCCGCCTGCAGCACGGCGCACTCGACCTCGCGGCCGCTGACGCCCTCCTCGATGAGGATGCGGGGATCCTCCGCGAAGGCGGTCTTCACGGCGTGCTCGAGCTGCGCGGGATCGCTCACCTTGGTCACGCCGAGGGAGGAGCCGGCGCGGGCCGGCTTGACGAACCAGGGCAGCTCGAGGGTGCGGGCCACCGTCTCGGTCACGTGGTGGGCCTCGCGCGCCCAGCGGTCCTCGTCGATGGTCACGGCGCGGGCCGTCGGGATGCCGGCGCGGGTGAGCGCCGCCTTGGTGGCGCCCTTGTCCATGCACAGCGCGGAGGCGAGCACGCCGCTGCCCACGTAGGGGATGTCCAGCAGCTCGAGGGCGCCCTGGACGGTGCCGTCCTCCCCGTACGGCCCATGCAGCAGCGGCAGGACCACGTCGACCTCGGCGAGGGGCTCGACCCGGTCCTCGCGGATCACGCGCAGGGCGACCTTCTCCCCCGGGCCGACGGCGCTCGGCGGAAGCAGCACCTCCGGGCCGGTGCCGGAGACCTCCGGGGCCTTCCCGTCGACCAGGGTCCAGGCCTCCGGGTCGTCGGAGACGTGCACCCAGCGACCGTCCCGGGTGATGCCCACGGCGATCACGTCGTAGCGGCTGCGGTCGATCGCGCCGAGGATGCCGCCGGCGGTCACGCAGGAGATGCCG
Organism: Brachybacterium phenoliresistens; assembly: GCF_039530785.1. Classification (NCBI taxonomy): domain Bacteria; kingdom Bacillati; phylum Actinomycetota; class Actinomycetes; order Micrococcales; family Dermabacteraceae; genus Brachybacterium; species Brachybacterium phenoliresistens. The sequence goes on from NZ_BAAAOW010000001.1 coordinate 551,155, forward strand.
TGCTCGCCGCTGCGGCCGCCGAACAGGAGGGCGATGGTCGTGGTCATGGGACGAGACTAGTCACTCGGGCCGGACGGGACGGGCCAGCAACGCCGCTGTGACATCCTCGATACGCGCCCGGTGGTCGACCACCTCGACGACGGCGCGGGTGATGGGCATGTCCACCCCCAGGCGCTGCGCGAGGGCCGCGACGGCGCGGGCCGTCTCCACGCCCTCGGCGGTGCGTCCGACCTCGGCGGCGGCCGCCTGCACGTCCAGGCCGCGGCCCAGCGCCGCACCCAGGGAGTGGTTTCGCGAGAGCGGGGAGGCGCAGGTCGCCACGAGGTCCCCCATGCCGGCCAGGCCCGCGAAGGTGGCGGCCTCCCCGCCGAGCGCCACGCCCAGGCGGCTCATCTCGGCGAGCCCGCGGGTGATCAGGCTGGCCCGGGTGTTGTCGCCGTACCCCAGCCCCGCTGCGGCGCCCACGGCGATGGCGACGATGTTCTTCACGGCCCCGGCGACCTCGACGCCGATCACGTCGGAGGAGGTGTAGGTGCGCAGGCTCGGCCCCTGGCACCAGCGGGCGACCTGCTGCGCGACGGCCTCGTCGTGGCCGGCGACGACGCTGCCGCAGGGCTGGCCCTCGGCGATCTCCGCCGCGAGGTTCGGGCCCGAGAGCACCGTCACCTGCGACGGGTCGATGCCGCCGGCCTCGACGAGCACCTCGCTCATGCGCAGGTCGCTGCCGCGCTCGATGCCCTTGGCGAGGGAGACCACGGGCACGGCCGGCAGCGCGCCGTCCATCCCCGGGGCGGAGCGCCAGGCGCGCAGGCTCTCCCGCAGACGCTGCGCCGGGACCGCGACGACCAGGGCCGATGCCCCCTGCGTCGCCTCGGCGATGTCGCTGCTGGCGCCGATGCCCGCGGGCAGCTCCCGCGCCCCGAGGTAGTCGCGGCAGCGGTGCTCCTCGCGGATCTCGCGGGCGAGCTCCTCGCGGCGCGCCCAGAGGGTCACCTCGTGCCCGGCACGGGCCAGCAGGAGCGCGAAGGTGCACCCCCAGGACCCTGCCCCCAGGATCGCGAAGGCGGTCATGGTCGTCCCTCCTCGGGTCGGTGGTGGTCGCCGCGCGGGTCGTGGACCGCGGCGGGAGGCTGCTCGCCGCGGATCCCGGCCAGCATCGCCGTGATCCGCGCCATCAGCTCGGCGGTGACGCGCTCGGCGGCCTGCTTCTCCGACTCGCCCGGGGCGCGCACGACCGCGAACGGCTCCCCCACCTGCAGCGTCAGGGGCCTGCGGGGGCGCGGCAGCGCCGCGCGCGGCCGCCAGAACTCCCGCGATCCCGCGCAGGCGATGGGGATCAGCGGGGCGCCGCTGCGCAGGGCCAGTCTCGCCGCCCCGAGGCGGGCCCGCATCGGCCAGCCGTCGGGGTCGCGGGTGTACGTGCCCTCGGGGAACAGCATGATCAGCTCGCCGCGGCCCAGCGCCGCCTCGGCGGCGGAGAGGGCATCGGCCGTGCGGGCGCTCCCGCGGGCGACCGGGATCTGCCGCGAGGAGCGCAGCAGGGCCCCGAGCACGGGCACGGCGAACAGGGAGGACTTGGCCAGGAACCGCGGGGCGATCCCGTGGGCCTGCAGCAGGTGGCCGTAGGCGATCGCGTCCCAGGGGCCGGCGTGGTTGCCGCAGGCGATCGCCGCCCCCTGGACCGACAGGTTCTCGGCGCCGATCCAGGTCGGCGGCGCCAGCAGCCGCGACAGGGGGCGCAGCACGAGCTGCGCGAGATCGATGACGACCCCCGCCCGCCGCTCCGGGGGACGTCGGGTCATGCTCAGACCCCTGCGGTTCCGCCGGGGCCGCGACCGATGGCGCGCTGCGCGCCGTGGCCGACCTTGCGCGCGGCCTGCGCGGTGATCGAGCGGGTCGCACCGGCGCCGCCCGCGGTCACGGCCCGGCGCCGCACGGTGGTGGCGGCGCGGCGGGCCAGGGTGTTCACGGCCGCGGCGTGCATGAGGCGCCGCGGGGCGAAGGCGAGGCGTCCCCGGATGCTGCGGTACTTCACGGCCGTGGTGACCTGGAGCAGCTCTCCGCCGGGCAGCAGCGCCACGCCGATGCGGACGCTGAGGTTCTCGTCGTCGTCCCGGATCAGCGCCTCGCCCCCGCGGACCTCGTCGCTGACGTACTCCTTCTGCGGCGGAGGGACCATGTCGAACAGGCGCACCGCCTCGTCCCGCAGGGCCAGCAGGCCCCGCTTGGACAGCGGCGTGTTCTCGTGCGAGAAGATCGCCTCGGCCCAGACCCGCGGGTCCGGCTCGTCGACCCCGCGGGTGGGGACGATCACCACGTCGCAGTAGTCCGGCACGGGGATGTCGCGCAGGGCGAGGGAGGAGGCGGCGCCGTGGCCGACGCCGCCCTCGCGCGCCGCGCTGTCGGCGGGATCCGCGGCGATCACCTCGGGCTCCGCGCTGTGGCGGGTGTCGGGGGCGGTCTCGCTCATCGGGTCCTCAGTCCTCCCAGTACTCGGCGCCCAGCGCCGTGAGCTTGTCGCGGAAGCTCTCGTAGCCGCGGTCGATCAGGTCGATCCCCCGGATGGTGGAGACGCCCTCGGCGCCGAGCGCCGCGATCAGGTACGAGAAGCCGCCGCGGAGGTCGGGGACGGTGATGTCGGCGCCGTGCAGCGCCTTGGCCCCGGAGATCACGGCGGAGTGGTTGTAGTTGCTGCGGCCGAAGCGGCAGCTCGAGCCGCCCAGGCATTCGCGGTAGACCTGGATCTTGGCGCCCATGTCGTTCAGCGCGCTCGTGAAGCCCAGGCGGTTCTCGTACACCGTCTCGTGGACGATGGAGATGCCCTCGGCCTGCGTCAGCGCGACCACCAGCGGCTGCTGCCAGTCGGTCATGAGCCCGGGGTGGACGTCGGTCTCCACGGCGATCGAGCGCAGGGGCGTGCCGGGGTGGAAGAACCGGATCCCCTCCTCGGTGATCTCCATCCCGCCGCCGACCTTGCGGAAGACGTTCAGGAAGGTGGCCATCGGCTTCTGCTGGGCGCCGCGCACCATGACCGAGCCCTTGGTCACCAGCGCCGCGCAGGCCCAGCTGGCGGCCTCGATGCGGTCCGGGATCGCCACGTGGTCGAAGCCGCCCAGGCGGTCCACGCCCTCGATGGTGATGGTGCGGTCGGTCTGCAGGGAGATGATCGCGCCCATCTTCTGCAGCACGGCGATGAGGTCCTCGATCTCCGGCTCGACCGCGGCGTTGGTCAGCTCGGTGACGCCCTTCGCACGGACCGCCGTCAGCAGCACCTGCTCGGTGGCCCCGACGCTGGGGTACTCGAGGTGGATGCGGGTGCCGTGCAGCCCCTCGGGCGCGGTGATGTAGATGCCCAGCTCGCGCTTGTCCACGTGCGCGCCGAACTTCCGCAGCACGTCGAGGTGGTAGTTGATGGGACGGTCGCCGATCCGGCAGCCGCCGAGATCGGGGATGATCGCCTCCCCCAGGCGATGCAGCAGCGGACCGCAGAACAGGATCGGGATGCGCGAGCTGCCGGCGTGGGCGTCGATGTCCACCACGTGCGCGCGCTCCACGGCCGAGGGGTCGAAGCGGATGGTGCCGGTCTCGGCATCGCGATCGACCTGGACGCCGTGGATCCGCAGGAGCTCGGAGACGATCGACACGTCGCGGATGTCCGGCACGGAGCGGAGCACGCTCGGCTCCTCGCCGAGCAGCGAGGCGACCATCGCCTTCGAGACGAGGTTCTTGGCGCCGCGGACGGTGATCTCACCGTCCAGGGGACGCCCTCCGCGCACGTGGAATGTGTGGGTCATATCGTCCTTGGAATGGGCTCAAGGTCCCCGGGCAGGTCCCGGCGACGACCGGATCACCATACCGGAGCGGGCCCGTCGCGGTCTGGGACCCACGGCACATCGGGATGCTTCCGACATGCGGATGCGGGGGCTCCGAGGGGAGCCCCCGCATCCGTGGTCCGTCGGCGGGACGCGTCAGTCGGCGATGCGCGCCGGCAGCGTCTTGGGCATCCAGGCGGGGCGCCGGGCCTCGAAGGCCTCGATGTCCTCCAGGTGCCGCAGGGTCAGGCCGATGTCGTCCAGGCCCTCCATGAGGCGCCAGCGGGTGTACTCGTCGATGTCGAAGCGGAAGGTCGCATCGCCCGCATGCACCTGCTGGGAGACGAGGTCCACGGTCACCTGCGTGCCGGGCTGCTCCTCGAGGATCTTCCACAGCTGCTCGATGTCGTCCTGCGCGAGCTGCGCGGCCACCAGGCCCTGGTTGCCGGCGTTGCCGCGGAAGATGTCGGCGAAGCGGCTGCACAGGACGGCCTTGAAGCCGTAGTCCCGCAGCGCCCAGACGGCGTGCTCGCGCGAGGAGCCGGTGCCGAAGTCCGGGCCCGCCACGAGCACGGAGCCGGAGCGGTAGGCGTCCTGGTTCAGGACGAACTCCGGGTCCTTGCGCCAGGCGGAGAAGAGGCCGTCGTCGAAGCCCGTCTTGGTGACGCGCTTGAGGTACACGGCGGGGATGATCTGGTCGGTGTCGACGTTGCTGCGGCGCAGCGGCACGCCGATGCCGGTGTGGGTGCTGAACTTGTCCATCAGGGTCTCCTTGTCCGTGCGGGCGCGCTCAGGCGGTCTTCTGCTCGCCGGCGGCCGCGGCGGCGGGGCGGGAGTCGACGTCGATCGGGTCGAGGTCCAGCGGCGAGCTGAGCGTGCCCCGCACCGCGGTCGCCGCGGCGACGATCGGGGAGACGAGGTGGGTGCGCCCGCCCTTGCCCTGGCGTCCCTCGAAGTTGCGGTTCGAGGTCGAGGCCGCGCGCTCCCCGGGCTTCAGCTGGTCGGGGTTCATGCCCAGGCACATCGAGCAGCCGGCCTGGCGCCATTCGGCGCCGAAGGCCTCGAAGATCTCGTGCAGGCCCTCCTGCTCGGCCTGGATGCGCACCCGCGCGGAGCCGGGGACGACGAGCACCCGCACGTCGGGGTGCTTGGTGCGCCCCTGCAGCACCTCGGCGAAGGCCCGCAGGTCCTCGATGCGGCCGTTGGTGCACGAGCCCATGAAGATGGTGTCGACGCGGATGTCCTTCAGCGGCGTGCCGGGGACCAGGTCCATGTACTCCAGCGCCCGCTCGGCGGCGGCGCGGGAGGTGTCGTCGGTGAAGTCCTCGGGGGCGGGGACATCGGCCGAGAGCGGCAGGCCCTGGCCCGGGTTGGTGCCCCAGGTGACGAAGGGCTCGAGCTCGTCGGCGTCGATGACGACCTCGGCGTCGAAGGTCGCGTCGTCGTCCGAGCGCAGGGTCTTCCAGTAGGCGACGGCCTCGTCCCACAGCTCGCCGGTCGGCGCGTGCGGGCGGCCCTTGACGTACTCGAAGGTGGTCTCGTCCGGAGCGATCATCCCGGCGCGGGCGCCCGCCTCGATGGACATGTTGCAGATGGTCATGCGGCCCTCCATGGAGAGGGCGCGGATGGCCTCGCCGCGGTACTCCAGGACGTAGCCCTGGCCGCCGCCGGTGCCGATCTTCGCGATCACCGCGAGGATGATGTCCTTCGCGGTCACGCCGGGCTTCAGCGTGCCGTTGACGGTGATGGCCATGGTCCGGAAGGGCTTCAGCGACAGCGTCTGGGTGGCCATCACGTGCTCGACCTGCGAGGTGCCGATGCCGAAGGCCAGCGCGCCGAAGGCGCCGTGGGTGGAGGTGTGCGAGTCGCCGCAGACGATGGTCACGCCCGGCATGGTCAGGCCCAGCTGCGGCCCGACCACGTGGACGATGCCCTGGTCCACGTCCCCCAGGGAGTGGATGCGCACGCCGAACTCCTCGGCGTTGCGGCGCAGGGTCTCGATCTGCGTGCGGCTGGTGATGTCCGCGATCGGCTTGTCGATGTCGATCGTGGGGGTGTTGTGGTCCTCGGTCGCGATCGTCTGGTCCAGGCGGCGCAGCGGCCGGTTCTCCTGGCGCAGCCCGTCGAAGGCCTGTGGACTGGTGACCTCGTGGAGGAGCTGGAGGTCGATGTACAGCAGGTCCGGCTCGCCGTTCTCGCCGCGGCGCACCACATGATCGTTCCAGACCTTCTCAGCGAGCGTCCCCGCCATCTCGGACTTCCTTCCTCGCGTCTCGGACGCGCCTCGCACGACCGGGCCGGGGGCCGCGGTGCCGAGGAATCTTCATTGGGGCGTGATCCCGCCCCGAGGCCCTGGTCGGGCCCGCGGAGCGGGGTGTCGTGGTGACCATCGTCGGGTGGTCTGCATGACGCCGCACTTGCGTCTCACGCACTAAGACGGCAATATCGGAGCATGGACACACACGTGACGGAGGACGCCGGCAGCGGCGTGGGCGTGCTCGACAAGGCCGCCATCGTGCTCGGTGCCCTCGAGGCCGGGCCCGCGACCCTTGCGCAGCTCGTGCAGCTGACCGACCTGGCCCGCCCCACGGCGCACCGCCTGGCCGTGGCGCTCGAGCACCACCGCCTGGTCGCCCGCGACATGCAGGGCCGCTTCGTGCTGGGCCCGCGCCTGGGCGAGCTCGCGGCGGCCGCCGGCGAGGACCGCCTGCTCGCCGCGGCGGGCCCGGTCCTCGGGGCGCTGCGCGACCACACCGGGGAGTCGGCGCAGCTGTACCGCCGCCAGGGCGATCACCGCGTCTGCGTGGCAGCCGCGGAGCGGCCCATCGGCCTGCGCGACTCCGTCCCGCTGGGCGCCACGATCACCATGAAGGCCGGCTCCGCCGCGCAGATCCTGCTGGCATGGGAGGAGCCCGACCGCCTCCACCGGGGCCTGCACGGCGCCCGCTTCACCGCCACGATGCTCTCGGCGGTGCGCCGCCGCGGCTGGGCGCAGTCGATCGGCGAGCGAGAGCCGGGGGTCGGCTCCGTGAGCGCCCCCGTGCGCGGCCCCAACGGGCGCGTCGTCGCCGCCCTGAGCGTCTCCGGGCCGCTGGACCGCATCACCCGCCAGCCCGGCCGCCTCCACGCGGCCGCCGTGATCAGCTCCGCCAACCACCTCACCGACGTGCTGCGCCGCGCGAGCACCGAGGTCCTCGGCGAGTAGAGCCCGACCACGCACCGCACGGCCCGCCCCCTCCGACGGACCGTTCTGCTCCGGATCCTCCGCGACCCGGTGCAGGACGGTCCTTTCTCGTCCCGCTCCCGAATCTCATCCCGCTCCCGAATCTCGTCCCGCGCCCGCGCGAGGCCGGCGCCGGGAAACGATCGCCGGGAGACGATGGATGCCGGAAACGGAACAGGACCGGCATCCATGCGGATGCCGGTCCTGACTCTGTACCCCGTACCGGATTTGAACCGGTGTTACCGCCGTGAGAGGGCGACGTCCTGGGCCGCTAGACGAACGGGGCGAACCCATGGCCTCCGAAGAAGCCGGGTGCAGCTCCCGAGAGAGCTGCTCGTACCCCGTACCGGATTTGAACCGGTGTTACCGCCGTGAGAGGGCGACGTCCTAGGCCGCTAGACGAACGGGGCGCGGGCCGGACGACACGTCGGAAGAATCCGACGGATCGAACTGCGCTGGGGTACCAGGACTCGAACCTAGAATGACGGTACCAGAAACCGTTGTGTTGCCAATTACACCATACCCCATGGTGATAAGCACGATTCGAAGCTCCGATCCTCCGAGGCTCTCACCTCGTGGAACCGGCGTTCCGTGCCGTACCGAGGTATGACTCTATACGGTCCACGAGCACACATCAAACCGAGAGGGCCCATTCCGCCTGTGACGCTCCCCACCCGGGTATCGGGCGAGGTCGCAGCGGGTTTTCCGACGGCCTCCCGCGGCCCGGGCGCCTCCCCGGAGCACGAACGCCCGCGGGCCCCGGGGCGCAGGGTGCGCACCGGGGCCCGCGGGGCCGCCCAGGAGGGCCGAGGAAGGCTGAGGAGGCTCAGGAGGCTCAGGAGGCCGCGAGACGCTCCCGCAGGGCGCGCAGGCGCGCCAGGCTGGAGTCGCGCCCCAGCAGCTCCATGGACTCGAACAGCGGCGGGGAGATGCGCCGCCCGGAGATCGCGCTGCGCAGCGGCCCGAACGCCAGGCGGGGCTTGATGCCCATGTCCTCCACGATCGCGCCGCGCAGGGCGGCCTCGAGCGCCTCGGTGGTGAAGGAGACCTCCCCCAGCGCCTCGACCTCGCTGATCGCCCGGTCGAGCACCGCCACCGGGTCCTCGCCGAGCTTCTTCAGGGCGTCCTCCTGGACGACGAGATCGGCATCGGCCGTGAAGAGGAAGCCGAGCATGTCCGGTGCCTCGCCGAGCAGGTTCATGCGGGTCTGCACCAGCGGCGTGGCCGCGGCCAGCAGGCGGTGCTGCTCCTCGGTGATCGGGTCGGACACGAGGCCGGCGGCCTGCAGGTAGGGCACGAGGCGCTCGACGAGCTCCGCCTCGGGCAGCAGGCGGATGTGATCGGCGTTGATGGCCGTCGCCTTCTTGATGTCCACCCGCGCGGGGTTGGGGTTCACATCGGCCACGTCGAAGCGCTCGACCAGCTGCTCGCGCGAGAAGATGTCCTGGTCCGCGCTGTAGCCCCAGCCCAGCAGGGCGAGGTAGTTGACCATGCCCTCGGGCAGGAAGCCCTGCTCGCGGTAGAGGAACAGGTTGGACTCCGGGTCCCGCTTGGAGAGCTTCTTGTTTCCCTCCCCCATCACGTAGGGCAGGTGCCCGAACAGCGGCTCCTGCTTCGCGACGCCGATGTCCACCAGCGCCCGGTACAGCGCCACCTGGCGGGGCGTGGAGGAGAGCAGGTCCTCCCCGCGCAGCACGTGCGTGATCTCCATGAGCGCATCGTCCACGGGGTTGACCAGCGTGTACAGCGGCTGGCCGTTGGCGCGCACCACGACGTAGTCCGGGGTCGAGCCGGCCTTGAAGGTGATCTCCCCGCGCACCAGGTCCGTGAAGGTGAGGTCCTCGTCGGGCATGCGCAGGCGCCAGGTGGGCTCGCGGCCCTCGTCGCGGAAGGCCTGCTTCTGGGCGTCGGTGAGGGTGCGGTCGTAGCCGTCGTAGCCCAGCTGCGGGTCGCGCCCGGCGGCGCGGTGGCGCTCGGCGATCTCCTCCGCGGTGGAGAAGGACTCGTAGATGTGCCCGGCCTCGATGAGCTTCGCGATGACGTCCTGGTAGATCTCGCCGCGCTGGGACTGGCGGTAGGGGCCGTGGGGCCCGCCGACCTCGACGCCCTCGTCCCAGTCGATGCCGAGCCAGCGCATCGCGTCCAGCAGCTGCTGGTAGGACTCCTCGCTGTCGCGGGCCGCGTCGGTGTCCTCGATGCGGAAGATCATCTTCCCGCCGGTGTGGCGGGCGTACGCCCAGTTGAACAGCGCCGTGCGCACCAGGCCCACGTGCGGGGTGCCGGTGGGGCTCGGGCAGAAGCGGACCCGCACCTCGGCGGGGGTGTCGCGGGGATCGGACGGGGTGGACGCGGCGGTGGTGCTCACGCGGAGGCTCTCCTCGATGACGGGTGGGACGGGTCGCGGCGGGCGGTTCAGCGCCGCACGACGGGGTTGGTCAGGGTGCCGATGCCCTCGATGGTCACGTCGACCTCGCTGCCCTCGGCGACGGAGCGCACGCCGGCGGGGGTGCCGGTGAGGATCACATCCCCGGGGAGCAGGGTGACCACGCGGGAGATCTCCGCGATCAGCTCGGGCACGGAACGGATCATGTCGGCGGTGGTGCCGTCCTGCGCGACCTCGCCGTCGACGGACGAGCCGATGCGGGCGTCGGAGACGTCGAGATCGGTCTCGATCCACGGGCCCAGCGGGCACGAGGTGTCGAACGCCTTGGCGCGGAACCACTGCTTCTCCTCGCGCTGGGCGTCGCGCGCGGTGAAGTCGTTGGCGCAGGTGTACCCCAGGATCACCTGGGCGGCCTGCTCGGCGTCGATGTCCTTGGCGATGGTCTTGACGACCACGGCGAGCTCCGCCTCGAGGCTGACCTCGTCGCTGTAGGACGGCAGGACCACCGGATCGCCGGGGCCGACGACGGCGGTGTTGGGCTTGAGGAACAGCAGCGGCTGCTCGGGGACCTCGTTGCCGAGCTCGGCGGCGTGGGCGGCGTAGTTGCGGCCCACGCACACGACCTTCGACCGGGGGATGACGGGGGCCAGCAGGCGGACGTCGGCCAGCGGGGTGATCTTCCCGGTGGGGCGGATCTCGGTGTACAGGGGGTCGCCGGTGATGCCGTAGACCATGTCCGTGCCGTCCTTGTCCTGGACGATGCCGTACATGGGGTCCTCACCGGTGGTGTATCGGACGATGCGCATGCGCTCCAGTCTAGGCCGCGGCCCCCGGTCCCCCGGCGGGGCCGGCGGCGGGGCGCGGTCCTCCGACGGGCCGCGGGGCGGGCCGGTCGCGCTGCCGGCGCGCGCCGCTGCGGGCCGGGCGCGACCGAGCTCACGTCCCCGTCCGGCAGAGCTCCTGACACACTGGCCCCATGCCCCTCCCGGTCCCCGAGCCCCGCCGCATCCTGGACGCAGAGGCCGCGGCCGCCTCGCGCGCGGAGCACGAGGCACGGGCCGATGCGCTCACCGCGGGGCACCGTGCCCGGCGCGCGGCCGGGCAGAAGCATCCCGTCGAGGACTTCCTGTTCACCTACTACCCCTTCAGCGCCGCGCGTCTGCGGCGCTGGCACCCGGGGTGGGAGACCGCCTACGACGCCGCCGCCGATCCGCGGCCCGGCGCCGACGAGCGCCCCGCGGGCGACATCCGCCCCGGCGGCGAGCGCGGCTGGTACGTCGACACCGAGACCGCGGGGACGACGCTGCGCCGCGCCGATGTCCCGCGCTATCTCGCCGAGCGGGCCGATGCGCTGGACTTCATGGTCCGCCTGCTGCGCTCCTCCTCCCTCGCGCGGCGGGCGCCGAACTTCTCCTGCTTCGGGCTGCACGAGTGGGCGATGGTCTACCGCCTGCCCCCGGGCGCGCAGCGCCACGAGGACCTGCCGCTGCGCCTGGGCCAGGAGGCGACCGATGCGGTCGTCGAGGGCGAGCGCCTGGTGTGCTCCCACATCGACGCCTTCCGCTTCTTCACGCCCCCGGCCGTGCCCCGCAATGCGCTCGCCCCCACCCGGGCCACGCAGGTGCAGCGGGACAATCCCGCCTGCCTGCACGTGGGCATGGACCTCTACAAGTGGGCGATGAAGCTGGTGCCGCTGGTCCCCTCGGATCTCGTGCTGGACTGCTTCGAGCACGCCCGGGACACCCGCGTGCTGGACATGGAGGCGAGCCCCTACGACGTGCGGCCGCTGGGCTACGGCGTGGTGCCGATCGAGTCCGCGGAGGGCAAGGCCGAGTACCGGCGGCGCCAGCGCGCGCTCGCCGAGCGGGCCGATGCGCTGCGCGAGCGGATCCTCGCGCACGTCGAGCCGCTCGCCGGCTCCGCCACGGCTTGAGAGGATAGGCCCCATGGCGCACTCCCCCGATCCGCATCGGCCGCAGGTCCTGTACACCGTCTCCCTGGCCTGGTGGATGCGCCTGCTGAGCATCGCCCTCGCGCTGCTGCTGGAGCTGGCGATCGGCGTGCCCGTGCTCCTGGCCCTGCTCGACGGCGACGGCAGGATGATGCTCGCCGGTCTGATCGTGCTCCCCCTGCTCCTCGCCGTCCTGGTGATCACGCTCCTCGCCAACCTCCAGCGCTTCACCGTCACCACCACGGGCATCACGATCCGCGGCTGGCTGGGACGCCGGCGCATCCCCTGGGACGAGGTGGCGGTGGTCGAGGTGGACCGCAGCACGCTCGGCCGCGGCGCGACGGTCGTCGTCACGCGGGACGGGCGGCGCGTGCGCTCCGAGCTGACGGCGGCCCGGTACGCCCTGCGGCGCGGGGAATCCGTCTCCGACCACGGACCGGACCTGCTGCAGCCGGCCCGGCCCACCCGGGCGGCGATCCAGGCGCATCAGGAGCACCTGCGCCGTCGGCACCCCGGCACGCCTCGCTGACGGTCCCTCGACATGTGAGGATGGTCCCGTCGGTCCGGTGGACCGCGCCGCCCAGCCCACCTCGGAGGTCCCGTGAACACCGATGCCCCCACCCGCCAGACCGCGGCCGCGGCCGCCCTCGCCCCGCACGCCGCGGGGGATCCGCAGGTCCTCACCTCGATCACCGATGAGGAGATCCTCGCGCTGACCGGCGACGGCATGGGCTTCGACCTGCCGTGGGTCACCGCCCGCGAGGCCCGGGCGGAGGGCTTCTCCCGGGACGAGGCACGGCTCTCGGCGGCCCGCTCGCTGGTCGCGCGCGGGCTGTTCGCCCCCGAGTCCGCGGTGGCGGCCCTCGAGCGGCGCGAGCCCGTCGGGGACCCCGAGGCATGGACCCCGAACATCCTGCTCACCGGCATCGTGGCCCGGCGCATGCTGGTGCCGCTGCAGATCCGTGCCGACGGCCCGACGGTGGAGCGGGTGTCGATCGCCAGCATGTTCGTCGATCACGACGGCACCGTGCTGCAGGAGCTCGTCTCCCCCGACGGGATACACCACTTCTCCATGAGCGACACCGCGCATGCGGCGGACGTGCTGCGCCATCGGATCGATCCGGGCGGCCATGCCGCGGGCTCCCCCGTCACCGACGTCGTCACCGGCAGCTACGAGCAGCTCGAGGCATCGGACGGGATCGGCCCGCTGCTGCGCGGGGCCGAGCACCGCACCCGCGTGCGGGTGACCGACCGCCGGGATCGCCTCTCGCCGTCGGTGCTGGTGGCATCGGGGCCCGGCGGCGTGGTCGTGGTGCAGGAGGCGGAGGACGGCGAGCTGCTCGAGGCCGTCGCGGCCTCGGCGGACCAGCTGGAGGAGCTCGCCCTGTCCCTGTTCACCATCGCCCCGCAGGGCTGAGCCTCACCAGGGCAGCTTGTCGTCGATCCAGTCGTTGGCGCCTTCCGCCCAGCTCTCGATGGCGCCCTGCGCGTCGTCCGGGATGATGTTCTCGACGAGGGTCTGCGAGCTGTCGATGATCGGATCGATGACCGGGACCTGGTCCCGGATCCACGCGCTGCCGTCGGCGAAGAGGCCCTCCGCACCGTTGAGCACATCGGTCGGCACGCCGACCGCGTCGAGCAGGAAGCGGCTCGTGGAGCCGCCGCTGTCCCCGCCGTTGATCGCGTCGAGCTGCGCGAGCGCGGTCGCCCCCGACCACAGGGTGTCCAGGGTCCCGGTGACGGTGCCGCCGATCTCCCCGGCGGCCATGACCGGCGGGAACGGGACCAGGCTGAGGACCCCGAACGTGGTGTCCGCCGCGTTGATGCCGTAGGTGATGAGTCCGTCGGCGGTGCCGTACAGCTCGCCGTCCTGGAAGCTCTGCATCGCGTCGTACAGGCCGATGCCCATGCTCGCGACGTCCATCGGGAGCCCCGCGATGGTGGCGGGGGTGCCGCCGAAGATCCCGAACAGGTCCATCCCGGCCGACGCCGTGTTCCAGGCCAGGTTGCCCAGCAGCCCCGATTCCGGCCCGCCGAGAAGATCGCCGAAGAACCCGTCGCTCTCCTTCGGCTCGTAGTCCTCCAGCCACTGCTGGATGGCGTCCCAGATCGAGCCCTCCCCGTCGCCGGGGGTGCCGCCGCTGCCGCCGTCGCCGTCGCTGGTGGAGTCCTGGTCCTCGGCGTTCCCCTCGAGCACCCGGCTGCGCTCGGCGAGCCGCTCCACGGCATCGCGGACGAGGGCCAGGACCATCCCGTTCCACCGCTCGCGGAAGGCGTCGGCGTCGGGACCCACCCAGGTGACGCCGTGCACGGTGCCGTCGAGCGAGGCGACCAGGTCCTCGATGCGACCGGCGCCGTTCTTCGTCGACCCGGCGAGTTCACGCAGCTGATCGGTATCGGCTCCCAGGAAGCTCATGTCGGACCCCTTCTCGTGACGGACGCACCCGCGGCGCTGCGTCTGATCCTAGAGTCGACCTGCGCTCCGCACGATGGGGAGGAGTACCCATGCCCGAGATCCGCGCGACCGAGGTGCTGTACCGCGCCGCCCCCGGCGTGCTCGTCCGCGTCCTCGTGACGCTCGTCCTCGTCGGGCACGCCCTGACGATGATCGCTTCCCTCCTGCTGGCGCTGCTGGTCCCGGAGCGGCCTCACGTGCTGCTCGCGCTCGTCGTCCTGCTCGGCTGGGGTCTCACCGGGGTCGCCATCACCCTCCTGCTGCGCCCGGCCTTCGAGGTGCGCGCCGACGGGATCGTCGACCGCCGGTATCTGGGCGGGCGGCGCATCCCCTGGGAGGAGATCACGGTGATCGAGGTGGACCGCTCGCTCATGAACCGCGGAGGAACCGTGGTGGTCCTCCACGACGGCCGCCGGCTGCGCCCGGCGATCACGAACGCGCGCTTCGCGATGAGCCGCGGCGAGTCGACCTCCGACCACGGGCCGGACCTCCTGCAGCCGGCCCGGCCCGCCCGGGCGGCGATCGACGGCCACCGCCGCTGGCTGCGCGGGGAGCGCCCGCCGCACGGATGAGCCGCCGGCGGCCAGCCCGGGCGGCGGGACCGGCGGACCGCTGAGCGTCCGCGGGCGTCGCCGCCCCCTGGCAGACTGGACCCCATGCCTGCCCTCTCCCCCTTCCTGCCCGAGCCCGATGCCGATCAGTCCCCGGACGCGATCATCGACGCGTTCATCGCGGCGCAGGCGGAGCTGGGGCGCAGCCTGTACCCCCATCAGGAGGAGGCGCTGCTGGCGATCGCCGCCGGCGACCACGTGATCGCCGCGACGCCCACCGGTTCCGGCAAGACCACGATCGCCTATGCCGCGCTGTTCGCGGCGCTGTCCCGCGGGCAGCGCGCGTACTACACCGCGCCGATCAAGGCGCTGGTCAGCGAGAAGTTCTTCGAGATCGTGTCGATGTTCGGCGCCCAGAGCGTGGGCATGATGACCGGCGACGCGGCCGTCAACCATGAGGCCCCGATCATCGTGTGCACCGCGGAGATCCTCGCCCAGCACGCCCTGCGCGAGGGGCCCACCAGCGATGTGGGCCTGGTGGTGATGGACGAGTTCCACTTCTACGGCGACTCCCAGCGCGGCTGGGCCTGGCAGGTGCCGCTGATCGAGCTGCCGCGCACCCAGTTCGTGCTCATGAGCGCGACCCTGGGCGATGTGTCGTTCTTCGAGGAGGACCTCGCCGAGCGCACCGGGCGGCCGGTGAGCACGATCGCCGATGCCCCGCGCCCCGTGCCGCTGGACTTCCGCTGGTCCGACGTGGCCCTCGAGGACACCCTGCAGGAGATCCTCGAGGACCGCGACGCGCCCGTCTACGTCGTCCACTTCACCCAGAAGGACGCGCTCGAGCACGCCCAGGCGCTGCAGGGCAGCAAGATCCTCACCGCCGAGGAGAAGGAGAAGGTCCGTGAGCTGATCGGCGACTTCCGCTTCTCGAAGGGATTCGGCACGGTGCTCTCGCGCCTGGTGCGCCAGGGCATCGGCGTCCACCACGCCGGGATGCTGCCGAAGTACCGGCGCCTGGTGGAGCGCCTGGCCCAGTCGGGCCTGCTGAAGATCGTCTGCGGCACCGACACCCTGGGCGTCGGCATCAACGTGCCGATCCGCACCGTGCTGCTGACGGGCCTGGCGAAGTTCGACGGCCGCCGCCAGCGCCTGCTGAACTCCCGCGAGTTCCACCAGATCGCCGGGCGTGCGGGCCGCGCCGGATTCGACACGGTCGGGCACGTGGTGGTGCAGGCTCCGCCGTGGACGGTCGAGTTCGTCAAGGAGCAGGCCCGGGCCGCCGCCCGGGCGAAGACGGGCCAGGCCCCCAACAATGCGAAGAAGCGCAAGAAGGAGCCCAAGCCCCGGATCCCCGACGGCGCCGTGAACTGGTCCGAGGCGAACCTGACCAAGCTCGTGGAGAACGCCCCGGAGGCGCTGCGCCCCCATCTGCGGATCACCGTGTCGATGGAGCTGGCGCTGATCGCCCGTCCCGGCAGCGCGATCGCCGCCGCGCGCCACCTCATCATGACCAGCCATCAGACCCGCACCCAGAAGCTCAGGCTCGTCAAGGACGCGGTGGAGATCTTCCGCAACCTGCTCGAGGCGGAGATCGTCGAGGTCCGGGCGGAGCCCGACCACCTGGGCCGGCGCATCGGCCTGGTGGACGACCTGCAGCTGGACTTCACCATGAACCAGCCGCTGGCCCCGTTCGCGATCGCCATGATCGACTCCCTCGACGAGGAGTCCGAGACCCTGGCGATGGACACCGTCTCCATCATCGAGGCGATCCTCGAGGACCCGATGCAGGTGCTGCTGGCCCAGCAGAACGCCGCCCGCGGGGAGCTGGTGGCCGAGCTCAAGGCCGACGGCGTCGAGTACACCGAGCGCATGAAGCTGCTCGAGGAGGTCACCTGGCCCAAGCCGCTGGCGGAGGACCTCGAGGCGGCCCTGGCGATCTACCGGGCGAAGAACCCGTGGGTGCGCGAGAGCGACCTCTCCCCCAAGTCGATCGTCCGGGAGATCTACGAGACCGGGCAGACCTTCAGCGAGTTCGTCCAGCGCTACCAGCTGACGCGCTCCGAGGGCATCGTCCTGCGCTACCTCTCCGACGCCTACCGGGCCATGCGCCGCACGATCCCCCAGGACCTGCGCACCGAGGGCCTCGACGACGTCATCGAATGGCTGGGGGTGCTGGTGCGCGGCATCGACTCCTCCCTGCTGGACGAATGGGAGTCCCTCACCCATCCCGAGGATCTCGGGCCGGACACGGCCACCGAGGTGCGGCCCACCACGCCGCGCGGCCTGTCCGCGCAGACGAAGGTGCTGCGCACGATGGTCCGCGCCGCCATGTGGCAGCGGGTCGAGCACTTCGCCTTCGAGCGGGAGGCGCGCCTGGCGGAGCTCGACGGCGCCTCGGGCTGGGACACGGCCCGCTGGGCGGAGGCCATGGACGCCTACTACGACGAGTACGACGAGGTCGGCATCGACGGGCCCGCCCGCTCCCCTCAGCTGCTGCACATCTCCGAGGAGTCCAAGGTCTGGCGGATCCGCCAGGTGCTGGACGATCCCGAGGGCAACCACGACTGGGCCATCGAGGCGGAGCTGGACCTCGAGGCGACCGACGAGGCGGGAGAGCCCGTCCTGGCCGTCACCCGCGTCGGCGAGATCGGCGGGCGCTGACCGGGACGGACCGTCTCAGGCAGCCGCCGGCCGATCCCGCCGCCCCACGTGGGCGGTCAGCGCGAGGGCGCCGACGGCCGCGGCGAGCAGCGCTGCGAGCGCCGGACCGTAGGTGCCGAAGGACTCCATCGAAGCCGCCATCAGCAGCGGCGGGACGAAGCCGCCCAGCCCGCCCGCGGCGCCGACCACGCCGGTCACCGCGCCGATGGACTGCGGCGGCGCGACCCGGGCGACCAGCGCGAACACGGCTCCGGCTCCGAGGCCCAGCCCGCCGGCGGCCAGCAGGAACGCGGCCGTCCCCCAGGGGGCCAGCGGCGGATGCACCATGAGCACGCCGGCGGCGAGGGCGAGAGCCGCATAGGAGACCAGCAGCGTCCGGGCGGCGGTGAAGCGATCCGCGAGCACCCCGCCGAAGGGACGCAGGATCACGGCGACCACCACGAACCCGGCGGTGCGCAGGGCGGCGTCCCCGGGAGAGAGCTCGTACCAGCCCACCAGCAGGGTGGGCAGGAACACGGTGAAGGCGACGTACCCGCCGAAGGACAGGGCGTACAGCGCCCCGGTCTGCCAGGTGATCGGCAGGCGCAGGGCGCCGGCCGTCTGCCGCAGCGGGTTCGCGGTCGAGGGGCGCCAGCCGGGCGCGGGGCGCATCAGCACGGCCGCCACCCCGGCGTACAGGACCAGCGCCGCGGCGGAGGCGAGGAACGGGGCGGCCGGTCCGGCCGCGCTGACCAGCGGGACGGTGGTGAAGGCGGCGATGGCCGTGCCGCCCATGCTCGCCCCGTAGATGCCGGTGGCCATGCCGCGCCGCTCCGGAGGGAACCAGGAGTTCACGAACGGGATGCCGATCGCGAAGATGGTGCCGGCGATGCCCAGCAGCAGTCCGCCCAGCAGCAGGCCGGCCAGGGAGTCCTGGCCGACCAGGCCCAGGAACAGCACCGGGACGACGGCGGCGAGGGATACGGCGGGGAACATGATCCGCCCGCCGAAGCGGTCGGTCAGCGCGCCGATCGGGATCCGGCCGACGGCCCCGACGAGCACGGGGATCGCCACGACGAGGGAGGCGTCGGCCACGGTCCCCCGCTGGACGAGGACCGGGCCCAGCGGGCTCAGCAGCGCCCAGGCCCAGCAGCTCACGCCGAAGCCGAGGGTCGCGAGCACCAGGGCGCGCACCGCCCCGGCGGGCAGGGGACGTGCGGCGGGGAGCGTTCCCGTGGGAAGGCTCCCGGTGCGCGGAGCGGTGGTAGGGGCGGGGGGCGCGAGCGGATCTGCGGTCATGAGGGGCCTCTGCTCTCCCGAGGAACGGCAGGTGAGCCCTCAGAATCTGCGAGACCCCGGTCTCCTTCCACCCTGCGGTCCGCCGGCAAGACCGAACATCACGGTTCGGTCACGGCGGGCCGCCGCGGCGGCGTCTCAGGCCTGCTCGTCCAGCTCCAGATCGACCATCAGCTCGTCGGCGATCGGCTCGAGCGCGGCACGCACGACCTCGATCTCCAGCCCGGCGGGGACGCTCACCACGGACTCCGCCTCGAACAGCACGCCGCCGCCCTGCGGCGCGCTCGAGGTCCAGGACCGGAAGCTGCCGATGCTCACCCGCTGCTCGGCCAGCGCCGTGGAGATCTGACGGACCAGCCCGGGGCGGTCCAGGCCCACCAGGCGCACGGCCACCGCCCGGGCGGCCTGCGCATCGGCGGCCGATGCCGGAGCCTCCGCGGCCTCCGGGGATTGGGCCCGGCCCTGCGTCACCTCGACCGCGAGGCCGACCTCGCCCTCGAGCGCGGCGGCGGCCGCGGTGAGCTCCTGGACCCCGGAGGCCGGGATCTCGATCAGGACGATGCCGGCGAACTTCCCTGCCAGGTGGGAGAACTGGCTGTCCAGCCAGTTCCCGCCATGGGACTCGACGGTCCGCGACAGCGCGGAGACCAGTCCTTCCCGGTCGTCGCCGATGGCCGTGAGCACGAGATGGGTCATGGCCGTCACAGTAGCCGACCGGCTTCTGGAATGCTGGTCGGGACCGCACATTCCCGATCCCTGCCAGGAGGAGCCCTGATGTACGTCATCGTCGTCAAGTACGCCGTCAAGCCCGAGAGCGCCGAGGCGTTCCCCGAGGCCGTCCGCGAGTTCACCGAGGCGACGCGGGCGGAGGAGGGCAACCTCTTCTTCGAATGGTCCCGCAGCCTCGAGGACCCGCTCGAGTTCGTCCTGGTCGAGGCGTTCACCGACGAGGGCGCCGCACCGCACGTGAACAGCGACCACTTCGCGAAGGGGCTGGAGGCGATGCGCCCGCACCTGCGCGAGACCCCGAGGATCATCTCGCGGCAGGTCGAGGGCGAGGGCTGGGACACGATGGGCGAGCTGCAGATCTGAGCTCGGCCCGGGCTCCCGCGGCCCCGGCTCTCGCGGCTCCCGCGCCGGTCCACGAGCCGGTTCCCCGGCGCGGACAGTCACCCGGACTTCCCCCTGCGAGGCGCAGAGGGAAGCCCGGGTGACCGTTCGTCGCGGAGGCGCCGGATTCAGGGGGGGCGGCCGGCGACTGACCGTCGCGGACCAGGCGGGGTCAGGGGCGCGGCCCGGCGCTCAGATCCCGGCCTTGTGGAATCCGTACGTGTAGGCGTCGGTGATGGCCTCCCAGGAGGCCTCGATGAGGTTCGGGCCGATGCCGACCGTCTGGAACTCCAGCCCCAGCCCGGCGGTGCGCACGAGCACACGGGTGGTGGCGTCGGTGCCGTGGTGCGCATCGAGGATGCGGACCTTGAAGTCGATCAGCTCGAAGTCGTCCACCTGCGGGAAGCGCGAGCGCAGCGCGGCCCGCAGGGCGGTGTCCAGCGCATTGACCGGTCCGTTGCCCTCGGCGATGGTGACGGTGCGCCGGCCCGCGGCGTCGTCGTCGCCGGCCGTCGGGGACGGGGCGAGCTTGACGGTCGCCTCCGTCTCGAGGCCGCCGTCGCGCAGCTGGTGGGAGGTGGTGCGCCAGGACTCGACCTCGAAGTAGCGCGGCACGCGGCCCATCTCGTCCAGCAGGAGCAGCTCGAAGGAGGCATCGGCCGCCTCGTAGGAGTAGCCCTCCGCCTCGCGCTGCTTGACGCGCGCGGCGAGGCGGGCCAGCAGGGCCTTCTCGCCCGTGAGGTCGAAGCCGAGCTCGCGGCCCTTCAGCTCGATGGAGGCGCGCCCGGCCATCTCGGAGATGATCATGCGCATGTCGTTGCCGACCAGGCGCGGGTCGATGTGCTGGTAGAGATCCGGGTCCACCCGGATCGCGGAGGCGTGCAGGCCCGCCTTGTGGGCGAAGGCGCTGGCGCCGACGTACGGCGCGCGCGGGGAGGCCGCCATGTTGACGATCTCGCCGATGGCGTGGGCGATGCGGGTCGCCTCGCCCAGCGACTCCGCGGGGACGAGCTCCACGCCCATCCGCAGCTGGAGGTCCGCCAGCATGGTCACGAGGTCCGCGTTGCCGGTGCGCTCCCCGTAGCCGTTCACGCATCCCTGCACGTGGGTGATCCCGCCGCGCACCGCGGTGAGGGCGTTGGCGACCGCGCAGCCCGAGTCGTTGTGGGTGTGCACGCCCAGGCGGCCCTCGCCGGCGCCCGCGGCCTCGAGACGGGAGCGCAGCTCCGCGACGATCTCGGCTACGTCATGGGGCAGCATCCCGCCGTTGGTGTCGCACAGGACCACGGCCGCGGCGCCCGCGGCGAAGGCCTCCAGGGCGACGGCCGTGGCGTGCTCGGGATCGGCCCGGAAGCCGTCGAAGAAGTGCTCGGCGTCCACGAACACCTCCCGCCCGAGGCCCACCAGGTGGGCGACGGTGTCGCGGACCATGGCGAGGTTCTCCTCGCCGGTGGTGCGCAGGGCGCCGTGGACGTGGCGGATGTCCGACTTCGCCACCAGGGTGATGGTGGGGGTGCTCGCCTCGACCAGCGCGCGGACCTGCTCGTCCTCCTCCACGCGGACCCCGGCGCGGCGCGTCGCGCCGAAGGCGGCCAGGCGGGCGCTGTGCAGGGTCAGCTCGTGCTGGGCCCGGCGGAAGAACTCGGTGTCCTTGGGGACGGCGCCGGGCCATCCGCCTTCGATGTAGGTCACGCCCAGCTCGTCGAGCAGGCGGGCGACGGCCAGCTTGTCGGCGACCGACAGCGTCAGGCCCTCCTGCTGGGAGCCGTCGCGCAGCGTGGTGTCGTACAGGTGGAAGGCGTGGTCCTGCCGGGGCGGGGTCACGGGTGCGGGATGCGGGGCGGACATCCTCGGCCTCCTAGGGGTCTCGGTCTCGCGTGCGCGGGGCGAGCGCACGCCATCGGCTCAGACGAGCCGGGTCAGCCAGCCGTAGCGGTCCTCGGCACGGCCGTACTGGATGTCGGTCAGCTCCGAGCGCAGCGCGAGGGTGAGCTCGCCGGAGCCGCCGTCGCCGACGGTCCACGCGCCCTGCGGGGAGCGGAACTCGCCGATGGGGGTGATCACGGCCGCGGTGCCGCAGGCGAACATCTCGGTGATCTCGCCGGAGGCGACGCGGGCGAGGACGTCCTCGGCGACCATCCGCGTCTCGACGACCTCGAGGCCGCGGTCGGCGGCCAGGCGCAGCAGCGAGTCCCGGGTGACGCCCTCGAGGATCGACCCGGTCAGGGTCGGGGTCTCGATCCGGCCGTCCCGGGTGAGCGCGAAGACGTTCATGCCGGAGAGCTCGTCGATGGCGGTGTGCGTCTCGGAGTCCAGGAAGAGGACCTCGTCGGCCCCGTTCTGGGCGGCCTCGCGCTTGCCCAGCAGGGAGGAGGCGTAGTTGCCGCCGCACTTGGCGGCGCCCGTGCCCCCGGCGCCGGCGCGGGCGAAGGCGTCGGTGATCCACACGACCAGCGGCTGCACCCCGCGGGGGAAGTAGTTCCCCGCCGGGGAGGCGATGACGTAGTAGTCGACCTGCTGGGCGGCGCGCACGCCGAGGAACTCCTCGGAGGCGAACATGAACGGGCGCAGGTACAGCGAGGCCTCCCCCGCCTCGCCCCCGGCGGTCGGCACCCACGGCTCGTCGGCCGCGACCAGCTCCCGCACCGAGGCGAGGAAGTCCTCGGTGGGCAGCTCCGGCAGCGCCAGGCGGCGGGCGGAGCGCTGCAGGCGCTCGGCGTTCTTCTCGGGGCGGAACGTCCACACCGAGCCGTCGGCGTGGCGGAACGCCTTCATCCCCTCGAAGATCTCCTGGGCGTAGTGGAGGACCGCGGTGGCGGGCGAGAGGCTGATCGGCCCGAAGGGGATCAGCTCTCCCCCGTGCCAGCCTCCGTCGATGCTCCAGCGGGCGTGGGCCATGAAGTCGGTGAAGTGCTGTCCGAAGCCGGGGGCGGCCAGGACGGCATCGCGCTCCTCCTGCGAGATGCGACGTGCAGCATCGGCCAGCGGGAAGGTGAGCGCGGTCATCGGGACTCCTCGGAGGGCGTAGGGGTGGCGGGGCGGGGTGCCGGGACGGGCCCGGCACCCCGGGATGGGGGCGTCAGGCCGATCGTACGGCCGCGACGAGGGCGTCGCCGACCTCGCTCGTGGAGCGGGCGCCGAGGTCCGCGCGGACGGCGAGGTCCGCGTCGACCGCGGCGCGCACGCGGCCGGCCGCCTCGGCGTGGCCGAGGTGGTCCAGCAGCAGCGCGACCGAGAGCACCGTCGCGGTGGGATCGGCGAGGCCCTGGCCGGCGATGTCCGGGGCCGAGCCGTGCACGGGCTCGAACATCGACGGGAAGTCGCCGGTGGGGTTGATGTTGGCGCTCGCGGCCAGGCCGATGCCTCCGCCGATGGCGGCGGCCAGGTCGGTGAGGATGTCGCCGAAGAGGTTGTCGGTGACGATCACGTCGAAGCGCGAGGGATCGGTGACCATGTAGATGGTGGCCGCGTCCACGTGCGCGTAGTCGACCGCGACGTCCGGGTGCTCGGCGCCGACGCGCTCGACGATGCGGCGCCACAGGTGGCCGGCGTGGACGAGCACGTTGTGCTTGTGCACGAGCGTCAGCTTCTTCCGGCGGCGCTCCGCCTGCGCGAAGGCGTAGCGGACCACGCGCTCGACGCCGACGGCGGTGTTCAGCGACACCTCGGTGGCGACCTCGAGGTCGGTGCCCACGCGCATGGCGCCGCCGTTGCCGACGTAGGGGCCCTCGGTGCCCTCGCGGACGACGAGGAAGTCGACCTCGCCGGGATCGGCCAGCGGCGAGGAGACGCCCGGCACCAGGCGGGTCGGGCGGAGGTTGACGAAGTGGTCGAAGCCGAAGCGGAGCTTCAGCAGGAGGCCGCGCTCCAGGACGCCGGAGGGGACGTCGGGGTCGCCGACGGCGCCGAGCACGATCGCGTCGTGCTGGGCGAGGGCCTCCATGTCCTGGTCGGTGAGGGTCTCCCCGGTGCGGTGCCAGCGGCCCGCGCCCAGGTCGTAGCCGGTGGTGCGGACCTCGATGCCGGATCCCTCGAGGGCGGCCTCGAGGACCCGCAGGCCCTGGGGGACGACCTCGTGGCCGATGCCGTCGCCCTCGATGACGGCGAGGTCGAGAACGGTGCTGCTCATGGGGTGGATCTCCTCGTGCTCAGTAGCTGACGTCGACGGCGCGGCAGGACACGGCGCCGATCTCGGCACCGATCGCCTCGGCAAGCTCGTGCGGGACGGCCTCGTCCAGGTTCAGGACCACGAGGGCCTCGGATCCCGAGTCCCCCGCGCGGGAGACCTGCATGCCGGCGATGTTCACATCGTTCTCGCCCAGCAGCGCGCCGTAGCGGCCCACCAGTCCGGGGCGGTCCTCGTAGCGGATCACCAGCAGGTGGTCCGACAGCGGGGTGTCCAGGGCGTGCCCGCCGAGCTCGACGAGCTTGTGGACCTGGCTGACGCCGGACAGGGTGCCGGAGACGGAGACGACCTCGCCGTCGCGCAGGGTGCCGCGCACCTGGACGACGTTGCGGAAGGTGTCCGAGTCCTCCTCGGTGACGAGGTCGACGCGGATCCCGCGCTCCTCGGCCAGCACCGGGGCGTTCACGTAGCTGACCTGGTCGGTGACGATGTTGCGGAAGACGCCGCGCAGCGCGGAGAGCTTGATCGCGGTGACGTCGCGGGAGGCGATCTCTCCGCGCACGACGATCTCGAGCAGCTCCGGCCCGGAGTCGGCGAGGGCGGTGAAGATCTGGCCCAGGCGGTCGGCGAGGGCGATGCCGGGGCGGACCTCGTCGTCGATCGCGCCGCCGGCGACGTTGACCGCGTCGGGCACGAGCTCGCCGGCCAGCGCCAGGCGCACCGAGTGGGCGACGGCCACGCCGGCCTTCTCCTGCGCCTCGGCGGTGGAGGCGCCCAGGTGCGGGGTGAGGGTGACCGAGTCCAGCTCGAGGAGCTTCGCGGCGGTCGGCGAGGTCGAGGGCGGCTCGGAGGTGTACACGTCCAGGGCCGCGCCGGCGATCTTCTTCTCGACGAGGGCCTGGTAGAGGGCCTCCTCGTCGATGAGCCCGCCGCGGGCGGCGTTGACGACGTGGAGGTTCGGCTTGGCGAGGTCGAACTCCTCCGCCCCGATGAGGCCGGTGGTCTCCGGGGTCTTGGGCATGTGGACGGTGACCACGTCGGCCTCGCGCATGAGCTCGTCGAGCTCGACGACGCGGGCGCCGAGCTCCGCGGCGCGGGTGTGGTTGACGTAGGGGTCGTAGGCGAGCAGGTGCACGCCGAAGGGGCGCAGGCGCTCGGCGACCAGCTGGCCGATACGGCCGAAGCCGACCACGCCGACGGTCTTTCCCAGCAGCTCGACGCCGGTGAGCTGCTTGCGCTCCCACTTCCCGGACTTCACCGAGGCGTCCGCGCGCGAGATGTTGCGCAGCGAGGCGAGGATCAGCGACACCGCGAGCTCCGCCGCGGAGACGATGTTGGAGGTCGGGGCGTTGATGACCATGGTGCCGTTGGCCGTGGCGGCGGGCACGTCGACATTGTCGAGGCCCACGCCCGCGCGGGCGACGACGGAGAGGTTCCGGGCGGCCGCGAAGACCTCCGCGTCCACGGAGGTCGCCGAGCGCACCAGGAGGGCGTCGGCCTCGGCCACCGCGGCGAGCAGGGCAGGGCGGTCGGTGCCGTCGACATGGCGGATGTCGACGCCGCTGCCGAGCACGTCGAGGGTGGCGGGCGAGAGCTCCTCGGCGAGGAGAACGACGGGACGCGTCACAGGTGTTACCTCCGGGTGGGGTGCGGCTCGCGGAAGCCGGTCTGGGTCCGCGCACAGGATACGTCGGTGTCCGCCATGCGGATACCGGGGTCAGGATCCGAGACTGCTCCCGTCGGCACGGGCGGCGGCACGGGCCGCGGCCTTCGCGGCGGCGCGCGCCTCGTCCCGGGCTCGACGCGCCCGGTCCTCACGCTTCTCGAGCTCGCGGACACGGCGCTGGGTGGCCTTGCGCAGGGCGGTGACGGCGGCGAGCTCTTCCTGTGCGGCGGTGAGGCGCGCCGCGGGATCGTCGAGCGGCGCGGGCGGGTCGGCACCGGTCGAGGAGCTGTCGAGGACGGCCTCGATGCCGGGCATCAGCAGCTGCAGGGCCACGCCCAGATCGTCGTCGCCCCCGGCCTCCAGGCCCGCCTCCCCGAAGAAGAGACCCGAGTCGATGACGGCGCGGGCGTCGGGGAACCGCCCCTGGGCCACGATCTCGCGCAGCAGGCGCCGCGTGGGCTCCGCCACGGCGCCTCCGTCGCCGGAGACGTCGCGCCCCAGCGCGGCGAAGCCCCGCACCTGCACCGCGACCGCCATGAGCACGCCGAGCTTGGCCTCCGGCGGGGCGGTCAGGGTGCGCAGGGCCCGCATCCCCTGGTCCACAGCATGGACCTGGCCCGGCATGAGGAGCGTCTCCGAGGACAGGGGCAGATCCAGCGCCCAGGGATGGCGCGCGTAGCCGGCGGCGATGGTGCGGGCCCACTGCTCGAGCCCGGTGCGCCAGTCCTCGTCCTCTACCGCCCAGTCGTCCCCGACCACGGCGTCGAGCATGAGCTGGTGCAGATCGTCCTTGGAGGAGACGTAGCGGTACAGGGCCATCGTGGTGAACCCGAAGGTCTTCGCGACGCGCTGCATGGTCACCGCCGCGAGCCCCTCGGCATCGGCGATCGCGATCGCGGCCTCGACGATCCGCTCGTGGCTGAGCTCCCGGCGGGGCCCGCGCTGCGGCGCGGTCGCCACCCCCCAGGCCATGGCGACCAGACGGGAGACCCCGTCGTGCTGCTCCTCGGACATGCGCACAGCGTACGACATACGCAGTGGGCGTTGCGCGGCTTCTGCGTGCGATACATACTGTGTATGTCGCATACCGTGTGCGACGCAGACAGAAGGGGGACGGCCATGGACGCCGCCATCGAGATCGACGACATCTCCAAGAGCTATGCGCACCCCGTGCTGCGCGGGGTGGACCTCACCCACGAGGCCGGCGTGCTCGCGCTGCTCGGCGCGAACGGAGCCGGCAAGACGACCCTCGTGTCGATCCTCACCACCCTGGTGCGCCCGGACGGCGGACGCGCACGGATCGGCGGGGTCGACGTGCTCCGCGACCCGGCCGGGGCCCGGAGGCTGTTCGCGGTCACCGGCCAGGAGACGACGCTGGACGAGCTGCTCACGGGGCGGGAGAACCTCGTGATGATCGGCCGTCTGCTGGGCCTGGGCCGCGACGCGGGCCGACGCGCGGATGCCCTGCTCGAGCAGATGGATCTCGCATCGGCCGGTCGGCGACGGGTCGCGACCTACTCCGGCGGCATGCGCAGGCGCCTGGACCTGGCGGCCTCGCTGCTCTCGCGCCCCGCCGTGCTGTTCCTCGACGAGCCGACCACCGGGTTGGACCCGGTGAGCCGCCGCCGCGTCTGGGACGATGTGCGGGCCCTGGCCGCCGCCGGGACGACGGTGCTGCTGACCACGCAGACGCTCGACGAGGCGGAGGCCCTCGCCGACCGGATCGCGATCCTGCGCGACGGGCGGATCGTCGCCGACGGCACCGCCGCGGAGCTCACCGCCGCCGTCGGCGGGCAGCGCCTGGTGCTGCAGGACGCCACGGGAGCCGAGGTCCGCAGTGCCGACACCGACGGCACCGCGGCGTCCCTGACCCGCGCCCTGGCCCAGCTCGGCCCCGCGGATCAGGACCTGACCGTCGCCCTGCGCTCCCCCACCCTCGACGACGCCTTCCTCGCCCTCGCCCACGGCACCCCGGAGGTGGCCGCATGACCGCCCTGGACGCGCCGCGCGTGCGCGGCACCGGCCCGCTGCGCTCGGGCACCGTCCTCATCGGCCGCAGCCTGCGTCACAGCCTGCGCGACGGGGAAGGGCTGGTGATGGCCGTCGCCCTGCCGGTGATGATGCTCCTGCTGTTCACCTACGTCTTCGGCGGCGCGATCCTCGACGACGGCTACATCGACTTCGTGGTGCCCGGGGTGATCCTCACCTGCGCGGGCTTCGGCGCCTCCTCGGTGGCGGTCGCCGTGAACCGCGATCTGCACCTGGGGGCGATGCGGCGGTTCCGCACCCTGCCGATCCGCTCCTGGACCGTCCTGGTCGGACATGTGGCCGCGAGCGTGCTGCGCAACCTGCTGGCCACCGCGATCGTGATCGCGGTCGCCCTCGCGCTGGGATTCCGACCCACCGCCGGGCCCGGTCGCTGGGCGCTCGTGGTCATCCTGGTGGCCCTGTGGATCCTCGCGATCACCGCGCTGTTCGCCGGCATCGGCATGATCGCCGGCAGCCCCGAGGCCGCCAGCGGCTACGGCTTCGTGCTGCTGTTCCTGCCCTACCTCTCGAGCGCCTTCGTCCCCACGGAGACGATGCCCTCCTGGCTGCGACCGGTGGCCGAGCACCAGCCGATGGGCCCGCTCGTGGACGCCCTGCGGGCCCTGCTGATCGGCGGCGCCGTCGTCCAGCTGCTGCCCCCGATCCTGTGGAGCCTCGGTATCACCGCAGCGGCGGGCGTTCTGGTCACCCAGGTGCTGCGTCGCAGCCAGGACCGCTGAGGACGGCGCAGAGCCCCGCACCGAGCGATCTGCTCGGGGCGGGGCTCTGCGCTGCGGGGCCGGGGATCAGCGCGCGGCGCTGCCCTCGGTGTAGTCCTCGTCCACGGACTGCGCGCTCCAGGAGAACATCTTGCGCAGGTCCTTGCCGACGGTCTCGATCGGGTGCTGCGCCTCCTTCTCGCGCAGCTCCTGGAACTCGACGGCGCCGTTGTCCTGGTCGTCGATGAACCGCTTGGCGAAGGCGCCGGACTGGATGTCCGCGAGGATGGCCTTCATGTTCGCCTTGGTCTCGTCGGTGACCACGCGCGGGCCGGAGACGTAGTCGCCGAACTCGGCGGTGTCGGAGATCGACCAGCGCTGCTTGGCGATGCCGCCCTCCCACATGAGGTCGACGATGAGCTTGAGCTCGTGCAGCACCTCGAAGTAGGCGATCTCCGGCTGGTAGCCGGCCTCGCTGAGGGTCTCGAAGCCGGCCTGCACCAGGTGGCTCATGCCGCCGCACAGCACGGCCTGCTCGCCGAAGAGGTCGGTCTCGGTCTCCTCGGTGAAGGTGGTCTTGATGACGCCGGCGCGGGTGCCGCCGATGCCCTTGGCGTAGGACAGGGCCACGTCCCAGGCCTGGCCGGTGGCGTCCTGCTCGACGGCGACGATGTCCGGGATGCCGCGGCCGGCGACGAACTCGCGGCGCACGGTGTGGCCAGGGGCCTTGGGCGCGATGAGCAGCACGTCGACGCCCGCGGGGACCTCGATGTAGCCGAAGCGGATGTTGAAGCCGTGGGCGAAGGCGAGCGCCTTGCCCTCGCTGAGGTGGGGGGCGATCGACTCGGCGAAGACCTTCCGCTGGTCCTGGTCCGGGGTGAGGATCATGATGAGGTCGGCCCACTCGGAGACCTCGGCGGGGGTGCCCACGCCCAGGCCCTGCTCCTCGACCTTGGCGCGGGACTTCGAGCCCTCGCGCAGGCCCACGCGCACCTCGACGCCGCTGTCGCGCAGGTTCAGCGCGTGGGCGTGGCCCTGCGAGCCGAAGCCGATGATGGCGACCTTCTTGCCCTGGATGATCGAGAGGTCGGCGTTGTCGTCGTAGAACATCTCTGCCACGGTGTGGCTCCTTCGTCTGGTCGGTGCTGGTCAGGTGCCGCAGGGCGGCACCGGCGATGGGAGGGATCCTATCGCTGTGCGTCTTACGTTCTGAGAGGACGTCTCCGGATGCGAGACGCCGCGGTGTCAGGACAGGAGGGTCCGATCGGTGATGGACCGCCCGCCGCGGGAGATCGCCACCGCGCCGGACTTCACGATCTCGCGGATGCCGAAGGGTTCCAGCATCGAGAGCATCGCGGTGATCTTGTCGTCCACGCCGGTGGCCTCGATGGTGACCGCGTCCGGGGAGGCGTCCACCACCTTCGCACGGAACATCTGGACGATCTCCAGCACGGAGGTCCGGGTGGTGTTGTCCGTGCGGACCTTCACCAGCAGCAGCTCGCGCTGGACGGACTGGCGCGGCTCGAGCTGGACGATCTTGAGCACGTTGACGAGCTTGTTGAGCTGCTTGGTGATCTGCTCGAGCGGGTGCTCGGCGACGTCCACGACGACCGTGATCCGGGAGATCTCGGGGTGCTCGGTCGGCCCGACCGCGAGGGAGGCGATGTTGTACCCGCGCCGCGCGAAGAGGGCCGAGACGCGCATGAGCACGCCGGGCTTGTTCTCGACGAGCACCGAGAGGGTCTGGGTGGTCTCGGGGTTGGTGGTGCTGTGGTCCATGGTCAGATGTCCCTCTCCCACTCGGGGCTCATGCCCTGGGCGATCTGGATCTCGTCGTTGGAGACGCCGGCGGGCACCATCGGCCACACCATCGCGTCGGCGCTGACCGTGAAGTCCACGACCACGGGGCGGTCGTCGATCTCCATGGCGGCCTCGATCGTCGCATCGATGTCCTCGTCGCGCTCGCAGCGCAGCCCCGCGCAGCCGTAGGCGTCCGCGAGCTTGACGAAGTCGGGCACCCGCACGGTGCCGTGACCGGTGTTGAGGTCGGTGTTCGAGTAGCGCTTGTCGTAGAACAGGTTCTGCCACTGGCGCACCATGCCGAGGCTCGAGTTGTTGATGACCGCGACCTTGATCGGGATGTTGTTGATGACGCAGGTAGCGAGCTCCTGGTTGGTCATCTGGAAGCATCCGTCGCCGTCGATCGCCCACACCGTCTTCCCGGGCTGTCCGACCTGCGCGCCCATGGCGGCGGGCACGGAGTAGCCCATCGTGCCCAGTCCCCCGGAGTTGATCCAGGTGAAGGGGTTCTCGAAGCGCAGGAACTGGCTGGACCACATCTGGTGCTGGCCGACGCCGGCGACGAAGATCGACTCCGGGCCGGAGATCTCGCCGATCCGGGAGATCACGTGCTGGGGGGCGGAGTGGCCGTCGGCCGTGGCCGTCCAGCCCAGCGGGTACGTGTCCCGCAGCATCCGCAGCGTGCTCCACCAGGCCTCGTAGTCGCGCGGATCGGACTCGGCCTCGGCCAGGCGGGCGCGCACCTCGGCGGCGAGCGAGGCGGCGACCTCGCGGGCCTCGCCGACGATCGGCACATCGGCCTCGATGTTCTTGGAGATCTCCGCCGGGTCCACGTCGGCGTGGACGATCTTCGCGCCGGGCGCGAAGGAGTCCAGCCGGCCGGTGACCCGGTCGTCGAAGCGGGCGCCGATGGCCACGATGAGGTCCGCGCGCTGCAGCGCGGAGACCGCGGAGACGGTGCCGTGCATGCCGGGCATCCCCAGGTGGGAGGGGTGCGAGTCGGGCAGGGCGCCGCGGGCCATGAGGGTGGTGACGAAGGGGGCGCCGGAGACGTCCACCAGCTCGGCGACCTCCTGGGAGGCCCGCCCGCGCAGCACGCCGCCGCCGAGGAGGAACACGGGGCGCTTCGCCTCGAGCAGCATCTGCGCCGCCTCGCGGATCTGCTTGTGGTGGGGCGAGGGCGCCGGGCGGTAGCCGGGCAGGTCCAGGCCCTCGGGCCAGGAGAACTCCGTCATCGCCTGCTGGGCGTCCTTGGTGACGTCCACGAGCACGGCGCCGGGCCGGCCGGTGGAGGCGATGTGGAAGGCCTGCTTGATCACGGAGGGGATCTCCGCGGCGTCGCGCACGAGGAAGTTGTGCTTCGTCACCGGCATCGTCATGCCGACGATGTCCGCCTCCTGGAAGGCGTCGGTGCCGATGAAGGTCGAGCCGACCTGGCCGGTGATCGCGACCATCGGGATGGAGTCCATCTGCGCGTCGGCGATCGCGGTGATGAGGTTGGTCGCGCCCGGGCCCGAGGTGGCCAGGCACACGCCGACCTTGCCGGTCGCGTGGGCGTAGCCGCTGGCGGCGTGCCCGGCGCCCTGCTCGTGGCGCACCAGGATGTGACGGAGCTTCTTGGCGTCCATCAGCGGGTCGTAGGTGGGCAGGATCGCGCCGCCGGGAAGGCCGAAGACGACCTCGGCCCCAGCATGCTCGAGGGACTCGACCAGCGACTGCGCGCCGGTCATCTGCTGTCCGGTCATCGGAACTCCTTCGTCGTCTCGGGACGGGGTGCATGGGCGGCCGTGCCCGGGAGCCCCTCCGTCCCGCGCCCGGATTCGGACACGAAAAAGCCCCTCGGCCTGGGGCTCCTGAGGGGCGCGCGGATGACGAGCTCGAAGTACCGAGAGGGCGTCAGCCGCGCTCGGGAACTACGAGGAGGATCATCTGCATGCCGCAACCATACGGCGGCCGCCCCGTGCCGCACCGTCCGTCCGGATCGCGAGACGCACATCGCATCCGTGTTCACGCAGGGACATAACGACTTGTGCCCCAGGCACATAACGCCGCATTATGGCCAGCATGGTCGACACCGCCCCATCGACGAACCCGTCCGCCGACGTCCCCGCGCCGCCCCGCGTCCGCCCTTCCCGCTCCGGGAAGCCGCAGGGCCAGTGGCTCGTGGACGGCACCGATCCGCTCAACCACAACGAGGAGTTCAAGGCCGAGGACAACGGCCTGAACGTGCGCGAGCGCATCGAGAAGATCTACTCCCGCGAGGGATTCGACTCCATCTCCGGGGACGACCTGCACGGTCGCTTCCGCTGGTGGGGCCTGTACACCCAGCGCCGCCCTGGCATCGACGGAGGGCGCACCGCGCAGCTCGAGCCGCACGAGCTCGAGGACCGCTACTTCATGCTCCGCGTGCGCAGCGACGGCGAGCTGCTGTCCGCCCGCGCCCTGCGCGTCCTGGGAGGCATCTCCACCGACTTCGGCCGCGGCAGCGCGGACATCACCGATCGCCAGAACATCCAGTACCACTGGATCCGGGTCGAGGACGTCCCCGCCATCTGGGACCGCCTGGACACCGTGGGCCTGTCCACGACCACCGCCTGCGGCGACACGCCCCGCGGCTTCCTCGGCAGCCCCGTCGCCGGCGTCGCCGCCGACGAGATCATCGACCCCACCCCGGTGATCGCGGAGATCAAGCGCCGCTACATCGGCGATCCGGAGCTGGCGAACCTGCCCCGCAAGTTCAAGACCGCGATCACCGGCCACCCGAGCCTGGACGTCGTCCACGAGATCAACGACATCTCCCTGGTCGGCGTCGTCCACCCCGAGCTCGGCCCCGGCTACGACCTGTGGGTCGGCGGCGCGCTGTCGACCACCCCGCGCCTCGGCGAGCGCCTGGGCGCCTTCGTCCGGGAGGACCAGGCCGCCGACGTCTGGCACGGCGTGGTGCGGATCTTCCGCGACTACGGCTTCCGCCGCCTGCGCAACAAGGCCCGTCTGAAGTTCCTGCTGGAGGCCTGGGGCACCGAGAAGTTCCGCGAGGTGCTGGAGACCGAGTACCTCGGCTACGCCCTGGCCGACGGGCCGGCGCCGGAGCGCTCCTCCTCCCCGGGCGACCACGTCGGGGTGCACCTGCAGAAGGACGGCCGCTCGTACATCGGCGCCTCCCCCACCGTCGGCCGCGTCGGCGGCGGGCTGCTGACCCGCCTGGGCGACCTCGTCGAGGAGCTCGGCGCGGACGGCGTGCGCCTGACCGCCCACCAGAAGCTCGTGCTCCTGGGCGTACCCGCGGACCGCGTCGAGGACGCCGTCGCCGGCCTCGAGGAGCTGGGGCTGTCCACCCGGCCCGGCCCGTTCCGCCGCTCGACCATCGCCTGCACCGGCATCGAGTACTGCAAGCTGGCCATCGTGGACACCAAGGACACCGCGGCCCGCGTGATCGACCGCCTCGAGGAGCGCCTGGCGGACCTCACCCCGCAGCTGGACCAGCCGCTGAGCCTCCACGTCAACGGCTGCCCCAACTCCTGCGCCCGGATCCAGACCGCGGACATCGGCTTCAAGGGCCAGATCGTCACCACCGACGACGGCCAGCAGGTCCCCGGCTTCCAGGTCCACCTGGGCGGATCCCTCGCCTCGACCGACACGGAGGAGGCGCAGCTGGGACGCACCCTGCGGCGCCACAAGGTCACCGCGACCGACCTTCCGGACTACATCGAGCGCGTTGTGCGACGCTTCGTGGAGAAGCGAGAGCCGGCGGAGTCGTTCGCCGCCTGGACGCACCGCGCCGATGAGGAGGATCTGCGATGACCACCGAGCCGACGACCGAGACCCCCGAGGAGCGCACGGCCCGCCTGCGCGCCCTCGCCGAGGACGCCTCCGCGCGCTTCGCGCGCCTGGAGGACGAGCTGGACCCCGAGGAGCTGGCCCTGGCCGTCTCCGCCTGGGCTGCCGAGACCTTCGGATCCTCCCTCGCGGTGGCCTGCTCGATGGCCGACGCCGTGCTCCCCCACGTCGTCTCCCGTCGCGCCCCCGGCGTGGACGTGCTGTTCCTGGAGACCGGCTACCACTTCCCGGAGACCCTCGCCACCCGCCACCGGGTCGCGAAGGAGCTGGACGTGAACGTCGTGGACGTGATGCCCGAGCGCACCGTCGCCGAGCAGGACGCCGCCTTCGGGGCCCGCCTGCACGCCCGCGACGCGGCCGCCTGCTGCGCCATGCGCAAGGTGGACCCGCTGCGCAAGGCCCTGTCCGGCTACGACGCCTGGGTGACCGGCGTGCGCCGCGAGGAGGCGCCCACCCGCGCCAACGCCCCGCTCGTCACCTACGACGAAGCCTTCGGCCTGGTGAAGATCAACCCGCTGGTGCTGTGGTCGTTCGAGCGCCTGATGGCGTACTCGCGCGAGCACGCGCTGCCGGAGAACCCGCTCATCCACCAGGGCTACCCGAGCATCGGCTGCGCGCCCTGCACGCGGCCCGTCGCCCCCGGCGAGGACCCGCGCGCGGGCCGCTGGGCCGGCTCGGCCAAGACCGAGTGCGGCCTCCACCCGGGGGACTCCCCCGCCCAGACAGCCACCCCGGCGAGCGGCGCCGCCCCCATCGCCGCGCTCTCCCTCGTCTCCGTGACCCCCGACCAGGAGGACCGATGACCGCGACCGCCCAGCACCCGGGCGTCTCCACGGAGCACGCCTCGCTCCTCGACGCCCTCGAGAGCGAGGCCATCCACATCATCCGCGATGTGGTGGCCGAGCTCGAGCGGCCCGTGATGCTCTTCTCCGGCGGCAAGGACTCCGTGGTGATGCTGCATCTGGCGGCCAAGGCCCTGTGGCCCGCCCCCGTCCCCTTCCCCGTCCTCCACGTCGACACGGGCCACAACTTCCCGGAGGTGCTCGAGTTCCGGGACCGGACCGTCGAGAAGCTCAGGATCGAGCTGGTGGTCGCCTCCGTGCAGGACTACATCGACGACGGCCGGCTCCAGGAGCGGGCCGACGGCACCCGCAACCCGCTGCAGACCGTCCCGCTGCTGGACGCCATCGAGGCCGGGCGCTTCGACGCCGTCTTCGGCGGCGGCCGCCGCGACGAGGACAAGGCCCGGGCCAAGGAGCGCATCTTCAGCCTGCGCAACGCCTTCGGCCACTGGGACCCCAAGAACCAGCGCCCCGAGCTGTGGCACCTGTACAACACGCGCCACCGCCCCGGGGAGCACGTGCGGGTCTTCCCGCTGTCGAACTGGACCGAGCTGGACGTGTGGCGCTACATCGCCCGGGAGGGCATCGAGCTGCCGCCGCTGTACTACGCGCACCAGCGCGAGGTCATCGAGCGCGACGGCATGCTGCTGCACCCCGGCGAGCACGTCGAGGTGCGCGAGGGCGAGGTCCCGCAGATCCGCTCGGTGCGCTACCGCACCGTCGGGGACATGTCCTGCACCGGAGCCGTCCTCTCGGACGCGGCCGATGTCCAGGCCGTGATCGCCGAGGTCGCCGCCACCACCGTCACCGAGCGCGGGGCCACCCGCGCCGATGACCGCCTCTCCGAGGCCGCCATGGAGGACCGCAAGAAGGAGGGCTACTTCTGATGACCACCGCCGACATCCTCCCGGGTCGCCTCGAGGACCGTCCCGCCCGCACCTCGACCCTGCTGCGCCTGGCCACGGCCGGCAGCGTCGACGACGGCAAGTCCACGCTCATCGGCCGCCTGCTGCACGACACCAAGTCCGTGCTGGCCGATCAGCTCGCCTCCGTCGAGGCCGCCAGCCGCAAGCGCGGCTGGAAGGGCGAGCTCGCCGATCTGGCGCTGCTCACCGACGGCCTGCGCGCCGAGCGCGAGCAGGGCATCACCATCGACGTCGCCTACCGCTACTTCGCGACGGCCGACCGCTCCTACGTCCTGGCGGACACGCCGGGCCACGTGCAGTACACCCGCAACACCGTCACCGGCGCCTCCACGGCCGATGTCGTGGTCGTGCTGGTGGACGCCCGCAACGGCGTGGTCGAGCAGACCCGTCGCCACCTGGCCATCGCGGCGCTGCTGCGGGTCCCGCACGTGGTCGTCGCGCTGAACAAGATCGACCTCGTCGAGCAGCCGGAGGCCGTGCATGCGCAGGTCCTCCGCGACCTCGAGGCCGTGGGCGAGGCCACCGGCCTGCGCGACCTGCACGTCGTGCCGGTCTCGGCGCTGCTGGGCGACAACGTGGTCACGCCGTCCGAGCGGACCCCGTGGTACTCGGGCCCCACCCTGCTGGAGCTGCTGGAGACCCTGGAGCCGTCCGAGGACCTCCTCGAGGGCCCCTTCCGCATGCCCGTGCAGCTGGTCATCCGGCCGCAGCAGGGCGCCGTGGACCCGCTGCTGGTGGACTACCGCGGCTACGCCGGGATGATCGCCTCGGGCGCCGTCTCGGTCGGCGACGAGGTGAGCGTGGCCTCCTCCGGCATGCGCAGCACCGTGGTCGGCATCGACCGCGCCGGCACCAGCGTCGACCGCGCCGAGGCCGGGCTCTCGGTCACGCTGCGCCTGGCCGACGAGCTGGACATCTCCCGCGGCGACCTGCTCGCCGGGGGCGACGCCCCGCGGGAGACCGACCAGTCCTCCGCGGTGCTGTGCTGGCTCTCCCCCCAGGCCCTGCGCCCCGGTGCACGGCTGCTGGTCAAGCACGGCACCCGGACGGTGCAGGCCCGGGCGCTGGGCATCCGCGAGCGCCTGGACGTCTCCTCCCTGACGGTGGAGCCGGCGGAGATCGCCGAGCTCAACGACCTGGTGCAGGTGGATCTCGCCTTCGCGCAGCCCCTGCCGCTGGAGCCGTACGGACTCACCCGCGAGGGCGGCTCCTTCATCGTCATCGATCCGCACGACGGCACCACCCTGGCCGCCGGCATGGTCGGCGCCGAGCTGCGAGCCTGAGGTGCCCCTGGAGCTGCTGCTGACCGGCCTGGCCGGTCTGCTGGCGCAGACGGTCGACGGCGCCCTGGGGATGGGCTTCGGCATCACCTCCGCCTCGCTGCTGCTGGCCACGGGCATGGCTCCGGCGCTGGTCAGCGCCTCGGTCAAGGTCGCACAGCTCGGCACGACCCTGGCCTCCGGGGCGAGCCACTGGCGGGCTGGGAACGTGGACCCGCGCATCGTGCTGCGCCTGGCCGTCCCCGGCGGGATCGGGGCGCTGACGGGCGCGCTGCTGCTGTCGTACCTGTCGACCGCGGCGGCCGCGCCCGTCATGTCCCTGCTGCTGCTGGTGCTCGGCGTCCTGGTGATCATCCGCTTCGTGCGGCGCCGTGCGGCGGCCGCCTCGGAGGCCGCCGCCGCGCCCCGCTCCCGCCTGCTGGTGCCGCTGGGCATGGTGGGCGGGCTGGTGGACGCCACCGGCGGGGGCGGCTGGGGCCCGGTGGTCACCTCCACCCTCCTCACCACCGGCGCCGCCGCGCCGCGGCGCGTGATCGGCTCGGTGTGCACGGCGGAGTTCGTCGTCACCGCGAGCGCGAGCATCGGCTTCGTGCTGGGGCTGGGCGTCGGCGGGTTCCCGCTGGGCATGATCCTCGCCCTGATGGCCGGCGGCGTGATCGCCGCGCCCTTCGCCGCACGCCTGGCCGGGCGCCTGCCCGCACCGGTCCTCGGCGTGTGCGTCGGCACCCTGATCATCTCCCTGAACGCCGGGACCGTGCTCGCCGCGGCCGGGCTGCCCGGCGGCGCCGCCGCCCTGGCGCACGCCGGGATCGTCATCGCCTGCCTGGGCGTGCTGGCCCGCACCGTCCTGCGCCACCGGCGCGCGGCGCGGTCGCCCGAGAGCGCGCCCGCCGCCCCCGCCCCGGTGCCGGCCGAGATCGCCTGACCCAGGTCACGATCAGGGTCCTCCCCCTGATCCGGGGCGCGGCCGAGCGCCGAGCCCGGATACTGTTCCCCCACCCGGCCCCCGACCCCTGCGAGGACACCCGTGACCGCATCGCCCCGCCCCGACGCCCTCGACCCGCTGGACCCCGCCGCCCTCAGCGGCGCCCGCCTCGGGGACGGCGAGGTCGCCCTCGTCGGCGGCGGGCCGGGCGCCCTGGACCTCATCACCGTGCGCGGCCTCGCCCTGCTGCGCCAGGCCGATGTCGTCGTGGTCGACCGTCTCGGGCCGCGGGACCTCGCCGACATGCTGGGAGAGGGCGTCGAGGTGATCGAGGTCGGCAAGGCCCCCGGCCGCCATTCGCTGCCGCAGCGGGCCATCGGCGAGCTGCTGGTGCGCACGGCATCGGCCGGGCACCGCGTGGTGCGCCTCAAGGGCGGGGACCCCTTCGTGCTGGGCCGCGGAGGCGAGGAGGTCCTCGCCTGCCGCGCGGCCGGGATCCCGGTGCAGGTCGTGCCCGGGGTGACCTCGGCGATCGCCGGCCCCGCCGCCGGGGACGTGCCCCTGACGCATCGCGGCACCGCCGTCGCCGCCCACATCGTCAACGCCCACGGGGACCTGGGACCCGCCGATCTCGCCGCCCTGGCGGACCCGGGCACCACCACCGTGCTCATGATGGGCGTCGAGTGGCTGCCCCGGCTCGTGTCGCAGGCGCTGCTGAGCGGCATCGACCCGCACACCCCGGTCGCCATCGTGCAGGAGGCGACGCTGCCCGGCCAGCGCGAGGCCCGCGGGACCCTCGGCACCATCGTCGAGGTCGCCCGCCGCGAGGGCATCGCCTCCCCCGCCGTGATCGTGGTGGGCCGCACCGCGGCGGCCGGCTTCCTCGCACCCCACGAGGAACCCGGGCCGTCGCACGGCTCGGGCCGCGAGGCGGTCGAGCCCGGGCCCGCCGCCCCCGGCGCGCCCGAGGTCCCGAGCGCCCCCTATCTCATCGCCTGCGCGCACGGCACCCGCTCCCGGGAAGGACGCGACGTGGTGCGCGCGCTCATGATGCGGGTGCGCGAGCAGCTGCCGGACGTCCCCCTGCGCGAGGCCTACGTGGACGTGCAGTCGCCCGACCTCGTGGACGTCGTGCGCTCCCTCGCCCCGCCGCGCGGCGAGATCCGCACCCGGGAGTCCGAGGGCATCGCCGCCGCGGTGGTGGTGCCGCTGCTGCTGTCCACCGGGATCCACGTGGGCCATGACATCGCCGACGCCGTCGCCGGCCGCGATGCGGTCGCCGCCGCGCCGATGGGCCCGGACCGGCGCCTCGCCGAGGTGATGGGCCAGCGCCTGCAGGAGGCGGGGGCCCGCGCCGGGGACGCCGTGGTGATGGCCGCGGCCGGCACCCGCGACCCGGCCGGCCAGGCGATGGCCGAGGAGA
Source organism: Brachybacterium phenoliresistens (assembly GCF_039530785.1). Taxonomy (NCBI): domain Bacteria; kingdom Bacillati; phylum Actinomycetota; class Actinomycetes; order Micrococcales; family Dermabacteraceae; genus Brachybacterium; species Brachybacterium phenoliresistens. The sequence continues at coordinate 590,151 of NZ_BAAAOW010000001.1, forward strand.
TGGCCGCGCTGCTCTCCGAGCACCTCGAGCGGCCGGTGACCCTCGCCCACATCGCCGCGGCGAGCCCCTCGGTCCCCGAGGCCGTGGCCGCCGCCAGGGCGGAGGGCCGCCGCGTCGCGCTCGCGAACTACCTCCTGGCCCCCGGCTACTTCCACGGACTGCTCGAGCACGCCGGGGCCGATGTCCTGGCCGGCCCCCTGGGCGATCATCCGCTGGTGGCCGAGGTCGTCGTGGACCGCTACCAGGCGGTGCTCGGAGCCTGACGCGCCGGGTACGGTCGAGTGCCATGGACGCCGCCGTGCACCCCTTCTCCTTCCGCGCCCCCGAGGCGGACCTCGAGGACCTGCGCTCCCGGCTCGCCGCAGCGCGTCTGCCCGAGCCCGAGACGGTGGCCGGTGCCCCGCCCGGACCGGGACGCTGGAGCCAGGGAGTCCCCCTCGCCGATCTCACCGCCCTGGTCGAGCATTGGCGCACCGGCTACGACTGGCGGGCCTTCGAGGACCGCCTGGACCGGATCGGCCAGTTCCGCACGATCATCGACGGCCTGGGGATCCACGTCCTGCACCGCCGGTCATCCCATGCGGACGCCGTGCCGCTGATCCTGACCCACGGCTGGCCGGGCAGCATCGCGGAGTTCGCGCACCTCGTGGAGGAGCTGGCGCAGCCCCGCGATCCGGACGCCCCGGCCTTCCATGTCGTCGTCCCGTCGCTGCCGGGCTTCGGCTTCAGCGACCGGCCCGCCGCCCCGGGCTGGGGGACGGAGAGGATCGCCGCGGCCTGGGTCGAGCTGATGGGCCGCCTCGGCTACGACCGCTTCCTCGCCCATGGCGGCGACTGGGGCGGGAACATCACCACGGTTCTGGCCGGGCGGTTCCCCGAGCATGTCCTGGGCATCCACACCACCTTCGCCGACGCCCCGCCCGGGCTGTCCCTCGACGGGCTGACGCGCGAGGAGCGGGACTGGGCGCAGCAGACCCGGGACTTCTACCGTGGTCCGCGGGGCGCGTACGCGAAGCAGCAGGCGGCCCGTCCTCAGACCATCGGATATGCGCTCGTGGACTCGCCGGTGGGTCTGCTCGCCTGGCTCCTCGATAAATTCGCCGAATGGTCCGACACCCACGACAGCCCGTTCGAGACGATGTCTCGCGACCGTCTCCTGGACGACGTGACCCTGTACTGGCTGACGCGCACCGGCGCATCGGCCGCACGCATCTACGCCGAGAGCCACAGCGCGATGGACCCGGAGCTGCGCGTGCACGTCCCGGCCGCGATCACGATGTACCCGGCAGACATCGAGAAGTGCCCCCGGCCGTGGGCGGAGGTGCGCTGCCGGAGGATCGTCCGCTGGTGCACGCCCGAGGCCGGAGGGCACTTCCCCTCGCTCGAGGTTCCCGAGCACTTCGTCTCGGACCTCCGGGAGGGCCTTGCGGCGGTGCTGGCCGCTCAGTCCAGCGGCCGGCGGGTGGCGCCGTAGGTCGCCGAGCGCACCAGATGGGCGTAGACCTTCAGCGCCTGGCTGACCTGGCGCTCGCGGTTCTTCGGACGCCAGGGCAGGGGTCCCCGGGCCGCGCGGCGGCGGTCCAGCTCCTCCTGCGGCACGTCCAGCTGGAGCAGGCGCTTGTCGACGTCGAGGATGATGCGGTCCCCGTCCTCGACGAGGCCGATGGTGCCGCCCTCGGAGGCCTCCGGGGAGATGTGGCCGATGGACACGCCGCTGGTGCCGCCGGAGAAGCGGCCGTCGGTGATGAGGGCGCACGCCTTGCCCAGGCCCCGCCCCTTGAGGAAGGACGTCGGGTAGAGCATCTCCTGCATGCCGGGGCCGCCCTGGGGGCCCTCGAAGCGGATCACGACGATGTCCCCCGCCTTGACGGTCTTGTCGAGGATCTTCTGGACCGCCTCCTCCTGGGACTCGCAGACCACGGCGGTGCCCTCGAAGTGGAACAGGTCCTCGGTGATGCCGGCGGTCTTGATGATCGCGCCGTCCTCGGCGAGGTTGCCCTTGAGCACGCACAGCCCGCCGTCCTTGGTGAAGGCGTTCGGGACCGAGCGGATCACGCCGTTCTCGCCGTCGACGTCCAGCTCCTCCCACATGTTCGTGGTCGAGAACGCCTGCGTGGTGCGCACGCCGCCGGGGGCCGCGTGGAAGAAGGCGCGGGCCTCCTTCGTGACGCTGCCGCCGCGGATGTCCCAGTCGGCGAGCCAGCTCTGCAGGTCCGGGGAGTGCACGGAGTGGACGGAGTGGTCCAGCAGACCGGCGCGGTCCAGCTCGCCGAGGATGGCGGGGATGCCTCCGGCGCGGTGGACGTCCTCGATGTGGGCGGTGCCGTTGGGCGCGACCTTGGACAGGCACGGCACCGAGCGGGAGAGCCGGTCGATGTCCTCCAGGCCGAAGTCGATCTCGCCCTCGATGGCGGCGGCGAGGATGTGCAGCACCGTGTTGGTGGAGCCGCCCATGGCGACGTCCAGGCTCATGGCGTTGGTGAACGCGGCCTTGGTGGCGATGTTGCGCGGCAGCACGGACTCGTCGTCCTCGCCGTAGTAGCGCCGGCACATCTCGACGATGGTGCGGCCCGCGCGCAGGAACAGCTCCTTGCGCAGGGCGTGGGTGGCCAGCGTCGTGCCGTTGCCCGGCAGGGACAGGCCCAGCGCCTCGGTGAGGCAGTTCATGGAGTTCGCGGTGAACATGCCCGAGCAGGAGCCGCAGGTCGGGCAGGCGTTGTCCTCGATCTCGGCGAGCTGGGCGTCGGTGACCGAGTCGTCCACCGACAGGGCGATCGCGTCCACGAGGTCCAGGCGGTGGTCGACCACGCCCTCGACGGGCTTGCCGGACTCCATCGGCCCGCCCGAGACGAAGATGACCGGGATGTTCAGGCGCATGCCGGCCATGAGCATGCCGGGGGTGATCTTGTCGCAGTTGGAGATGCACACGATCGCATCGGCGCAGTGGGCGTTGACCATGTACTCCACGCTGTCGGCGATGACATCGCGGCTGGGCAGCGAGTAGAGCATGCCGCCGTGGCCCATGGCGATCCCGTCGTCCACGGCGATGGTGTTGAACTCGCGGGCGATGCCGCCCGCCTCCTTCACCGCTCCGGCGACGAGGTCGCCCATGTTCTTGAGGTGGACGTGGCCGGGGACGAACTGGGTGTACGAGTTGGCGATCGCGATGATCGGCTTCCCGAAGTCCGAGGTCTCCATGCCGGTGGCGCGCCACAGGGCGCGGGCGCCGGCCATGTTGCGGCCGTGGGTCGAGGTGCGGGAGCGAAGCTGGGGCATGGTGACCATTAGGCCACGCCCGCGCGCGCGGCACCAAGAGCCTGCCACTACTAGTGGTGAAGGTGATAGTTTTCAGGCATGTCGATGGACCAGGCGCGGCGCTCGGAGCTGGGGACCTTCCTGCGCGACCGGCGGGGTGCCGCCGTGCGCGCGGACTACGACCTGCCGCCGGTGGGCCGCGGGCGCACCACCGGGCTGCGGCGCGAGGAGATCGCGTTCCTCTCCGGCGTCTCGGTCACCTGGTACACCTGGCTCGAGCAGGGCCGGGACATCAACCCCTCCCGGCAGGTGATCGACGCGATCGCGGTGAACCTCCACCTCACCGAGGCGGAGCACGACTACGTGCTGGGCCTGGCCGGATTCGCCCCGAACCCCCGGCCGGAGCTCAGCGAGCCGGAGCCGGTCCCCGCGCATGTGCAGCTCCTGCTGGACGCCCTGGACCCGGCGCCCGCCTTCGCCCTCACCCCGCACTGGGACGTGGCGGCGTGGAACACCGCCTACCAGGGTCTGTTCCCCGGAGTGCTGGACACTCCGCCGACGGAGCGGAACCTGCTGCTGCTGATCTTCCTGGACGAGCGCGTGCGCGCCATGCTCCCCCAGTGGGAGCTGACCAGCGCGCAGTTCCTCGCGGAGTACCGCGCCGAGTCCGGCGGCCGCATCGGCGGCCCGCAGCACGTGCGCCTGGTCCAGCACCTGCGCGCGACGAGTCCCGAGTTCGCGCGCGCCTGGGATGCGCACGCCGTCGAGCGCTTCACCTCCCGCCGCCGCCAGTTCGAGCATCCCGTGGCCGGGCACCTCGAGTTCGAGCAGGTCAACGTGCTCCCTCAGGACGTGCCCGAGCTGCGGATCATCAGCTACCTCCCGGCGGCGGGCACGGACACCTCCGATCGCGTCGCAGCGCTCTCCCGCGCCACCGGGTTCGGCATCTCCCCCGCGTAGAGCAGCGACTCCGCCTGGTTGCCGAGGTCGACCATCTGGAGGGTGTTGCGCAGCTGGAGACGGTTCAGGCAGGAGTGGGCGAAGGTCTGCCCGCGCAGGTCCACGTCCCCGGCGAGTCCTCGGGCGAGGCTCGGGTGGTCGGACTCGTAGGCGTCCAGCGTCTGGGCGACCAGGCCCCAGAAGGCATCGGCCCGGATCAGGCCGTCGGCCTCGAGGATCCCGCAGAGATGGCGCAGCACGCCGTCGAAGACGTCGGTCTGGATGGACAGTGCCTTCTCCGCGCCGGTGCTCAGCGCGCGGATCCGGCCGATGACCTCCGGCAGCGGGCGGCGGCCCACGACGGCGACCTCCTCGCCGATGTCCTTGAGGAAGGCGCCCACCACGCGGTGGTCGCGCAGCCTCAGGATGAGGTTCTCGCCGTGCGGCATGAACACCACCTCGTGGGCGAGCAGGGCATGCACCAGCGGGCGCAGGTAGGCGTCGAGGAAGGCGGCGACCCAGGTGCAGGCGTCCAGGCCGGAGGCGCGGATCAGCTCGCCGACGAGGGAGCGGCCGGTGTGGTCGCGGTGCAGGAGGGCGGCCATGGTCATGGCCTGCTCCCCCGGGCCGAGCAGCGGCACCGGGCTCTCCCGCCACAGCGCCGCGAGCATCTTGCGGTGGGGGTTGGGTTCGCGGGTGCGGTGGTAGACGTCCCCGGTGTACCCCAGGGCGGAGCGCTCGCGCAGCACCGAGAAGCCGCGGGCGGCGAACTCCGCGTCCCCGCGCACCAGCTCGGCGACCCAGTCGTTGATGGCGGGCGTGTCGCGCATGTAGCGCGGGGAGAGCCCGCGCAGGAAGCCCATGTTCTGGATCGCGAGGGCGACCTTCACGTACGGCGCCCCCGGCCGGGTGCGGTTGAAGAAGGTGCGCAGGGACTGCTGGGGCTGGTGCTCGTCCCCGCCGGGCCCCAGCGGCACGAGATCGCCCCGGGCGATGTCGGCCGCGAAGGTGATGGGCAGGCGATGCTCGGCCTGCCAGGGGTGCAGCGGCAGCAGGTGGTAGTCGTCCGGGTCCAGCCCGCGCCGGGCCAGACGCCCGGCGAAGGCATCCTGCTCCTCGGGGCTGAGGGCGGTGGCCCGGTGCGCCGGCTCGTCGAGCCCCTCGCCGAGGGACAGGTGGCTGAGCGCGCGACGGGCGGCGACCCACACGAGCCGGGTGCGCCGTCCCTCCTCGGGGGCGTAGGCACGGTAGTCGGACAGCCCGTAGCCGATCCGGCCGTTGCCGGCGAGGAAGCCCGGATGCCCCTCGGTCATGGCCGCCTCGACCGTCTGCAGGTCCGCGTCCACCAGCTGCGGGGAGGTGGGGCGGTTCCCGGCGCGGGCGGCATGGAGCTTCGCGCAGGTGCTCGCGAAGGTGGAGGCGAGCTCTTCGAGGTAGGTCGAGGCGAGGGCGTCGGGCAGGCCCAGCAGGTCCTGGGCCTCGCGGACGAACTCGAGCACGTCCAGCGGCAGGTCCCGGTCCCCGTCGTGCCGGGTGAGGGAGGCCTCCTCGATCAGCCAGTGCTCCAGCGGCAGCAGCCGGGCGCGGAAGCGGTAGCGGGAGGCCGCGCCCGGCAGCTCCAGCTCGTAGCGCCCCTCGCCCAGGTGCCGCGGGGCGAGCATGCGCTCGTGGCTGAACTCGGCGATGGCCTTGGCCAGCAGATGCCGGTGGGCGGTCGCGGCGACATCGGCCGCGAGGTGGGCATGGGGGTCCGTGCCCTCCCCCAGCGGGGAGGCCGCGAAGTCCTCCCGGGTGCACACGCTGAGGACGGCGCGCTTGTCGCCGAGCTCGATCTCCCCCAGGACCCGGAAGCCGGCCGCGGCGTTCTTGGCGAGGATCGCGGTGTTGCGCGCATCGGGCTCGACCACCACGCGCTGGGCGCCGAGCCCGCCCTCGGCGACGGGGCCGAGGCAGAACCGCAGCACGGCCTGCATGACGCGGGCGGTGAACCCGTGGACGGGGTCGCCCTGCGGCGGGCCGATGAGCAGGTGCATGCCGAGATCCCCGGGCCGGGGCGCGAGATGCTCGGCGGGGATGAGGATCGCGGGGTCGTACGTCTCGACGTAGGCCTGCTCGGCGCCGTCCACGGCGAGGATCCACCCGTCCTGACGGGGATCGGCGTCGACCGCCTCGAGGTACTCGCGCACCTCGGGCGGGCGGTGGCGGGTCATCTGCCAGAACACGGCGCGGTCCTCGGCCAGCCAGCGGTGCACCTGCTCGGCGTGGCGGGCGGGGTCGACGGGGGTGAGGTCGATCGTCATGAGAGCTCCTCCTGGAGGACGCCGGCGGGCAGGCCGAAGGTCTGGAAGGCGATGCGCCGTTCGATGGGATACGGTTCGCGCCCGGTGATCGCGGCGAGGACCACGCTCGCGCGCCACGGGCCGAAGCCCAGGTCGGGGGCGGTGACGCCGTGGGTGTGCTCCTCGATGCCGAGGGCGTGGATGCGGCCGGCCGCATCGACGGTGTAGTCGCGGGCCACGTCCAGCCGTCCCTGCGCGTCGCGGCGGATCCGCTCCCCCATCGGCCCCAGCAGATCGGGGACGCCGGCGCGGTAGCCGGTCGCGGCGACCACGGCGCGGGTGCGGTGCTCGGCCCGGGTGCCCAGCAGGCCGTGCTCGAGGGTGAGCACCTGCTCGCCGGTGTCCGCGTCGTGCCGGGCGTCGGTGACGGCCACGTCGCTGAGCAGGGTCGTCGCCGGCGTCCGGCCATCCTGGGAAAGGCGGTACAGCAGGTCGTGGATCTCGTCGATCAGATCTCCGCTGATGCCCTTGTACAGCGAGCGCTGCTCGCGCCCGAGCGCCGCCCGCCGCTCCGGCGGCAGCGAGCGGTACAGGTCGGTGTACTCCGGCGAGGTCATCTCGAGGGTGAGCTTCGTGTACTCCATCGGGAAGAAGCGCGGGGAGCGGGTCACCCAGTCCACGCGGACGCCCCTCGCATCGGCCTCCTCGAGCAGGTCGCGGTAGATCTCCGCGGCGGACTGCCCGCTGCCGACGACGGTCACCGAGCCCGCGGCGAGCAGCTCCTCGCGGTGCTCGAGGTAGCGGGAGCTGTGGACCGCCCCCGCGCCCAGGGACGCCAGCGCCTCGGGCAGCACCGGCGCGGTGCCCAGCCCCAGGGCGACGTGCCGGGCCCGATGCTGCTCGATGCCGGTGGTCGAGCCGTCGGCGCCCAGCACCTCCGCGGTCACCAGCAGATGGTCCTCGCACTCCTGGACCGCGACGACGCGCCGGCGCCAGCGCAGGGTGTCCAGCTGCTCGGCGACCCATCGGCAGTAGGCGTCGTACTCCGAGCGCAGCGGGTAGAAGGACTCGCGGATGTAGAAGGGGTACAGCCGCCCGGTCGCCTTGAGGAAGGCCAGGAAGGAGTAGCGCGAGGTGGGGTCGGCCATGGTCACCAGGTCGGCGAGGAAGGGCACCTGGATGGTGGCGCCCTCGATCATCATCCCGGGGTGCCAGCGGAAGCCGTCCGCCTGGTCGAGGAAGAGCGCGTCGACGTCCTCGAGGGGGTCCGCGAGGGCGGCGAGCCCCAGCCCGAAGGGCCCGATGCCGATGCCGACGAGGTCATGGATGCGCTCGCTCATCGGCGGCCTCCCTCGGCGGCGAGGTCCGCGCCGGCGAGCAGCCCGCGGCCGGTGGCGCGCACCAGGTCCAGGACCGCGGCGACGTCGGCGAGCGTGGCCTCGGGGTTGAGCAGGGTGAGCTTGAGCCAGGGCCTGCCGTCGACCACGGTGCGGGCGACCATCGCCCGCCCGGACTGGAACAGGATCCGGCGGATCAGCGCCACGTGGGCATCGGCGGTCCCGTCGGCCACGTGCGGCGGCTGGAAGCGGAACAGGACGGTGCTGAGGTCGGTGCGCCCCAGCACGGTGAAGTCGCGGTCCTGCGCGAGCAGGTCGTGGACGGCGGCGGCCAGGTCGCAGACCTCGTCGACCATCTCGCCGAGGCGGTCCGCGCCGAGCGCTCGCAGGGTGGTCCACAGCTTGAGCGCGTCGAAGCGGCGGGTGGTCTGCAGCGACTTGTCGACCTGGTTGGGCTCGGCATCGGCCGATGCCGCCTCGGCGGCGGGGTTGAGGTAGTCGGCGTGCCAGGCGGTCGCCGCGAGATCCGCGGGACGGCGCACGATCACGGCGCTCGAGGACACGGGCTGGAAGAAGGTCTTGTGGAAGTCGACGGTCACCGAGTCGGCCCGGTCGATCCCCTCGAGCAGGTGGCGGCGGCGCGCGGAGAGCATCAGCCCTCCGCCGTAGGCGGCGTCCACGTGCAGCCAGGTGCCGCAGGGCGCGCAGGCCTCGGCGATGGCGGGCAGCGGGTCGATGAGGCCGCGGTCCGTGGTGCCGGCGGTCGCGACGACGGCCATCGGCGTGCGCCCCTCGGCGGCGAGGCGGTCCAGGGCCTCGCGCAGCGCGGCGGGGTCCATGCGCCCGCTCGCATCGGCCGCGACGGGGACCACGGCCTGCTCGCCGAGCCCCAGCAGGAGCGCCGAGCGGGCGATGGAGAAGTGGCTCGCCCCGGTGGTCAGGACCCGCAGGTCCGCGGCCGCCTCGAGGCGCGGCCGCGGATCGGCGCGCAGCGCCCGCTCCCGGGCGATGAACAGGGCCTGGAGGTTCGACTGGGTGCCGCCGGAGGTGAACACGCCGTCCCCGCCGGCCAGTCCCAGGCGGTCCGCGGTCCAGCCGATGAGCCGCTGCTCCATGAGCGTGCCGACGAGGGACTGGTCGTAGGTGTCCACGGAGGTGTTGATGGCGGCGAGCATGGCCTCGGCGGCGACGGCGGGCACGGCCACGGGGCAGTTCAGGTGGGCGAGATAGCTGGGGTGGTGGAACCACACCGCGTGGGCGGCGTAGAGCTCGTCGGCCTCGAGCAGGGCGGCGCGGGCCCCGATGCTCCGCTCCCCCAGGGGCACGGCGGCGACGAGCTCCTCGAGGGCGGCGCGGTCCATGCCGGAGGACGGGGCGTTGATCGTCCGGAAGCGATCGGCGAGGCGGTCGACGACCTCGTGCAGCAGGGCGGAGTAGTCACCGGCGGTGCGGGCGCCGAGCAGGGCGCCGGGAGGCGCGGCGGGGTCGCTCGGGTCGGCGACCTGCTGGAGCAGCTCTGACATCGACGAGGTCCTTTCGTTCCGGCCTTAGGGTTGCCTCACCTAAGATCACAGATCGGTCTCGCCGCAACCCCCGGATCCATCGGGATGAGATTCACCACGCCGCCGTCACCTCCCGTAACCTCGGGCCATGGAGACTCCGACCGTCCTGCGCACGGCCGCGGTGCAGCTCGCCCCGGCCGACGACCTCGCCGAGAACCGCCGCGCCGCCGCCGAGGCGATCGCCCGCGCGGCCGATGCCGGGGCGGGGCTCGTGGTGCTGCCCGAGTACGCCCAGTTCTTCGCCCCCGACCTCGCGCGCCGGGCCCCTGATGCCGCGGAGCCGCAGGAGGGCCCCTTCGTCACCGCCCTGGTCGAGGCGGCGCAGCGGCACGGCACGGCGGCCGTCGCCGGCCTCCTCGAGCGCGACGGCCGGCAGGTGCGCAACACCGTCGTCGCCGTGGACGGCACGGGAGTGCTCGCCGCCTACCGGAAGGTGCACCTCTACGACGCCTTCGGCATGCGCGAGTCCGACTGGCTGGCGGCCGGTGCGCCGGAGCAGTCCCCGGTCTTCACCGCGGGAGGGATGACCTGCGGCCTCCAGACCTGCTACGACCTGCGGTTCCCCGAGTCCTCGCGGCGCCTGGTCGATGCCGGGGCCGAGGTGCTGGTCGTGCCGGCGCAATGGGTGCGCGGGCCGCAGAAGGAGCACCACTGGCGCACCCTGCTCACGGCGCGCGCCATCGAGAACACGGTGCACGTGGTCGCCGCCGACCATGCCCCGCCGATCGGCGCCGGCTGCTCGATGATCCTGGACCCGATGGGCGTGACCCTCGCGAGCCTCGGCGAGCAGCACGGCACCGCGATCGCCGACCTCGACCCGGAGCGGACCGCCGCGGTGCGGCGCATCAACCCGGGCCTGGAGAACCGCCGCTACCGGGTGCTGCCCCGCTGAGCCCCGAGGTCGCGCAAACGCCCGGCGGCGTCCTCGAGCAGGGCGTCGGACTTGCAGAAGGCGAAGCGGACGATGCTGCGCAGGTCCTCGCGCTCGGGGCGGGCGAAGGCACCCAGCGGCACCGCGACCACACCGGCCATGCCCGGCAGCTCCCGCACCGCGGTGCGGGCGTCCGCCAGACCCAGGGGTGCGGCATCGGCCAGGGCGAAGTAGCCCGCCGCGGGCGGGGACACCGCGAACCCGGCCTCGGTCAGCGCCCCGACCAGCAGGTCGCGCTTGGCGCGGTAGCGCGTGCGGAGACCCTCGAAGAAGGCATCGGGCAGACGCAGCCCGACGGCGACCGCCGGCTGGAAGGGTGCGCCGCTGACGAAGGTCAGGTACTGCTTGATCGCCATCACCTGCTCGATCAGCGCGGCCGGCCCGCTCACCCAGCCGATCTTCCAGCCCGTGACGCTGAAGACCTTCCCCGCCGAGGAGATCGACAGGGTCCGCTCGAAGCCGCCCGGCCGCGCGGCGATCGGCACGTGCGGGGCCTCGTAGGTGAGGTGCTCGTAGACCTCGTCGGTGACGATCAGCGCGTCGTGGCGGTGCGCGAGGGCGATGATCGCGTCCAGCGCCTCCGGCGCGAGCACGGCGCCGGTGGGGTTGTGCGGGCTGTTGACGAGGATGACCGCGGTGCGGTCGGTCACCGCCGTGCGCAGGCGCTCGAGGTCCAGCCGGTAGTCGGGGCCGTGCAGCTCCACGGGGACGATCTGCGCCCCGGCCAGCGCCGCGAGGGCGACGTACGCGTCGTAGTACGGCTCGAGCACGACGATCTCGTCCCCGGGGTTCAGCTGCGAGAGCAGGGTCGCCGCGAGCGCCTCGGTCGCCCCGGCCGTGACGAGGATCTGCGGGTCCTCGAGGGAGATGCCGTGGAACCGGCGCTGATGCTCGGCGATCGCCGCGATCAGGTCCGGCTCGCCGCGGCCGGGCGAGTACTGGTTCACCCCGTCGCGGATCGCTCGGATCGCCGCCTCGGTGACCTCGGGCGGACCGGGCTCGTCGGGGAAGCCCTGGCCGAGGTTCAGCGCCCCGGTCCGCCGGGCGAGCGCCGTCATCTCGGCGAAGATCGTCGGTGCCGGGGCCCCGTCCGGGCCCAGCAGTCCGGCGGCCGCGGCGGCGCGGCGCCAGGGAGCATCGGGAGCGTCGTTCACCTGCGTCAGGCTACGCGATGCCCGCGGCGGATCGGGCGCGCGGCGTCGCGGGGCGCGGCGTGAGGGCGGTGGCGGCGACGACCGCGCCGAGGAGGGCCACGCCGGCGCCGACGAGCGAGGAGGCGTGGAAGCCGGCGACGAAGGCGTCGTCGGAGGCGGCGGAGATCGCCGCGGCATCGGGGATGCTCGCGCCGAGGGCGTCGAGGACGGCCTGCGTCGCCTGGAGGGAGGCGGCGGCGGTGTCGCGGATCCCGGCGGGGAGCCCGTCGAGGTGGCCGTCGATCCGGGCACGGTAGACGCCGGTGAGGACCGCGCCGAGCAGGGCGGTCCCGAGCGCGCCTCCGACCTGCCGGAAGGCGTTGCTCGTCGCGGAGGCGGTACCGGCGCGCTCCCGAGGGACGGAGGCCATGATGGCGGCCGACGCGGAGGGCATGATGAGCGCGATGCCGACGCCGATGAGGAACAGCGCGACCTCTGCGATCCAGAGCGGGCTGGCGATGCCCAGGGTGGCCAGCAGCAGCATCGCCGCGGCGAGGGCGAGCATCCCCAGCGCCCCCGTGGTGCGGGCGCCGACGCGTGCGGCGAGCCGCGGGGTCCGCGCGGACAGCACGAGCTGGGCCAGGGCGAGGGGCAGCATGAGCAGACCGGTGGTGAGCACGTCGAGCCGGCGGAGCCCGAGCAGGTAGAACGCGACGGTGAACGTGACGCCGAGCAGGGCGAGGAACGCGAGCATCATGACGACGATGGAGCCGGAGAACTCGCGCGCCCGGAACCAGTCGAGCGGGAGCAGCGGCGCCGCGGCGTGACGCTCCCGGACGACGAACCCCGCGAGCACGAGGGCTCCGGCGAGCACGACCGCCCAGACGCGAGCGCTCGTCCACTCGCCGGTGTCGCCGCCCTCGATGATGCCGTCGACGAGCAGCACCATGCCCAGCAGCGAGAGCGCGACGCCGGGGATGTCGAGCCGTCCCGGGCGAGGATGGCGCGATTCGGGCACGACCAGGGCCATCGCCACGAGGGCGATCGCGACCAGGGGGACGTTGACGAGGAAGATCGACCCCCACCACAGGTGGTCGAGCAGCAGGCCTCCGAGGATCGGACCGGCCGCGACGGCGACGCCGACGCCGCCGGACCAGATGCCGATCGCCGTGGGCCGCTCGCGGGGGCTGAAGGTGTGCGCGATGATCGCGAGGGTCGTGGGGGTGATCAGGGCGGCTGCGAGGCCGAGCACGGAGCGCCCGGCGATGAGCATCGGGCCGCTGGTCGACAGCGCGCACCCCGCGGACGCGAGCCCGAACAGCACCATCCCGGCCAGGAGGACGCGCTTGCGGCCCAGTCGGTCGGCGAGGGCCCCGGCGGTGAGCAGCCCTCCGGCCATGACCAGGGTGTAGGAGTTGATCGCCCACAGCAGCTCGCCCTGCGTCAGGCCGAGCCCTGCTGGGGCGGGCCGGGAGAGGCGCTGCACGGCCACCCCGAGGATCGTCGTGTCCAGCTGCACCACGAGCAGGCTCAGCACGAGCGTGCCCAGCACCCACCACCGCCGCGGCGAGCCGTCCCATGAGGTGTTCTCCGTCGACATCCGCATCTCCTAACGCATCATATGTTGCGATTACGGTAGGGCGGATGGGGCAACGATGCAACACGTGATGCGTTAGCATGTGGGGGTGCACACCGATGCCGTCACCGAACGAACCGGCGGGCGCAGCGCCCGCATCCGAGCCGCTGCGCTCGGCGCGCTCGCCGAGCTGCTCGACGAGCAGCCGGCCGATGCCATCACGACGTCGGAGGTCGCACGACGTTCCGAGGTGAACCGGACGACGCTGCATCGGCGCTGGGGCGGGATGCCGGGGCTCCTCGCCGACCTGGCCGTCGAGGAGCTCAACGTGCACAGTCCGCTCCCGGAGGACGCCGGCGACCTGCGCACCGAGCTGCGGCAGTGGGCGGAGCGCGTCATCACCGCGCTCAATCGGCACCAGGCCGGGCGCTCGCCCTTCGTCGCCGCCCTGCTGCGCGCCGTCCAGGACGGTCACGCGCCCGGCGAGCTCCTCCAGGGGCGCCTCGACGTCCTCGATCAGATGCTCGCGCGCGCCGCCGAGCGCGGCGAGCAGGTGAGGCTGACCGCGTACGACCTCGTGGAGATCGTCCTCCTGCCGATCTACGCCGCCCGGCTCCTCGCGCCCGAGCCCCTCGCGCCCGAGCTCGCGGACCGTCTCGTCGACCGCTTCCTGACGCTCAACGCGTCGTCCCCTGGGACGTGACGCGTCGCGGGGCTCCGTCGGGTCGTCGCGGATCACCGACCTGACGGCGCCCGGACGGAACGCGGGGTGCGATCGAGACGAGCTCGATCGCACCCCGCGTCGGTGCAGCGGTGACGTCAGCCGTCGACGCCCAGCTTCTCCAGGATGATCTCGCGGACACGGCCGGCATCGGCCTGGCCGCGGGTCGCCTTCATGATCGGGCCGATCAGCGCGCCGATCGCCTGGACCTTGCCGCCGCGGATCTTCTCCACGACGCCGGGGTTGTCGGCGATCGACTGGTCGACGGCGGCGGAGAGCACCGAGTCGTCGGAGACGACCGCGAGGCCCTCCTCCTCCACGATCGCGGCGGGATCGCCCGCACCCTCGAGGACCTTGCCCAGGACCTGCTTGGCGATCTTGTCGTTGATCTTCCTGCCGTCCACGAGGCCCTGCAGCTCGGCGACCTGCGCGGGGGTGACGCCGAGGCCGTCCAGCTCCACCTCGCGCTCGTTGGCCACGCGCGCCAGCTCACCGGTCCACCACTTGCGGGCGGCCTGCGCCGGCGCACCGGCGGCGACGGTCTGCTCGATGAGGTCGAGGGCGCCGGCGTTGAGGACGTCGCGCATCTCGAGGTCGCTGAAGCCCCACTCGCCCAGCAGGCGACGACGACGCGCCGCCGGCAGCTCGGGCAGGGTGGCCCGCAGCTCCTCGACCCACTCGCGGCTGGGCGCGACGGGCACCAGATCGGGCTCCGGGAAGTAGCGGTAGTCCTCCGCATCGGACTTCACGCGGCCCGAGGACGTCGATCCGGTGTCCTCGTGGAAATGCCGGGTCTCCTGGATGACGGTGCCGCCCTGATCGAGGATCGCCGCCTGGCGGGAGATCTCGAAGCGCACCGTCCGCTCGATGGAGCGGAAGGAGTTGACGTTCTTCGTCTCGGTGCGGGTGCCCAGCGGCGCATCGGGCGAGGTGCGCAGGGAGACGTTGATGTCCGCACGCACGTTGCCGCGCTCCATGCGCGCCTCGGAGACCTCCAGCGTCCGGAAGATGTCGCGCAGGGTGCGCACGTACGCGGCGGCGACCTCCGCGGCCCGCTTCCCGGTGCCGGGGATCGGGCGGGTGACGATCTCCACCAGCGGGACGCCCGCACGGTTGTAGTCGACCAGGGAGTGCGTCGCCCCATGGATGCGCCCGGTCGAGCCGCCGACGTGGGTGTTTTTGCCGGCGTCCTCCTCCATATGGGCGCGCTCGATCTCCACGCGGACGATCTCGCCGTCCTCCAGCTCCACGTCGACCCAGCCGTCGTGGGCGATCGGCTCGTCGTACTGGGAGGTCTGGAAGTTCTTGGTGAGGTCCGGGTAGAAGTACTGCTTGCGCGCGAAGCGGCACGACTCGGCGATCTCGCAGTTCAGCGCGAGACCGATCTTGATCGCGTACTCCACGGCCTTGCGGTTGACCACCGGCAGCGTGCCGGGCAGGCCCAGGGAGACCGGGGTGATCGCCGTGTTCGGCTCGGCGGCGAAGATGTTCGGCGCACCGTCGAACATCTTGGTGGCGGTGCCCAGCTCCACGTGCACCTCGATGCCGAGCACCGGGTCGTAGCGCTCCAGGGCGGTGTCGAAGTCGACCAGGTCCACAGCGCTCATCGCGCGATCCCTCCACTCAGTTCCGGGGCCTGGGCCAGCAGCGGCCCGCCCCACGAGTCCTCGAGCAGCGCCTCGAGCGCGCCGCCCACGCGGTACAGGCGGTCATCGGCGCGCACCGGGGCGAGGAACTGGATGCCCGCGGGCAGCCCGTCCTCCGCGAGACCGCTGGGCAGCGAGATGCCCGGGGTCCCGGCGAGGTTCGCCGGGATGGTCGCCACGTCGTTGAGGTACATCGCCAGCGGGTCCGAGGTCTTCTCGCCGAGGCGGAAGGCGACGGTCGGCGCGGTCGGCGAGGCGAGCACGTCGACGCTCTCGAAGGCCGCGGCGAAGTCGCTCTGGACCAGCGTGCGCACCTTCTGGGCGCTGCCGTAGTAGGCGTCGTAGTAGCCGGCCGAGAGCGCGTACGTCCCCAGCAGGATGCGGCGCTTGACCTCGTCGCCGAAGCCGGCGCCGCGGGTGGCCTTCATGACCGCCTCGGCCGTCGGGCTCTCCTCGGGCACGACTCGCAGGCCGAAGCGCATGCCGTCGAACTTCGCGAGGTTGCTCGAGGCCTCCGAGGGCATGATCAGGTAGTAGGCGCCCAGCGCGTACTGGAAGTTCGGGCAGGAGACCCGGACGATCTCCGCGCCGGCGCCCTCGAGCGCGGCGAGGGACTCCTCGAAGCGGGCCCGCACCAGCGGGTCGAAGCCCTCCCCCTCGAGCTCCTCGATGACGCCGATCCGCAGGCCCTTCACGTCCTGCGCGCGGGCCGCCTCGGTGAAGGAGCCGAAGCCGCCCTCCAGCGAGGTCGAGTCGCGGGGATCGTGCCCGCCGATCAGCTCGTGCAGCGCCGCGGCGTCCTGCACGGTGCGGGTGACGGGGCCGGCCTGGTCCAGGGAGCTGGCCATCGCGATCAGTCCATAGCGGGAGACCGAGCCGTAGGTGGGCTTCACGCCGACGGTGCCGGTGACCGATGCCGGCTGGCGGATCGAGCCGCCGGTGTCGGTGCCGATCGCCAGCGGCGCCTCGTAGGCGCCGACGGCCACGGCGGAGCCGCCGCCGGAGCCGCCGGGGATGCGCTCGCGGTCCCACTGGTTGCGCGTGGGGCCGAAGGCGCTGTTCTCGGTGGAGGAGCCCATGGCGAACTCGTCCATGTTGGTCTTGCCGAGGATCGGCAGGCGCGCCGCGCGCAGGGACTGCACGAGCGTCGCGTCGTACGGCGGGATCCAGCCCTCGAGGATCTTCGAGGCGGCGGTCGTGGGCATGCCCTGCGTGACCACGACGTCCTTCACGGCGACGGGAACGCCGGCCAGCTCGTGCAGCTCCTCGCCGGCCGCGCGGGCGGCATCGACCTCACGGGCGGTGGCCAGGGCCTCCGCCTCGCTGACGTGCAGGAAGGCGTTGAGGTCGCCGTCGACGGCGGCGATGCGATCGAGGTGGGCGCGCGTGAGCTCCTCGGAGGACAGCTCGCCCTCGCGCAGCGCGCGCGCCTGGTCGATCGCGGACAGGCGGATCGGATCGGTGGTGCTCATCGGGTCACTCCTCCCCCAGGATCTGCGGGACGCCGAAGCGCCCGTCCTCGGCATCGGGGGCGGCGGCGAGCGCGGCCTCCTGCGTGAGGGTGTCGGTGACGACGTCCTCGCGGAAGACGTTCGTCATGGGGATGGGGTGGCTGGTGGCGGGCACGTCCGAGGTGGCGACCTCCGACACGGATGCGACAGCGTCCATGATGGCGTCGAACTCCCCGGCGAAGCGGGAGATCTCGTCATCGGTCAGCTGGATCCGTGCGAGGTCGGCGAGGCGTGCGACGTCGTCTCGTCCGATCGTTGGCATGGGTCCATCCTAGGTCGCCCGGCCGGGAGGCCGCGCATCGGGCCCGATGCGGTAGTGGTACCCGGCGAAGCGGGCGAACCCGAGGCGGCGGTACAGCCGCAGCGCGGCGGGATTGTCGGTCTCCACCTCGAGCAGCGCCTGCTCGGCCCCGGCCGCGGCGGCCGATGCCAGCAGCGACTGCGTCACCGCGCGGCCGAGCCCTCGGCGCCGGTGCGCCGGATCGGTGGCCACGCAGTTCACCACGGCCGTGCGGCGCCGGCCCTGGTCCACGAGCGCGGCGCGGCCGACGGCCGTGTCGGACACGGCGACGTGCACGGCCGGCGTCCCCGCCAGGATGTCGCGCACGGTCTCGCGGGCATGCTCGCCCTCGCGGGGGCTGAGCCGCCACAGCGTCTCGAACCAGTCCTCGGGAAGGGGGCCGACGTCGATGCGGGCCGCCGGGTCCGGGGTGTGCGCGCCGGTCAGGGGCAGGGCCAGCAGGTCGCAGACCGGGCCGATGCGGTAGCCCCGCGCCGCCAGCAGGTCGTCGAGCGCATCGGGTCCGTGCCCGGGCAGGACGCGGAACAGGGGACGCTCCCCGGTGAGGGCGCAGAGCTGCTCGATGCGGTCGACGGCGCCGGCGGGGTCCGCCGGGGCGTCCAGGGCCACGGCGCTGTTGGCCCGGCGGGTGACGCCGCGCGATCGGAGCAGGGCGAAGCCCTCCACGTCGATCCGCGCGAGCGGGCGCCACCCTCCCAGGAGCGTCTCGACCAGGCCGGATCCGGAGGGCGGGGCGATGCGGGGGCGGCGCGGCGTCATCGGCCGATCGTATCGCCGGCGTGGCAGTCTGGAACCATGAGCACCCTCACCCTGGATGAGGTCCTGCCCCTCGAGCGCGCCGGCTGGGACGCCCTGTGCGCCTCCCGCGGCGGTGCGTTCTACGGCGGGATGATGACCGACGACGCCGTGTTCGTGCTGGTCGACGGCTCGGCCCTGACGCGCGACGAGGTGGTCGCCTCCTTGGACGGCGCCCCGGCCTGGGACGGGTACGAGATCTCCGGGGCCCGGCTCGTGCAGGTCGGGCAGGATGCGGCCGCGATCGTCTATCGGGCGCGCGCCGTCCGCGACGACCTGCCTGCCCCCTTCGAGGCCCTCATGTCCAGCATCTACACGGTGCGCGACGGGCGCCCGCGCCTGGCGCTGTACCAGCAGACGGCGCTGCCGCGCTGAGGCCCCCCGCGCTCAGGCGGACGGCGGCAGGGTGAGGACCTCGGCCTCGCCCTCGGTGATGAGCACGGTGTGCTCGGTGTGGGCGGCGCGGGATCCGGTGGCGCTGCGCAGCGTCCAGCCGTCGGGGTCCGTGATCAGACGGTCGGTGTCCTCCATCACCCACTGCTCGAGCGCGAGCATCAGCCCGGGCCGCAGGCGCAGGCCGCGGCCGGGCCGGCCGATGTTCGCCACGTGCGGGTCCTGGTGCATGGTCGAGCCGATGCCGTGCCCGCCGAACTCCCGGTTGATCCGGTACCCGGCGGCGGAGAGCTCCCGTCCGATCGCGTGCGAGATGTCCCCGATGCGCGCGCCCCCGGTGGCGGCCGCGATGCCGGCGGCGAGGGCCGTGCGGGTGGCGGCGATCATGTGCTCGTCCTCGGGGCGGCCCGCGCCTCCGACGACCATGCTGAGGGCGGCATCGGCCGCGACTCCCTCGAGGGTGAGGGCGAGGTCGAGGGTGAGCAGGTCGCCCTCGACGAGCTCGAGGTCCCGGGGCATGCCGTGCAGCACGGCATCGTTCACGGCGGTGCAGATCCAGTGGCCGAAGGGGCCGGACCCGAAGGAGGCCTCGTAGTCCACGTAGCAGGAGCGCGCCCCGGCGCCGAGGATCATCTCCCGGGCCCAGCGGTCGATGTCCAGGAGGTTCGTCCCGGGGACGGCGCGGGTGCGCAGCGTCGCGAGGATCTCGCCGACCAGCGCTCCGCTGCGGCGGGCGCGGGCGATCTCGGCAGGGGTCAGGATCTCGATCACGGCGTACCTCCGGTATTCCTATCCCGGTAAGACTATCCCGGTATTAGAATCGGCGCCATGGTCCGTCTCCCTCTCACCCCCGACGAGGTCGCACGCGGCGAACGGCTGGGCGCGCTGCTGCGCCGGGCCCGCGGCAGGCGCACGATCCTCGAGGTCGCGCTCGCGGCCGGCATCTCGCCGGAGACGCTGCGCAAGATCGAGTCGGGCCGCGTCGCGACCCCGGCGTTCTCGACCGTCGCCTCGCTCGCGGGCGTGCTCGGCCTCTCCCTCGACGCGGTGTGGGCGGAGATCAGCGCGGCGGCGCAGGAGGGCGCCGCGTAGCCGACCAGCCGGCTTCGGCCAGCACGTGCTGGGCCACCTCCCGCGGCGCCCGGCCCCGGACGTCCACGGTGAGGTCGGCGGCGGCCTCGGCCTCGAGGATCGCGTCGAGCTCGCCGCTGCGCTCGAGGTGCCAGTCGCGCTCGGCACCCTCCTCGTGGCGGCCGTGCAGGCGGCGCCGGACCTCGGCGAGGTCGACCCGCAGCCGGCACACGAGCACGGGGCCGCCGACGGCCTCCTCGTACCCCTCCCGCGCGCCGGGGCCCTCCACCACGCCGGCGAGCACGAGGCGCTGCGCCCCGGCCCGGCGGTAGGTCGCGGCGAGGGCCCGGAGGTTCTCGAGCTCGAGGGCCGTGTGGAAGGGGTCGTCCTCGGGAGCGGGCCACATGCGCCGGATCTCGTCGAGGTCGATCACCGCATGGGGCGTCCCCGCCGCGGCCAGGAGGTCCCCGATCGCGTAGGCGGTCGTCGTCTTCCCGGCGCCGACGGTGCCGCTGAGCAGCAGCACCTCGGCGCGCGGCTCAGGCGTCATCGGCCGGGGCCTCGGGCAGCGCCTCGATGCCGCCCTCGAGGACGGCGCGGAAGCCGGCCTCGTCGGTGATCGGGACGCCGAGGTCGCGGGCCTTGTCCGCCTTGGAGCCGGCGTTCTCCCCCACCACCACGAGATGCGTCTTCTTGGAGACGGAGCCGGAGGCCTTGCCGCCGCGCGCGATGATCGCCTCCTTGGCTCCGTCACGGCTGAAGCCCTCCAGGCCGCCGGTGACCACGATCGTCACGCCCTCGAGGGTGCGCACGAAGCCCTCCTCGACGTCGTCGACCATGCGCACCCCGCTGCGCTCCCAGCCGCGCACGAGCTCCTCGTGCCAGTCCACGGAGAACCACTCGCGCACGGACTCGGCGATGATCCCGCCCACGCCGTCGGTGTCGGCGAGCTGCTCGACGCTCGCCTCGCGGATCGCATCCATCGAGCCGTACGCGGTGGCCAGCGAGCGGGCCGCCGTGGGGCCGACGTGCCGGATCGACAGCGCCACCAGCACCCGCCACAGGGGCTGCGTCTTCGCCTTCTCGAGCTCGGCGAGGAGGGTCTCGGTGTTCTTCGACGGGCGGGCGGGGGTGCGCAGGCGCCATTCCTGCTCGCGCTTGTAGAAGTGCCAGTCGTCCTTGGACCAGAAGGCCCGCGAGACCCGCCAGGTGCCGGTGGGCTCCCCGTTCCTGCGCTCGGGCTGCCAGATGTGCACGTCGCGGAGGTCCTCCGCGGTGAGGTCGAAGAGGTTCGCGCCGGTGCGGACGACGGGCTCCTGCAGCCCGGGCAGGCGGGGATCGTCCTCCTCGCGGATCTCGACCGTCTCGGCATGCTCCCCGTGGTCCACCAGGATCGGGTGGCCGGCGCGCAGCGCGGCGAGGGCCTCGGGGCGGCGCCGGTCCGGGTCGGTGAGCGCGAGGGCGCTCTCGTCGCCCAGGGACTCGATGTCGAAGGCCCCGCGGGAGGCGGCGTGGGCGATGCGGCCGGTGACCTGGCTGGGGCAGTCCCGGGTGTTGGGGCAGCGCCAGTCCTTGTCCCCCTCCTTCTCGGGACGGATCTCCGTCCCGCAGGACGGGCAGGCCGTCGGCATGATGAAGGGCCGCTCGGTGCCGTCGCGCAGCGCCTCGACGGGGCCGACGATCTCCGGGATCACGTCCCCGGCCTTGCGCAGCACGATCATGTCGCCGATGAGCACGCCCTTGCGCTCGACGTCGAACTGGTTGTGCAGGGTCGCGAACTCGACCGTGGACCCGGCCACCGCCACCGGCTCCATCACGCCGAAGGGGGTGACGCGCCCGGTGCGGCCCACCTCGACCTGGATGTCGAGCAGCCGCGTGGTGACCTCCTCCGGCGGGTACTTGTAGGCGATCGCCCAGCGGGGGGCGCGGGAGGTCGAGCCCAGGCGGCGCTGGTCGGCGAAGGCGTCGATCTTGATGACGATGCCGTCGATCTCGTGCTCGACGTCGTGGCGGTGCTCGCCGTAGCGCTCGACGTAGGCCAGGACGTCGTCGACCTCGTCGACGACGGTCATGTACGCGCTGGTGGGCAGGCCCCATTCCGCCAGCAGCGCATAGACCCCGCTCTGCGAGGCGACGGGCGGGTCCGGCCACGCGCCCACGCCGTGGACGGTCAGCGACAGGGCCTCCAGGCGGGCCATCCCGGCCTCCAGCTCGAGGCCGTCCTTCTTGTCCACGCGCTGGCGCAGCCCGCCGCTGGCGGCGTTGCGCGGATTGGCGAAGGCGGGGAAGCGCCGCTCGGCCCGCACCCGCTCGAGGGACTCGTCGAAGTCCTTCCGACCGGCGGTGGTACGCGCCTCCCAGCGGGCGCGGGCATCGGCCACGGCGCGCTCGCGCAGCTCGACCTGCAGCTCGTTCAGCCGCGCGAAGGCCGCGGTGGAGATGAAGACCTCCCCGCGCACCTCGACGATCGGGGGGTGCCCGGTGCCCGCGAGACGCTGCGGGATCTGGGCGATGTGGGCGACGTTGAAGGTGACATCCTCCCCGGTGCGGCCGTCCCCGCGGGTCGCGGCGGAGGTGAGGACGCCGTCCTCGTACCGCAGGGAGATCGCGAGCCCGTCGATCTTCAGCTCGGTCAGCCACGCGGTCCCATGGCCGAGCTCCTCGCGGGTCTTCTCGCACCACTCGCGCAGCTCCTCGCGGGAGAACACGTTGTCCAGGCTCAGCATGCGCTCGGCGTGGTCCACCGGCTGCAGCTCGCTGCCGATCCCGCCGCCGACCGTCTGCGTCGGGGAGTCCTCCTTGGCCAGCTGGGGGTTCTCCGCCTCGAGGGTGCGCAGCTCCTTCTCGAGCTCGTCGTACTGCGCGTCCGTGAGGGACGGCGCCTCGTGGACGTAGTACTCCTCGCGCGCCTGCTCGATGCGCGCGGTCAGCTCGGCGATGCGCTGCTGGGCGCTGCGGTCCGGGGTCTCCTGCGGGTCCTGGCTCTGGCTCACCGGACCATTCTCGCCCATCGCACCGACAGCCGCAGGATCTACGCTGGGCCGATGATCTCCCGCAGCATCCGCCGCGCCTCCCCCGCCGACATCCGTGCCCTGCAGGGCATCGAGGCCGCGGCCGACGAGCTCTTCGCGCCCTTGTTCGGCCCGCAGCCCTTCGGCCCGGATTCCGCGGCCGACGGCGCGGCCCGGGCGACGGAGCCCGGGTTCGTCCTCGTCGTCGCGGAGGCCGAGGACGGGCCCGCGATCGGCTTCGCGCACGTGCTGTGGCCCTTCACGGCGGGGGACGCCCATCTCGAGCAGCTCGCGGTGCTCCCCGCGCACCTGCGGCGCGGCCACGGGAGGGCGCTGGTCGAGGCGGCGGTGCGCGAGGCCTCCGGGCACGGGGCCCGGCGCATGACGCTGCGGACCTTCGCGCAGGTGCCCTGGAACGGTCCGTTCTACGCGGCCTGCGGCTTCGCGCCCATCGCACCGATCCCGCACCCCGCCCACCGCGCCATGGTCGCCGTCGAGGAGCGCCTGGGGGCTGGCGGAGCTGGGCGAGCGCGTCCTCATGGCGCGGGATCTGGGCTCTCCAGCGCTCTGAGCGCTCCGCGCGTCCGCGCGATCCGGTCCTGCTCCCGGTCCAGCCGGGCCTCGATGCGGTCCAGCTCCGCCCGCAGGTCCGGGCACATCACCAGATGATGCGCATCCGTGCCGTCGCGCACGCAGTCGAGGTAGAGCCGGACGGCGCGGGTGCCGAGCCCCGCGGCGAGCATGACCCGGATGCGGGCGACGGCGGCGAGATCCTCCGCCGCGTACTCGCGGTACCCGCCGGAGGTGCGACGGGGCTCCAGCAGCCCCGCCTGCTCGTAGTGGCGCAGCGACCGCGGGCTCACCCCGGCGGCCCGCGCGAACTCCCCGATCAGCACCCGTCCTCCTCCTGCCCTGCTTGAGCTTCACCCTAGCGGCAGGCCCTACCGTCCCGGCCATGACCTCTCGCACCCCGCACCGGATCGTCCTCGTCCACGGCTACGGCGCCACCCCGCAGGACCACTGGTTCCCGTGGCTCTCCCGGCTCGGCATCCCCGTGGACGCCCCTGCCCTCCCCGATCCCACGGCGCCGCGCGCGCAGGAATGGATCCCGCGCGCCGCCGCCGCGATCGGCCGCACCGATTCCCGCACGGTCGTGGTCACGCACAGCCTGGGCGGCATCACCGCACTCCAGGCCCTCGCGCGGCTGCTTCGGGACGGCCGGGCCCGGGAGCCGCTGGCAGGGTTCCTCGCCGTCGCCCCGTTCGTCGATCCGCTCCCGGCCGTCGGCGACCCGCAGCTGGACGCGTTCCTGGACCGCGGACTGGGCGGGTTCCTCGAGGGCTTCGCGCCGGAGGCGATCCGCGAGCTGCTGGGACCGGTGACGGTCCTGCGCTCCGACGACGACGCGATCGTCCCCGCCGCGCACAGCGACCGGACCGCCGAGGCCCTGCGGGCCGAGACCGTGATCGTCCCCGGGGCCGGGCACTTCCTCGCCGAGGACGGCGTCCGGGAGCTCCCGGCTCTGGGCGCCTTGCTGGCCACCCTGCTGGGCGGCTGATCAGCGCTGCGCGTCGAGGAGGGCCTGCAGGGCCCCGTCCAGCCGCGCGGGGCGCGGGCCGTTCCAGACGACGCGCAGCAGGCGATGCAGCGCGACGCCGCGCACGGGGATGCTCACGAGCGTGCCCTCGCGCAGGTCCGCGTCGACGATCAGCTCGCTGAGCACGGCGGGGCCGGCGCCGCCGGCGACGGCGGTGCGCACGGCGGCGTTGGAGTGCAGCACCAGCGCGGGCTCGGCGAGCGGACGCGGCGCGAGCGCCTGGCGCAGCACCTCCCGCGTCCCGGACCCCTCCTCGCGCACCACCAGCGGCGTCGCGGCGAGCTGCGCGGCGTCGACCCCGTCGCGCCGCCGCTGCGGGTCCCGGGCCCAGGCGTGGGTGGGCGCGACCACGGCGACCAGGCGGTCCCGGCCGATGACGAGGGACCCCAGCCCGGCGGGCTCCTCGGCGCCCTCGACGAAGCCGATGTCGGCACGGCCGCGCCGCACCGCCGCGAGGACGCCGCTGGAGTTGTCGACCTCGAAGGACGCCGGGACCCCGGGGAGGTCCGCCGCGAGCGCGGCGAGGAAGACCGGCATGAGGCGCTCGGCGACGGTCTGCGAGGCGATGATGCGCACGCGCCCCTCCCCGGCGGCGGTGCGGACCTGCTCGACGAGATCGTCCGTCGCGTCCAGGACGCGCCGGGCGTGCTCGAGGGCGACGCGGCCGGCGGCCGTGGGCTCGGATCCCCGGGAGCCGCGGTCGATCAGCCGCGCGCCCAGCCGCCGCTCGAGGCGGGACAGGGTGCGCGAGGCGTTGGGCTGCGCGATCCCGAGGGCGCCGGCCGCGGCGGAGAGGCTGCCGAGGTCGCCGACGGCCACCAGCAGCTCGAGGGCGTCGAGGTCCGGGCGGGCGGCATGCACGGGCAGGGCAGGCATATCGCTGATGATATGGGTCCTGGTCGATCGAGGGCTACCCCTGCGTCCCCGCGGAGGGGACCGTGGAGGCATGTCCCCGCGCTCCGCCCTCCGTCCCGTCCCCGCCCTCCCCGCGCCCCCGCAGCGGCGCCGGCTGCTGCCCGGCCTCGGGCTGGGCCTCGGGGCCGGGGCGATCGCGGTCGCGGCGGGCGCGGCGGTGCCCGCCGCCTCCCCCGCCCTGGTGGCGATCGTGCTGGGGGCGGGCCTGGCCAACACCGGGGTGCTCGGGCCGGCCGTCCGACCGGGCCTGGACGCGACCGCGACGACGGTGCTGCGCGCGGGCATCGTGCTGCTGGGCCTGCAGCTCGCGCTCGGCGACGTGCTCGCCCTCGGGCCGGCGGTGCTCGGGGTGATGGCCGCGGTGGTGGCCCTCGGCATCGGCGCCGGGCTGCTGCTGGGCCGCCTGCTGCGCCTGCCGCCGATGCTGACGATCCTCATCAGCTGCGGATTCTCCATCTGCGGGGCCGCGGCGGTCGCAGCGACCGCCGGGACCCTCGCCGCGCAGGGATCCGAGCGGGAGCGGCTGCGCGCGCACACCGCGACCGCGGTCGCGCTCGTGGTCGTCGTCGGCACGGCGATGATCCCGCTGCTGCCCCTCGCCGCGGGCGCGCTGGGGCTCGCGCCGCAGACCGCGGGGACCTGGGCGGGAGCCTCGATCCTCGAGGTCGCGCAGGTGGTGGCGGCCGGGAGCCTGCTGGGGCCGGAGGCGCTGGACGCGGCGGTGCTGGTGAAGCTGGGCCGCGTCCTGCTGCTCGCCCCGGTGATCGCGGCGCTCACCCTCGCGCTGCGCTCCCGCAGCGCCGCGCCGGGCGCCGCGGAGGGCGGGGCCCGGCCGCCGCTGGTGCCCGTCTTCGTGATCGGGTTCCTGCTCGCGGTGCTGGTGCGCTCGAGCGGGCTCGTGCCCCCGGCGGTGCTCGGCGCCGCGCAGCTCGTGCAGTCCGTGCTGCTGGCCGCGGCGATGTTCGCGCTCGGCACGGGCGTGCGGTGGGCGCTGCTGCGCCAGGTGGGCGGGCGGCCCGTGGCCCTCGCGCTCGCGCTGGGCGTGATCGTCACCGGCACGGGGCTGCTCGGGGCCGTGCTCACGGCCTGATCTCGAGGACCGGGCGCCCTTCCGAGGGACGCCCCGCGGCCGTAGCCTGGACGGGACGCCGGGATCAGGTCTCGATGGGGCGACCCGATCTCGACGTCGCCGCCGCGGTCAGCCCTGAACCCGCTCCGCCCACGCCGGGGCGGCCCGCAGCAACCGCTGCAGGTCCCCCTCGGTGAGCAGGGTGTCGCGGGAGGGCTCGGCGGCGGGATCCTCGCCCGCACGCCCGCGCGGGCGATGCGCCAGCAGCGTGAACCCGGCGAGCTCCCGCCGCCCGTACCCCAGCCGCCCCCAGACCTCCGCGAGCGCCTCGAGGGTCGGCTCCGCCCGCGCCGGATCCACCACGAGCGCCAGGTCGATGCCGTCCTCGCGGGCGCCGGCGAGGGCCTCCCACAGGCGGCGCCCCGACGCCCCGGACAGCGGGCCGATGCTCGCGGGGGCGATCGCGAGGGAGCGCGCGCCGGCGCTGATCGCGGCCTGGAGCAGCTCCGCATCGGCGGGGACCTGCAGGCGCACCTGCGAGGCCTCGGCGCCGGCCGAGGCCAGGGCCTCCAGCAGCCCCCGCCACAGCACGCCGATCTCCGCGGCGGGCAGCGCCGGGTAGCGCCGATACCCGGAGGGGGTGGGCAGGGAGCCGCCGTGCACCGCACGGGCGGCGTCCTCGCGCAGCAGGACCGAGGGCGCCGCGCCCGGCACATGGGAGGCCACGGCCCGCAGGTGCTCGAGGATCCCCTCGGCCAGCAGGATCGGCACGTCCCGCACGGCGCCGCGGTCGGCGAGGGTGCGCTCCCCCGAGGCGAGGTGGGTGGCGGCGGCCAGGGTGATCGGCCCCAGGGTCACCGCCCGCAGCGGACCCTCGTAGCCCAGCAGGGCGATGCGCGCGTCCTCCAGGGTCCGCGCGCGCAGCTCCCGGGCCCGCAGCCAGGCCCGGCCGGCGCCCGGCCCCATGCGCCATCCGTAGGAGGTGAGGTCGCCGCTGGTCCCGGCGAGCAGGGCGAGGGAGGCCGGCAGCAGCTGGTCGGCGCTCTCGGTCCCCAGCGCGGCCGGGAGGTACAGCTCGGTGCCGATCTCATCCTCGAGGTCGTCCCCCAGCAGGGAGCGCAGGGCCACCAGGGCCTCGAGCCGGCTCGCGTCCTGCCCGGGGGCGGAGACGAGGGTGCCGTCCCCGGTGAGGGTGACCAGCGCGCTCACGCCCGGCGCTCCAGGGTCGCCGCGGCGAGCACCCGGTCGCCGTCGTACAGCACGAGGGTCTGACCGGGGGCGACGCCGCGCACGCTCTGCTCGAGCGACACCTCCAGCAGCTCCTCCCCTGCCGGCAGCTGCTCGATCCGGCCCGGGATCGCCTCGCCGTGGGCGCGGATCTGCGCCGTGACGCGCCGCCCGGCGCTCAGCGGCTCGAAGACGACCAGGTCACGGGCCAGCAGGCGGGAGGTGGACAGCAGCTCGGCGGCCCCGACGACGACCTGCCGGGACTCGGGCCGCACGTCCAGCACGTAGCGGGGGCGCCCATCGGCCGCAGGCTGGTGCAGGCCCAGCCCCTTGCGCTGGCCGATGGTGTAGCCGTGGGTGCCCCGGTGGGTGCCGAGCACCGCGCCGTCGGCGTCGACGATCTCGCCGGGCGCCTCGCCGAGGCTGCGCTCGAGGAAGCCCCGGGTGTCGCCGTCGGCGATGAAGCAGATGTCGTAGCTGTCGGGCTTGGTGGACACGCCCAGCCGGCGCGAGCGCGCCTCCTCGCGCACGGCTTGCTTGTCGGCCATGTCGCCGAGCGGGAAGAGGGAGGAGCCGATGGCCTCCGGCCCCATCACCGCGAGCACGTAGGACTGGTCCTTCGCGCTGTTGCGGGAGCGGTGCAGGGAGGGGGCGCCGCCCGGGCCCTCGGCGCGGATCGAGGCGTAGTGGCCCGTGCACACGGCGTCGAAGCCGAGCGCCTTGGCCCGCTCGAGGAGGGAGGCGAACTTGATGCGCTCGTTGCAGCGCACGCAGGGGTTCGGGGTGCGGCCGGCCGCGTACTCGGACAGGAAGTCCTCGACGACGAGGTCGTGGAAGTCGTCGGAGAGGTCCCACACGTAGTACGGGATGCCGATGCGCTCGGCGGCCACCCTGGCGTCCGAGGCGTCCTCCACGGTGCAGCAGCCGCGGGAGCCCACCCGGGTCTGCGAGCGGTCCTTCGACAGCGCCATGTGCACGCCGACCACCTCGTGCCCCGCCTCCGCGGCGCGCGCCGCGGCCACGGCGGAATCGACGCCGCCGCTCATCGCTGCCAGAACCTTCATGCCCCTCCTCCGGTGTTCCTGCCGACCCAGCAGTGTATGCGCTCAGCCGAACAGGGAGCCCACGGCCCGGGCCCGCTGCAGCGCCTCGGGCAGCGCCGCGAGGACGATGTCGACGTCCTCGGCGGTGGAGGTCCATCCCAGGGACAGACGCAGCATGGCGTGGCCGCGGGCGTCCACGCCCATCGCCTCGAGCACGTGGCTGCCCCGCTGGACGCCGGCGCTGCAGGCGGAGCCTCCGGAGGAGTCCACCCCGCGCTCGTCCAGCAGGAACAGCAGCGCGTCCTGATCGGCCCCGGGGAAGGTCGCGTGCACGATGTGCCCGGCCTGCGGGACGTCCTCCGGCGCGGTGAAGCGGACGGAGGGGTCGATGCGGGCGATCCCCTCCCGCAGACGGGCGGCGAGATCGCGCAGGCGCGCGGACTCGGCCTCCGCCTCGGCGAGGACCTCGTGCAGGGCCGCGGCGAGGCTCGCCGCGTGGGCGGCGTCCAGGGTGCCGGAGCGGACCCCGCGCTGCTGACCGCCGCCGGTGGACTGGGCCGTGAGCGGGACGGCCGGATCCGCCACCAGGACGCCGACGCCGACCGGGGCGCCGATCTTGTGGCCGGACAGGGACATGAGGTCGACGGTCCCCGGGGCCGGCAGGGCCGCATGCCCCACGGCCTGGACGGCGTCGGTGTGCACGACGGCGCCGTGGGCGCGGGCCGCCGCGGAGATCGACGCGAGGTCCTGGAGGATGCCGGTCTCGTTGTTGACCAGGGCGGCGCTGACCACGCTCACCGCGCCGTCGGCGAGGGCGCGGTCCAGGGCGTCGGGGTCGACGGCGCCGCGCCCGGTCACGGGCAGCTCGCGGGCCGCGATCCGCGGGGCCAGGGAGCGTGCGGTCTCCAGCACCGCCGCATGGTCGCTCGCGCAGACCGCGACGGCCGAGCGCGCGGGATCCGCCGCCTGCGCGGCCAGGGCCGCGCCGCGCACGGCGAGGTTGTCCGCCTCGGTGCCGCCGGAGGTCAGGATCAGCCAGGACCGCCTCACCCCCAGGTCCGCGGCGATCGACTCGAGCGCCTCGTCGAGGACGGCCCGGGCACGGCGCCCCGAGCCGTGCACCGAGGTGGGGTTGCCCAGCACGTCGGAGGCCGCGAGGAAGGCCTCGCGCGCGGCGGGGCGCAGCGCGGTGGTCGCGGCGTGGTCGAGGTACGCGCGCCCGGCGCTCACCACGGCTTCTCCGGGTCCTGCGCCTCGCCCGGGGAGGAGGACTCGCCGTCGCCCTGGTTGGCGGACTTGTTGCGCTCCTCGAGCTCGTCCTCCTTCGGGTTCCCGGAGGTCTGGCCCTCGGTGGTGGCCTCCTCGGTGGGACCGGTGCCGGAGGGGTCCTCGTGGCGGGGCGAGCCCGGATCGGGGGCTCCGCCCTGCCCCTCCTTCTGGCGGGCGTCGGGGTCGTTGCCGGCCTCCTCGTCGGCCCCGCGCCGCTTCTCCTCGACGCGCTTCTCGTTCTCGTCCGTGGTCTCCTGGTCCTCGTTGCCGGCGCCGCCGCCCCCGCCGCCCTCGCCGTCCTGGCCGCCTCCGCCGCCGGAGGCGCAGACGAACAGCATCTGCTCCGCCTCGAACAGGCGGTCGGCGCGCTCGGCCGGGTCCTCGATGAGGTCGGCCTGCCGCTCGATGGAGATCGCGAGGTTGTTGAGGATCTTGCACTGGGCGTGGATCGGCTGGTTGAGGTCGGAGGATCCCTCCCAGACCTCGAGGGCGGTGCGCAGCTCCGCCTCCGCGGCGGCGTCGTCCCCGGCCTGCAGCAGGTCGGTGCCCTTGGTCAGGTGCGGCAGGTAGGGCTCGAACCAGTTCACGACCCAGACGGGCGCGAGGCGGTCGATGGCGGAGGTGTACTCCTGCTTCTCGTAGGCGGCGCCGTGCCAGGCCTGCGTCACCGGCAGCGAGACGAACTTCAGCGCCAGCAGGCCCAGCAGCAGCAGCGGGATCGCGAGCACGCCGAAGGCGATCAGGCGGATGGTGCGCAGGCGCCGCACGTCCAGGCCGAAGTCCCCCGGCCGGCGCGGCTCGTCCTGCGTCAGGGGCGGACGGTCGGTGCTCCCCTGCTCGGGGACGGTCGTGGTCGGGTTCATCGGGTCCTCCCCCGCGGCGTCGTCATCTCCGGCTCAGCGCTCCTGCACGGAGGGTACATCCGTGCGATCCATCCGCCGGGGCAGGCGGTACGTCATCGCTCCCAGCTCCCAGATGAACAGGCAGGCCAGCGGGATCGCCGCGACCCAGTACCAGTCCTCGTAGGTCGGCACCCGGGAGGTGGACTCCACCGGGACGGGGCGCAGCTCGATCCCCTCCAGCGTCCCCTCGATCGGGGCCTCGGGGTCGGTGCGATGCAGGTACGGCACGCCCATGTCGGCGGCGATCTTCTCCAGCTGCGCCTCGTCGATCATCGACAGTCCCTGCGCCCCCGACGCATCGGTGATGTACTCGCCGTCGCTCTGGCCGCCCTGGGCCTTCATCGGCCCGCCCTCCGGGGTGCCGTAGCCCAGCACGGCGCCGCCGTCGATCATCGGCTGGGCGGGGCCGAAGGGCTCGGACTCCTGCCCGTCGGTGTTCTCCCCGTCGGAGAGGAAGTAGACGATCCGGTAGGAGTCGGGATCATCGCGCTTGGTCTCGGACAGGGCCGTGAGCAGGCGCTGCAGGGGCCGGTCCACGTTGGAGCCCTGGGAGTAGGCGGTGGGCTCGGTGGTGAGGGTGTCGACCCAGGCCAGTGCGGCCCCTGCATCGGTGGTCAGCGGCAGCTGCTCCGAGGCGGAGGAGTCGAAGGAGATGATCGAGTAGCGCGAGCCCTCGGTCATGGACATGATCCGCTGCATGTCGGCCTTCACCCCCTCCAGCCGGGGCTGCCCGTCCGCGTAGTCCTCGGCGTTCATCGAGCCGGTGCGGTCCACGACGAAGAAGACGTTCGCGTTCATGCGCTGGGTCTGCTCGCCCTCGAGCGGGGTCACCGGGCGCACCGCGACCACGGCGATCAGCAGCACCATCAGCAGACGGCGCCCCCAGTCGACCCGCTGGCGGGGGCGGCTCACCAGCATCACGGCGCACAGCACGAGCAGGGGCAGCAGCACCGGGATGCTCAGCCACAGCGGGATCAGGTGCTCCAGGCGCATCAGCGGTTCCTCCAGCCCAGGACCAGCACCGCGACCAGCGCGAGCAGCGCCAGCACGAAGCCGAGCATCGGGTGGTCGTTGCGGATCACGGTGGGCTCGGCGCCCATCAGCTCGGCCTGGCTGCGCTGGATCTGCTCGATGATCGAGGGGATCGCGTTCGGGTCCGAGGACTGGTACAGGCCGCCGTCGACGGTCTCGGTGACCGTCTTGAGCTCCTCGAAGCAGACGTCGGTGCACTCGAAGGCGCCGGGGTAGAAGGTGTACAGGTCGATGTCGCGGGCGGCGACGCCGTCCACCGCCTCCTGGAGGGTGAAGATCGGCTCGCCGTTGACCTCGTTGTCCGTCGCGAAGATGATCGAGCGGCTGCGGTCCTGGGCGGCCTGGTCGAACAGCAGTCCGCAGGAGGCCAGGCCGTCGGGGACGATGGAGGCCTGGTCGTCGATGCCGCGCGTGCCCTCGACGAAGTCGACGTACTGGCGCACCTTCTCCTCGGGGTAGTCGCGGGTGCCCAGGCGGTAGCCCGTCTCGTCGAAGTCGATGGCCTCGGCGCCCTCAGTGAGCTCGCGCCGGATCAGGTCGTAGTCGTTGGTGAGGGGGAAGACGGTGCGGCTGGTGGAGTTGAAGATCGACAGCGCCACCCGCTCGCCGTCGAAGGAGTCCACCATCGCGGCGAAGGTCTGCAGGATCTCCGTGTCGTACTCGTACATCGAGCCGGACACGTCCAGGCACAGCACGATGTCCCGGCTCGCGAAGTCGGGGGTCTCGATGCGCTCGGTGGCCACGCGGCCCGAGAGCACGGAGGCGCCGAGCACGCCCAGCACCGCCAGCCCCACCTGCAGCACGCGGACGATCCGGGCCGTGCGCTGGGCGCGCACGAAGCTGGGCAGCTGCTCGAGGAAGGAGGAGTTGGCCACCAGCACCGGCGAGCGGCGCATGGCGCGGCGGTTCCAGAAGGTGATCGCCCACACCGCGATCCCCGCCAGGAGCAGCAGCAGCGTGACCCACCAGAAGGTCATGACCATCGGCGGATCACCTCCCGGCAGCGGTGCACGGACTCGGCCAGCTCGGTGTCGCTGCTGGCGGCGAAGTCCGGCTCGTAGAGGTGGGCGATCAGCCGGCCCACGTCGTGGGTGCGGTCGTCGGCGATCAGCGTGGCGAGGTCCTGGCTGGTGACGTCGTGGCCGGTGGTCGAGCGCACGAAGCGCCGCATGACGGCGGTGAGCTCGTGGTGGCCCTCGCGCGCGTCGATCTCCTCGGCCTCGTGGCGGGCGGCGATCTCGTTGACCGCGCGCAGGAACTCGGCCTTGAGGGTCTCCACCTCGCCGGGGCGGGCGCGGTAGGCGCTGCGGGTGACCACGGCGCGGGAGATGCGCAGCACCGCGATGACCAGCGCGGCGATCACGATCAGGCACAGCGCGGCGAGGATCAGCCAGGCCACCGAGTACTGCGGCGGATCGATGATCTGGGCGGGCTCCGCGAGGAGGGACGGCAGCGGGAACTCAGGCGCGGGCATGGCGGTACTCCCTCGCACGCAGCATGGCGATCATGTCCTCGACCACCGTGGTGTCCCCGGCGGTGAGCACGTGGCTGATGTGCAGGCGGTCCAGCATCGCGGAGACCTCGTCGCGACGGGCCCGGCGGAAGGCCTCGACGTCCCGGGCGACCTTCGGGCTGTGGCGCGAGAGCTCCGCGATCTCCCGCGGATGGTTGACGTCGACGACCTCGTGCTCCTCGTCCTCGCGCTGGAGGGGATCCGCATCGCCGATGCGCACCACCATCACGTCGTGCCGGGTGGTCAGGCGCCGCAGGATCGAGTAGTCCTCCAGCAGGGGATGCGCCTCGTCGGTGATGATGGTCATCAGCGTGGCGCGGGAGGTCACGCGGAAGGCGCGCTCGATCAGCCAGGAGGAGTCCGGCGCCGGGGCGGCCGCGGTGGTGGTCTGCTGGATGGTGCGCAGCACCAGCTCGAGGTGGCCGTCGCTGGAGCGGGCCGGCAGCTGGGTGGGCCGCGCCTCCGCGCCGGCGACCAGACCCACCAGGTCCCCGTTCTTCTGGGCCAGGAAGCACACCAGCCCCGCGGCGGTCACCATGGCATCGCGCTTGGAGGTGCCGTCGGCCGCGGTCGCGGCCATCGCGGAGGAGGTGTCCGCCACGATCGACAGGTGACGCACCCGCTCCTCGTTGAACTGGCGGATCAGCGGCTCCCCCGAGCGCGCCGTCGCCTTCCAGTCGATGTCGGAGATCTTGTCCCCGGGCTGGTAGTACTTCAGGTCGTCGAAGTCCTCGCCGCTCCCCTTGAACAGGGACCGTCCGCGCCCCTGGATCAGTCCCCGTGCCCGCCCGGACGTGGACAGGTCCACCCGGGCCTTGACACGGGTCAGCAGCGATGTCGCCATGCGGCGCCGTCCTCTCCTCGCGGTCAGGGCATCGGCACGGCGTGGAACACCGCGTCGATGATCTGCTCGGGCTTGATGCCGCCGGCCAGGGCGTCGAAGGTCAGCACGAGGCGGTGGCGCAGCACGCCGTAGCGCATGGCGCGCACGTCGTCCGGGGTGACGAAGGAGCGCCCGTTCAGCAGCGCGTGCGCCTGGCCCACCCGCATCAGCGCGAGCGAGCCGCGGGGGCTGGCGCCCACGCGGACCGACTGGGTCAGGTTCGGCACCGGGCGCGGGCCGGAGCCGCGGGTGGTGAACACGAGGTCGATGATGTAGCGCTTGACGGCCTGGTCGACGTACACCGCATCGACCATGCGCTGCAGGAAGCGGATGTCGTCGAGGGTGACGCTGGCGACCGGCTCGGAGGGCGCCGAGAGACGGCCGCTGGTGGAGCGGTCGAGGATCTCGTGCTCCTCGCCGGGCCGCGGGTAGGTGAGGACCTCCTTGATGAGGAAGCGGTCCATCTGCGCCTCGGGGAGGACGTAGGTGCCCTCCTCCTCGATCGGGTTCTGGGTGGCGAGCACCATGAACGGCGAGGGGAGCTTGTAGACCTCCCCGCCGATGGAGGTCTGCCGCTCCTGCATCGCCTCGAGCATGGCCGACTGGGTCTTCGCGCTCGAGCGGTTGATCTCGTCCAGCAGCACGACGTTCGCGTGCACCGGGCCCAGCTGGGTGGTGAAGGTGCCGTTGCCGTAGTTGAAGATCTGGGTGCCGATGATGTCGTTGGGCATCAGGTCGGGCGTGCACTGGATGCGGGCGAAGGTGCCGGTGATCGAGGACGCCAGGGCCGATGCGGCCGTCGTCTTGGCCAGCCCCGGGACCGACTCCAGCAGCACGTGCCCGCCGGCGGCGAGCGCCGCCAGCAGGGTCAGGCGCAGGTTCTCCTGGCCGACCACGCGGGAGCCGAAGACGCTGCTGATCGTGCGCACGATCTGCTTCGCCCGCTCGAGGTCCTCGCCCGAGATGGTGGCGGCACCGGGGGCGAACGACGCCGCGGGACGCTGTCCCCGGGCCTCGGACTGCGGCGACGCGGGCGCCTCGGGACGCTGATGCGGCGGATTGCTCATGTGGTGCGCTTCCCCATCCATGCTCTTGCGGCGTCTGCCGGTGCCCTCGCGCGCTGCGGCGGCACCGGCCACGATCCTAACGGGTGTGAGCGGGGGCACCGTGAATGCGGTGGCACCGACCACAGAACACCCGGTCCTCCGGGCGCGCGCTCCGCCCGGTGCGAGGATGAGCGGGTGCCGGAACACGTCCCCTCAGCCTCCGCCCCCGTCTCCCCCGGTCTGCACGTCGGCCAGGACGGGAGCGGGACCTTCGCCGTCGTCGCGCCCCGCGCGCAGGCGGTCGACCTGTGCATCCGCCGGGGACGCACCGAGACGCGGCACCGGCTGCGCCGCGTGGACGGCCCGCTGCACTGGGACCGCGTCACCGGGATGACCCCCGGCACCGAGTACGGCATCCGGGTCTACGGCCGGTGGGACCCGGAGGCGGGGCACTTCGCGAACCCCGAGATGCTCCTGCTGGATCCCTACGCGCGCGGGGTGAGCCACGCCTCGCCGCTGCTGACCTCGATGTTCCCCTACGAGGTCGACTCGATGCTCGAGCCGGTCTCCGCCGAGCTCGCCCCCAGCCCCTTCGACTCCGGGCCCACCGCCGTGTGGTCGGTGCACCTGGACGGCTCCTTCGACTGGCAGGAGGACCGCGCCCCGCGCACCCCGTGGGAGGACACCGTCCTGTACGAGGCGCACGTCAAGGGGCTGACGGCCCTGCACCCGCGGGTCCCCTCCGCCCAGCGCGGCACCTATGCGGGGCTCGGGCACCGCGCCGTCACCGACCATCTGCGCTCCCTCGGCGTCACCGCGATCGAGCTGATGCCGATCCACGCCGCGATGGACGAGCCGCACCTCACGCGGCTGGGGCTGACGAACTACTGGGGCTACTCGACCCTCTCCTTCCTGGCCCCCAACCCGGCCCTGGCGACCGCCGCGGCCCAGCGGGCCGGCGCGCAGGCGGTGCTCGACGAGGTGCGCACCATGGTCCGCTCCCTGCACGCGGCCGGGATCGAGGTGATCCTCGACGTGGTCTACAACCACACCGCCGAGGGCGGGGCGCTGGGGCCCAGCCTGTCCCTGCGCGGCCTGGACGCGGCGGAGTACTACTGGCTCTCCGAGGGCTCCTTCCTCGACGTCACCGGCACCGGCGGCACCCTCGACCCGCGCAGCGTCCACGTGATGGACCTGATCCTCGCCTCCCTGCGCTACTGGGCGCAGGAGGTCCACGTCGACGGCTTCCGCTTCGACCTGGCGACCGCCCTGGCCCGGGACGACGGCGGCTTCCGCGCCGACCATCCCCTGCTGCGCGCCATCAGCACCGACCCGGTGCTGCGGGGGCTCAAGCTCATCGCCGAGCCCTGGGACGTGGGCTCCTACGGCTGGCGCACCGGCGGCTTCCTGCCGCCGTTCGCCGAGTGGAACGACGCCTTCCGCGACGGGGTGCGCGGCTACTGGCTGGCGCAGCCGCGGGAGCGGGAGCGCTCCGGCGACCCGGCGATCGGCGGCGTCCGCGATCTCGCCACCCGCCTGGCCGGCAGCAGCGACCTGTTCACCCGCCAGGACCCCTCCGACCTTCCCGCCGGGCGGACCCTGCGCTCGGCCTGGGCGTCGGTCAACTACCTCACGGCCCACGACGGCTTCACCCTCGCCGATCTCACGAGCTACGACGACAAGCACAACGAGGCCAACGGGGAGGACGGCCGCGACGGCACCGAGGCCAACCGCTCCTGGAACCACGGGCACGAGGGTCCGGTGGATCCGGGCACGGCCGACGGCGCCCGCATCGCCGCGCAGCGCCGGCGCACCCGCCGCTCGATGCTCGCCACCCTCCTGCTGGCCAGCGGCACCCCGATGATCACCGCCGGGGACGAGCTCTCGCGCACCCAGCAGGGCAACAACAACGCCTACTGCCAGGACAACGAGATCTCCTGGGTCGACTGGTCCCTCGCCGAGAGCGAGGAGTCCTGCATCGCGACGGTGCGCACGCTGCTCGCCCTGCGCCGCGAGCATCCCCAGCTGCGCACCCGCGCGTTCCCCCGCCCGGCCGACCCGGCGGACCTGCGCGAGGACCAGGTCGCCTGGTTCGGGCGCGAGGGCGAGGAGCTCAGCCACGAGGACTGGTTCGACCCCCGCCGGCATGTGCTGCAGATGCTGCGCCCCGGCCCCGAGCATGTGCTCGTGGTGATCTCCGGCGCCGACCGCGACCTGGAGGTCACGCTGCCGGCGCAGCCCTGGCCCACCGGGACCCCGCGGATCGTGCTGGACACCTCCCGCGAGGACGGCGGGACCGGCAGCGATCCGATGTCTCGCCCCGTGCGCGGGAAGGACGGGCGGCAGCGGCTGCAGGTCCCGGCGCGCAGCGTCGTCGTCATCGTGATCGGCGACACATCCGGGGTCGAGGAGCGGCTACCCTGAGCCCAGGCGGCTCCCCCCGCCGGCACCCCGACCCGATCCGGCAGGAGTAGGCATGACCGCAGCGAGCGGCCCCACCGCATCGAAGTCCCCCGCACCTCCCTCCGCGAGCCCGGCTCCCCCTGCGAGCGCTGCTCCGCGGGGCCTGGACGCCGGCGTGGGCCGGATCCCGATCATGGCCGTGTCCCCGGTCGTGGACGGGGGGCGCTTCCCGGCATCGGCCGCCGAGGGCGAACGGGTCCCGCTGACCGTCAACGCCTTCCGCGAGGGCCACGACGCGATGGGCGTGCAGGTGCGCCTGCGGGATCCCGACGGTGCGGAGAGCGTGCTGCCGCTCGAGCCGCTGAACCCCGGCCTGGACCTGTGGCGCGGGTACGCGATCCCGGACCGCCCCGGCCACTGGTCCTTCACCGTGGAGGCGTTCAGCGCCCCGTACGCCACCTGGGCGCACGTCGCCGAGGTGAAGATCCCCGCCGGCATCGACGTCGACCTCGTGTGCGCCGAGGGCGTGCAGGTGCTCGCCCCCGTGATCGAGGAGGCCGAGGCGGGGCTGCGTCCCGCCTCCGACGCGACCCTGGCGCGGGCGGCGATCGACGCGCTGCGCAGCCACGCGCTGGGACCCCAGGGGCGCGTCGCCCCCGCCCTCGCCGCCGACCTCGCGGCCGTGCTGCGGGAGCGGCCCCTGCGCGAGGGTGTCACCACCGCGGGCCCCTACCCGCTGGTGGTCCACCGACGCCGGGCCCTGTTCGGCTCCTGGTACGAGTTCTTCCCCCGGTCCGAGGGCGCCCGCTTCGATCCCGAGCACGGCGGCTGGCGCTCGGGCACCTTCGCGACCGCCGCCCGGTCCCTGGACCGGATCGCGGCGATGGGCTTCGACGTCGCCTACCTCACGCCCATCCATCCCATCGGCACCACCTTCCGCAAGGGCCGCAACAACACGCTCGAGGTGGCCGAGGGCGATCCGGGGTCCCCCTACGCCATCGGCTCCCCGGACGGCGGCCACGATGCGATCCACCCGGACCTCGGGACGATGGAGGACTTCGACGCCTTCGTCGGCCGGGCGAAGGAGCTGGGGCTCGAGGTCGCCATGGACATCGCCCTGCAGTGCTCCCCCGACCACCCGTGGGTGGCGGAGCACCCCGAGTGGTTCGTGGTGCGCCCCGACGGCAGCATCGCCTACGCCGAGAACCCGCCCAAGAAGTACCAGGACATCTACCCCCTGAGCTTCGACACCGACTACGAGGGGCTGTACGCGGCGATCCGCGACATGCTCGAGCTGTGGGTGTCCCACGGGGTGACCCTGTTCCGCGTGGACAACCCCCACACCAAGCCGGTGCGCTTCTGGGAGGAGCTGCTCGCGGAGTTCGACGAGAAGCACCCGGAGGTGATCTTCCTGGCCGAGGCCTTCACCCGGCCCACCATGATGCACACCCTGGGCAAGGTCGGCTTCCACCAGTCCTACACCTACTTCACCTGGCGCCACACGCCCGAGGAGCTCAGCGAGTACGCCCTCGAGCTGGCCGAGGCCGCGCACTACATGCGGCCCAGCTTCTGGCCCACCACGCACGACATCCTCACGCCCTTCATGAGCGGCGGCGGCGAGGCCGCCTTCCGCCTGCGGGCGATCCTCGCCGCGACGCTCTCGCCCACCTGGGGCATCTACTCCGGCTACGAGCTGGTCGAGGACGTCCCGCGGCCCGGGGCGCAGGAGCAGATCGACAACGAGAAGTACGAGTACAAGCCCCGCGACTACCTGGGAGCCCTGCGCTCGGGGCGGAGCCTCGAGCCGCTGCTGACGCGGCTGAACACGATCCGGCGCGAGCACCCCAGCCTGCAGACGCTCACCGACGTGACCTTCCACCGGGCCGACGACCCGCAGGTGCTCGTCTTCTCCAAGCACCTGCCGGGCGAGGCCACCCCCGGCGGCGTCGCGGACACCGTGATCGTGGTGTCGCTGACCGAGCACGACCGCGACAGCGGGACCGCGGTCCACCTGGACCTGGAGGCCCTCGACGTGCCCGGACCCTTCGAGGTGGAGGACCTGCTCACCGGCGAGCGGTTCACCTGGGATGCCGATCCGTTCGTGATCCTCAGCGCCGGCTCCCGCCCCGCCCACGTGCTGCGCATCGTGCGCGAGCACGCCTGACCCCGACCGCCCGAGGAGACCATCATGAGCGAGAACAGCAGCGGCACCGGCGCCCCCCAGCCCATGCCCGTGGGGACCCACGAGCTCGGCGCGACGGCCACCGGCTCCTACCACGACCCGCACTCGGTGCTCGGTGTGCACCACTACGACGGGGCCGTCACCGTCCGCACGCTCAAGCCGCTCGCGCACGCCGTCGCGGCGGTGCTCGAGGACGGCACGGCCGTGGACATGGTCCACGAGCACGACGGCATCTGGGTCGGGGTGATCGACCTCCCCGAGGTGCCCCGCTATCGGATCCGGGTCACCTGGAGCGAGGGCCAGGACCCGGTCGAGCTCGAGGAGCCCTACCGCTTCCTGCCCACCCTCGGCGAGCTGGACCTGCACCTGATCCGCGAGGGACGCCACGAGGAGCTGTGGCGCGCGCTCGGCTCCCACGTGCGCGAGGTCGGCGGCGTGCCGGGCACCTCCTTCGCGGTCTGGGCGCCGAACGCCCGTGCCGTGCAGGTGATCGGCGAGTTCGACGGCTGGGACGGACGGGGCCATGCGATGCGCTCGCTGGGATCCTCCGGCGTCTGGGAGCTGTTCGTCCCCGGGGTCGGCGACGGCGCCGTGTACAAGTACCGGATCCTCGGCGGGGACTCCCAGTGGCGCGAGAAGGCCGATCCGATGGCCCGCCGCGCCGAGGTCCCGCCGGCCACCGGCTCGATCGTCACCAGCAGCACCTTCGAATGGGACGACGACGCCTGGTTGGCCGCCCGGGCCCAGACCGACGCCCTGTCCGCGCCGATGTCCATCTACGAGGTCCACCTGCCCAGCTGGCGCCAGGGGCTGGGCTACGCCGAGCTCGCCACCGAGCTGGTCGACTACGTGGTGGAGATGGGCTTCACGCACGTGGAGTTCATGCCGCTGGCCGAGCACCCCTTCGGCGGCTCCTGGGGCTACCAGGTCACCGGCTACTACGCACCCACCTCGCGCCTGGGCTCCCCCGACGAGCTGCGCGCGCTGATCGACGCCCTGCACCGGGCCGGGATCGGCGTGATCATGGACTGGGTCCCCGCGCACTTCCCCAAGGACGAGTTCGCCCTGGCCCGCTTCGACGGCCAGCCGCTGTACGAGCACGCCGACCCGCGCCTGGGCGAGCATCCCGACTGGGGCACCTACATTTTCGACCTCGGCCGCAACGAGGTGCGCAACTTCCTCGTCGCCAACGCGTGCTACTGGCTCGAGGAGTTCCATGTCGACGGCCTGCGCGTGGATGCCGTCGCCTCCATGCTCTACCTCGACTACTCGCGCGAGGAGGGGCAGTGGCTGCCCAACCGCCACGGCGGCCGCGAGAACCTCGAGGCGATCGCCTTCCTCCAGGAGACGAACGCGACGGCGTACAAGCGCGCCCCCGGCATCGTGATGATCGCCGAGGAGTCCACGTCCTTCCCGGGGGTCACCCGACCCACCGACGCCGGCGGGCTCGGCTTCGGCTTCAAGTGGAACATGGGCTGGATGCACGACACCCTCGAGTACCTGGGCCTGGACCCGATCCACCGCCAGTACCACCATCACGACCTCACGTTCTCGCTGATCTACCAGTACTCCGAGAACTTCGTGCTGCCGATCTCCCACGACGAGGTCGTCCACGGCAAGGGCTCCCTGCTGCGCAAGGCGCCCGGCGACGACTGGCAGCAGGCCGCGAGCCTGCGCGCCTATCTCGCCTTCCAGTGGACGCATCCCGGCAAGCAGCTGCTGTTCATGGGCAGCGAGTTCGGCCAGGGCACGGAGTGGTCGGAGTCCTCGGGGCTGCCCTGGTGGCTGCTGGAGTACCCGCTGCACCGCGGCGCCCAGCAGCTCGTGCGGGACCTCAACCATCTGCTGCGGGAGCACCCGGCGCTGTACGAGCAGGACCAGGACCCGGCCGGCTTCGAGTGGCTGATCGGGGACGACGGCGCCCACAACACGGTCGCCTTCGCCCGCCGCGACGCGGCGGGCGACCCGGTCGTGGTGGTCGTGAACTTCTCCCCGTCCCCGTGGCACGAGTACCGGGTGCCGATGCCCGAGGCCGGCGGCTGGGTCGAGGTCCTCAACTCCGACGCCCCCGTCTACGGCGGCAGCGGGGTCGGCAACCTCGGTCGGGT
The DNA here is from genome assembly GCF_039530785.1 of Brachybacterium phenoliresistens. Taxonomy (NCBI): domain Bacteria; kingdom Bacillati; phylum Actinomycetota; class Actinomycetes; order Micrococcales; family Dermabacteraceae; genus Brachybacterium; species Brachybacterium phenoliresistens. Next base: position 631,801 of record NZ_BAAAOW010000001.1, read on the forward strand.
GCGGGCCGAGAAGCTGCCGATGCACGGCCGCGAGGCCTCCGTGCGCCTGTCGGTGCCCCCGCTGGGCGCGGTCGTCCTCGCCCCGGAGCGCACCGTGCGCTGATCTGCGGGAGCGCCGCTCCCCCGGGCACGACGGCGTGAGGCCGGCGGCCCCTCCGCAGGGAGGGGGCCGCCGGCCTCACGTCATCGGACCGGGGTGCGGGCCGGTCAGAACAGCAGGTTCGCCAGGCGCTTGCGGGCCGGCGGCACGCGCGGGTCCTCGGGGCCGGCGACCTCGAACAGCTCCAGCAGGCGGGACCGCACGGCGTCCTTCGTCTCCGCATCGGCCCCGCGCAGCAGCTCGAGCAGACGCCCGAAGGCGTCCTCGACATGGCCGCCGAGCATGTCCAGATCCGCCACCAGCAGCTGCGCGGGAAGGTCCGCGCGATCCGCGGCGGCCGCGGCGCGCGCGGCGTTGAGGTCGACGCCCTGGGTGCGGCGCATCAGGCTCACCGTCGCCAGTCCCGCCTTCGCCTCGGCGTCGGCGGGGCTCTGGGAGAGCTGCTCCTCGTAGGCGGCGACGGCTCCGTCGAGGTCGCCGCGCTCGATCGCGTCGTACGCCGCCTGGATCAGCGGCGCGAGCGGCTCCTCCTCCGCCTCCGGCGCCTCGCCGGCGGCGGAGACGTCCATCCCCTGCTGCTCGGCGACCTGGACGACCTGGTCGAGCAGGGGGGTGATCTCCTCGGCCGGGAGCACGGACTCGACGATCGGCTGCAGCTGCCCCTTGAGCAGCAGCAGCAGGGTGGGGAGCTGGCGCACGCGCAGGGCCTCGGCCACCCGCGGCTGCGTGTCGGCGTCGACGGTGGCCAGGCGCACCGCGCCGGACTTCGCATCCACCGCCGCGCGCAGGGCGGCGAGGAAGTCCGCGGCCTGGGGCACGCGGGAGCTGGTCACCAGCAGCAGCGTCGCGATCTGCTGGGAGTCCTGGATGAGCTGCTCGAGCCCCTGCTCGGTGACGGCGACCTCGTGCTGGGCGGGCTCGCCGACGTGGGAGCTGGGAGCGGGATCGCGCAGCGCGGCGAGATCGGGGATGCCGTACGGATCGGTCATGGATGGTCCTCTCACGGATGGTCGGTCGGGAGCATGCTGACGGGGATCAGGAGCCGGAGGCGCCCAGCAGCGCACGGCTCGCGCCGATCGGCTGGATCTGCTGGTCGGAGTCCGCCGGCGGGATGTACAGGGCCACCACCGAGCCGTACTCGCGCACGTAGCTCTCGGTGAACTCGGTGCGTCCCGCCAGGGTGGTGAAGACGTTGTCCTCGGTGTAGGAGATCGTGGCGCCCTCCTTGACCTTCACGGTCCGGGTGGACAGGAGCGTCCCCATCACCACCGCGCCGCCGTCGTCGGTGCGCAGGCCGGCGAAGTCGCCGTCCTTGACCGTGTACCTCTCGTGGATCGTGGCCGCCTGGTCGCGCTCCACGTCCTTGTTCAGGTCGGTGCGCTCGGCCTGGATCTGCGCGTGGGCCTGCGTCTGGAAGGGGTTCTCGGCGAGGACGTCCTCGGCGTCGACCCCGTCGCCCGAGGAGAGGACCGCGGCGTACAGCGACAGCGCCTCGGCGGGGGTGAGCTTCAGCCCCTCGGCGTCCGGCGCCACGGGCTCGCTGCCGACGCTGTCCGCGGGCACCTTCGGCATCTCGACGTCGACGGCCTGCTGGGCCCAGCCCCAGGTGGTGTACGGCGACTGCGCATCGGCCTGCTGGAGGGCGAGGAAGAAGGGGATCCCGGAGGGGCCCGCATCGGGCACCAGCGCCATGGCGGTGCGCGGGAACTCGGTCGCGGTCGAGGTGAGGAGCACCATCGGCTCGGCGCCGGGGTACGAGGCCAGCTGCTCGGACCAGTCCGGGAAGGCCGCGACGATCTCGTAGGTGCGGGTGCGGAACTCGACCGCCGAGCCGACCACGCGCGGCGCAAGCAGCCCGGCGTCCTTCGCCTCGTCCGCCGCGGCGACGGCGGCCGAGATCTCCGCGACCACGGGGGCCAGCTGTTCGGTGCTCGCGGCGGGCGTCGGCGAGGCGAGGGAGGGGCCCGTGGGCACCGGCGGCGGCGGGGCGACCTCGGAGCAGGCCGCCAGGACCGTACCGGTCAGCAGGGCCCCGGCCCCGGCGAGCAGGGAGCGGCGGGCCAGGACGGGGCGCAGGGACATGGGGCCTCCCGGGACCTGGAGCGGGGCGGCGGGACGCAGGCTCATGACCGCTCCTCCCCGCGATGGGTGGGACGGTGGGGCGCCCGGGGCGCGGGATCCTCCTCCGCGGCGGGCACCGGCGGGAGGGTGTCGGTGACGTCCCCGGCGGGCGGTGCGGAGTCCGGGGAGCTCACCGGCGCGTCGCGGCCGGGCACCAGCGTGGGCGCCGCCGTGGTCGTCGACGGCGCCGCCGAGGGGCCGGCGGCGGCCGCGGCGACCTCGGGCCGGGCCGGCGCATGGTCCTCGTCGCGGCGGCCGCTGCTGCGGAAGGCGAGCACGAACCAGATCAGGCCGATCACGGCCACGGTCGCCCCGCCGGCATATGCGTAGGGCACCCAGGCGTTGCTCGCCTCCACCGGCCAGGTGATGGAGATGCTCTGCGCACCGGGGGCGGTCCCGTCGGTCACCAGCAGGATCGCGCGGTACGGCTGCTCGGAGCCGGGAGCGGCCTCCTCCCGGCGGAAGGCGGCGATGTCGATGCTCGCGGGGCTCGGCGAGGTCTCGACCTGGCGCCAGAGGTCCGAGCCGGCCGGATCGCTCAGCGTGGTGCCGCCGTCGGGATTCACGACCTCGGTGGAGAGCGTCTCCCAGCTGGGGACGCCCGTGACGCGGGTGTACCGGGTCTGGGCGAGGTAGGCGGCGATGTCGTCGTTGGCCGCGGTGATCACCGAGACGTCGGAGGCGGCGGTGATCTCCACCGTGCCCTCCTCCCCGCCGACGTACAGCACGCCCGGGTCGATGACGACCGCGGGTCCGGCATCGGCGAGGTCGGCCACGGCGGTGTGCTCGGTGGAGGGCGCCCAGGTGGTCTCGCCCAGGCGGCCCAGGACGAGGCCGGCCAGGCCCAGGACCACGAGGGCCGCGGCGAGGATCTTCTGCACGGCGGAGATCTCCTTCAAGGATGGGAACCACACCACGATACGAGCGCTCCCGCACGACCGGCACGGCGACGTGAGCGTTTCCACCCGGCGGCGGCGCCGACCGGGACCCGGCCCCTCAGGGATACCGCCGTGCCAGCCTATCGTCCCGGAGCCCGCGCGGCCTGACGTACGCTGTCGGGGTGCGTCTCGTGGTAGCTCATTGCTCTGTGGATTATGCGGGCCGGTTGACGGCCCACCTCCCTCTGGCCCCGCGCCTGCTGATCGTCAAGGCCGACGGCAGCGTGCTGGTGCATTCCGACGGCGGCAGCTACAAGCCGCTGAACTGGATGAGCCCGCCGTGCACCCTCACGGTCGAGCGGAGGTCGGACGAGGAGGCCGCGGCGGACGCCGACGGCTCCCCCTGGATCGAGCAGTGGCAGGTGACCCACACCAAGACGGGCGACACCCTGCGGGTGCGCCTGCACGAGGTGCTCGAGGACTCCTCGCACGAGCTGGGCGTGGACCCCGGGCTGCAGAAGGACGGCGTCGAGGCGCATCTGCAGGCCCTGCTGGCGCAGAACATCGACCATCTCGGCGAGGGCTGGACCCTGGTGCGGCGCGAGTACGCGACCGCCATCGGCCCCGTGGACATCCTGGCGCGCGACGCCGACGGTGCGAGCGTCGCGATCGAGATCAAGCGCCGGGGCGAGATCGACGGCGTCGAGCAGCTGACCCGGTACCTCGAGCTGCTCAACCGCGATCCGCTGCTCGCGCCCGTGCGCGGGATCTTCGCGGCCCAGGCGATCAAGCCGCAGGCCCGCGTCCTGGCCGCCGACCGCGGGATCGACTGCGTGACGCTGGACTACGACGCCCTGCGCGGCATCGACGACGTCGAGTCGCGGCTCTTCTGAGCGAGCGCCCCGGCCTCACCGCTCCCCGCCCGTCCGAGGAAGGACCGCCATGACCCAGCCCGCCGAGAGCTCCCCCTCCCCCGAGTCCGTCCTCGCCGTGGACACGGCCGTCCACGGCACCGCCGTGCTCGGGGACCGCGTCCTGCCCGGAGCGCTGGTGCTGCTGCACGAGGGGCGGATCGTCTATGCCGGCCCGGCCCATGGCGCCCCCGTGCACCGCGCGGCGCAGGAGGTGCGCCACGAGGGCCTGGTCCTCCCCGGGCTGGTCGACGTCCACGACCACGGCGGCGGCGGCGTCTCCTTCCCCGACTGCGAGGATCCCGAGCGCGCCCTGGTCGCGGTGCGCGAGCACCGCCGCCACGGCACCACGTCCCTGGTCGCGTCCCTGGTCACCGCCGATGCCGACACGCTGCGCCGGAGGGTCGCCCTGCTCGCGGGCCTCCACCGCGACGGGGAGATCGCGGGGATCCACCTCGAGGGGCCGTTCATCTCCGCGGCGCGCAAGGGCGCGCAGAATCCCGCGCACATCGTGGCCGGGGACGCCGAGCTGGTGGCCGAGCTCTGCGAGATCGGCGCCGGGGCGGTCGCCACCATGACGCTGGCCCCCGAGGCCGAGGGCGCGGACGCCGTCCTCGCGGCCCTCGCCGCCGGCGGGGCGGTGCCCTCCCTCGGGCACACCGACGCCAGCAGCGAGATCATGACCCGCGGGATCGAGCAGGCCCGGCGGGCCCTGGAGGCCGCGCGCGGACGATCCGCCCTCCCCAGCGCCACCCACCTGTTCAACGGCATGCGCCCGATCCATCACCGGGATCCGGGACCGGCCCTCGCGGCGCTGGACGCCGCCGCCCGCGGCGAGCTGCTGGTCGAGGTCATCGCCGACGGCGTGCACCTGGACGCGCGGACGGTCGCGCACGTGTTCGCCATCGCCCGCCCGGGCTGCGTGCTGCTGGTCACCGACGCCATGGCAGCGGCGGGCATGGCCGACGGCGCCTATCACCTGGGCGCTCTGGACGTCACCGTCGCGGGCGGGGTCGCGACCCTCACCGAGGGCGGCAGCATCGCCGGGGGCACCGCCCACCTGATCGACGTGGTGCGCTGCGCCGTGCAGGAGGCGGGCGTGGACCTCGGCGCCGCGGTCGCGGCCGCGAGCACCACCCCGGCGCGCCTGCTCGGCGCGGAGGGGGAGATCGGGGTCCTCGCCGCCGGCGCGCGGGCCGACGTCCTGCTCGTGGACGAGGATCTCCAGGTCCAGCGGGTGCTGCGGGAGGGCGTCGACGTCCTCTGACCGCCGCCGGCCTCAGTCGGCGTCGCCGATGACCAGCCCCATCGGCGCCGACTCCAGCCAGGCGTTCAGCGCGGAGGCCGCCGAGCGGGCCATGATCACCCGCACCCGGGCGCCCTGGCGCAGGGTGAGCTCGACCAGGACGTAGTCCTCGCCGCCGGGGGTCTTCTCCCCGATCACGCTGCGCTGCTCGCCGAGGATGTCGCAGCGGCCGATCCGCCGCTCGGGGCGGATGCGCCACGAGAGGGCGCGAAACCACTGCAGCTCCTGCGAGGTGAAGCGCATGAGCCCCTGCTGCCAGCCCTCGCGGCCCCGGACGCCCCGGCGCCACAGCACGCAGTCGAACACCCCGCGCATCCGCGAGACATGCACCTGGCGGGCGACCAGGGCGAGCGTCGCCAGGACGACGAGCGCCCCGATCACCAGGGCGATGATCGGGGCGCTCGTTCGCATCGACGTGTCCGGGACCGGATCAGCTCGCGCTGCGGGCGCGGTCGGCCTGATCCACGGCGATGGTGACGACGTCGGAGTCCATGGACACGAAGCCGCCCTGGACCTCGCGCTCGGTCACCGAGCCGTCCTCCGCGATGATCCGCACGTTCCCGCGATCGAGGATCGCGAGGGTGGGCTGCATGCGCGGGAGGATGCCGAAGGAGCCGTCGACCGCAGGCACGACGACCTGCGCCGCGGTGCCGGTCCAGACGGTCCGGTCCGAGGTGACGAAGGTGACCTCGAGCGAGCTCACTGGCCGAGCTCCTTCTGGATGCGGTGCCAGTTCTCCAGGACCATGTCGATGCCGCCGACGTTGAAGAACGCCTGCTCGGCGATGTGGTCGAACTCGCCGTCCACGATCCCCTTGAAGCCCTCGATGGTGTCGCGCAGGGCGACGTCCGAGCCGTCCACACCGGTGAACTGCTTGGCCATGTGGGTGTTCTGCGAGAGGAACTGCTGGATGCGGCGGGCGCGCGCCACCGTGACCTTGTCCTCCTCGGAGAGCTCGTCCACGCCGAGCATCGCGATGATGTCCTGCAGCTCCTTGTTGCGCTGGAGGATCTGCTTCACGCGCAGGGCCGTGTCGTAGTGCTCCTGGCCCACGTAGTGCGGGTCCAGGATGCGCGAGGTGGAGGCCAGCGGGTCGATCGCCGGGTACAGGCCGCGCGAGGCGATCTCACGGGAGAGCTCGGTGGTCGCGTCCAGGTGGGCGAAGGTCGTCGCCGGGGCCGGGTCGGTGTAGTCGTCGGCCGGGACGTAGATCGCCTGCATGGAGGTGATCGAGTGGCCGCGCGTCGAGGTGATGCGCTCCTGGAGCACGCCCATCTCGTCGGCGAGGTTCGGCTGGTAGCCCACGGCCGAGGGCATGCGGCCCAGCAGCGTGGAGACCTCGGAGCCCGCCTGCGTGAAGCGGAAGATGTTGTCGATGAACAGCAGCACGTCCTGGCTCTGCACATCGCGGAAGTACTCCGCCATGGTCAGCGCCGACAGCGCCACGCGCAGACGCGTGCCCGGCGGCTCGTCCATCTGGCCGAAGACCAGGGCGGTCTTCTCGATGACGCCGGACTCGGTCATCTCCTCGATGAGGTCCCAGCCCTCACGGGTGCGCTCGCCGACGCCGGCGAACACGGAGACGCCGTCATGGTTGTTGGCCACGCGGTAGATCATCTCCTGGATGAGCACCGTCTTGCCGACGCCCGCGCCGCCGAACAGGCCGATCTTGCCGCCCTGCACGTACGGGGTGAGGAGGTCGATCGACTTGATGCCGGTCTCGAACATCTGGGTCTTGGACTCCAGCTGGTCGAAGTTCGGCGCCTTGCGGTGGATGGGCCAGCGCTCGGTGACCTCGAGGGTCTGGCCCTCGGGGAGGTTCAGCGCGTTGCCGACGGTGTCGAAGACGGTGCCGAGGGTGACGTCGCCGACCGGCACGGAGATCGGGGCGCCGGTGTCGGTCACGGCCTGGCCGCGCACGAGCCCGTCGGTCGGCTTCAGCGCGATGGCGCGGATCATGCCGTCGCCGAGGTGCTGGGCGGTCTCGAGGGTGAGGGTGGTCGGGTCCAGGCCCGCGCCGGTCGCCTCGATGACGGTGGTCAGCGCGTTGTACATCGCGGGGATGTTCCCGGGCGGGAACTCGATGTCGACGACGGCGCCGGTCACGCGCGCGACGCGGCCGGTCGCGGTGACGGTCTCGGGGGCAGTGGTGGTCATGTGCGTTCTCTCCAAAGGGTCGGGCCGGCGCTCAGGGCGCGGGGCGAGGTCTCAGCGCTCTGCGCGTCCTGATCCGGCGAGTGCGTCGGCGCCGCCGACGATCTCCGTGATCTCCTGGGTGATCTCCGCCTGTCGGGCGGAGTTCGCCAGACGGGTGAACTTGTCGATCTGGGTCTGGGCGTTGTCCGTCGCGGTCTTCATCGCGCGCTGCCGGGAGGCGTGCTCGGAGGCGATCGACTGCATCAGCAGGTTCACGATCCGGGACTCCACGTAGCGCGGGATGAGCTCGTCCATCACCGAGGCGGCGTCGGGCGCGAACTCGTACAGCGGGAAGGTCTGCGCCTGGTCTCCGTGCCCGCCGTCGACCACTGCCATCGGCACCAGGCGGCTGACCCGGGCGACCTGCTGGAAGCGGCTGAGGAACCGGGTGCCCACGAGGTACAGCTCGTCGACGTGGACGGCCGGGTCCTCGCTGAGCAGCGCCTCGGTGAGGGTCTGCGCGATCTCGTGGCCGAGCGCGCCGAGCTCCTCCTCCTTGTAGGGCGTCCAGGCCTGCTTGGGCGGACGGTTGCGGAACCGGTAGTAGGTCTCGCCCTTGCGGCCGACGACGTACAGGTCCACCGTCTTGCCCTCGTCGCGCAGCCGGTTGGACAGCTCCTCCGCCTCCCGGATCGCGTTGGGCGAGTAGGAGCCCGCCATGCCGCGGTCGGAGGTGATCAGGAGGACGGCCGCGCGGCCGGTCTCGCTGCGGTCCTGCTCCAGGAAGGGGTGCGCGAAGTCGGTCGAGTGCGCGCCGACCGCGCCGATGGCCTGGGTGATGGCGTCGGCGTAGGGGGTGGTGGCGAGCACGCGGGCGTGCGCCTTGGCGATGCGCGTGGCCGCGATCATCTCCTGGGCCTTGAAGATCTTCTTCATGCCCTGGGCGGAACGGATCCGCTTCTTGTACTCCCTCTGCTGGGCTCCCATGTCTCTCCTCGTACGGGGCGATGAACCGGCGTCCGCCGTGCCCGCCCGAAGGGGCGGGCACGGTGTTCGGATCAGCCGCGGACGATGCTCTCCTGGTCGATGTCCTCGTCGCCGAGGCGACCGTGCACGTCGGTGACCGGCTCCTTGCCCCGACCGGCGAGGAAGTCCTTCTTCGCATCGGCCAGCAGGCGGGTGAGCTCCTCCTCGGTGGAGGACTCGAACTTGCCCGAGGTGCGGATGGCCTCGAGGACCCCGCCGGTGTGGCGCAGGTACTCGAGCAGGTGCGTCTCGAAGTCGCGGACGTCCTCGACGTCGATGTCGTCGAACTTGCCGGTGGTGCCGGCCCAGATCGAGACGACCTCCTCCTCCATCGGGAACGGCGAGCTCTGGTTCTGCTTGAGCAGCTCCATGAGGCGGGCGCCGCGGTTCAGCTGCTGCTTCGAGGCGGCATCCAGGTCCGAGGCGAACATCGCGAAGGCCTCGAGGTCGCGGTACTGCGCGAGCGAGATCTTCAGCGTGCCCGAGACGGACTTCATGGCCTTCGTCTGGGCGGAGCCGCCCACGCGGGACACGGAGATGCCGACGTCCACGGCCGGACGCTGGTTCGCGTTGAACAGGTCCGACTGCAGGAAGCACTGGCCGTCGGTGATGGAGATGACGTTGGTCGGGATGTAGGCCGAGACGTCGTTGGCCTTGGTCTCGATGATCGGCAGGCCGGTCATCGAGCCGCCGCCCATCTCGTCGGACAGCTTCGCGCAGCGCTCCAGCAGACGGGAGTGCAGGTAGAAGACGTCGCCGGGGTAGGCCTCGCGGCCCGGCGGGCGGCGCAGCAGCAGCGACACGGCGCGGTACGCCTCGGCCTGCTTGGACAGGTCGTCGAAGACGATGAGGACGTGCTTGCCCTCGTACATCCAGTGCTGGCCGATGGCCGAGCCCGCGTAGGGGGCGATGTACTTGAAGCCCGCCGGGTCGGAGGCCGGGGCCGCGACGATGGTGGTGTACTCCAGGGCGCCGGCCGCCTCGAGGGTCGAGCGCACCGAGGCGATGGTCGAGCCCTTCTGGCCGACTGCGACGTAGATGCAGCGCACCTGCTTGCTCGGGTCGCCGGACTCCCAGTTCGCCTTCTGGTTCAGGATGGCGTCCATGGCGATGGCGGTCTTGCCGGTCTGGCGGTCGCCGATGATCAGCTGGCGCTGGCCGCGGCCGATGGGCGTCATGGCGTCGATGGCCTTGATGCCGGTGGCCAGGGGCTCCTTGACGCTCTTGCGCTGCATGACGCCGGGCGCCTGCAGCTCGAGGGCGCGGCGGCCGGTGGACTCGATGGTGCCGAGGCCGTCGATGGGCGCGCCGGTCGGGTCGACCACGCGGCCGAGGAAGGCGTCGCCGACGGGGACGGAGAGGACCTCGCCGGTGCGGCGGACCTCCTGGCCCTCCTCGATGCCGGCGAACTCGCCGAGCACGACCACGCCGATCTCGCGCAGGTCGAGGTTCAGCGCGAGGCCGAGGACGCCGTTCTCGAAACGGACGAGCTCGTTGGCCATGACGTTGGGCAGGCCCTCGACGCGGGCGATGCCGTCGGCCGACTCGGTGACGCGGCCGATCTCCTCGCGGTCGGTGGAGCCTGCCTGGTAGGTGGACACGGCGGTGTCCAGAGCATGCCGGATGTCCTCCGGGCGGATCGTGAGCTCAGCCATCGCGGTGCTTCGCTTCCTCTCGGTCATCCCGTCGCTGCGGGAGTTCTGGGTCGTGTGGTTCGAGGGTGCCTGGGCGGGAGCCGTCAGGACACCAGGTGTGCGCGGGCCTGGGCCAGGCGCGCGAGGACGGTCGCGTCGTACAGGTCGTCGCCCACGTGGACGCGCAGACCACCGACGACGTCCGCGGAGACCTCGAGGTTCATCTGCACCTCCCGGCCGTAGCTGCGGGCCAGGATCGCCCCGAGACGGGAGACCTGCTGCTCGCTGAGCGGGCGGGAGCTCTCGACGACCGCCATGAGGCGGCTGCGCCGCTCGGAGGCGAACTCGGCGAACTCGCGGACGCGGCGGGCGGGCTTGAGCTCGCTGCGGCGGGACACGGCCCGGCGGGCCAGCGCCACGGCCAGACGGTGCGCCCGGCCCTCGAGCAGCCGCGAGACGAGCCCGCCGCGGGCGGCCGGCTCCCCGCGGGAGTCGTCGAAGGCCGAGGACAGCTCGGGGCTGTCGTCGATGAGGCGGGAGACCTGGAAGAGCTCCTCCTCGACCTGGCCCAGCACGTTCTCCCGGTCGGCCTGGTCCAGCAGGGCGAGCACGCCCAGCTGCTCCAGCGCGTCGAGGATGTCCTCCTGCTCGGACCAGCGACGGCGCACGACCTCGAGGGTGAGACCGAGGGCTGCCTCGCCGACCTTGCCGGCCAGGAGGGTGCGCACCGCCGTCTCCTTCACCTCGGCGTCGCGACCGGAGTCGCTCAGCAGACGCACGAGCTGATTGCTGGAGTCGATCGCATCGGCGATCGCGAACAGTTCGTCGGCGGTGCTCTCCAGCGAGAGCCCGTCAGCCCGGAAGGCGGACTGGGCCTGCTGGACGACCTCGGCGAACGAGGTGGAGGAGATTCCTCGCATCACTGGTCCTTATCGGGTGGCGGGCTGGCTCGACTCGAGGTCGTCCAGGAACCTGTCGATCACACGGCGGGAGCGCTCGTCGTCGGCGAGGGACTCCCCGACGATCTTCGAGGCGAGATCGCTCGCGAGCGATCCGACCTCGCTGTGCAGCTGGGCGGAAGCGGTCTGGCGCTCGGCGCTCAGCTGCTGACGCCCGGTGGCGAGAACACGCTCGGCCTCGGCCTCGGCATGCGCCTTGGCCTCCTCGACGATGCGGGCACCGTCCTGGCGAGCCTTCTCGCGGATGGCAGCGGCCTCCTGGCGCGCTGCGGCGAGCTCCTGCTCCTGGGTGGACTTCAGCTCGTCGACCTGCTGCTGGACCTCCTCGGCCTTCTTCAGCCCGCCCTCGATCTTCTCCGCGCGCTCGTCGAGCACCGCGTTCAGACGGGGAAGGATGAACTTCATGAAGACCAGCGCGAAGATCAGGACGAAGATGAGCGTCCAGATGATCTCGGAGGGGGCAGGGATGAGCAGCCGGGTACCGGAGACTTCTCCTTCGGCGAAGATCATCAGGGGAGCCTCAGGCCGTTCCGCCGAAGATGAGGCCGGTGACGATGGCCAGCAGGGTCAGGATCTCGGTGAAGGCGATACCGATGAACATGGTCGTCTGCAGCTGGCTGCGCAGCTCGGGCTGGCGAGCGGTCGCCTCGGCGGTCTTGCCGACGATGATGCCGATGCCGATGCCGGGGCCGATCGCGGCGATGCCGTAGCCGATGGATGCGACGTTGCCGGAGAGCTCCGAGAGAATCATCGGGTCCACAGGGTTTCCTTTCGTTGTGCCGCCCGGACGGGCGACGGACAGGGGTCGTGCGAGGGGACGGTCAGTGCGGGGGCAGGCTCAGTGCTCCTGCGAGGTGGCCATCTGGATGTACACCGCGGAGAGCATCGTGAAGATGAAGGCCTGCAGAGCGGCGACGAAGATCTCGAAGCCGTAGATGCCGATCGCCAGGGCGCCGGTGAAGGGGGCGCCGACGAGGAGGATGCTGCCCGAGAACAGCAGACCCTGCGTGAGGCCGATGAACACCACGAGCATGATGTGGCCGGCGACCATGTTCGCCAGGAGTCGGATCGTGAGCGAGGCCCAGCGGATCAGGACCACCTGGAGGAACTCGATCGGCACCAGCAGCAGGTAGATCGGCTTCGGCACGCCGGGGGGCATCGTCTCGTGCTTGAGGTAGCCGGCGACGCCGTGCACCTTGACGCCGGAGACGACGTAGGTGACGAAGGTCCACAGGGCCAGCACCAGCGGCACGCCGATCACGGAGGTCCCGGCGAGGTTCAGCCCGGGGATCACGCCGGCGATGTTCATCGTGAGGATGAGGAAGAACAGCGTGGTGAGCATCGGGGCGAACCGCTTGCCCTCCCGCAGGCCGAGCGTGTTCTGGATGATCGTGTTGTTCACGAAGTCCAGGAGGAGCTCGACGATGCTCTGGGAGCGGCCCGGCACGAGCTTGGCGCGGGAGGCGATGATGCTCAGCACGAGCAGCACGACCACGATCATGATGAGGCGGACGAGCTGGACCCGGTTGAACTCGAAGGGGGTGCCCGCGAAGAGGATGGCGTCCGGGAAGAACTCCGCCAGCGACGGGATGTGGAAGAGCTCGTCGCCCTCCGCGTAGAGGGCCGGAGTGAGGTCTGCGGTGTTCAGCTCGATCTCCCAGGTCGTCGGTCCCGCGCGGCAGCGCGGGAACGGCTGTCATTGAATGTCCGGCACCGGTGTCGGAGACGGCCGGAGCGAAGCTCCTCGCGCGCCGCGACGGATCACCCAGCACCGACGATCCAGCTCTGCGGGAGAGGGCCGTCCATGGCGCGCAGGACGCGCCGATGATGAGTTTTCAGGGGGTTCCGTGCGGCCTCAGGGGCCTCACAGCGCACGGCCTCGAGCATAACAGAATGTCACTGCCCGACCGACGGCGGTTCGACCTCCAGACGGGGCCGACGGGCCAGCAGGGCGAGGGCCTCGGTCACGGCGGCGGCCACGGCGCCCGCGAGCAGCGCGATGCCGATCCAGGGACGGGAGATCCCGTCGACGTCCTGGAGCAGCAGCAGGACGATGACCAGCACGAACATCTTCACCAGCCAGGCCCCCACGAGCACCGCGGCGCTCATCATCGGGTCCCGGTCCCGGGTGATCCGCGCGGAGAGCAGTGTGGGCACTGTCACGACCAGCGCGAGCCCCGTCCCGACCAGCGCCCCGCGCAGCGCCGGGCCGTCCAGGAGCGTCGCCGCCAGCACGATCAGCACCGCGTCGATCACCGCGCCGACGACGATCGCCAGCAGCAGCGCCCGGTGGAGGTGGTGCTGGTTCTCGCGGCGGATCCCGGCGGCGCCGGCGGCCGGCTCCGCGCCCTCGGCGGGAGTGGGGAGGTCGTCAGTGCTGGGCATCGGCGGGCTCCTTCCGGGAGCGCTTGAGGAGACGGGTGACGGGGTCGATCGTGAGGACCAGCGCGAAGACCACGCCGATCACCCAGAAGATGACGGAGGCGCGCAGGTCCAGGAAGACCGGCAGCAGCAGGCCGACGCACACCACGACCGTCCACGTGTACATGATGAGCACGGCGCCGCGCTTGGAGTGGCCGAGCGCCAGCAGACGGTGGTGGAGGTGGAGGGCGTCGGCGTGGAAGGGGGACTTCCCCGAGCCGATGCGCCGCACCACGGCGAGGGCGAAGTCGAGGAAGGGCACGAACATCACGCCGATCGGCAGCAGGATCGGCAGGAACTGGCCGAAGACGTCGGCCGCGGAGAGCTGGGCGGGGTCGACCTGCCCGGTGACGGTGATGGTGCTGGCCGCCAGCAGCAGGCCCAGCAGCATCGAGCCGGAGTCCCCCATGAAGATCCGCGCCCGGTCGAGGTTGTGCGGGAGGAACCCCAGGCAGGCGCCGATGAGGATCGCCGTGAGCAGGGCGGCCAGCGAGGAGAAGTCCGTCGCGCTCGCCCCGCGGGTGAGCAGGTAGGCGTAGATGAAGAAGGCGCCGCCGCCGATGGCCATCACGCCGGCCGCGAGCCCGTCCAGCCCGTCCACGAAGTTCACCGCGTTCATGCTCACCACCACCACCAGCACGGTGAGGATGAGAGCGCCGCGCGGCGACAGCAGCATCACGCCGTTGATCGGCAGCGAGACCAGCTGCACGCCCTGCCAGGCCAGCAGGAAGGCGGCGAGCACCTGGCCGGCGAGCTTGGTGACCCAGTCCAGGTCCCATTTGTCGTCCGCCGCGCCGAGCAGGCACACCACCACCGCGGCGGTGAGGATCGCCCAGGGCTGGCCGTTGTCGAACAGCCTCTCCAGGAAGGGCACCCGGCTGGCGACGAGCATCGCGGCGATGACGCCGAGCAGCATCGCCACGCCGCCCAGCCGCGGCGTGACCACGTCGTGCATGTCCCGGGCGCGGACGGCGGTCATCGCCCCGGCGCGCCGGGCCAGCAGCCTCACCGCGGGAGTGGTGAGGAAGGTCACTGCCGCGGCGAGCAGCAGGATGAAGAGGTAGACCCTCACCCGGCCGTGGCCCCGGCGGCGCCACGGGCGTCGTCGGCAGCCGACTCACGGGGCAGGTCCAGCGCCCCGGCGGCGGCCGGCCCGGCACCTGCCGGGGAGTCGACCTCGCCCTCGTCCGAGGTCGCGGCGTCTTCCTGCAGCGCGGGCCCGTCCGGTCCGGCCAGGGCGCCGGAGGCGGCGGCCTGCGCCGGGTCCGCGGCATCGGCAGCATCGGCCTCGGCCTCGGCCTCGGCGGCATCGACATCGGCGGGAGCGGCGTCGGACCCCGGCGCCGGGGCGGGGTCCTCGGAGTCCAGGGCCAGGGCCGGAGCGGCGCCGGCCGGGCTCTCGCCCTCGGGCGCCGTCTCCCCCGATGCGTCGTCGGAGGAGTCGCTCGCCGCGGTGTCCGCGGCCTCGGCCTCCGCCGCCGCGTCCTCCTCCTCGGCGGGCGGCTCGGGGGCGGTGAAGATGTCCCCGACCTTCGCGACGATCTCGTCCCGGCCCAGCGCGCCCTGGCGGACGATCTCGGCCGGCGTGACCGTGGTGTCGATGATGGTGGACGCCTCGCCGATCCGCGCGGGTCCTCCGTCGAGGTAGACGTCGACGGCGTCGCCCAGCTGGGTGGCGGCGTCCAGCACCGTCAGCGCGGCGCTCTTCCCGCTGCGGTTCGCGCTCGAGACGGCCAGCGGCCCGGTCGCGCGCAGCAGCTCGAGGGCGACCTCGTCATCGGGCATGCGCAGGGCGACGGTGCCGCGGGTCTCCCCCAGGTCCCAGGTCAGCGACGGCTGGGCGTTCAGGATGAGGGTGAGCGGCCCGGGCCAGAAGGCATCGGCCAGGTCCTCGACGTAGTCCGGGACGTCCACGGCCAGCGCGAGCAGCACGGCCGGGTCGCCGATGAGCACGGGCGGCGGCATGTCGCGGCCGCGCCCCTTGGCGTCCAGCAGCGCCTGCACGGCCTCGGGGGTGAAGGCATCGGCGCCGATGCCGTACACGGTGTCGGTCGGCAGCACGATCAGCCTGCCGTCGCGGACGGCGGCGACAGCGGCCTCGATCGCCTCGGGGCGGCTGTCCTCATTCTGGGTGTCATGAACGCTCACGGGGGTCAGTCTCTCACTTCCGCCTGACGGCGCACCGCGACGAGGAACCGGTCCCGGCCGGTGAGATCGACGCGGGTGCGCACCTGCTCGAACGCCCCGGTCTCCTGCGCGATCGCGCAGGTCGCCGGGCCCTGGACATCGGCGTGCTCCATCACCAGCAGCCCGCCGGGCCGCAGGAGCCGCGCCGCACGGACGATGATCGCCCGTGGGATCTGAAGACCGTCCTCGCCGCCGCCGTAGAGCGCCGCCTCCGGGTCGTGGGCGAGCACCTCGGGGTCCCGGGGGACCTGGCCGGCGGGGATGTACGGCGGGTTGGACAGCACGGCGTCGACGCCGGGCTCGATCGGGACCTCGCGCACATCGCCCTGCAGCACCGTGCCGCGGTCCCCGCCGGCGGCGGCGATGTTCCGGGCGGCGAGGCGCGCGGCGGCCGGATCCCGTTCGACCGCGAGCACGCGCACGCCGGGCATCTCGTCCAGCACGGCGGCGGCGATCGCCCCGCTGCCGGTGCACAGGTCCAGCACCTGGGCCACGTGCTCGGTGCGGGCGTGCTCGAGGAGGACGTCGAGGGCCACCTCGGTCTCGGGACGGGGGATGAACACCCCGGCGGCCACCTCGAGCTGGAGCCGGCGGAACGGGGCGCTGCCGAGGATGAGCTGCAGCGGCTCGCGCGCCTCCCGGCGGCGGGTGAGCTCCTCGAGATGCGCGTCGAAGCCGTCCGGCAGCGCGTCGAGCAGGACCAGGTGGGCGGGCTCGCCGGCGGCGCGGGCGATGAGGGCGCGGGCATCGACGGTGGGGCTGGGCACCCCTGCGGCCGCGAGGCGGCCGGAGACCTCGCCGAGGGCCGTGCGCAGCCGCGCCGGGACGGGCAGGCTCATCGGGCGTCCTCCGCGCCGGCGACCAGCCGCGCCTCCCGCTCGGCGCGGCGGGAGGAGTCGATGACCGCGTCCAGGTCCCCGGCGAGGACCTGGTCGAGGTTGTTGGCCTTGTACCCCGTGCGGTGGTCGGTCACCCGCGACTCGGGGAAGTTGTAGGTGCGGATCCGCTCGGAGCGGTCCACGGTGCGCACCTGGGAGCGGCGGGCCTGGGAGGCCTCGGCGTCCTGGGCGGCATGATGGGCGTCCAGCAGGCGAGAGCGCAGGATGCGCAGGGCCTGCTCGCGGTTCTGGAGCTGGCTCTTCTCGTTCTGGCAGGAGACGACGATCCCCGTCGGCAGGTGGGTGATGCGCACCGCCGAGTCGGTCGTGTTCACGCTCTGCCCGCCGGGCCCGGAGGAGCGGAAGACGTCCACGCGCAGGTTCGCGGGGGCGAGGGCGTCGGCCAGCAGCTCGGCCTCGTCGGTCTCGTCGGCCTCGGGCAGGACGAGCACGCCCACGGCGGAGGTGTGGATGCGCCCGGCCGATTCCGTCACCGGGACGCGCTGGACGCGGTGCACGCCGGCCTCGTGCTTGAGGTGGGCCCACACGCCGTCGGCCGGGGTCCCCGCGCCGCGCGAGCGGATCGAGATCGTGGCCGCCTTGATCCCGCCGAGGTCGGAGTCGGCCAGGTCCAGCACCTCCAGGAGCCATCCGCGCGCGGCGGCGTACTGGCGGTACATGCGCAGCATCTCCGCGGCGAACAGGGCGGATTCCTCGCCGCCGGCGCCGGCCTTGATCTCGAGGATCACGTCGCGGCCGTCGTCGGGGTCGCGCGGGGCCAGCAGCTCCTCGAGCTCCTCGGACAGCCGTGCGGCGCGGGCCTCGAGCTGATCGGCCTCGGCGGCGAAGTCGGGGTCCTCGAGGGCGAGCTCGCGGGCGGTGGCGAGGTCGGCCTGCACCGCCGCGATCTCGTCGCTGCGGGAGATGATCGCCTCCAGCTCGGCGTAGCGGCGGCCCACCCGCCGGGCGCGCCCGGCGTCCTCGTGCAGCGACGGGTCCGCCATCTCCTGCTGCAGGCGGCGGTGCTCCTCGCGCAGCGCCGGCAGGCCGGCCGGCGACGTCGGCCGATCGGCCATCTGACCTCCTGGAGGCTCCCGCCCCGCCGCGGCGACCGGGAGCGGGGACGACGACGCCGACGGCCCCGAGGGGACCGCCGGCGTCGATCGGATGTCTTAGTCGGACTTCTTGCCGTAGCGCGCCTGGAAGCGGGCCACGCGGCCGCCGGTGTCCAGGATCTTCTGCTTGCCCGTGTAGAACGGGTGGCACGCGGAGCACACCTCGGTGCTGATCGCACCGTCGGTCTTGGTGCTGCGGGTCGTGAACGTGTTGCCGCAGGTGCAGGTCACGTCGGTCACGACGTACGCGGGGTGGATCTCGGCCTTCATCTCGTCTCCTTCTCACGGGTCGCTGGGTCGACGCCCGGCGGGCGCCGTGAACCAGAACCGTCGTTCAGTGTGCCACGAGCGCGGCCGCCGCGGGAACGCCGACGGCACGGGGGTGACGAAGATCCTTCCCCGCTCAGGCGGACTCCCGCACCACCAGGCGATAGGCGTGACGGCGCAGGGTGGCCGTGCCGTCGGGACCGCCGTCGGAGGGGATGGCGTGCTCGTAGATCCCGATCGCGAGATCGACCGCATGGCGGGCGATCTCGTGGGCGTCGGAGGCCAGGCTCGTGAGGGTCGGCGTGACGAGCTCGCCGAGCGCCAGGCCGTCGACGCCGATGACGCGGACCTGCTCCGGGACGCGCACGCCGCGCCGTCGGAGGCCGCGCAGCAGCTCGATGGCGAGGCGGTCGTTGAAGGCGACGATCGCATCGGCGCCCCTGCCGTCCTCCCCCGCCGCCAGCAGGCGCTCCAGGGCCGCCTCCCGGGCGGCGTCCGCCTCGGCCCCGCGCAGGCGGTCGTCGAGCACCTCGAGCGGGACCTGCCCGGCGGCGGCGAGCGGGGCCAGCGCCGCCCGCAGGAGCACGGCGCGCTGGGAGGGACCGTGCGCGCTCGCGTCCAGCACGGCCGGGCGCGATGCCCCGACGCCCCGCAGATGCTCGCGGAGATCGGTCAGCGCGGGCTCGTAGTCCAGGACCACCCGACCGCATCGGGGATCGGCGTCCTCCGGGGCATCCAGCAGGACCACCGGCACGGCGGCGTTCCCCGGCGCGTGCTCCCCCATCGGCGAATATCCGATGAGGGCGTCCACCCGCTCCCCCAGGTACGGGACCGGACCGGCGGTGACCCGGGACTCCGCGAAGAGGACGGACCAGCCGGCGCGATCCGCTTCTCGGATCATCGCGGTCGCGAGCTCGGAGAAGAAGGCGTTGGTGAGGTCCGAGACGATCAGCCCGATCACCGGGGTCTCCGACCGCACGAGGGCGCGGCCGGAGCGGGAGGGGCGGTAGGCCAGCGCCTGCGCCGCCGCGAGCACGCGCTCCCGGGTGGTCGGGCTGATCCCCGGCATGTCGTTCAGGGCCCGGGTGACGGTCTGGCGGGACACCCCGGCGCGTTCGGCGACGTCGACGATGGTGGCCCGCCGGGCCGGGCGGGGCCCGGCGGGCACACGGTTCATCGGATCACCATAGCCGTGCTCAGCGTGCGTCGCTGCGCAGATCCAGCCAGGCGATCTCCTGCGCGCTGAGCTCGACCGACAGGCCCAGCGTGGAGGAGCGCATCTCGGAGATGCTGCGCGGGCCGAACAGCGGGAACGTCGGGAACGGCTGGGCCAGCACGAAGGCGAGCGCGATCGCCGTGGCCGGGACCCCGCGCTCGGCGCCCAGCTGCTCCGCGCGCGCCAGGCGCTCGAAGTTGTCGTCGCTGTAGTAGCAGCGCACCAGCTCGGCGTCGGATCGGTCCTCGGGACGCGCACGGCCGGTGAAGAAGCCGCGCGCCTGGGAGGACCACGGCAGCAGGGCGACGCCCCGCTCGGTCAGCCAGGCCTTGGACTCGGGATCGGTCGCGTGCTCGCAGCCGGCCCACGGCACGTCCAGCGCCTGCGCCAGCCCGAAGTGGTTGGACAGGATGGTGAAGCCCTGCTTGCCGTGCGCCGCCGCGTAGGCGTTGGCCTCGTCGAAGCGGGCCGGCGTCCAGTTCGAGCCGCCGAAGGCGCGGATGCGCCCGGCGCGGTAGTGCTCGTCCAGCACGTCGACGAACTCCCCGACCGGCACGTCGAGGTTGTCGCGGTGCATCATGTAGAGGTCCGCGTAGTCGGTGCCCTGGCGCTCGAGGGACTCCTCGAGCTGACGGGTGATCGACTCCGGATCGCAATGCGGCGTGTGGGCGCCCTTGGTGATGACCACGACGTCCTCGCGCACGCCGCGGTTGTTCACCCACTGCCCCAGCAGCTTCTCGCAGTAGCCGCCGCCGTAGATGTAGGCGGTGTCGAAGGTGGTGCCGCCGATCTCGAAGAAGGCGTCGAACATCGCCGAGGCGTGGGAGAGGTTCATCTGGTTGTCGCAGCCCATGACCAGGCGCGAGACCTTCTTGTCGATCCCGGGGATCCGGCCGTAGGTCATCTGGGTCCCGGCCTGCAGCGGCCGGCCCGTGAGCGTGGGGATGTCGGCGTCGTCGCGCTCGAAGGGGTACCGCAGGCCGATCTGCTCGCGCCAGGCGTCCAGCGCCCGCGCCTGGCCCAGGGATCCGGCGTAGGGCAGCTCGGGGACCTCGGTGCCGGCCTGCGCGGCCGCGGCCAGGGCGTCCGCCTCCAGGGCGTAGGAGAAGGACGGCTCGATCTCGATCCGCCGGGGCTCCTCGCCCACCACGTCGAGCTCGATGACCTGGCTCTCGCCCAGGGCCCACGGATCGGACAGGCGGATCACGCCGCGCGCGCCGGTGATGGTGGCCGACTGCGGGTCCGCCAGGCGCACGCCGGTGCGCAGGCTCGCGGTGATCCCGCCGGGGAGGCGGAGCTCGGCGGTGGCCCACTCGTCCACGCCGGTCTCGCCGATCGTGCCGCGCCCGACGAGCTCGGTGGGCTCGGCGAAGGGGGCTCCGGCCGCCGCGCCCGCGACGAAGCGGGCCAGCGACAGCGGGTAGCAGCCAACGTCCAGGATGCCGCCGCCGGCGGTGTCCACCTCGAACAGGCGGCCGCTGCGGCCCTTGGTGTCGAAGGAGAAGGAGGCGTCCACGTGGGCGATCTCGCCGATGGCGCCCTCGGCGACGAGCTCGAGGACCTTCACCGTCTGCGGGTGGAAGCGGTACATGTAGGCCTCGAGCAGCACCTTCCCGCTGCGCTCGGCGAGGTCCAGCAGCGCCATGGTGGTGCCGGAGTTCGGGGTCAGCGGCTTCTCGACCAGGACGTGCTTGCCGGCCTCGAGGGCCGCGGCGGCCAGGCGCGCGTGCCCGGTGTGGACGGTCGAGATGTAGACGGCGTCGACCTCGGCGGAGGCGAGCACCTCCTCGTAGGTGCCGACGATCGCGGCGCCCTGGAGGGGGAACTCCTCGGCGAAGGCCGCGGCGCGCTCGGGCGAGGAGCTGCCGACGCCGACGAGGGCGCCGGCGCGGGACTGCGGGAGCTGCGTGGCGAAGCGACGGGCGATGGAGCCGGGGCCGAGGACGGCCCAGCGGAACGAAGCGGGGGCGGAGCTCATGGAGACGTGTCGTCCTTCATGGGTGTCTGGGGGTGGTCTGCAGATCGCGGACGCCAGCCCCTCCTCGGGCCGTGAACGTTCACGATCGCATCACGCTATCGCCCCGCGGCGGGGATCGACAAGTCCTTTCCCGTTCCGGCTGCCCGCACGGGGGCGCGGAGCCCTCGCCGAGGCTCCGCGAGCGGGCATCGGGCGGTCTCCGGGTGGTCACGACGGACGCGGAGCCGTTGACGGCACGGAGAGCCGATGCAATGATCTCCGACAGCCGTGAACGTTCACGGCCTCCTGACGGCCGTGAACGTTCACGGCCGCCCGACACCACTCGATGAGGAGGGTGCCATGCCCACTGTCCCTGACCACGGACCGCCCCGGCGCACGGGGCTGTCCCGCGGCGTCGCCGACGCCCTGACCCGCCGCCCGTCGCGGCGCTCCCTGCTGCGCGGGGGTGCCGCAGCCCTGGGAGCCGGCGCGCTCGCGCCGTCGCTCGCGGCCTGCGGCTCCGACCCGAGCATCTCCGAGGACCCCGATGAGCTGGTCCTGTGGTACTGGAACCGCTCGGCCAGCCCGATCCTGCTGGACCAGGCCGCCGAGCAGATCCCCGGCACCAGCAAGCATCTGCGCGCCGACGTGATCGGCACCAGCTTCGACACGAAGCTGCGCACGAGCCTCGCGGGGAACGCCTACATCCCCGACATCACGTACATCAACTCCAACAACGCCCTCTACTTCACCAACGAGGACCTGTTCCTGGACCTCGGAGAGCTCGGCGCGGATGCCGTTCGCGGCGACTACTTCGACTGGAAGTGGAACCTCGGCATGACGCCGAAGGGCCGCTTCTGCTTCTTCCCGCTCGACATCGGCCCCACCGGCTACTTCTTCCGGCAGGACGTCTTCGAGGAGGCCGGGCTGCCCACCGACCCCGCGGAAGTCGGGGCCGCGATCGCGACCTGGGAGTCCTGGATCGAGCTGGGGACCGAGCTCAAGGGCGCCACCGGCTCCTTCCTCATGAACGACGCCCAGGCCGTGTACGAGGGCTTCCTCAACTCCTCTCCCGAGCGCTACTTCGACACCGACGACACCCCGCTGTACGAGAAGCCGGACTCCGCGGTGCGGCAGGCCTGGGACACGGCCGTCGCCGCGATCCAGGCCGGGATCACCGCCCGGATCCCCCGCGACCGCGGCACCGACCAGAACGCCGCCTGGTCCAGCGGGCGCACCGCCGGGCAGATCGGCGCGGCCTGGTGGACGCAGGTCCTCGAGGAGTCGGCACCGGACACCGGCGGACTGTGGCGCATCGCCGATCAGCCCGTGAGGGCGGGGAACAGCGGCGGATCCTTCGCCGCGCTCCCCCACACCTGCAAGGACCCCGAGGCCGCGCTGGCCTTCGTGATGTGGATCAACAGCCCGGAGAATCAGGCGATCGCCTACGACGACGTGCAGCTGTTCCCCTCGACCCCGGGCTCCTTCGACTCCCCGAAGATGGCCTACGACGGCGACTTCTACGGGGACCAGAACCCGCTGGACTTCTTCTCCGCCGCGGCGGAGACCGTGCCGTCCTCCTTCATCAGCACCTGGGAGACGGTGATCGGCGGGTCGTTCAGCCTGGAGATCACCAACGTCGAGACCTCGGGCAAGGATCCCGAGCAGGCCTGGGACGACGCCGTCGCCCAGGCCGCCAAGGTCCTCACCAAGAGAGGAGTGGAGGCATGAGCACCGCCACCGCCGCCCCCGCGTCGCCCTCCGCCCCGGAGGCCGCATCCGCCCGCCGACGCCGGAAGGTCCGCGAGCGGCTCCCGATCTACCTCGCGATCTCCCCCTTCTACCTGCTGTTCGCGGTCTTCGGGCTGTTCCCCATCCTGTTCTCGATCGTCCTGTCGTTCACCGACTGGGACGGCATGGGCGACATCTCCTTCGTGGGCCTGGCGCAGTACCAGTTCCTGCTCAGCGACGGCCGCTTCTGGAACGCTGTGGGGAACACGTTCATCATCTGGTTCCTCTCCACGATCCCGATGCTGTTCTTCGCCCTGGTCATCGCGTTCCTGTTGCATCAGAACATCCGGTTCACCAAGGTCTACCGGGTCGCGTTCTTCCTCCCGAACGTCACCTCGATGGTGGCCATGGCGATCGTGTTCGGCTCGGTCTTCTCCGACACCTTCGGCCTGGTGAACTCCGCGCTGACGGCGCTGGGCCTCGGCTCGATCCCGTGGCTGTCCACCAGCTGGGGCATCAAGGTCACCATCGCGATCATGGTGATCTGGCGCTTCACGGGCTACAACGCCATCATCTACCTGGCCGGGCTGCAGTCGATCCCGACCGACCTGTACGACGCGGCGAAGGTCGACGGCGCCAACCTCCGGCAGGTCTTCACCCGGGTCACCGTCCCCATGATGCGGCCGATCATCCTGTTCACCGTCATCACCTCCACGATCGGCGGCCTGAGCCTGTTCACCGAGCCGCAGGTCCTGCTGGGCAACTCCGGCGGCGCCGGCGAGGCCGGCATGACCATCGTGCTCTACCAGTACAACCAGGCGTTCACGCAGTTCGACTTCGGCTACGGCTCGGCCATCGCCTGGGCGCTGTTCCTCATCGCGGCCGTCTTCGCGATCATCAACTGGCGCCTGGTCTCCGGTCGCAGCGACGCCGCCGACCGCACCCCGCGCCGCAAGGAGGCCCGCCGATGAGCACCACCACCACTCCCGGCCCCGTCGCCCCGGTCCCCTCCGCCGGAGGGGCGGAGCCCCGATCCAGCTCCCCCGTCGGCTCGAAGCACCCGGTCGCCTCCCGGCGGATCGGCGCGATCGTCACCCACCTGTGCGTGATCATCGGCGTGCTGCTGTCGATCTTCCCGTTCTACTGGCTGATCGTCATGTCCACGTCGACCACCGCAGAGATCTTCGGCTACCCGCCGAAGCTCACCTTCGGCAGCAGCTTCGGCGAGAACGTCCGCAACGTCGTGGCGAGCGTGGACCTGCTGCAGGCGCTGCTGAACACGATCATCGTCTCCGGGGCCTGCGCCCTGCTGGTGATGTTCTTCGACTCCCTGGCGGCCTTCGCCTTCGCGAAGTTCGACTTCCCCGGACGCACCCCGCTGTTCATCCTGCTCATCGCGACCATGCTGGTGCCCGGCAGCCTCTCCCTGGTGCCGAGCTTCATCCTCATGTCGGAGCTGGGCTGGGTGGGGACGCTGCAGGCGCTGATCGTCCCCGGAGCGGCGAACGCCTTCGGCATCTTCCTGCTGCGGCAGATGGCCGCCGGGTCCATCCCCGACGAGCTGGTCGAGTCCGCCCGCATCGACGGCGCCGGGTTCTTCCGGACCTATTGGAGCGTCGGCGTGCCGATGCTGCGCGGCGGTCTCGCGTTCCTGGGCATCTTCACCTTCATCACCGCCTGGAACGACTACGTGTGGCCGCTGATCGTGCTGGTGGATCCGCAGCGGCAGACCCTCCAGACGGCCCTGCAGAACCTCAACTCCCTGTACCTGACCGACTACGGCATGGTCATGGCCGGGGCGCTGATCAGCGTCGTGCCGCTGATCGGCGTGTTCATCATCGGCTCGCGCCACTTCATCGCGAACATCGCGGCCGGAGCGGTCAAGGGCTGATCCCCGCCCCCTCAGCGCGACGACGCCCCGCCGATCCGGCGGGGCGTCGTCGTGCTGCGGGGCGGCGGGCGATCAGTCGTTCGCGCGGCCGTTCACGCTCGGGGTGTTCTTCTGCACCGTCATGAGGAACTCGGTGTTGGACTTCGTCTTCTTGATCCGCTCCAGGAGCAGCTCGAGCGCCTGCTGCTGCTCGAGGGCGCCGAGGACGCGACGCAGCTTCCACATGATCGCGAGCTCGTCCTTGCCCATGAGCTCCTCCTCGCGGCGGGTGCCGGAGGCGTTGACGTCCACGGCCGGGAAGATGCGGCGATCGGCGAGCGAGCGGGACAGGCGCAGCTCCATGTTGCCGGTGCCCTTGAACTCCTCGAAGATCACCTCGTCCATCTTCGAGCCGGTCTCCACCAGCGCCGAGGCGAGGATGGTCAGCGAGCCGCCGTGCTCGATGTTGCGGGCCGCGCCGAAGAACCGCTTGGGCGGGTACAGCGCCGAGGCGTCGACACCGCCGGAGAGGATGCGACCGGAGGCCGGGGCCGCCAGGTTGTAGGCCCGCGAGAGGCGGGTCAGCGAGTCCAGCAGCACGACCACGTCGCGGCCCATCTCGACCAGGCGCTTGGCGCGCTCGATGGCGAGCTCGGCGACGATGGTGTGGTCCGAGGCCGGGCGGTCGAAGGTCGAGGCGATGACCTCGCCCTTGACCGTGCGCTGCATGTCCGTGACCTCCTCGGGGCGCTCGTCGACGAGCACGACCATGAGGTGGACCTCGGGGTTGTTCGTGGTGATCGCGTTGGCGATCTGCTGCATGATGATCGTCTTGCCGGCCTTCGGGGGCGCGACGATGAGGCCGCGCTGGCCCTTGCCGATCGGCGAGACGAGGTCGATCACGCGCGGCGCGAGACCCAGCGGGGCGGTCTCCAGGCGCAGGCGCTCGTCCGGGTACAGCGGGGTGAGCTTGCTGAAGTCCACGCGGGAGCGGGCGCGCTCGGCGGTCATGCCGTTGATCGTGTCGATCTGGACGAGCGCGGCGAACTTGCCCTGGTTGCCGCCGCTGTTCTTGCCGCGACGGTTGCGGCCGCCGGAGTACTGCTGCGGCGGCGCCTCGCGCTCCTCGCCCTCGCGCGGGGCCTGGACCTGGCCGACGATCGCATCGCCCTTGCGCAGACCGTGGCGGCGCACCTGGTTCATCGTCACGTAGACGTCGCTGGGACCGGGCAGGTAGCCGGTGGTGCGGATGTATGCGTTGTTGTCGCGGATGTCGAGGATCCCGGCGACGGAGACGAGCTCGTCGCCGTCTCGGACCTCGGGATCGTCGTTCTGGGAGCGGCCCTGGTCGCGGCCCTGATCCCGGCCCTGGTCCTGGCCGCCCTCGCCGCCCTGGCCGCCGCGCCCGCGGCGCTTGCGGTCGCGGGTGCGGTTGCGCGAGCGGCGACCCCGGCGGTCCTCGCCGTCCTGGTCCTCGCCGCGGCCGGAGCCCTCCGCGTCCTCGGCGCCGCGCGCCGGGAGCTCGATGTCCTCGATGCGGCGCGGGCGGTCCCGGCGGTTGCCGCGTCCCGGACGCTCGCCGTCCTGACGCTGCTCGTCGCGATCCTGCTCGCGATCGGAGCGGCGTCCGCCCTCGCGGTCGGAGCGGCCCTGGCCCTGCTCGCGATCGGAGCGGCCCTGCCCCTGCTCACGATCGGAGCGGCCACGGCGCTGGCCGCGCTCCTGGTCCTGCTCCTGGCCGGAGTCGCGGCGGGAGTCCTCGCGGCGCGAGTCGTCCTGCCGGCCCGAGCGGCTGGGCAGCTCGATGTCCAGCTCGGGGCTGCGCGCGGGGGCGGAGCTCTCGGCGCGGGGCGCCTCGGCCGCCGGCGCGGCGGGAGCCTCGGCGGCGGCCGCGGGCTGGGCGGCCGGGGCCTCGGCGGCGGGGGCGCTCTTCGCGGGGGCCGCGGAGCCGCCCTGCGCGGGGCCGGAACCTCCGCCGCGGATCGCCTCGATGAGGTCGTTCTTGCGCAGGCGGCGCACGTTCTTGATGCCCATGGAGGCGGCGATGGCCTGCAGCTCCGGGAGCTTCTTCGCCGCGAGCGAGGTGTTCTCGCCCGAGGCGGCGGTGGTGTCGTTCACCCAGGTTCCTTCCTGTGGAGCCGATGGTCTCGGCTCGTCGTGCCCGGCATGCGGCCGGGAGCGCTGTGACGGATCCCGGACCGCCAGGGGCCGCTCTCGGCCCGCCGTGCGGTGATCAGGGGATCGTTGTCCGGCGGAGGGAGCACGCCGCGAGGAGCGGCGGGCGGGTTCCACGTCCGTCGAGAAGATGGTTCTGGTGCGTCGGCGTCCCGTGACCGGATGCGGACTGTCGCATGCGGTCGATGCGGGGTGCGGGCGCGGAGAGCCGTGGTCCGGGGACCGGGCTCATGCACCGGAGCACTGCGCTGCGAGGTGGGGTTCGTCGTTGCGGCGCCGGTCCCGGGTCCGGGAGAGGTCGTCGCAGTGGCGTTCTCCGCCTGGACGCGCCCTCAACCTACCACAGCGGGCGCCGCGCCCGTGGTGTCCAGGCCGACACGTGCCAGGCGCCACTGCTCGGGCCGATCCACCACCCGGCGCACGAGCGAGGAGAGGCGGTCGTGATCCCCTGCGAGGACGAGCACCGTCGGCCCCGCCCCGGAGATCACCGCCGGGAACCCCTCGGACCGCAGCACCCGCATCAGCTCCACGCTCTGCGGCATGCCCGGGGCCCGCTGCTCCTGGTGGAGGCGCTCCTCGGTGGCGGGAAGCAGCAGGGACGGGTCCGTGGCCAGGGCGTGCACCAGCAGGGCCGCACGGCCGGCAGTGAAGGCCGCATCGGCGTGCGGGACCTCGGCCGGCAGCAGGGAGCGGGCCTTCGCGGTGGACAGCGTCGCCTCGGGGCGCAGCACGATCGGGTTCAGGGCGCCCTCGGCGACCGCGAGACGCACGGTGCGGGGCACCTCCTGCTGCATCCACGAGAGGGTGACGCCGCCCAGCAGGGCCGGAGCGGCGTTGTCGGGGTGGCCCTCGATCGCGGTGGCGAGGGCGAGCACCGCCTGGTCGTCCAGGCCCGCGGGATCCGCGATGAGCCCGCGGGCCAGCAGCAGGCCGGCGACCGCGGCCGCGGCGCTCGAGCCCAGCCCCCGGCCGTGCGGGATGCGGTTGCGGGTGCGCAGGCGCACGCCGATCTGAGGGGCGCCCGCGTGGTCCAGGCCGATGCGCAGGGCCCGCACCACGAGGTGGTCCTCGGTGCGCGGGACGTCCTGGGCGCCCTCGCCGGTCACCTCGATCTCGAGGCCGCCGGCGACGGCCTCGACCTCCAGGTCGTCATGGAGTCCTAGGGCGAGGCCCATCGCGTCGAAGCCCGGCCCGAGGTTCGCGCTCGTGGCCGGGACGCGGACCGCCGCGCTCCGGCGGCCGATCCTCACAGGCCCATCGCCTCCGCGGCGGCGTTGACATCCGCCTCGACGACGGTCGGGGTGAGATCGCGGCGCGAGAGCGCGGTGTCGATGTCCTTGAGCCCGTTCCCGGTGACGGTGATCGCGATCCGCGCCCCGGCGGGGACCAGGCCGCGGGAGGACTGCTGCAGCAGCCCGGCGACGCCGGCGGCGGAGGCTGGCTCGACGAAGATGCCGACCTCTCCGGCCAGGATCTCCTGGGCATCGAGGATCTGCTCGTCGGAGACCGCGCCGATCAGGCCGCCGGAGTCGTCGCGGGCGGCGACGGCGAGGTCCCAGGAAGCGGGGGCGCCGATGCGGATGGCGGTCGCGATCGTCTCCGGGTTCGGGATCGGGCGGCCGGCGGTGAACGGCGCGGCGCCCTCGGCCTGGAAGCCCCACATCTGCGGGACGGAGGAGGTGATGCCCTTGTCGCGGTACTCCTGGTAGCCCATCCAATAGGCGGAGATGTTGCCCGCGTTGCCGACGGGCAGGATGTGCACGTCCGGGGCGCCGCCGAGCGCATCGGCGATCTCGAAGGCGGCGGTCTTCTGGCCCTGCAGGCGGTAGGGGTTCACGGAGTTCACGAGCTCGACGGGGTACTGGGCGTCGAGCTTGCGGGCGATCTCGAGGCAGTCGTCGAAGTTGCCGTCGATCTGGACCAGCTGGGCCCCGTGGACGACGGCCTGGGCGAGCTTGCCGGCGGCGATCTTGCCCTGCGGCAGCAGCACCACGCAGCCGATCCCGGCGCGGGTGGCGTAGGCGGCCGCGGAGGCGGAGGTGTTGCCGGTGGAGGCGCACACGACCTTCTGGGCGCCGTCGCTGACGGCGCGGCTCATCGCCGAGACCATGCCGCGGTCCTTGAAGGAGCCGGTCGGGTTCATGCCCTCGACCTTGATGTGCACCTCGGCGCCGACGGTCTGCGAGAGCGTCGGGGAGTGCACCAGCGGCGTGCCGCCCTCCCCCAGCGTGAGCAGGGTGTCGTCATCCCCGAACGGGAGGTGCTCGCGGTACTCGGCGATCACGCCGCGCCACTGATGTGCCATGTGGATCATTCCCCTTCGAGGCGGAGGACGGAGTCGATGCTCTGGACCGCGGGCCGGGCGGAGAGCTCGTCGAGGGCTGCCGTGGTGGACTGCTCGCGGGCCCGATGGGTGGAGATGCCGATCACGGCCCGCTCCCCCGTGCCCTCGCCCTCCGGGAGCGGCTGCTGATGGATGGTGGAGATGGAGATGCCGTGCGAGGACAGGCACCCGGCGACGTCGGCGAGGACGCCGGGGCGGTCCTCCACGGTCAGCGCCAGGTAGAAGCGGGTGCGCAGGTCGCCGATCCCGGCGATGGGCAGCTCCGCGTAGGCCGACTCGCGCGGGCCGTAGCCGCCGTGCACGCGCTGGCGCGCGACGCCGACCACATCGCCCAGCACCGCGGAGGCGGTGGGGGTGCCCCCGGCGCCCTGGCCGTAGAACATGAGCGATCCGGCGGCCTCCGCCTCGACGAACACCGCGTTGTAGGCCTCGGAGACCGAGGCCAGAGGATGGGAGTCGGGGATCATCGCGGGATACACGCGCGCGGAGACCCGCTCCTCGTCGCCGTCCACGATCCGCTCGACGATGCTCAGCAGCTTGATGGTGCGCCCCATGCGGCGGGCCGCCGCGATGTCCTCGGCGGTGACCTCGGTGATGCCCTCGCGGTGCACGTCGCCGAGGCCCACCCGGGTGTGGAAGGCGAGGGAGGCCAGGATCGATGCCTTCGCGGCGGCGTCGTAGCCCTCGACGTCGGCCGTGGGATCGGCCTCGGCGTAGCCCAGCTCCTGGGCGCGGGCGACGACCTCGGCCTGGTCCGCGCCGGTGCGCGTCATCGCGTCCAGGACGAAGTTGGTGGTGCCGTTGACGATGCCCATCACGCGCTGGATGCGGTCCCCGGCGAGGGACTCGCGGATCGGCCGGACCAGCGGGATCGCGCCGGCGACGGCCGCCTCGAAGCTGAGGTCCACGCCGTGGCGGTCCGCGGCCTCGTAGAGGGTGGCGCCGTCCTGCGCGAGCAGCGCCTTGTTGGCGGTCACGACGCTCGCCCCGGACTCGAGGGCCGAGAGGATCAGGCTGCGCGCCCGCTCGATGCCGCCCATCACCTCGATGACGAGGTCGGCCTGCGTGACCAGGGACTCTGCATCGGTGGTCAGCAGGGACGGATCCACGTGCTCGCCGCGGTCGCGGTCGAGGTCGCGCACGGCCACGCCGATCACCTCGAGGCGGGCCCCGATGCGATGCGTGAGCTCCTCGCCGTGGATCCGCATCAGCCGCAGCACCTCGGAGCCGACGGTGCCGGCGCCCAGGAGCGCCACGCGCAGGGTCGGGCGGGGGTCGTCACCGGGATGGGGGGCGGGGGCCGCAGACGTCATTCGGGGGTCCTTCCGGGCAGGCGGTCGGGGCGACGGGGCACCGTGAACTCTAACGGAGCAGGCATGAACAGGTTGCCCCGTATGAACGTGTGGGACGGGCGGGATGCGCGCGGCCGGATCAGCCGACGTCCAGGGCGAGCAGGTCGTCCTCGGTCTCGCGGCGCACGATGGTGCGCACCGTCCCGTCCTTGACGGTGACCACGGCCGGACGCGGCACGTGGTTGTAGTTCGAGGCGAGGGAATAGCAGTAGGCCCCGGTCACCGGCACCGAGACGAGGTCCCCGCGCCGGACGTCGGCGGGGAGGTACTCGTCCTTGACGACGATGTCGCCGCTCTCGCAGTGCTTGCCGACCACGCGCACGACGGCGGGGGCGGCGTCGGAGGTGCGCCCCGAGAGCAGGCAGGAGTAGTCCGCGTCGTACAGGGCGGTGCGCACGTTGTCGCTCATGCCGCCGTCGACGGAGACGTACACGCGGTGGTGCGGGCCGCCGAGGTGGACGTCCTTGACGGTGCCCACCGTGTAGAGGGTCTGGGTGGAGGGCCCGGCGATGGCGCGGCCGGGCTCGAAGGCCACGTGCGGCACGGGGAGGTCCAGCTCGTGGCACTGCTTCTCGACGATCCCGGCGATGCCGTCGGCGAGCGCCTCCGCCGGGGACGGCGTGTGCTGGGAGTTGTACATGACGCCGAAGCCGCCGCCGAGGTCGAGATGGTCGATGGTGTGGCCCAGCTCGTCCCGCACCCGGGCGACGAGGTCCAGCACGCGGCGGGCGGCGACCTCGAAGCCGCCGGTGTCGAAGATCTGGGAGCCGATGTGGGAGTGCAGGCCGATCAGCTCGAGGTCGGCGTCGTGCTCCAGGGCGCGGGCCACCGCCGTGAAGGCGTCCCCGGCGGTGAGGGAGATGCCGAACTTCTGGTCCTCGTGGGCGGTGGCGATGAACTCGTGGGTGTGCGCCTCGACGCCGGTGGTGATGCGCAGCATCACCGGGGCGCGCACCCCGGTCTCGCGGGCGAGGCTCGCGATGCGGTCGATCTCCTCGATGGAGTCGGCGACGATCCGGCCCACCCCGGCGCGCAGGGCCCGCCGCAGCTCCTCGTCGGACTTGTTGTTGCCGTGCAGGGCCAGGCGCTCGGGCGGGAAGCCGGCGCGCAGGGCCACCGCGAGCTCGCCGCCGGTGCACACGTCCAGCCCCAGGCCCTCCTCCTCGACCCAGCGGGCCACGGCGCCGCACAGGAAGGCCTTGCCCGCGTAGTAGGTGCTGGCGCCCGCATGCGGGGCGAAGGCGCGGGCGAAGGCGGTGCGGAAGCGGCGGGCGCGGGCGCGGAAGTCGTCCTCGTCGACCACCAGGGCCGGGGTGCCGATCTCCTCGGCGATGCGGCTCACGCGCACCCCGCCCACGGACAGCTCCCCGTCGGCCTCGCGGCGCGTCGAGCCGGACCACAGGTCCTCGAGGAGGGCGTTCACATCGGCCGGATAGGGCAGCCAGGTGGGGGCGGGATCGTTGCCGTGCAGGGCGCCTGCTTCGTGTGCGCGCATGGTCCAGGGGTCCTTCGGGTGCGGGGACGACGGGGCCGCCGGGGTGCGACGGGACGTCCGGGATCCTATCGGCCGGCGGGCGCGCGGCGCCGGGGCGTCCGATGGCGCCCCCGAGGGAGCCCTCCGCCCGGCCGGCTCGCGCCGGGAACCATCGGCCGTGCTTGGTAGGTTGGGGCGGCCAGGAGTCGTCCGCTCAGCTGTGGAAGGTGGCCCCGTGCCCACACATGATCTCGTGATCGTCGCCAATCGGCTTCCCGTCGACGCCCGCACCCTCCCCGACGGCGCCACGGAATGGGTGACCAGTCCCGGAGGCCTGGTCACCGCCATGGAGTCCGTGATGCGCCATGTGGACAGCGGCGCCTGGGTGGGATGGCACGGCACCGCCGGGGAGGCCCCGGAGCCCTTCGCCGCCGACGGCATGCACCTGTACCCGGTGGCGCTGTCCGCGGAGGACGTCGAGAAGTACTACGAGGGCTTCTCCAACGGGACGCTGTGGCCGCTCTACCACGACGTGATCGTCGACCCGGAGTTCCACCGCGCCTGGTGGGACGCCTATGTGCGCGTCAACCGGCGCTTCGCGCAGGCGGCGGCCGCGGCCACCGCCCCCGGCGGGACGATCTGGGTGCACGACTACCAGCTGCAGCTGGCGCCGGAGATGATCCGGGCCTCGCGGCCCGACGTCCGCATCGGGTTCTTCAACCACATCCCCTTCCCGCCCGTCGAGCTGTTCTCGCAGCTGCCCAAGCGCAACCAGGTGCTGCGCGGCCTGCTCGGCGCGGACCTGGTCGGCTTCCAGCGCGAGTCCGATGCGGTGAACTTCCTCTCCGCGGTGCGCCACCTGCTGGGCTACCAGGTCGACCAGTACACCGCCACCGTCCCCGGGATCGGCTCCGAGCCGGCCCGGCAGGTCGTCGCGAAGTCCTTCCCGATCTCGATCGACACCGCCGCGATCTCCTCGCTGACGGAGGATCCGGCGGTGCGCGAGCGCGCCGCGGAGCTGCGCCGGGAGCTGGGCGAGCCGGACAAGATCGTGCTCGGCGTGGACCGCCTGGACTACACCAAGGGGATCCGCCATCGGCTCAAGGCCTGGGGCGAGCTGCTGCGCGACGGCTCCATCGATCCGCACGACGCGGTGATGATCCAGGTCGCCACGCCCTCCCGCGAGCGCGTCGAGGCCTACCGCCAGCTGCGCGACGAGGTCGAGCTCACGGTGGGCCGCATCAACGGCGACCATGCGCCGATCGGCCGGCCTGCGATCTCCTACCTGCACCGCTCCTTCGACCGTCGCGACATGACGGCGCTGTTCATGGCGGCCGATGTGGTGCTGGTGACGGCGCTGCGCGACGGCATGAACCTCGTGGCCAAGGAGTACGTCGCCTCCCGGCCGGACCTGCGCGGCGTGCTGGTGCTGTCCGAGTTCGCCGGCGCCGCCGATGAGCTGCGCGCCGCGATCCTCGTCAACCCCCACGACATCGACGAGCTGAAGACGGCGATCCTGCAGGCCCTCAAGATGCCCGAGGACGAGCAGGAGCAGGCCATGCTCTCGCTGCGCCGCCAGGTGCTGGACCACGACGTGCAGGCGTGGGCGCACGCCTTCCTCGGCGATCTCGAGTCCGCCGGGCGGCCCGAGGAGATCGCGCGGCCGCCGGTGCGGCTGACCGGCGAGGAGAAGCCTCCGCGCGAGGAGCTGGAGGCGGCTCTCGCCCGCTTCGCCCGCACCCCGCGGATCCTCGTCGCCTCCGACTTCGACGGGGTGCTGGCGCCGATCGTCGCCGACCGCGACGCCGTGGTCCCCGACCCCGACAGCCTCTCCGCCCTGCGCGAGCTCACCGAGGATCCGGGCGTGAACGTCGCCCTGGTCTCGGGCCGCTCGCTGGGCGACCTCGACGCCCATACCCGCATGCCCAGCTCCGTGGTGCTGGTGGGATCGCACGGCGCGGAGGTCGGTGCATTGCCGCCGGACATGAACGCCGGGGTGCTCGACGCCGCGGCGCTGACCATGGACGAGCACAAGGAGGCGCTGCTGGCCTCGATCACCCGCACCCTCGAGGTGATCGCCCAGAAGCACCCCGGCGCCGATGTCGAGCGCAAGCCGATGGCGAGCGTGCTGCACACCCGCACCGCCCGCGGTCGCGGCGCCGTCAACGCGACCGAGTCCGCGCTGGAGTACGCGCGCACCCTGCCGGACGTGAAGGTGACCCCGGGCAAGGAGGTCGTGGAGTTCTCCGTGGTGCAGACGGACAAGGGCACCGCCCTGGAGGCCCTGGCGCGCGCCGCGGCCGTGGACGCCTGGCTGTACCTGGGCGACGACGTCACCGACGAGAGCGTCTTCGTGCGCGGCGGGGAGCACGACCTGACCATCAAGGTGGGCGCGGGCGACACCGCCGCGGCCTTCCGGGTCGACGGCCCCGAGGAGGTCGCGCAGCTGCTGCACGAGATCCTGCGCCTGCGCCGCGAGGGCTGAGCCCGCCGGCGGCGCGGGCAGGACGGCGCGGGGCAGGGCCGGCACGATGCTCCCTCCCCGCGCCGCGGATCAGGTCAGCAGTCGCGCCCGGCGCCGTCCGCGCACCGAGCTGATCAGCGCGATCTCCTCCGCGGCGCGCAGCTCGGCGACGGTGATGCTGCGCTCGACCGCCTCACCGCGCTCCAGCAGCAGGCGCCGGCCGATCCCGGGCAGGCAGCCGTCGCCCTGCGGCGGGGTGCACCAGGTCCCGTCGAGGCGGACCAGCAGGTTCGCGATGCCGGTCTCGGTGACCAGGCCGCCCGGCGCGGTGAGCACGACGTCCTGCACCCGCGCATCGCGCGCCCGGGCGCGCCGCAGGGCCGCGTCCAGGCTCGCGCGGTCGGTCGTCTTGTGGCGCACCTCCGGGGCCTCCGGGTCCCGCGGACGGTCGTCGAGGGCGAGCAGGACCGGGCCCTCCCCCGCCGGCGGCAGCTGCCGCGCGGTGACGGTCGGGGTCCCTGACAGGTCCAGATGCAGGCGCAGCACCCCCGTGCCGCGGGCGGCGGCCTCCTTCCGCAGCAGGGCGCGCAGCGCAGCGCGCTCGCAGGGGATCGCGAAGCGGTCGGCCGACGCCTCGAGACGGTCCAGATGCTCCTCGAGATGGCGGGGGGCTCCGGCATCGACCGCCAGGGTCTCCAGGAGTCCGAACGCGGAGAGGTCCCCCGGGTCGGCGATGACGGCGGCCCCGTCCGTGCCGGGCGCGGCCGACGGCGGAGCCGGGTCGGCATCGCCGGACCGGAGACCCGCGGCAGGATCGGCAAGGCGCTCGAGCACCTGGGACTTGGTGGCGAGCTCGTCCCACTCCCCCTCGGCCCGGGAGCCCCAGGTGACGCCGCCGCCGACCCCGTAGGTCGCGGCGCCGTCCTCGCGGTCCACCACCACGGTGCGGATCGCGACGCTGAAGCGAGTCTCGGGTTCCTGCTCCCCGGCCGCGTCGCGGCGGCGCGGGGCCAGCAGCCCCACCGCCCCGCAGTACACGCCGCGCGGCGAGGACTCCAGCTCCGCGATGATCCCCATGGTGGACAGCTTGGGCGCCCCGGTGATGGAGCCGCAGGGGAACAGGGCCGCCATCAGCTCCTCGAGTCCCAGGTCCGGGTCCACCTCCGCGGTGATGGTGCTGGTGAGCTGCCACAGGGTCGGGTAGGCCTCGGCCTGCAGCAGCTGCGGGACGCGCACCGTCCCGGGCCGGGCGATGCGGGCGAGGTCGTTGCGCAGGAGGTCGGCGATCATCACGTTCTCCGCGCGCTCCTTCTCGCTGCGCAGGAGGTCGGCCCGGGCCGCGGCGTCGCGCGCCGGGCCCGCGGCGCGCGGTGCGGTGCCCTTCATGGGCACGCAGGTCACCATGCTCCCCTGCCGGTGGACGAAGGACTCGGGGCTGGCGCTGAGCACCGCCCATCGGCCCAGGTCGAGATAGGCGCTGTGGGCCGCCCGCTGCCCGATGGCGAGGTCGCGGTAGCAGGCCAGCAGGTCCCCCTCGATCCGCCCGTGCAGGCGATGGGTGAGGTTGACCTGGTAGGTATCGCCCTCGGCGATGGCGGCGCGCACCGCGGCGATGCGCTCGGCGTGCTGGGATCGGGACCATTCGCCGCGCCAGGCCGAGGCCCTGTACTCCCCGGCGCCGGAGACCTCGGGCAGGGGCGCGGGGTCGTCATCGGGCGCATCCGCGATGCCGAAGCGCACCAGCGGCACGCCGTCTGCGGCAGGGATCACCCGGGCGTCCGGGTCCAGCCCCGCCGCGGCCTCGTAGGCGATCATCCCGAACGCCCACGCCCCGGCGTCCACCGCCTCCTGCACGGCGCGCAGCGCCGGGCGGACCTCGCCGGGCGTCCGCGCCTCGATGACGCGGGAGACCTCGCTGAACTGGACGACCGTCCCGGCCAGGAGGTCGTCGAAGCGTGCGTGGGGCATCTGAGCAGGATAGTCGGCGCGGCCCACCGCGCGCCCGGCACGAGAACGGCCCGCATCCCGGATCGGGTCTCCCCGATCGGGATGCGGGCCGTGCGCATCGGTGCCCGCGACAGGATTCGAACCTACGACCTTCTGCTCCGGAGGCAGACGCTCTATCCACTGAGCTACGCGGGCGTGCCGTGCCAGTCTAGCAACGCATCGCCCCAGCTCGGTCCCTGCGGGCGGCCGCGCCGCGGTTCGAGAGATAGCTCACCGCAGCAGCGGCAGCTGGGCCCCGTGGAGGACGGCGGAGGGATCCGCGGCGATGCCGAGCCCGCTGGGCTCGGAGCCCGCGCGGACCAGGAGGTCGCCGACGGCGGCGATCATGGCGCCGTTGTCGGTGCACAGGCGCGGCGGCGGGATGCGCAGCTCGACGCCCTGCTCGGCGCAGCGGCGCGCGGCCACCTCGCGCAGGCGGGCGTTGGCCGCGACGCCGCCGACGATCACGAGCGTGGACAGGCCGCGGTCTGCCACGGCGCGCAGCGACTTGGTCACCAGCACGTCGACGACGGCCTGCTCGAAGGAGGCGGCGATGTCGGTCACCGGGACAGCCTCGCCGGCGCGCTCGATCTTCTCGACCGTGCGGGCCACGGCGGTCTTCAGCCCGGAGAACGAGAAGGTGTACGGGGCGTCGCCCTGGCGCAGCAGGGCGCGCGGGAAGGCGAAGGCCTGCGGGTCCCCGCCCGCGGCGGCGCGGGAGATGGCCGGCCCGCCGGGGTAGCCGAGGCCCAGCAGGCGGGAGACCTTGTCGAAGGCCTCGCCCGCGGCGTCGTCGAGGGTGTCGCCCAGGTGCTCGATGGGATCGAGCACGAGGTCGCCGACGTGGAGGATCGAGGTGTGCCCGCCGGAGACGATGAGCACGATGCTGCGCTCGGGCAGGGGGCCGTGCTCGAGGGTGTCCGCCGCGGCGTGGCCGGCCAGGTGGTGCACGCCGTACAGGGGCACGTCCAGCGACCAGGCCAGCGACTTCGCGGCGGCCAGGCCCACGTGGACGGCGGTGGCCAGTCCGGGGCCGCTGGTCGCGGCGACGTGGGTGATGTCGGACAGCTCGACCCCGGCATCGGCCAGGGCGATGCGCAGGGTGGGGACGGCGGCGGCGAGGTGGGCGCGCGCGGCGATCTCGGGGACGACGCCGCCGAACTCCGCGTGCTGCGCGGCGCTCGAGGCGAGGCCCTGGCCGAGCAGGGTCCCCTCGCTGACGATCCCGAAGCCGGTCTCGTCGCAGGAGGACTCGACGCCCAGGACGACAGGGGTGCGGCTCACTGGAACAGGGTCATCGGGTTGGAGTACGTGCCCGACGCATCCATCTTCGCGAAGTGCAGGTGGCAGCCGGTCGAGCGGCCGGTGGAGCCGACCGAGCCGACGACGTCGCCCTGGGCGATCACGTCGCCCTCGGAGACGGCGAAGTCCTGCAGATGGTAGTAGCCGGTGATGATGCCGTCGCCGTGGTCGACCTTGACGCGGTTCCCGGAGGAGGAGTTGTACTCGACCGCGACCACGGTGCCGGCCTGGGCGGCGTGCACCGGGGTTCCGCAGGCGGCGCCGAAGTCGGTGCCCTCGTGGCCCTTGCGGTAGCCGAGGACGGGGTGGATGCGCACGCCGTAGCCGGAGGTGATGGGGGCGTCCACGGGCTTGATGTAGCCGCTCGAGCTGCCGGCCGAGGCCTCGTACAGCTCGGCGAGCTCGGGGTCGGGGACCTCGACGTGCAGGCCGGTGGTCGTCGCGGTGGTCTCGGCCGCTGCGCTCGAGGAGGGCTGGGTCTGCACGGGGGCGCCGGGGACGGCCGCGGCCTTCTCGGCGGGGGCCTCGCTCGCGGCGGGCGCCTCGGGGGCGGCGGCCTCGGGGGCGGCCTGCGCAGCGGCGGGCTGCTCGGCGGCGGGCTGCTCGGGCACGGAGGCCGAGGCGGCGGGGGCGGCGGCATCGGCCGAGAGGGAGGCGGAGACCTCGGGCAGCGCGACCGCGGGCTCCGCGGTGGGCTCGACCGTCTCGGGAGCGGAGGTCGAGACGCCCTCGACGGCGTCGGCCAGCGGGGCGCTCGCGTCGAGGCCGCCGGCGGTGGCGGAGGCCAGCGGCACGGCGATGGTGGCGGTGGCGAGCGCGCCGAGCATGCCCACCTTGACCGCGCCCGCAGGGACGAGGGAATCGCGGTGCGCGCCCGGGGAGACCTTGAGGGGTCGCACATGTGCTCGTCCAGCAGCGCGATGATTCGCCACGGATGTACCTGCTTCCGATAGACCGTTCCGTATTCCCGTTCGCTCCTGCGACGCCGGACTGGGGGAAGACGCGTCACCGAACAACAGATTCAAATGTACGGACGACAAGAGGCAGGTCCAGGGCTCTGGACCGGGACATTGCCAAGACTTTGCCGTCGCCCGCAGGACCCGGCGCAACCTTGACCTGGGTCCTCCCGCAGGGTGACGGCCGCGACACGGCCCCGCGCACGGGGCCGTGCCGGAATCACACGCGGTGGCGCTGCATGACGTCCTTGACCTCGCCGACGAGCTCCTCGAGGACGTCCTCGAGGAAGACCACCCCGACGCTCCGGGAGGTCGGCGAGTCCACCCGCGCCATGTGCGCGCCGTTGTACTGCATGGCCCGCAGCGCCTCCTCGATCTCGTCGTCGTCGTCGACCGAGACGACGGCCCGGACCAGGCCCGGGGGGATCGGCCGCTCGTAGTCCGCGTCCTCCGCGCCGGGGGCGAGCAGGACGTCCTTGAGGTGCACGTAGCCCACCAGGTCCCCGGCGTCGTTGCGCACGCCGATGCGGCTGTACCCGGTGCGGGCGACGATCTCCTCGATCTGCGCCGGGGAGACGTCATGGGTCACGGTGACGACCTCGGAGATCGGCACCATGACGTCGCGGGCCGTGTGCTCGGAGAACTGGATGGCGCCGCGCAGCAGCCCCTGGTCGTCCTCGAGCAGGCCCTCGCGGCGGGACTCGTCCACGATCGCGGCGATCTCCTCCGCGGTGAACTCGCTCTCGACCTCGTCCCGGGGCTCGACGCGCAGCAGGCGCAGGATGCCGTTGGCGAAGACGTTGAGGATCCAGATCACGGGGGTGAAGATCCGGGCGATCACCACCAGCGGCGGGGCGAGCAGGCACACGGCTCCCACCGGCACGGCGATCGAGATGTTCTTGGGGACCATCTCCCCGAAGACGACGTGCAGGTAGGACGCGATCAGCAGCGCCACGGCGAAGGCGATCGGGTGCACGAGCACCTCGGGCGCGCCCACGCCCTCCAGCAGCGGCTCCAGGAAGTGGGCGATGGCGGGCTCGGCCACGGCGCCCAGCGTCACCGAGCAGACGGTGACGCCGAACTGGGCGGCGGCCAGCATGATCGAGACGTGCTCGATCGCCCACAGGGCGGTGCGGGCCCCGGGGGTGCCGGCGTCCACCAGCGGCTCGAGCTGGCTGCGGCGCGCGCTCATCACCGCGAACTCGGCGCCGACGAAGAAGGCGTTGCCCACCAGCATGGCCAGGCCCAGCAGCAGGGCGGCGGTGTCACTCATCGTCGGCCTCCTCCACCGGGGCGACGCGCACGGAGTCGTCCAGGACCATCAGGCGCACGGAGTCGACGCGGCGCCCGTCCATCGCCAGCACCTCCAGGCGCAGCCCGGCGCTCTCGACGACGTCGCCGGGAGCGGGGATGCGGCGCAGCTCGTCCATCAGCAGACCGCCGAGGGTGTCGTAGTCGGTGGACTCGGGCACGATCACGCCCAGCTCGCGGCGGATCTCGTCGGGGCGCATGAGGCCGGAGACCACCCAGCCGCGCTCGCTCTCGCGGGCGTAGCGCTCGGGCTCGTCCTCGTCGTGCTCGTCGTTGACCTCGCCGACGATCTCCTCGATGACGTCCTCCAGGGTCACGATCCCGGAGGTGCCGCCGTACTCGTCGACCACCACGGCCAGCTGGGCGCCCAGGTCGCGCAGGTCCAGCAGCAGGTTGTCCAGGGGCACGGTCTCGGGCAGGCGGTGGACGTCGGCCATGATCGAGCGGACCGGGGTCCCCGCGCGCTCGGCGCGCGGCACGGTCACGGCCTGGCGCACCTGCACCACGCCGACCACGTCGTCCTCGCTGCCGTCGATGACGGGGAAGCGCGAATGGCCGCTGGTCCGGCTCAGCTCGAGGACCTCGGCGGCGGAGGCGGAGGCGTCCACCGCGATCATGGCCCCGCGGTGGGTCATGACATCGGCCGCCTCGCGGTCGGCGAGGGCGAGGGTCCGGCTGAGCAGCACCGCGGTGCCGCGGTCGAGGCTGCCGGCCCGGGCGCTGTGCCGCACCAGGTAGTCCAGCTCCGCGGGCGAGCGCGCCGCGGAGAGCTCCTCCTGCGGCTCGATGCCCACCAGGCGCAGGATCGCGTTCGCGGTCGAGTTGAACACGGCGATCAGGGGGCGGAACACGGTGGTGAAGAAGTGCTGCAGCGGCGCGACGACCTTGGCGGTCGCCATCGGCGCGGCGATCGCGAGGTTCTTCGGGACCAGCTCGCCGAACAGCATCGAGAAGGCGTAGGCGATCGCCATCGCGGCGACCACGGAGACCGGGCCGACGGCGGAGCCGGGGATGCCCAGGGCCGCCGCGACCGGGCTCAGCAGGCCCGCCAGGGGGTCCTGCACCGCGAAGCCGAACAGCAGCGTGGTGATCGTGATGCCCAGCTGGGCGCCGGAGAGGTTGGTCGAGAGGTGGGTCAGGGCCGAGAGCACGCCGGCGGCGCGGCGGTCGCCGCCCTGCTGGGCCTTCTCGACGGTGTGGCGGTCCAGGGCCACGAGGGAGAACTCCGAGGCCACGAAGACGGCGGTGCCTGCGGTGAGCAGCACGCCGACGGCCAGAAGGATCCAGGTCACGTGAGGGCCTCCCCGAGGGCGGGGAGTGCGCGCACCGCCGGGTGGCCGGCACGGGGTGCCTGGGCCGCGGGCGGGCGCGCGCCGGTACTCGGCGCGGGGGATTCGTCCATAGTGGCCGGAAGTCTACGACAGGACGGAGCCCTCCCGACGGCGGCGCTCGGCGGCTTTCCGGGAACGGCTCGGGAGGCGCCAGTACAGTGACGGCATGTCGACCTCACGCCCTGATGCCGCTCGTCCTGCCCCGCCCGCCGGCGCGGCCGCGCCCACGCGCGTGGTCGTCATCGAGGACGAGCCCACCATCACCAGCGCGATCGCCGACCGGCTCACCGCCGAGGGCTGGGAGGTCTCCACCGCGCTGGACGGCGTCACGGGCGTGGAGACGGTCCTGCGGGTGCGCCCCGACGTGGTCGTGCTGGATGTGATGCTGCCCGGGATCGACGGGCTCGAGGTGTGCCGGCGCATCCAGGCCGACTCCCCCGTCGCCGTGCTGATGCTCACCGCCCGCGACGACGAGACGGACATGCTCATCGGCCTCGGGGTCGGGGCCGACGACTACATGACCAAGCCCTTCTCCATGCGCGAGCTGGTGGCCCGGCTCAAGGTGCTGCTGCGCCGGGTGCGTCGCGCCGAGCCCGCGACCCCTCCCCCGGACGCGGCCGATGCGCAGGTGGCCCTGCAGATCGGCGATCTCCTGATCGACCGCGCGGGCCGCCGCGTGATGAGGGCGGGCGTGCCCGCCCATCTCACGCCCACCGAGTTCGATCTCCTGCTGTGCCTGGCCAGCTCCCCCGGCACCGTGCTCACCCGAGAGCACCTGCTGGCCGACGTCTGGGACTGGGTCGATGCCACCGGGACCCGCACCGTGGACTCCCACGTCAAGGCCCTGCGCCGCAAGCTCGGCTCCGACCTGGTGCGCACCGTCCACGGCGTCGGCTACGCCCTGGAGATCCCCGAGGATCCCGAGGACGTCGACGCCCCCGCCCCGGAGGCCTGAGCAGATGGCGCGGCGCCCCCTGGACCGGCTGGGGTCGTTCAAGGTCAAGCTCGGCGCGGTGGTGGTCGCCGCCGTCACCCTGACCGCCGTGCTGACCTGGCTGAGCGCCTCCGCCGCCCTGGACCCGTGGCTCGCGATCCCGGTCGCGATCATCGCCGCGCTGGTGCTCACGCAGGTGCTCGCGCACGGCATGACCTCCCCGCTGCGGCAGATGACCCGCGCGGCCCAGGCCATGTCCCACGGGGACTACGGCCAGCGGATCGACGCCAGCAGCAACGACGAGGTGGGCGAGCTGGCCCGGGCGTTCACCTCCATGGCCTCGGAGCTGCAGCAGACCGACCTGCTGCGCCGCGAGCTGGTCGCGAACGTCTCCCATGAGCTGCGCACCCCGGTCGCCGGGCTGCGCGCCCAGCTGGAGAACCTCGTCGACGGCGTCACCGAGCCGGACCCGGCGGCCCTGTCGGTGGCCCTGAACGAGACCGAGCGGCTCTCGAGCCTCGTGGACCACCTGCTGGACCTCTCCCGGATCGACGCGGGCGTGACCGACGTGAGCATCGAGCGGATCGAGCTGACGCCGTTCCTGCACGAGGTCGCCGATGCCGCGGCGCTCGGCGCGGGCGCGCGGGGCCGGGACGTGCGCTGGGCCATCGACGTGGAGCCGCCCCAGCTGACCTTCCTCGCCGATCCCGCCCGCATGCACCAGGTGATCGCGAACCTGCTCGACAACGCCTCGCGCCACTCGCCCCCGGGGGGCCGGGTGCGGGTGCGGGCCCGGGCCGACGAGGAGCGGCGCACCGTCGTCATCGAGGTGAGCGACGAGGGCCCCGGCATCCCGCACGCCGAGCGGGAGCTCGTCTTCGAGCGCTTCCAGCGGGGAGGGCGCTCGGACGCCACCGGCGGCACCGGGCTGGGCCTGGCGATCGCCCGCTGGGCGGTGAACCTCCACGGCGGCACCATCGAGGTCGGCGACGACCCGAGCTCGGCCGCGAGCGAGCACGGCGCCTCCTCCCTGATCCGGGTCACGCTCCCCGATGCGTGAGCGCTCCCGCGGCGCGGCCGATGTGCATCGGCCCACACCGTGCGCAGCCCCTGCGCAGCGCGTCCCCGGCGTCCACATTCCGGTCCGTGCTCGGCTAGGCTGAGCAGGTCATCACCCACGACGTTCAGAAGGCTGGCGATCGCAGCGTGTCACAGCAGACACCACCCCCCGAGGACGAGGCCCCCGAGTTCGGCCCCAACCAGTGGCTCGTGGATGCGCTCCACGAGCAGTGGACCGAGGATCCCACCAGCGTCGACCCCAGCTGGGCGGAGTTCTTCCGCTCGCGGTCGACCCCGGCGGAGCGGGGCGTGAGCACCGCATCCGAGCCCGTCGTGCAGGAGGACTCCCCGGACGCCGCGCCGGCCCCCGCCGAGCCCGCGTCGCCCGCCGCTCCCGAGGAGCCCGCCGCCCCCGCGGCGCCGGCCCCCTCCCCCGCCGCGCCCGGCGCCCCTGTCCCCACCCCGTCCGCCCCCGCCGCAGCGGCGTCGCCGCGGCCCGCGCCGCCGGCGACCTCCCCGGCCGCCCCCACCGCC
Source organism: Brachybacterium phenoliresistens (assembly GCF_039530785.1). Lineage (NCBI taxonomy): Bacteria > Bacillati > Actinomycetota > Actinomycetes > Micrococcales > Dermabacteraceae > Brachybacterium > Brachybacterium phenoliresistens. The sequence goes on from NZ_BAAAOW010000001.1 coordinate 675,736, forward strand.
GCCGCTCCCGCCGCGTCCGCCCCCGCAAAGGAATCCGAGTCCGTGAACTCCACGCCCGCCCCGACGGTCTCCAACACCTCCGACCGCCCCGCGAAGGCCCCCACGACCACCGCGCAGATCCCCGTCGTCGAGCTGAGCGAGCCCGAGGTCGTCAAGCTCCGCGGCCCTGCGGCCGCCGTCGTGCGGAACATGGACGAGTCCCTCACGGTGCCCACCGCGACCTCCGTGCGCGACGTGCCCGTCAAGCTCCTGTTCGACAACCGCATCGTCATCAACAACCACCTCAAGCGCAATCGCGCGGGCAAGGTCTCCTTCACCCACCTGATCGGCTGGGCGATGATCGAGGCGATCCGCGAGCTGCCCGACATGAACAACGGCTTCGACGTCGACGACAAGGGCAAGCCGGTCATGCTGCGCCGGGAGGACGTGAACTTCGGCCTCGCCATCGACATGCCGCGTCCCGACGGCTCGCGCGGCCTGGTGGTCCCCTCCATCAAGGGCGCGCAGCGCCTGGACTTCCGCGGCTTCTGGGCGGCGTACGAGGAGATCGTCCGCAAGGCCCGCGCGAACAAGCTGACCATGGAGGACTTCACCGGCACGACGGTCTCGCTGACCAACCCCGGCGGGATCGGCACGGTCCACTCGATCCCGCGTCTGATGGCCGGGCAGGGATGCATCGTCGGCGTCGGCGCGATGGACTACCCCGCCCAGTTCCAGGGTGCGAGCGCCGCGACCCTCGCGCAGCTGGCCGTCTCCAAGGTGATGACGCTGACGTCCACCTACGACCACCGCATCATCCAGGGGGCCGCCTCCGGCGAGTTCCTCAAGAAGATCTCCGACAAGCTGCTGGGCAAGGAGGGCTTCTACGACCGGGTCTTCGCCTCGCTGCGGATCCCCTACGAGCCCGTCCGCTGGGTGGCGGACAACCCCCTGGAGGACACCCAGGAGGAGAAGTTCGCCCATGTGATGGACCTGATCCACGCCTACCGCGTGCGGGGCCACCTGATGGCGGACATCGATCCGCTGCAGTACAAGGTGCGCACCCACCCGGACCTGGACGTGCAGACCTACGGCCTGACGCTGTGGGACCTGGACCGCACCTTCCCCACCCGCGGCCTCGGCGGGACGCAGGAGGCGACGCTGCGCGACATCCTGGGGATGCTGCGCGACGCCTACTGCCGCTCGATCGGCGTGGAGTACATGCACATCGCGGACCCGGAGGAGCGGGCCTGGCTGCAGGACCAGTTCGAGATCCCGCGGCCCAAGCTCACCAAGGAGCAGGTCACGCACGTCATGGACCGCCTCAACGCCGCCGAGGCGTTCGAGACCTTCCTGCAGACGAAGTTCGTGGGCCAGAAGCGCTTCTCCCTCGAGGGCGGCGAGTCGGTCATCCCCCTGCTGGATTCGATCCTCTCCGACTCCGCCCACCACGACGTCGCCGAGGTCTGCATCGGCATGGCCCACCGCGGCCGTCTGAACGTGCTGTCGAACCTGGCCGGCAAGAGCTTCGGCCAGATCTTCCAGGAGTTCGAGGGCGCCGTCGGCCCGGGCGCGATGGGCTCCGGCGACGTCAAGTACCACCTGGGCACCGAGGGCACCTACACCGCCGACGACGGCGAGACCACCAAGGTCTACCTCGCCGCGAACCCCTCCCACCTGGAGGCCGTCAACCCCGTGCTCGAGGGCATCGTCCGCGCGAAGCAGGACAAGCTCGAGCGCGGCAACGACTTCCCCGTCCTGCCGATCCTCATCCACGGCGACGCGGCCTTCGCCGGCCAGGGCGTGGTCACGGAGACCCTGAACCTCTCGGAGCTGCGCGGCTACCGCACCGGCGGCACGATCCACGTGATCATCAACAACCAGATCGGCTTCACCACCGAGCCGGACTCCTCGCGCTCCTCGTACTACTGCTCGGACGTCGCGAAGTCCACGCAGCTGGCGATCTTCCACGTCAACGGCGACGATCCGGAGGCCTGCGTGCGGGTCGCCGAGATCGCCTTCGCCTACCGCCAGAAGTTCCACCGCGACGTCGTGATCGACATGGTCTGCTACCGCCGCCGCGGCCACAACGAGGGCGACGACCCCTCGATGACGCAGCCCCAGATGGCCGCCCTCATCGAGAAGAAGGCGACGGTGCGCAAGCAGTACACCGAGGCGCTGATCGAGCGCGGCGACCTCACCAAGGACGAGACCGAGGACGTCTTCCGCAACTTCCAGGCGCACCTGGACCAGGCGTTCGCGCAGGCGCGCGCGGTCTCCGACGCGGATCCGTCCCAGAGCGTGCAGGGCCTGGACCTGCCGCAGGCGCAGCAGGGCACCGCGCAGGGCGACGGCAGCGCGCAGACGGCCGTGGAGCGGTCCGTGGTCGAGCGCGTCGGCGCCGCCCACGCCGAGTTCCCGCCCTCCTTCACCCTGCACCCCAAGCTCGGGCAGCTCGCCGCCAAGCGCGAGGAGATGTCCCGCGAGGGCCGCATCGACTGGAGCTTCGGCGAGCTGATCGCCTTCGGCTCCCTGCTCATGCAGGGCCACCGCGTGCGCCTGGCGGGCCAGGACTCCCGCCGCGGCACCTTCGTGCAGCGCCACGCCGTCTTCATCGACCACGAGACGCAGGACGTGTGGACCCCGCTGGCCCACCTCTCCGAGGACCAGGCCCGCTTCAACGTCTACGACTCCTCCCTCTCCGAGTTCGCGGCGCTGGGCTTCGAGTACGGCTACTCCGTGGAGAGCCCGGCCTCGCTCGTGCTGTGGGAGGCCCAGTTCGGCGACTTCGTCAACGGCGCGCAGACGATCATCGACGAGTTCATCTCCGCCTCCGAGCAGAAGTGGGCCCAGAACTCCTCGGTGGTCATGCTCCTGCCCCACGGCTACGAGGGCCAGGGGCCGGACCACTCCTCGGCACGGATCGAGCGCTTCCTGCAGCTGTGCGCCGAGGAGAACCTGCGCGTGGCCGTCCCCTCGACCCCGGCGAGCTACTTCCACCTCCTGCGCCGCCAGGCCCTCGCCGAGCCGCGCAAGCCGCTGATCGTCTTCACCCCGAAGTCGATGCTGCGCAACAAGGCGGCGGTGAGCTCCGTCGAGGACTTCACCTCCGGCACCTTCGAGCCCGTGCTCGCCGACACCTCCGTGGACCCCTCGGCCGTGCGCAAGGTGCTGCTGACCTCCGGCAAGGTGTACTGGGACCTGATCGCCCAGCGCGAGAAGTCCGGGATCCAGGACGTGGCGATCGTGCGGATCGAGCAGATCTACCCGCTGCCCGCGCAGCAGCTCACCGAGGTGCTCGCGGCGTACCCGGACGCCGAGCTGACCTGGGTCCAGGAGGAGCCGGAGAACCAGGGCGCCTGGTCCTTCATGGCCCTGAACTTCGCGGTGCAGGTGGGCCGCACCCTGCGGGTCGTCGCCCGGCCGGCCTCGGCCTCCCCCGCCACCGGATCCGCCAAGCGCCACAAGGCCGAGCAGCAGGACCTGCTGGACCGCGCCTTCCAGGCCTGACATCATGCCCGGACCCGCGCCATCGCGCGGGTCCCCGCGTGAGCGACCCCTCCGCTCCCGACGCATCACGACCTAGGAGGTCTCCTGGTGGAGGACCATCCCCCTCAGACCGCTGCCGCACAGCAGGCCCGCATCCGCGTCATCGCCCTCGGCGACGAGCTCCTGGCCGGAGCGGGCGATGCCCGCGCCCTGGGCTGGATCGGCCGCGCCGTGGCCAGCGAGCAGGATCCCTCGGCACGCATCGAGCTGTTCGTCTCCGCGCTGCCGGGCGAGACCTCGGCCGCCCTGGCCGAGCGCTGGGACACCGCGGTGACGGAGCGGATGGACGCCGAGGCCCAGGCCGAGGGCCTCCTCGAGCATCGTGTGGTGATCGGGATGGGCGCCGCCGACGTCACCGCCGGCATCTCCCTGGCCCGGTCGCGCCTGAACCTCGCCAAGATCCTCGACGGCCTGGAGCGGATGCGCGTGCCCGCCTTCGTGGTCGGTCCCCCGCCCAGCCTGGACCGGGGGCGCACCGCCAGCGTGCGGGAGCTCTCGGCCGCCTTCGAGGACGTCTGCGCCCGTCGCCGGATCCCCTACGTCGACACCGTCGCGGCCCTCGAGGGCCACGACCAGTGGACGGCCGATCTCGCCCGGGGCGGGGACCGCCCCGGCCAGACGGGCTACGGCCTCATCGCGTGGCTGGTCCTGCACGGCGGCTTCGGCACCTGGCTCGGCACCAGCTGACCCGGCCCGCCCGCCGTGCCCCGCGGCCCGGGGCCGGCGTGCGACAGACGGCACCGCGACCCGTGCCCGCCGGTGTGGCACAATAGCGGGGTTGTCCTGGGATAGGAAGGAGAGCGTGATGAGCAAGCGTGGCCGCAAGCGCAAGAGCCGTCGCAAGAGCGGCGCCAACCACGGCAAGCGCCCCAACGCCTGATCCGTGACGGCGCCCTCCCGGCCCCGGCCGGACGCGCACGTGACGAAGGGCCGCCCCCGCGACGGGGGCGGCCCTTCGTGCATCCCGGCCGGTGATGCCGCGGCCGGTCCCTGCCGCGATCGCGGGACGGGCTCAGGCGGTGCCGGCCCCGCCCTCGAAGCGGACGGTGCGCGTGACGGTGGTCCGCGTGATCTGGCCGTCCGGCCCGGAGACCTGCTCCGTCCGGGTCACCTCGGTGCGGGTGACGCCGAGGTCCTGGCACTCGATGCTGATCCGCTCGCGGAGGCTGCTCGGGGCGACGTCCTGCTGGCAGCTGCGCCGCACCAGCTCCTTGAGCAGGCGCAGACGCTCCCATTCATCGGCGCACTCCGGGCAGTCCTCGGTGTGGCGGCTCATCCGGACCACGGTCTCGCGGGGCAGCTCGCCGTCCAGCGCCTCCTCGAGGCCGAAGCGGGGATCCCGCCCGGTGCGATCGTCTCGCTCGTTCACTTCTTCTCCCCTTCCCGGGCGGGGACCGCGTCACCCGTCGTGTATCCGTGGCGGACCGCGTAGTCGCCCAGCAGCTCGCGCAGCTGCCGGCGCCCGCGATGCAGCCGTGACATCACCGTGCCGATGGGCGTGTCCATGATCTCGGCGATCTCCTTGTACGCGAAGCCCTCGACATCGGCGTAGTACACGGCCATGCGGTAGTCCTCGCGCAGCTCCTGCAGCGCCTCCTTGACGGCGGAGTCCGGCAGGTGGTCCAGCGCCTCCGTCTCCGCCGAGCGCAGCCCGGAGCTCGTGTGCGAGCCGACGTCGGCCAGCTGCCAGTCCTGCACCTCGTCCGTCCAGGCCTCCTTGGGCCGGCGCTGCTTCTGGCGGTAGGACGAGATGTACGTGTTGGTCATGATGCGGTACAGCCAGGCGCGCAGGTTCGTGCCCGGGGTGAAGCGGTCGCGGGCGCGGAAGGCCTTCATGAAGGTCTCCTGCACCAGATCCTCCGCATCCTCGGGCTTGCGGGTCATGCGCAGCGCGCCTCCGTAGAGGGCATCCAGATGGGACAGCGCCTCGGCCTCGAAGTCGAAGTCCGCTGCGGTGTCGGGGGCGGCGTCTGTCGGGATCATCGGGGACCACGGTACGCCACGGACGCCCTGCGCATCCCGGGCGGCGGACGCCGGTGCGGCCGCCTCGGACCGGGCCTGCGGGCGCGGGGGTGCCAGCATGGTCATGGTGCTTCGCGCTCCTCGTCCCGGCCCCGGGCCGATCCGTCCACGTGCTTCGTCCGGTCGGGAGCTCCCGACCGCCGTCCACCAGGGTGCAACGCCGCCCGGTCCCGTGGTGTTCCCACAGCTCGGCCGCGCCTCTGCGGCCCGGCCCGGCGCGCTACGCTGGAGCGGACATCGGCCCCTGCTGGGCCGAGCACGCCCGAACACCGAACGTGAGGTCACCATGTCGCTGGTCCGTCGCATCGCCCGTCCCCTGCTCGCCGCCCCCTTCATCGTCGAAGGCATCCGCACCGCGATCACCCCGGAGCGCGCGACCGCGGTGCTGCCCCGCTCCGTGGTCGAGAGCGCGGACCGCACGCTGCACTCCACCCCCGTGCCGGACCTCGTGAAGGTCAAGGACCTCCTGCGGGTCTCCGGCGCCGTGGCCGCGGGGGCCGGCGTCCTGTACGCCACCGGCCGCAGCCCGCGCCTCGCGGCGGCGGTGCTGCTGGCCACGACCACCGTCGGCTGGGCCGGCCGCAAGCGGGTCTGGGAGCTCAAGGGCGCCGAGCGCATGCAGGAGCTGTCCTCGATCGTCACCGACGCCGGGCTGCTGGGCGGCGTGCTGCTCGCGGTGGTCGACCATGACGGCCGCCCCTCCCTGCGCTACCAGGCCGAGCGCTTCCTCGAGCGCAGCCAGAAGAACGCCGAGGCGAAGAAGCGCGAGCTGGAGAAGGCCGCCGGCGCCGCACGGCGCGGCGCCGAGGCCCGCGCCGCGCAGCTCGCCGAGCGCGTCTCCTGAGGCCGGTCTCCGTGCCCGACGTCCTGTGGACCGCACCGGTCGCCACCGGCCCCGTGGACGCGCTGATCAGCGTGCCCGGATCGAAGTCCCTCACCGCCCGCTGGATGATCCTGGCGGCCCTCGCCGAGGAGCCCACCCTCCTGCACGGGGCGCTCGTCTCCCGGGACACCCGTCTCATGCGGGACGCTCTGGAGCGGCTGGGCGCCTCGCTCACCGTGGAGGACGGCGCGCTGCGGGTGCATCCGATCCCCCCGGCCTCCGAGGAGCGCCAGGAGCCCATCGAGATCCACACGGGGCTGGCCGGTACGGTGATGCGCTTCGTCCCGCTGCTGGCGGCACTGCGCCACGGCGATGTGCGGTTCACGGGCGACGAGGCCGCTCTGGTGCGGCCGATGGGCCCGGTGATCGCCGCGCTGCGCGGGCTCGGCGTCGAGGTCACCGAGCACGGCGAGGCCGGCCATCTGCCGATCACCGTCCACGGCAGGGGGTCCCTGCCGGGCGGCCCGCTGACGATCGACGCCTCCGCCTCCAGCCAGTTCGTCTCCAACCTGCTGCTGGTGGCCCCGCGCTGCGAGGAGGACCTCGTGCTGCGGCACGACGGCGCCACGCTGCCGTCCCTGCCGCACATCGAGATGACCGTCGAGACGCTCCTCGAGGCCGGGGTGACGGTCCGCCACCGCCCGCTCGGCGAGGGGGTGCACGAGTGGACGGTCCCCCACGGCCCGATCCGCCTGGGCGAGGTCACCGTCGAGCCGGACCTCTCCAACGCCGGCCCGTTCCTCGCGGCCGCCCTGGTCACCGGCGGCACGATCGCGGTCGCGGGCTGGCCGGAGACCACCACCCAGCCCGGCGACGCCTACCGCGAGCTGCTCTCGCGCATGGGCGGCGAGGTCTGGCGCGAGGAGGACGAGGTCTGCCTCCGCGGGACGGGGACCATCCACGGGATCGACGCGGACCTCTCGGCCGTCGGCGAGCTCACCCCGACCATCGCGGCCCTCGCCGCGCTGGCCGACTCCCCCAGCCACCTGCGCGGCATCGGGCATCTGCGCGGGCACGAGACGGACCGCCTCGAGGCGCTCGCGGCGGAGCTGACGAACATCGGGGCCCGCACCATCGCGCACCCGGACTCCCTGGAGATCCATCCCGGCCCGCTGCACGGCGAGGTCTTCGAGACCTACGAGGACCACCGCCTGGCGACCGCGGCCGCCGTCATCGGCCTGCGCGTCCCGGACCTGCGGGTGCGCAACGTCGAGACGACGCAGAAGACCCTCCCCGACTTCGTGGGCATGTGGCTGGCGATGCTGCACACCGATGCGCCCACCGGCGGGACATGGTAGGTCGCAGGTCCCGGGACTGGGACGAATCCGATGTGCGGGTGCGCCCCAACCGGCGCGGCTCGCGCCCCCGCACGAAGGACCGTCCGGCCCACCGCGACGCCGTCCCGGCGCGGGTGGTGGCGGTGGACCGCGGCCGCTGGCGCACGGTCGTGGACGAGGGCGGTGCGCAGGAGCGGGCGGTGACCGCCATGCGGGCCCGGGAGCTGGGCCGCAGCCCGGTCGTGCCCGGGGACGTGGTGGCCCTCGCCGGCGACGTCTCCGGCCGTGAGGGCACCCTCGCGCGGATCGTCCGCATCGAGGAGCGCTCCTCGTTCCTGCGGCGCAGCGCCGACGACGACGACGCCACGGAGCGTCCCCTGGTCGCGAACGTCGACCTGATGGTGATGGTGACCGCCCTGGCGGATCCGGAGCCGCGCGGCGGGATGATCGACCGCTGCCTGGTCGCCGCCTACGTCGCGGGCGTGGACGCCCTGCTGGTGCTCACCAAGGCGGACCTGCGCTCCCCCGCCCCCTTCCTGGAGACCTACGCGCCGCTCGGGCTGGAGCACGTGGTCACCTCCCGCCGCGAGGACGGCGGCATCACGGGGCTGGACCCCCTGCGCGAGCACCTCGACGGACGCATCAGCGTGCTCATCGGGCACTCCGGGGTGGGCAAGTCCACCCTGCTCAACGCCCTGGTCCCCGGCGCGGACCGGGCCACCGGCGCGGTCAACGACGTCACCGGCCGCGGGCGGCACACGAGCTCCTCCGCCCTGGCGCTGCGCCTGCCCTCCCACGACGGCTGGCTGATCGACACCCCCGGGGTGCGGTCCTTCGGCCTGGGGCACGTGGACCCGGAGGATCTGCTGGACGCCTTCGCGGACCTGGCCCCGCTGGCCGAGGAGTGCCCACGGGGATGCACCCATCTCGAGGACGCCCCGGACTGCTCGCTGGACGCGGCCGTCGCCGCCGGGAGGGCCGGGACGGCCGGCCCCAGCCGTCTGGAGTCCTACCGGCGCCTGGCGACCGCGCTGCGGCGCAATGATCCCTGGGACCTGTGAACCGTTCCGTACAGTAGGGGCCATGTCGACCCGATTCGCCGATGACCTCCGCCTCGCCCATGTGCTCGCGGACGCCGTGGACCAGCTGACCATGTCCCGCTTCAAGGCGCAGGACCTCGTGGTCGAGACCAAGCCGGACCTCACCGAGGTCACCGACGCCGACCGCGACGCCGAGCAGCTGGTGCGCTCCCAGCTGGCCCGGTCCCGCTCGCGCGACCAGGTGATCGGCGAGGAGTTCGGCAGCACCGGGACCGCGGCGCGGCAGTGGGTCGTCGACCCCATCGACGGGACCGCCAACTTCGTGCGCGGCGTGCCGGTGTGGGCGACGCTGATCGGCCTCATCGAGGACGGCGAGGTGGTGATGGGCCTGGTCTCCGCCCCCGCCCTGTCGCGCCGCTGGTGGGCCGCCGCAGGCGCCGGGGCCTGGGCGGGCACGCGGCTGAGCTCCGCGAGCGCCCTGCGCGTCTCGCAGGTCGACGAGCTCGAGGACGCCTCCCTGTCCTACAGCGCGCTGGACGGCTGGGCCGAGACCGGCCGCCTGCGCGAGATGCTCAACCTCATGCAGCGCTTCTGGCGCACCCGCGCCTACGGCGACTTCTGGTCGTACATGCTGCTGGCCGAGGGCGCCGTCGACGTCGCCACGGAGCCCGAGCTGAAGCTGCACGACATGGTCGCCCTGGCGCCCATCGTCACCGAGGCGGGAGGCCGCTTCACCTCCCTCGACGGGGCCGACGGGCCCTTCGGCGGCAACGCGCTGGCGACCAACGGGCACCTGCACGAGCAGGTCCTCGCGGCGCTGTCCGCCCCGGCTCCGGGCGAGGCCGCCCGGTCCTGACCCCGGGCGCGGAGGGCCTGACCCCGACCGCGGAGGACCGGGACGCAGGAGCGCGAGGACGACCCCTTCGCCTGCGCGCGTCCTCGCGGCCCGCGGGCGCGTCCGCGGAGGAGACCGCGGGGACGGCTCGGGGACGGCAGCGGCTACCATGAGGGCGACCTCGAGCGCGGGCGATCTCGCCTGCGCTCACGCCCCCGGAACCCATGGAGGACCTGCCCCATGACCGTCAAGCGCGTCGCACTGCTCACCGCCGGGGGCTATGCCCCGTGCCTGTCCTCCGCCGTGGGCGGGCTCATCGAGCGCTACACCGAGCTCGTCCCCGACGTCGAGATCATCGCGTACAAGCACGGCTACTGGGGCCTGCTCTCCGGGGAGAAGATCGTCGTGGACGAGACCGTCCGGGCGAAGGCCGCGGTGCTGCACGAGTTCGGCGGCTCGCCGATCGGCAACTCCCGCGTGAAGCTCACCAACACCAAGGACCTGGTCAAGCGCGGCCTCATCCAGGAGGGCGAGAACGCCCTCGAGGTCGCCGCGAACAAACTCAAGGCCGACGACGTGGACGTCCTGCACACCATCGGCGGCGACGACACCAACACCACCGCCGCGGACCTCGCGAAGTACCTGCAGGACAACGACTACCCGCTCCAGGTCGTCGGCCTGCCCAAGACGATCGACAACGACATCGTCCCGGTGCGCCAGTCCCTCGGCGCGAAGACCGCCGCCGAGCAGACCAGCCTCTTCGCCCAGAACGTCATCGCCGAGCACGGGTCCAACCCGCGCATGCTGATCATCCACGAGATCATGGGCCGCGCCTGCGGGTACCTCACCGCCGAGGCCGCCCGCGCCTACCAGGAGTGGCACGCGAAGCAGGACTGGCTGCCCGAGATCGGCCTCTCCGGCGACCGCTGGGACGTCCACGCCGTGTTCCTCCCGGAGCTCGCGCTGGACATCGACGGCGAGGCCGAGCGTCTGAAGAAGGTCATGGACGAGACGGGCTGCGTGAACATCTTCCTGTCCGAGGGCGCGGGGATCCCCGAGATCGTCGCCGAGATGCAGGCCCGCGGCGAGGAGCCGGAGAAGGACCCCTTCGGCCACGTCAAGCTGGACACCATCAACCCCGGCCAGTGGTTCGCCAAGCAGTTCTCGGAGAAGCTGGGCGCCGAGAAGGTCATGGTCCAGAAGTCCGGCTACTTCGCCCGCTCCGCGAAGGCCAACGCCTACGACCTGCGTCTGATCAAGTCGATGACGGACCTCGCCGTGCAGGTCGCCCTCGAGGGCGGCACCGGCGTGATCGGCCACGACGAGGAGCGCGGCGACGTGCTGCGCGCGATCGAGTTCGAGCGGATCGCCGGCCACAAGGCCTTCGACGTGAGCCAGCCCTGGTTCCAGCAGGTCCTGGAGACCGTCGGCCAGAAGGCGGTCCCGGCGGCGGCGCACTGACGCCTCCCGTCCGGACCCGTCGCCCGCGACGATGACCCCGCGCCACGGCGCCCGCCCTCCGGGGCGGGTGCCGTGGCGCCGTCGTCTGCGCAGCCTCGTGCAGGCGCTGCGAGGGCACGCCCCGGCCGGCCCGGGCACCGCCGCGGCGATGCCCGGGCCGGGCCCGCACGCCCAGGGGGTCCGGGAGGACGCCACGCGGATCGACCTCGCCGCGCGGCCGCGGCAGGGACGGCTCGGCGACTGCTGGGTGATCGCCGCGCTGCTGGCCGTGCACGAGCAGGCGCCGGACCGGATCGCCGCCGCGCTGCGGCCCGTCGGCGACGGCACCTACCGGGTCGTGCTGCCGGCCGGCGAGGTCGTCGTGGACCGGCGGATGCCCGTGGACGCCGCCGGCCGCTGGGTCTATGCCACCCAGTCCGGCTCCGGCCCCGGCTGGCCGGGCCTGATCGAGAAGGCCCTCGCCGCCCATCTCGCCGGGTCCTACGGGTTCCTCGCCCGGGGCCTCGGCCGGTACGGCCTGCGGGCCCTGACCGGAACCCGCCTGCGCATGCACCTGCTGCTGCCCGGATCCGCCCGGATCTCGACCCTGCTGGGCGAGGGCCGCGCGGTCCTCGCCTCGACCCACCCGCTCAGCCCGCTGGTGCGCAGCCCTCACGGGCCCCTGCCCGCCAACCACGTGATGGCCGTCGTCGGCGCCGATGCCGCGACCGGCCACGTGCACCTTCGCAATCCCTGGCGGCCCGACGAGCTGCTGGTGCTGGATCGCCGCCGGTTCCGCCGCGGGTTCCTCTCCCTGGACGTGAGCGGCCCGCTGGGCTGAGCGGTCCGCTCGCCGGCCCCGGTCTCAGCGGCGGAAGGCCTCGAGCCAGGCGTCGGCGATGAGCCGGTGGCCCGCGGTGCTGGGATGCACGCCGTCGGGGGCGAGGGAGGCCGGCGTGTGCCCGCGGGACAGCGCATCGGCCATGACCTTCTCGAGGTCCACGACGCGAGCGCCGAACTCGCGGGCCAGGCGCCGGATCCGCTCGACCTTGCCGTCCAGGTCCTCGTGGAAGCGGGCCTTGTCCTCGTCGATGTCCGTGACGAAGGGGATGATCAGCACGACCGGCCGGTCCGGCCGGGTGGCGGAGAGCTGGTCGAGCAGGTAGCGGTAGTCGGCCTCGAAGGCGTCGTCCTCCGTCGGATCGCCCTGGTCGTAGCGCCGCCAGGTGTCGTTGACGCCCACGTAGACGGTGACGACGTCCGGATCGTGGTCCAGGCAGTCCTCGGCGAAGCGGGCGCGCAGGTCCACCACCCGGTTCCCGCCGATGCCGGTGTTCACGATCCGGGCGGCGGGCTCGTAGGCGGCGAAGTGCTCGGCCAGCAGGCGGACGTAGCCGAAGCCGATGCCCTCGGGATCCTCCCTCCGCCCGCAGTCCGTGATCGAGTCGCCGATGAACAGGAGGGTGCGCTGCGCGGGGGCTTCTGTGCTCATGACAGGATCCAAGCAGAATCGCGCACCGCGCGCGACGCGATTCCGGCGCGGGGCATGGGCCCGGGCCCCTGCCGGCCGGGGCCGCGGCGAGGTCAGGGAAGAGGAAGGCCCGTCGGGAAGCCGTCGATGCTCTCGAGGTTCTTCTCCGCCCAGTACCGGTGGATCCCCTCCTCGCCCTTCTTCGCGGCCCAGGAGTCCATGAGCTCGCGCTGCGCGCCGAACTCCATGAGCGGCACGCCGTACCCGCAGGACGTCTGCACCAGGTCGATGTCCAGCACGAAGATGTTCCGGGCTCCGCGCATCGGCGGGAAGGCGGAGCAGCGCTCCTCCCAGTCCGGGTCGCCGGGGTGGACGGCGCGGGCGGTGCCGTACAGGCGCAGGATCAGCGGCTCCCGCTCGTAGGAGCAGAACATGACGGTCATCCGCGGCGTGTCCAGCAGGTGCGCGGCCGTCTCGTTGCCGCTGCCGGTGCCGTTGAGGAACATGACCTGGGTCGGGCTCAGGACGCGGAAGGAGTCCAGACCCTTCGGGGAGACGTTCACCCTCCCGTCGCGCGCGGCCGTGGCCACGAAGAACATCGGCTGGCGCTCGATGAACGCGGTCAGGCGAGCGGTGAGCTCCGGGTGCTGGGTGGCCATGCATGCCTCCTGGCGGGCGGGCGATCGTGGGCGGGGCGCGGTGGCCCCAGTCTTCCACGCCCTCCGCCCGGCATGGCGAAAGGCCCCTCCCCCGGCAGAACCAGGAAAGGGGCCTTCTCTCGTAGCGGGGGCAGGATTTGAACCTACGACCTCCGGGTTATGAGCCCGGCGAGCTACCGAACTGCTCCACCCCGCGGCGACTCTCTCAACTATACGGCCTCCATCCTGCCTGGTCCAGCCGCTATCCCGGGAACGTGGCCCACCCCACGCCGTCCCGGGACGACGTGCCCGCCGGCCCCGCGATGCAGGTCGGCCGCACGCGGGGCGGCCTCGGGCGGCGCTAGGCTGACCCCGCCGCGCCCGTTCGTCGAGAGGTTGTCGTGATCATCCCGCTGGTCCAGATCGATGCATTCGCCGAGAGCCTCTTCGAGGGCAATCCCGCGGCGGTGATGCCGCTGGAGCGCTGGCTCCCGGACGAGCTCCTCCAGCGCCTGGCCCTCGAGAACAACCTCTCCGAGACGGCGTTCCTGGTCGACCGCGATCCCGAGGACGCCCCCGACCCGTCGGTGCCCGCCTACGATCTGCGCTGGTTCACCCCCGCGACCGAGGTCGACCTGTGCGGGCACGCCACCCTGGCGGCGTCCTCCTACCTGTTCGAGGACGTGCACCCCGGGGCCGGGCTGCTCCAGTTCTCCTCCCGCAGCGGCTGGCTCGCGGTCAGCCGCTCGGCGGAGGGCCTGCTCACGATGGACTTCCCGGCCGAGACGCCCGAGCCGGTCGAGGTGGATCCCGCGATCGCGCGGGCGCTCGGGGTCGAGGTGGTGGACGCCCACCGTGCGACCGACCTGATCTGCACCGTCGCCGATGCCCGGACCGTCCGGGACCTCGCACCGGACCTGACGTTCCTGGCGTCGCTGCCGGTGCGCGGCATCGCCGTCACCGCGCCCGGCGAGGGCACCGGGTTCGACTTCGTCTCGCGCTGGTTCGGCGCCCGGGCCGGGGTCCCCGAGGACCCGGTGACGGGATCCGCCCATTGCCAGCTGGCTCCCCTGTGGGCCGAGCGTCTGGGGATGCGGGAGATGACCGCCCGCCAGATGTCCCCGCGCGGAGGAACCGTCGCCATCCGTCTGCAGGACGATCGCGTCCACCTGTCCGGACGGTGCGTGCGGTACCTCGAAGGGTCCGTCACGCTGCCTCGCTGACCGGAGAGCGTCCCCGTCGTCCTGCGGACGCCCGGCGCGTCCCGTGCACGGTGCGCGCCGCGGCGCCGGCCGGCAGGACGGCGGGCATGGCGAAGGCCCCTCCCCCGGCAGAACCGGGAAAGGGGCCTTCTCTCGTAGCGGGGGCAGGATTTGAACCTACGACCTCCGGGTTATGAGCCCGGCGAGCTACCGAACTGCTCCACCCCGCGGCGACTCCTCCAGCATATGCCCGCGACGCCGAGAGTCCCAACCGGCGCGGCCCGTTCGTGGGCTACCCCACGTTCCCCGCCCGTCCATCCGGCCGCCGCCCGCGGGGCGACGGCCGGATGCGACCGGGATCAGCCGCCGCCGTCGCTCGCGGCCGGCTCGGGGCTGGTGCCGTTCAGCTCGTCGTTCGCCTGCACGGCCCGGTTCACGGCGTCCTGCAGGCGCTCCTGGGCCTCGCCGTAGGCGGTCCAGTCCCCGCGGGCGAGGGCGTCCTCGGAGTCCTTGACGGCCTGGTCCATGTCGGCGATGGCCTGGTCCAGACGCTCCTGGGCGGTGCCCGGGTCGGCCGCGGGCGCGGTCGTCTCGGGGTCGGCCGGCGGGGTGGTGGCCGTTCCGGCGTCCGGATCGGCGGGGGCGTCGTCCCCCGTGTCGGTCTCGGCGGAGCCTGCCTCCCCGGTCGCGGGCACCTCGGCGTCGCCGGCCGTGGCGCCGGAGTCTCCCTCGAACACCTCGTCCAGCGCCTGGTCCAGCGTCGGGGCGAAGCCGATCTTCTCGCCGAAGGAGACCAGCACCATCTGCAGCAGCGGGTACTGGGTGCCGCCGCCGGAGGCGGAGGACTGCAGGTACACCGGCTGGACGTAGAGCAGACCGCCGCCCACGGGCAGCGTGAGCAGGTTGCCGTTGATGACCTCGGAGTTCCCGGACTTCAGCAGGTTCAGCGCCCGCGAGACGTTCGGCTCCGAGTTGAAGGCCGCCTGCACCTGTCCCGGCCCGTTGACCGGGTTGGTGGCCGGCAGCACGAGCAGGGTGAGATCGCCGTAGGTCTCGGCGGGGTTGCCGGCCTCCGATCCGGTCTCCGAATCGACCGCGAGGTACCCCGTCATGACGTTCTGGCCGTTGGCGGGGATGTAGCTCGAGGACAGCGTGAACCGCGGCGTCTCCTGGCCGGGGACCTGCATGGTCAGGTAGGTCGGCGGCTGCGGGGCCTGCTGGCCGGCGGTGCCGTCGGGGTTCTGGGGCGCCTCCCGGGTCGGGTCCGGCGGCACCTGCCAGAAGTCCTGACGGCCGTAGAACTCGTCGGCGCTGGTCACGTGGTACGTCGACAGGATGTGGCGCTGCGCCTTGAACAGGTCCGAGGGGTAGCGCAGGTGGCTCATGGTGTCGGCGTCGATCTCGCTGGCCGGGCTCAGGGCGTCGGGGAAGACCTCCGCCCACGCCTTCAGGATCGGGTCCTCCGTGTCCCAGGCGTACAGCTTCACTGAGCCGTCGAAGGCGTCGACGGTCGCCTTGACGCCGTTGCGCAGGTAGTTCGCCTCGCGCACCCGGGCGCCCGCCGATTCGGCGGGGTTCGTCTGCGAGTCGTTGATGACCGCGTCGAGGTTCACCGAGTGCGAGTACGGGTAGCGATCGCTCGTGGTGTAGGCGTCGATCACCCACACCAGCTTGCCGTCGACCACGGCCGGGTACATCTGCGAGTCCAGCGAGAGGAAGGGAGCGACCTCGCGCACCCGCTGCTGCGGGTTGCGGTCGTAGAGGATCTGCGACTCCTCGTTCACGTAGCTGGAGATGAGGATGTTGGGGTCGCGGAACTTGATCGCATACAGCAGCCGGTGCAGCCAGTTGCCGATGCTGGGCCCGCCGTCGCCCGTGAAGGTGTTGGTGCGCTGGGCGCCGGACTCCTCGCCGTCCGTGCCGGCCTGGTAGTCGAACTCCTCGGGGGTCGCCCCCTCCGGGGCGCCGACGATCGAGTAGTCCGGCGAGTACCGGCCGAAGTAGACGCGCTCCTCGTACTCGCCGAGGGCGCCCTGGCCCGGGACGCCGGACTGGTAGAACGCCGGCTCGCCGTCCGCGTTGCGCTGGTTGCCGAAGGCCGCCGCGGTGCCGTAGCCGTGGGTGTAGATGATGTGCTGGTCGACCCAGGTGCGCGAGGCGAGGTCGAACTTGTCCGGACGCAGCTCGCGCACGCCGATCACGGTGTCCTGCAGCTGCCCGTCGATCTGGTAGCGGTCCACGCTGAGGACGGCGTCGAAGCCCCAGTAGGCACGGTTGGCCTCGCGCTGCTCGAAGGTCGGGGAGATGACGGCCGGATCCATCAGGCGGATCTGCGCGGTGGTCTCGGCGTCCGAGCGCAGGGCGCCGGGCTCGGCGTCGGTGGTGGCCGCGTACGGGACCTCGGTGACGTCGTCGACCCCGTAGGCGCTGCGGGTCGCATCGATCCCGTACTGGATGTACGTCCGCTCGAGGCTGCGCTCGTTCGGGGCGACCTTGAACTGCTGGATGGCCCACGGGATGCCGCCGCCGACGATGAGCGTCGCCACGATCATGAGCCCCGCCCCGATGGCGGGGATGCGCCAGTCGGCCCGGGCGATCCACACGCCGAACAGGGCGGCCACGACGACCGCGCAGATCGCGAGGATCGTCTGGGCCGGCAGCAGGGCGTTGACGTCCGTGTACGAGGCGCCGTCGAAGGTCTCGCCCTTCTCGGTCAGCAGCCCGTAGCGGCGGAACCAGTGCCCCACGCCCAGCAGCAGCACGTACACGACGGCGAGCACGCCCAGGTGCCGACGGGCGGAGGTGGTGACCTCCAGGCCGTTCTCCTGGCTCCAGGCGACGCCGCCGTACACGAAGTGCCCGGCGATCGCCCCGACCGCCGCGACCAGGCACACGAACTGCGCGAAGCCGATGGCGATGTCGATGAGCGGCAGGGTGAAGACGTAGAAGCCGACGTCCATCCCGAAGATCGGATCGGTCTGCCCGAAGTCCTGAGGATGCAGGAACAGCTGCACCTCCTGCCAGCTGCGGGAGGCGGCCAGGCCGCTGAAGGCGCCGATGACCAGCGGCGCGGCGATGGTCACGCCCCGGCGCAGCGGATCGATCGCGCTGCGGAACTGCTCGAGGGCCTCCTGCTCGCGGGTCACCGGCGGGTAGACCGGCCGCTTGGTGTACGCGATGCGCAGGCTGAAGAACAGCGGGACGGAGAACAGCACGAACCCGAGGACGAACAGGATGCCCTGGGTGAGCCAGCGCGTGGTCAGCGCCTGCGTGAAGCCCAGCTGGTCGAACCACAGGTATCGGGTGTAGATCTCCGATCCCAGGACGAGCGCCAGCACGAGGGCGCCGAGCACGATGAGGGTGATCGTCACCGGGGAGACCCGGTGGGGCCCTCCGGCGGGATCGGCGCCCGGACGCGGCGCGGGACGAGGTCGGTCTCCGAAGGAGGCTGAGAAGCTCACGGGTCACCTTTGATGATCGTCGGCCCCCGGGCCGCCTCGTCGCGACGACGTCGCGCCCGATGCCGGAGGGATGCTCCGGCCCGGATGCGCGGTCCCGGGTACAGTGTGGTGCCGCCGCCCATGGCGGTGGCCCTCCTATTGTGACAGGTCGACCTGACAGGCAGTGATGAACGATTCCGCGCCCCGCACCTCCGACGGCGACCCTCTGGACGCGCCGACCGCTGCCCTCGCCGCCGCCGTCCTCGAGATCGCCCGGCACGTCGACGGGGAGGCCCTCGCCGCACCGCGCTGGTTCGCGCTGGCCCGCAGCGCGGAGCTGATGGCCCGCCAGCCGGGCATCGCCGCTCTGCTCGGGGACGAGGCCTCCCTGGCCCTGGCCGCGGACTCCGCGCACCTCACGCCGATCGAGCTCGACGACGTGCCCCGCGTCCACGACCCGCTGCGGGCGCTGGCCGAGCTCGCCTGGCCGGACATCGCCTTCGGCGGGGCGGTCGCGCTGGATCTGCCGGCGGAGAGCTGGCGCAGCAGCCTGGATGCGGCGGACGACGCCGCCCGCCGCACCGCCGACGCCCTGCGCGGCGGAGCGCTGCGGGTGGTGGTCGCCGCCTCGCAGGAGGGGACGACCTACTCCGCCCTGCGGCGCGATCGCGGCGAGACCTCCCCCGGGGCGGCGGACGCGGACCGCTTCGTGCTGGGCCCGGCGCTGCTGCCCCAGCTCGCGGAGGCCCTCGCCGAGAGCCTCCGCGAGCTGCCCGAGGGCTGAGCCCGCCCGACGGCTGATCCCGTCCGCGGTCCCCGGGTCCTCTCAGCGGTCCACGAGCTCGCGCGGCTCCCCTCCGACCCGGTCCTCCGCGTCGTCGGGCACCAGCGCGTCGGCCTCCCGGGCCTCGGCCTCCTCGCGGGCCGCGGCCGAGGTCATCGCCCCGGAGCTCCGCCCGCCCGAGGGGGGCCTGGTCTCCAGCGGCGGCAGCACCTCGCCGCTGCGGGGATCCATGTCCGGGGTCTCGAAGGCGTCCGCCTTGGTGTAGACGGTCGCGCCGAAGGTGAGGTCGTGCCCGATGCCCTCCGCCTCGATGGTCATCGAGTGCTTGGTCTGGCCCTCCACGGTGGTCCACTCCGAGGATCCCAGCCTCCCGGTCACGATCAGCGGATCGCCCCGGTGCACCGAGCGCAGCACGTGGCGTGCCAGGTGGCGGCGCAGGAACACGTTGAAGTACTCGGCCCGGCGGTCCTCGAACCGGCCGGTCTCGCTGTCGAAGTAGCGTCCGTTCACCGCGACGCGCACCAGCACGGTGAACGGCTCCGTGCCGCCGCGCAGGATGCTGGGGTCCCCGGTCGCGTTGCCGATGATGGTGGTCCTGACGTCCCTCATGTCCTCACGTCCTTCCCTCGGCCCGCCCGGGGCGGCGGGGACCGTCCCCGTCGCCGGCGATGCCGTCTGCGACCAGCGTCGTCCGCCGTGCCGGTGCGGACCAGGGCCTCGCGCCGATGGTGGACAACCCGGGGGTGGGGAGGAGGAGCGGACATGCCGACGGCCGGCCCCCGGGGCGGGGACCGGCCGTCGAGCGGTCGTGCCGGGGCCCTGGGGGCCGCGGCGGGCGCCGATCAGGCGCCGGGGGTGACCAGGCCCGTGGTCTTGCGGGCGTTCTCGAAGCGCGCCTGGACATCGGCCCAGTTCACGATGTTCCAGATCGCCTTGACGTAGTCCGCCTTCACGTTCTGGTAGTCGAGGTAGAAGGCGTGCTCCCACATGTCCAGCTGGAACAGCGGGATCGTGGCGACCGGGACGCCGTTCTGCTGGTCGTAGAACTGCTCGATGACGAGGTTCCCGCCCAGCGGCTCGTAGGCCAGGATGGCCCAGCCGGAGCCCTGGATGCCGAGAGCGGCGGCGGTGAAGTGCGCCTGGAAGGCGTCGAAGGAGCCGAAGTACTCGTCGATCGCGGCGGCGAGCTCGCCGGTCGGCTTGTCGCCGCCCTCGGGCGAGAGGTTCTTCCAGAAGATCGAGTGGTTGGTGTGACCCCCGAGGTTGAACGCGAGGTCCTTCGAGAACTGGTTGATGGCGCCGAAGTCCCCGGACTCCCGAGCGGCCGCGAGCTTCTCGAGAGCCGTGTTCGCGCCCTTCACGTAGGTCGCGTGGTGCTTGTCATGGTGAAGCTCCATGATCCGGCCGGAGATCGCCGGCTCGAGGGCTCCGAAGTCGTAGTCGAGATCAGGAAGCGTGTACTCCGCCATGTCGTTCATCCCTTTCGGTTGACGTGCGCGCAGCCCGGAAACGGGTCTCCGCCTCCGGCAATCCTGCCATGCCCGACCAGCGGATGGGGAGGTCGGGCATGCCCGAGGGACCGGCGGGGACGCACGCGTTCATCCAGGGCGAACACATCGAGCGTCGGTGCGGCGCGCCACAATGGGGCGATGACGACCACAGGACCCGGGGGCGCCCCGGCGGAGGATCCGGCCCCGGCGCGGGAGGCGCTGGACCTGCTCTCCCCCGCCACGCGCGACTGGTTCGAGCAGGCGCTGGGCGTGCCCACCCCCGCCCAGGCGGGCGCCTGGGCGGCGATCCGCGAGGGGCGCGACACCCTGGTGATCGCTCCCACGGGCTCCGGGAAGACCCTCGCGGCCTTCCTCATGGCGATCGACGAGCTCATGTTCGCTCCCCCGGCCGAGGCCCCGCAGCGACGCTCCGGGGTGTCGGTGCTGTACCTGTCCCCGCTCAAGGCGCTCGGCGCGGACGTCGAACGGAACCTCACCTCGCCGCTGGTGGGCACGCAGCGCAGCGCGGAGCGGCTGGGCCTCCCGGCGCGCGGGGTGCGCGTGGGCATGCGCACCGGCGACACCCCGGCGGCCGAGCGCCGGCGCCTGGTCGCCTCCCCGCCGGACGTCCTCATCACGACGCCGGAGTCGCTCTTCCTCATGCTCAGCTCCTCGGCGCGGGACTCGCTGGCCGATGTGCGCACGGTGATCGTCGACGAGGTCCATGCCGTCGCCGGGTCCAAGCGCGGGGTGCACATGGCGCTGTCCCTGGCCCGGCTGGACGCGCTGCTGGAGCGCCCGGCCCAGCGCATCGGCCTGTCCGCGACGGTGGAGCCCGCCGAGGAGGTCGCCGCCTTCCTCGCCGGTCCCGGACGGGACGTCGCGGTGGTGCGCCCGCCGACCGCCAAGGAGCTCGACCTGTCCGTGCGCCTGCCGATCGCCGACTTCGAGGCGATCGACCCTCCGGCCGATGCCGTCGACGAGGACGACGTCTCCGGCACCATCTGGCCGCATGTGGAGCGGGCGGTGCTCGACGAGGTCCTCGCCCACCGCTCGACGATCGTGTTCACCAACTCCCGGCGCCAGGCCGAGCGCCTCACCAGCCGCCTGAACGTCCTGCACCGCCGACGGACGGCCGCGGCGGCGGGCCGCGAGGCACCGGCCGGCCCGGCGACCTGGGCGATGGGCCCCACCTCGGGGACCCCGGACCCGACCCGGTCCGACCCGGACGGCGCCCCGGACGCGGGCGAGGTCGAGGACGTGGCTCGAGCCCACCACGGGTCGATGTCCAAGGAGCACCGCCACCTCATCGAGGACCAGCTGAAGTCCGGGCAGCTGCGCTGCGTGGTCGCCACCAGCTCCCTCGAGCTGGGCATCGACATGGGCGCGGTGGACCTCGTCATCCAGGTCGAGACCCCGCCGGCGATCTCCTCGACGCTGCAGCGCATCGGCCGCGCCGGGCACGACGTCGGCGCGGTCTCCTGTGGGATCGTCCACCCCCTGCACTCGGCCGATGTGCTGCGGGCGGCGGTGACCGTGCGCGAGTCCCTGGCCGGGCGCATCGAGCCGCTCGCGGTGCCGCGCAACGCGCTGGACGTGCTCGCCCAGCAGACGGTCTCCGCCGCGGCGATGGACGAGCTCGACGTCGAGGACTGGTTCGCGACGGTCCGCTCCGCGCAGCCCTACGCCGCGCTGCCGCGATCGCTCTTCGACGCGACGATCGACCTGCTGTGCGGGCGCTATCCCTCGACCGCCTTCAGCGAGCTGCGCCCGCGGCTGGTGCTCGACCGGGAGGCCGGGACCCTCACGGCCCGGCCCGGGGCGCAGCGCCTGGCGGTGACCAGCGGGGGCACCATCCCCGACCGCGGGCTGTTCCCCGTGTTCATCGTCGCCGGGGACGACGACTCGCAGGCCCGTCGGGTCGGCGAGCTCGACGAGGAGATGGTCTACGAGTCCCGCCGCGGGGACGTGATCACCCTGGGCACCTCCAGCTGGCGCATCGAGGAGATCACCCACGACCGGGTGAGCGTCTCCCCCGCCTTCGGCCTGGCCGGGCGGATCCCCTTCTGGCACGGGGAGGGCGCGGGACGGCCGGTGACCCTCGGCAGGGCGCTGGCCGGCTTCTCCCACGAGATCGCCGCGGCCGCCCCCGAGACCGCCCGCGCCGCCCTGGCGGAGATCGGCCTGGACGAGAACGCCCAGGGGGCGGTGCTGAGCTACCTGCGCGGCCAGGAGGAGGCCACCGGCACCGTCCCGGGCGAGCAGACCCTGGTCATCGAACGGTTCCCCGACGAGCTGGGGGACTGGCGCGTCGTGCTGCACTGCGCCCTGGGCCAGCGGATCACGGCGCCGTGGGCCCTGGCCGTCGGCGCCCGCGTGCAGGACCGCTACGGGCTGGACGGCCAGGTGATGGCCGCGGACGACGGCATCGTCCTGCGCATCCCCCACGGGGAGGAGCCTCCCGGCGCGGATCTGTTCGTCTTCTCGCCGGAGGAGATCGACGAGGAGGTGCGCCGGCTCGTGGGGAGCTCGGCCCTGTTCGCCTCGCGGTTCCGCGAGTGCGCCGCCCGGGCTCTGCTGCTGCCGCGGCGGGACCCGGGCTCGCGCGCTCCCCTGTGGCAGCAGCGCCAGCGGGCGGCGCACCTGCTGGACGTGGCGCGCCCCTACCCGGACTTCCCGATCATGCTCGAGGCGGCCCGCGAGTGCCTGCAGGACGTGTACGACCTCCCGGCGCTGGTGGATCTCATGCGCGAGGTCGGCGCGCGCACCGTGCAGGTGCGCGAGGTGGAGACGTCCTCGCCCTCGCCCTTCGCCCGCTCGCTGCTGTTCGGCTACATCGCGCAGTTCCTCTACGACGCCGACGCCCCCGTCGCCGAACGGAGATCGGCCGCGCTGGCCCTGGACCAGACCCTGCTGGCGGAGCTGCTGGGCACCGTGAGCCTGCGCGATCTGCTGGACCCCGCCTCGATCGACCTGGTCGTCCAGCAGCTCCAGGGCCTCACCCCGGAGCGGGCGCTGCGCGGCGCGGAGGACCTCGCCGACGCCCTGCGACGGCTGGGGCCCCTGACCCCGGAGCAGATCGCCCGGCGGATGGATCCGGCGGCCGATGCGGGCACCGCCCGGGAGGAGCTGCTGGCCTCCCGGCGGGGGATCACGGTGCGGATCGCCGGCACCGAGCACCTCGCGGCGATCGAGGACGCCGGCCTGCTGCGGGACGCCCTGGGCACGGCGCTCCCCCCGGGCATCCCGGCCCCGCACCTCGAGCCGGTGGCCCGCCCCGTCGAGGAGCTGCTGGCGCGGTGGGCCCGATCGCGCGGCCCCGTCCTGCTGGAGGAGGCGGTCTCTGCCCACGGCCTGGCCCCGGGCGTCGCCCGCAGCGCGCTGGAGGCGCTGGTGGCGGACCGCGCGCTCGCCAGCGGCGAGTTCACCCCCGGCCGCGAGGGCACCGAATGGGTGGACACCGAGGTGCTGCGTCGGATCCGCCGGGCGAGCCTCGCCGCCTCCCGGAAGGAGATCGAACCGGTCGCCCCGGCCGCGTACGCCCGGTTCCTCGGGCAGTGGCAGCAGGTGCGCGAGCGGGACGAGGAGGGCGCCGCCGGCCGGTCCGCCTGGTCGGGGAGCGATGGGGTGCTCTCGGTGGTCGACCAGCTGACCGGGGTGTCGCTGCCGTTGTCGATCTGGGAGTCGCAGATCCTCCCGGCGCGGCTGCACGACGCCTCCCCCGCCCTGCTGGACGGCATGTTCTCCCGCGGCGAGCTGGTGTGGACCGGCCACGGCCGTCTGGGCTCGGACGACGGCTGGGTGCGGCTGCACCTGGCCGACGCCCTGCCGCTGGGCCTGGACACGGGCGCGATCGAGGAGGCCGCCGCGCAGATCGACCCGGCCTCGCTGCCGGGCCGGGTGCTCGCGCTGCTGCGCTCGGCGCCCGGCGCGCTGCGGCACACCGAGATCCTGCGGGCCCTCGCGGCCGATGCCGACGGCGGCGGGGCCGTGGACCCGCCGCAGCTGACGCAGGCGCTGTGGGAGCTGGCCTTCTCCACGCTCGTCACCAACGACTCCTTCGCCCCGCTGCGCGGCCTGGCCCAGGGCCCCGCGAAGCCCTCGCGCGGCCCGCGCGGCCGCTCCCGCCCCGCGAGCCGCCGCGGCGCGGCCCGCCTGTCCGCCGCGATGCTGCGCACGGGGGCGCACAGCGTCTCCGAGCTGGAGACGGGCCCGGCGGGCTCCGGCCGGTGGTCCGCCCTGCAGGTGCCGGCGGTGGATCCCTCCGCCCGGGCGACGGCGCTGGCGACGCTGCTCCTGGACCGGCACGGCGTGCTGACCCGCGGCGGCATGGGCATCGAGGACGTCCCCGGATCCTTCGCGACCATGTACCGCGTCCTGTCGCGGATGGAGGAGAGCGGCGCGGCGCGACGCGGCTACTTCGTGGACGGGCTGGGGGCGGCGCAGTTCGCCCCGCCCGGCGCCGTGGACCGGCTGCGGGACCGCGACCGGGAGCTGGCCGCGCACCGCGAGGCCGCGGACGGCGCCCCTGCGGGCGGCGGCGCCGTGCTGGCCGCGACCGATCCGGCGAACCCATACGGCGCCGCGCTGCCGTGGCCCGACCCGGCCATCGCCCCGCCCGAGGGCACCGCCCCGCGGCCCGCCCGCCGCGCCGGCTCCCTCGTGGTGCTGGATCACGGGCAGGTCGCCGCGGTCCTCGAGCGGGGCGGGAAGTCCCTGCTGTGGTACGCGTCCCCGGCCCGCACCGCGCATGCCGTGCGCCTGCTGGTGCGGGCCATCGCCCAGGACGCGCTGCTCCCCGCGCTGGCCGTGGAGCGGATCGCCGGGCACCCCATCGCGGCGGAGGAGGTCGCGCACGTCGTCGCGGCGATGGCCGAGGCCGGCTGCTACCGCTCCCCCCGTGCGATCCGCCTGCGCGCCGGAGGGCGGTGACCGTGCCCGAGGGAGACACCGTGTTCCGGCAGTGCCGGATCCTGCACGAGGCGCTGGCCGGCGCCGTCCTCACCCGCGCCGAGCTGCGGGTGCCCCGCCACGCGGAGGCGGATCTGGTGGGCTGGAGCGTCCAGGAGGTCCTCCCCCGCGGCAAGCACCTGCTGATGCGCCTGCTCCCGCCGGCGGATCGCCCGCAGGCGCCGCTGACCCTGCACAGCCACCTCATGATGGACGGCATCTGGTTCGTCGACGAGAAGCCTCTGATCAGCTCGGACACCTCCGCCCAGCGCCGCGCCCCGCACACCGCCCGGGCGATCCTGGAGGCCCGCCGGGCCGATGGTTCCATCACCCGCGCCGTCGGCTACGACATCAAGATGGTGCACCTGCTGCGCACGCAGGACGAGCATCTCGAGGTCGGTCACCTGGGCCCCGACCTGCTGGATCCGGACTGGGACGAGGATCTGCGCGAGGAGGCGGTCGCGAACCTCCGCGCCCAGGCGCACCTGCCGCTCGGGCAGGCGCTGCTGGACCAGCGGGTGATGGCCGGGATCGGCAACATCTACCGCAGCGAGCTGTGCTTCCTGCAGCGGATCTCGCCGTTCGCCCCGACCGCCCGACTGCAGGACCCGGGGGCGCTCGTGGACCTGGCCCATCGGCTGCTGAGCGTCAACGCGGACCGCACGGTGCGCGTGACCACCGGCGGGATGATGGGGCGCGACGGCGACCTGTGGGTGTACGGCCGCGCCGGCAGGCCGTGCCGTCGCTGCCACGGCCGCATCGCGCGGCAGATGATGGCGCAGCCCGACGTCGAGGGCGCGCAGCCGCGACCGGTGTTCCTCTGCCCGCGGTGCCAGGCAGGCGCCCGGTAGCCTCGATCCCGGCGCAGATTCCCGCACCGGACTGTCGATCCGGCGGCGCGCTCGTACGTCGAGGAGACGAGCGGGCCCGCAGCGGGGCCCGGCGACGCTCACGAGGAGGACGAGATGGGTACGTACATGCTTCTGATCCACGGCGACCAGGAGGCGTGGGACAGCATGTCCCCGCAGGAGCAGGACCGCATCGGCGCAGGTCACCGGCGGTTCCGAGAGGCGGCGGGAGAGGCGGTCCTCGAAGGCCGCGAGCTCGCCTCCACCACCACCGCGACCACGCTGCGCTCCCGCGGCGGGGCCCGGCCCGAGGTCACCGACGGCCCGTTCCTGGAGACCAAGGAGGTGGTGGGCGGCTACTACGTGATCACGGCCGAGGATCTCGACGCCGCGATCCGCCTCGCCTCCCTGCTGCCGGAGACCGCCGCCGAGTACGCCTCCGGCGTCGAGATCAGGCCGGTGGTCGAGCCTGGCTGATCCCGCACCCCTGCCGGACGCGGCGGCCGTGCGGGCGGCCGTCGCGTCCGCGCACCGCGAGGAATGGGCGGCCGTCGTCGCGGCGACCGTCCGGGTCACCCGCGACCTCGACCTCGCCGAGGACTGCGCCCAGGACGCCTTCGCCGCGGCGGTGCAGCACTGGCCCCGCGAGGGCGTGCCGCATCGGCCCGGCGCCTGGCTGACCACGGTCGCCCGGCGCCGGGCTCTGGACGCCCTGCGCCGGGGCGCCGTCGGCGCACGCACGCTGCCGCTGCTCGCCGTCGAGGAGAAGCGCGCCCCCGACCCGGCCGATGTGGTCGCCGGTGGTCTCGACGACGACCGCCTGCGGCTGATCCTCACCTGCTGCCATCCCGCCCTGGACCGTTCCGCGCAGGTGGCGCTGACCCTGCGCCTGGTGTGCGGGCTGTCCACCGCGGAGGTCGCGCGGGCGTTCCTCGTCCAGGAATCGGCGATGGCAGCCCGCCTGACCCGCGCCAAGAAGAAGATCGCGCAGGCCCGCATCCCCTTCCGCGCCCCCGCGCCCGAGGAGCTCGACGAGCGTCTGGACGGCGCCCTCGCCGTGGTGCATCTGGTGGTGACGACCGGGCACACGGCGTTCTCCGGCGAGGCCCTGCACCGCGAGGATCTGCTCGAGACCGGGACCCGTCTGGCCCGCCTGCTGCACGACCTGGTGCCGCGCGATCCCCGCGTATCGGGGCTGCTCGCCCTCGTGCTGCTCACCGACGCCCGCCGCACGGCGCGCCTGTCCCCCGCCGGCGAGGCGGTGCTGCTCGCGCAGCAGGACCGCGGCCGATGGGACCAGGGCATGATCGCCGAGGGGGCCGCGCTGGTCGAGCGAAGCCTGCGCGCGGGCATCACGCGCTACGGCATCCAGGCCGCCATCGCCGCCACGCATGCCGCCGCGCCCTCGTGGGAGGAGACCGACTGGCCGGAGATCCTCGCGCTGTACGACGAGCTGCTGGCCCGATGGCCCTCCCCCGTCGTCGCGCTCAACCGCGCCGTCGCCCTGAGCTACCGCGACGGCCCCGCGGCGGGGCTCGCCGCCCTCGAGGCGCTGCGCAGCGATCCGATCGCCGAGATCTACCCCTACCTCGCCGCCGCGGAAGCCGACATGCTCCGCCGCCTCGGCCGCCGCGACGAGGCCGCCCAGGCCTGCGCGTCGGCGATCGCCCTCACCCGCAACGAGGTCGAGAAGGCACAGCTCCAGGCGCAGCTGCGGGAGCTGACCGGGCAGGGCTGAGCGTGGCGCGGCGCTCACCGCGGACGGGATCGCGCCGGCAGCGGGGCCAGGCTCGGTACACTCGACCGGGCACCGCGCCGGCCGCGGTGACCAGCCTCCATAGCTCAATGGATAGAGCAACGGCCTTCTAATCCGTAGGTTGCAGGTTCGAGTCCTGCTGGGGGCGCCGTTCCGGGTCTTTCACGGCGACAGCTCTCGGGGACCAGATGCGCGACGGATTCAACCCGGGGACTGTGCCGTCGCCGTTGCCGTCACGTCCTGCCGGGCGACGGCGCTGCGCGAGAGCATCCTCCGTTCCAGCGACACGGACACCTGCCCCGACACCACTGCGAGGAGCGCGGCCACGACCAGGTAGGTGAGCACGCTCAGGATGTTGTCCATCGCCATGGGACCAGCGGCCGGCGGAACCCACCCCGTGACCTGGTGGGCACCGGCCAGGGTGTCGACCCACGACAGGAGAGACATCAGCCCTGTCATCGCGCCCATGAGCAGCGAGAGCACCATGCCCCACACTGATCGGCGGATCGCCAGCCACACGGCCATGACGAAGAACATGACGGGCACCAGCGGGAGGCTCGCCGCCCAGGCATAGCCGGTGCCCACGGTGTGGATGCCCGGCCCCAGCAGATACATGGACGCCAGCGTCCCCGGAAGCAGGATGAGAAGGCAGAAGGCGGCGCCTCCCACCAGGAGCGGCCATCGACGCCGGCCCTCCGGCAGCACCAGCAGCGCCAGGCACACCACCGCCAGGAGGACGGGGGTCACGAACCAGCGGGCGATCCCCATGGTGATGCCCACGAACAGGAACGCGACCCCGAATGCGGAGAACATCCCCGCAACCGTGAAGACACCGCCCAGCACCGCCAGCTGCGACATCACCGCACCGAAGGTGACGAAGGTCGGCGCGTCGACGACCTTCCAATATCCGTGGTTGTCGCGACTCGTGACGTCGTAGGTGTATCCCGTCCTCGGGGATGTCCACAGCGTGCTCACGTGTCTCCCCCTCGAAGAGTGAACAGTTCGTCCTGTGCGGAAAAAATCAGCGCAGCACCTCGCTCTGGGGAGGCGCGCGAGGGGAACGGTATCACCGAGGCGGATTCCGACGTCGATCCGCCCTTCCGGGCCTTCGAGCAGGTCGGAGTGATCGAGGAATCGGTATTCCTCCTCGCGACGCCGCTTTCGAGGCGGGCGTCTCGCATCCACCCGCCGGGCGCCGCGCCGGCGAGATGAGGGCGACCAGCACCGAGATCTCGGTCCGCCGGGCCCGGCGAGAGATACGGCGCCTGGGCAGGACGCACCGCGAGCAGACCGGCGATCGCCTCCCTGAGCGCGCTCTCGACCTTCGTGCAGGCGCGGGCACGCGTCATCGCCGCAGAGCGGGACCGGGGCACCTCTTGCGAGAGGTGATCGGCGGAGCCGATGACCTTCCGGTCGGACGGCCCACGCGATCAGCTGACGGCGCGGAGATGCTCGGGGCCCACGGGGTCCACGGCGTCGTCGACGTCGTGGTGGGAGTCGAGCCATCGCTTCACATACGGGCACAGCGCCACGATGCGGCGACCTCGGGCGACGGACTCGGTGAGCGCAGCCCGGGTGAGGATGCCGGCGAGGCCCTGCCCGGCGAAGGCGTCGTCGACCTCGGTATGGAAGAAGATGCGCTGTCGCACCGAGCCGATGTCCAGGTCTCGGTACGCGGAGAGGCCTGCGAGCGTCTCCCCGACGTGGATCTCGAAGCGCTGCTCGGCGGGGTTGTCGCGGACGGTGGGGGCGTCCTGGGGCTGATCGGTCATCGCGGGGCTCCTCGTGCTGCGGGGCGACTGGTGCACGCCAGCATGACGCGCAGGCCCGAGATGGGGGAAGGCCCTCGCGCCTCTCCCCGCTCGACTGTTCGAGATCAGAACGTGACGCGGAACCGTCTCCACGCGTCCCTGCCCACGGAGATACTTCCCGAGGGACCGCGCAGCGCAGCGCCGACACGTCCCGATCATCAGGGGAGGAAAGAATGACTTTCGAAGAATCCATCATCGACGTCGCCGCGAAGGTGCGCGGGCAGCGCGATTCCATACAGACGGAGGAGGCGACCAAGAACGCGTTCATCATGCCGTTCATCTCCCGCGTCCTCGGCTATGACGTGTTCAACCCGCTGGAGGTCGTGCCTGAGTTCACCGCGGATCACGGCACGAAGCGTGGGGAGAAGGTTGATTATGCGATCATGAAGGACGCCGAGGTGCAGATCCTCATCGAATGCAAGCGCATCGGCGACGAACTGCACATCAAGCATGCTTCCCAGCTTTTCCGATACTTCTCCGTGACGAACGCGCGCATCGGAGTCCTCACCAACGGCCAGGTGTACAACTTCTACACGGACCTCGATGCACCGAACATCATGGATCAGCGGCCGTTCCTCGTTCTCGATCTCCTGGACATCGACGAGAGCATTCTCCCGGAGCTGCAGAAGCTCACCAAGGAGACGTTCAATGTCGACTCGGTCATCAGCTCGGCCGAAGAGCTGAAGTACGTCGGCGCCCTGAAGCGTGAGATCGCGAACGAGTTCCGCGAGCCCTCGAACGACCTCGTGAAGCTCCTCATGGGGCGCGTCTCGGAGAGGCGCGCCACCGCGGAGAACCTACGGCAGTTCTCTGCGCTCGCAGAGAAGGCGATCAAGCAGTACCTCAAGGAGCAGGTGAACCTCCGCCTGAAGTCCGCGCTCGGAGATTCCGAACCCGACGCACCCGTCACCTCCGCTCCCGAGGCGCCCGCCGATGACAGCGGAGAACTCGTGCCACCTGCAGGAGAGGACCGGCGGGGATCTGACGTCACGACGACGGAAGAAGAGCTCGCCGGCTATCAGATCGTGAAGGCGATCGCCTGCAGCGAGGTCAAGCCTCAGCGCATCACGCACCGCGACTCCAAGTCGTACTTCGCCATCCTGCTGGACGACAACAACAGGCGCACCGTCGCCCGGCTGTGGTTCAACGGGAAGACGAAGAAGCACATCGGCCTCTTCGACGAGAACAAGGTCGAGCAGCGATTCCTGCTCGAGGACGTCGATGACATCTACGCTCATGCGGAGCTGATCCGGGCGACGGTCCGTCGCTACACCGCACCAGCCGTTCCCTGACGACCCGGACGGCTCGCCTCAGACCACGATGTACTGCCCGCCGTCGGCCAGCTCGCGCACGGCGTCGAGCTGGCCGGCATGGGCGCTGGTCTCGATGATGACGTGCAGGATGATGGTGCGCACGTCCGCGAAGGCTCCGGTCGCGGCCCATTCGGGCTCGGGGCGCAGCGGGGCCGCTTCCAGGTCGTGGCTGTGCAGGATCGCGTCGGAGGCGGCGATGGCGGAGCGGTACGCGGCGAGGACCTCCGCGTCGGGCGTTCCCACGGGAACGTGCCAGTCGGCGTCCTCCCCCTCGGGCCAGTAGTCCAGCGATCCGCCGGCGATGACGACCTCGAACCAGTAGCGCTCGTCCGAGAGCGTCAGGTGCCGCACGAGGCCCAGCGGCGTCCACCCGGAGGGGAGCCTCGCGGTGCGCCGGTCGACCTCCGACAGCGCCTCGACCTGCGCGATCACGTGCCGCCGCGCCGTGTCCAGGGCGTGCAGGAGGGCGGCGAGCTCTGCTCCCGCGCTCATGCGGGGACCCCTGCCAGAGCATCGACCAGCCGCCGCGCGAGATCGGCCCCGGCCTCGCGGTCCTCCCCGGCATAGGCGGCGAGGAACGCCTCGTGCAGGGCGCCCCCGACCAGCAGGCGGGCGAGGGCGTCGACGTCGACGCCCGCCGCGATCCGGCCGGCCTCCTGCTCGGCCTCGAGATAGGCGGCCACCAGGGCGTGCGGTCCGTGGGGTCCGCCGCCCTGCGCGTGCATGCCGGCGCGGTGCGCGGCCAGGAGCGCGGAGTCGCTGAAGATCGACGCCGCCATCGGGAAGCTCTCGCGGTAGAAGGCGTACAGCTGCGTCACCAGCAGCTCCAGGTTCTCGCGGACCGTGGCACGGCCCAGGAGCTCCGCCGGTTCGGAGATGCGCGGCGCCCGTTCGGTGAGGACGCGCAGGAACATCTCCTGCTTGTCGGGGAAGTACTTGTACAGCAGCGCCTCGGAGCAGCCGGCCTCCCGGGCGATCAGGCGGGTCGTGGCCCGGGCCAGCCCGTCCCGGCGGATCACCGCCGCCGCGGCGTCGAGCAGCCGCTCGCGCGTGTCGTTCTGCATGGCTCCATCCTCCCCGCCGCACCGGCTGGGCGCGACCGTTGACGCCGGATCCCGACCGTGCCAGCATAGTGGGTGAGCGTTCACTCACCTCCGGGACGCAGATCCCGGCACACCCCAGGAGGACCCATGAGGATCAGCGTGCTCGGCGCGAGCGGAAGGACCGGGAGCGCCGTCGTGCGGCGCGCCCGGGAGGCGGGCCACGAGGTCACGGCGGTGGTGCGCGAACAGAGCCGGCTGGACGAGGACCTGCACCCGGAGCACGTGGTCGCAGGACGGGACTGGGATGCGACGCTGCTGACGAGAGCTGTCGCCGGGGCGGATGCGGTGGCCTTCTGCCTCGGCCCCGTCCCCGGCGGCCCGCGCACGGTCCAGCAGGATCTGGTGGCCCTGACCCTCGCCGCCATGCGGGAGACCGGGACCCGGCGCCTGGCGGCGATCAGCGCGAGCGGCGGGGTCGTGGACGGGGACGATCCGCTCAGCCGGTACCTCGCCAAGCCGATCATCTCCCGTCTGCTGCGCCACGCCTTCGCCGACATGGCGGAGATGGAGGCGCGGATCCGCGCGAGCGATCGGGACTGGACCATCCTGCGCCCGCCGCGGCTGCTCGACGGGCCCGGTCGGGGCCGCTACCGCAGCCGCCGGGACGGGAACGTCCGGTGGAGCTACTCCCTCGCGCGGGCGGACCTCGCCCTGGCGGTGCTGGACGCGATCGCGGACGCCTCGAGCATCGGCGCGACGATCTCCGTCGCCGCCGGAACCCCGGACTCCTCAGCGGGCGCACACCGCTGAGCTCCCGCCGCCGCGCATCGGCAGCGCCCGGCTCAGCGCCGGGCGAGCTCGAGCACCCCGGTGCTCTCGTCCGCGCGCAGGGTGCGCCGCGCCGACAGCCCCGCCCCCTCCCCGAGCGCCCGGGCCCGATCCATCTGCCGGCGGTGCATCTCCAGCAGCAGGTGCCCGCCCGGCGCGAGCCACGGTCCGCACCGGAGGATCAGCGCGCCGATGTGCTCCAGGCCGTCGACCCCGCCCAGCAGCGCCGTCATCGGCTCTGCGTCCCGCGCCTCGCGCGGCAGCAGCGCCGCCTCGGCATCGGGGACGTAGGGGGCCACGGCCGCGATCACCGCGAGGCGGCCGCGCAGGGCCTCCGGCACGCCGTCCAGCACGCTGCCGCCGTGCACGCGGGAGGCGTCGGCCAGGTTCCGGCGGGCGTGCCCGCGGGCGGTCCCGTCGATCTCCGCGGCGTGGACCTGCGCGCCCGGCACCTCCGCGCGGACGCAGGCGGCGATCGGGGCGACGCCGGCGAAGGCCTCGAGCATCACGGCGCCCTCCCCCGCCGCGCGGGTCGCGGCCACGGCGCGGTCGGCGAGGAGCACGGAGCGCTGGCGCGGCACGAACACCCCGGGGCCGACGCTGAGGCGCAGGCCGCGGAAGGCGACCCAGCCCACCAGCGGCTCGAGCGGCGCCCCGGCGACGCGGGCGGCCAGCAGCTCCCGGAGGTGCGCGGCATCGGCCGCGGCCTCGCGCAGGATCGCCGCCTCCTCCTCGGCGAAGACGCAGCCGGCCGCCCTCAGCGCGGCGACCAGCGCCGGATCGCTCGCCGCCGCGGGGCCGGCGGCGAGCGCCCCGACCTCAGGCATCGGCCGCGCCGCAGCAGTCGTCGTGCCGGCCCATCGTCTCCACGGGCGCGGCACCGGGCCGGGTCCATTGCGGGACGGGGCGCCCCGTCGGGCCCCAGGTGGGCGTGCCCTCGGCGTCGGTGCGCCAGAACACGCTGATGGGGGCGCCGTGCCCGCCGACCGGCGCGCCGGACTCGATCGGTCCGGGCCAGCCGTCGGGGACCTCCTGCCAGCCCTCGCGGCGGCCGTAGGGGGTCAGATCCATCATCGCGAGCTCGTACGCCATGAACTCGGTGCCACGGCCGGTGGTGGAGTAGGTGAGGAAGGCGCGGTCCCCCTCGCGCAGGAAGGAGCACAGGTACCCCATGTCCCCGCCGATGGGCTCGGGCAGCCCGCGCACCGAGTACCAGGGCTGGGGGTACCCCATGAAGTGGACGAAGCGCTCGACCTCCTCCCAGATCCCGGTGGTGAGGATCGCGAAGGAGATCCCGCGGGCGGCGAGGTAGACCGTCTGCCGGGTGTTCCAGGCCGTGATGGTGCATCCCTCGCACTGGCCCTGGTGCGGGGCGCCGTCATGCCACATGTGCTTGTAGACCAGCAGCTCCTCACGGCCGGCGAAGAGGTCCAGGAAGGGGAGCGCGCCGTCGGGGCCGACCACCTCGGTGGCGGCGTCGACCTCGAGCATCGGCAGCCGGCGCCGCTGCGCGGCGATCGCGTCGCCCTCGCGGGTGTGCGCCTTCTCGCGCTCGAGCAACCGGGCGCGGGCGGCCTTCCAGGCGGCGGCGTCCACCACGGGCGGGCGGCCGGGGATCGTCTCGAGGGCGGGTTCGTCTCCTGCGGCGGCGGACATGATGGCCTCCCGGATCGGCGGTGCTCCGTGCACGCCAGTATCGCGCGCACGGAGCACCGCCACCAGGGGCCGGGGACCTCAGATGCGCACGAGCATCTTGCCGATGTTGCCGCCGCGCATCATGTCCAGGAAGGCCTGCACGGTGTTCTCGATGCCGTCCACGATCGTCTCGTCGTAGACGATCCCGCCGTCCTCGAACCAGCCGGTCATGCGCTGCTGGAACTCGGCGGAGAGGTCGAGGTGGTCGCCCAGGGTGAATCCGCGCAGGGTCAGCCCGCGGGTGATGAGGTTGGCCATGTTGTCCGGCCCGGCGGCGCGGTCGGTCGTGTTGTAGCTGGAGATCGCCCCGCACAGGGCCGCCCGGCCGCCGTCGCGGAAGGAGGCCAGCGCCGCCTGCAGGTGGTCCCCGCCGACGTTGTCGAAGAAGACGTCGATGCCCTCGGGGGCGGCCTGGGCCAGCAGCTCGCGCACGTCCCCGTCGTGGTAGTCGAAGCCCGCGTCGTAGCCGTACTTCTGCGTGAGCAGGGCGACCTTCTCGGGCGTGCCGGCGGATCCGATCACGCGGCCGGCGCCGAGGTGTCGGGCGATCTGCCCGGCGGCGGTGCCCACCGCGCCCGCGGCGCCGGAGATGAACACGGTCTCCCCCTCGCGCAGGGCGGCGATGCGGGTCAGGCCCACGTAGGCGGTCATGCCGGTCATGCCCAGCACGTGCAGGCGCACCGACAGCGGCAGGCCCGGGATGTCGGGGACGATGCGGAAGGTCGCGGCGTCGCCCTGGACCACGTCGCTCCATCCGTGCTGGTGCAGCACGACGGAGCCCTCGGGCATGCCGTCGACCCGGGAGGCGACGACGCGGCCGATGGCGCCGCCGGTGATCTGCGCGCCGAGCGCGTAGGGGGCGACGTAGCTGCGGGCATCGCTCATGCGGCCGCGCATGTAGGGGTCCACCGAGAGGAACTCGTTGCGCACCCGGACCTGGCCGTCCTCGAGCTCGGGCAGCGCGACCTCCTCGATCCGGAAGTTCTCGGGCGTGGGCCAGCCGACGGGGCGGGAGTCCAGCAGGATGCGGGTGGCGGTGGAGGTGTCGGTCATGAGATGCCTTCCAAGAGGGGGTGCGGGCGGCGGGCAGCCGCCGGGGATCACAGGATCAGGCCGATGACCAGCGCGATCACGCCGAGCGCGGGGGCCGCGCCCTGCTTCAGGGCGGCGCCGCGCTTGTCGGGGCTGGACAGCGCGAGCACGGTGGCGGCCGCGGCCATGGACCCGGCGCCGGTGAGCACGAGGGCCGCGCCGACGGCGAGCTGCCCCGCGGCGACCAGGATGATCCCGACCGCGACGGCGATCGCCAGGAACAGGTTGTAGAAGCCCTGGTTGAAGGCCATCTCCCGGGTCGCCTCGGCCTCCTGCGCGGTGGTCCCGAAGGTGCGCCGGGTGGACTCCCGGGTCCAGGTCAGCGATTCCATCCGGAAGATGAGCACATGGATGAGCGCGGCGATGCCGGAGAGCACGAGTCCTGCGAGGAGCACGAGGCCCTCCTTCCCGGTGAGCCGAGCCACCGGACCGATTCTGTAATGATTGGTTCAGTATATGCTGGAGCGGTTCCGAGCGGAAGGGGGATGCGTGATGGCCAGGACACAGTCCTTCGAGCGCGAGGCGGTCGTGCGCGCCGCCCGCGAGGTCTTCTGGGACCTCGGCTTCGAGGGCGCCTCGGTGCCCGCCCTCGAGGACGCCACCGGCCTGCGCCGCTCGAGCATCTACAACACCTTCGGCTCCAAGCGCGGGCTCTTCGACGAGGCCGTGCAGTCCTACCTCGACGAGGTGATCCGACCGCGCCTGGCACCCCTGCGCGCACCCGAGGTCGCCCCCGGAGCGGTCCTGGACTACCTCGACTCCCTGCGCGAGGCGCTCGCCCGCGAGGGGTCCCGACCCGCCCGCAGCGGCTGCCTCCTCATCAACGCCGCCGGCGCGCCCATCGGCCATGACGCGGCCGTCGCCGCGACCGTCGCCGCCTACCGGGCCGAGCTGCGCGAGGCCATCGGCCGCGGGATCCGCGCCCGCGGCGGCGCCGAGGACGGGGCCGCCGCGCGGGACCGGCTGGCCGATGCGGTCACCGGCCTGGTCGTCGCGGCCTTCGCCCTCGTGCGCATCGCCCCGGAGGAGGCCTCCCGCGCGCTCGTCACGGCGCGGGAGCTGATCCTCGCCGCCGCCCCCCTGACGCCGGGGCGCCCCGGGGCTCAGCCGGCGGCGGTCCCGCGGTAGCTGACCCGGCCTCCCACCTGCACCACCACGCGGCCGGTGCCGCGGCCCTCCAGCAGGGCCGCCGCCTCGTCCTTCGCGGCGGCCAGCGGCACCACGCGGGTGATCGCGTCCAGCAGCGAAGGATCCAGATCCCGGGAGAGCCGGTCCCAGGCGGCACGGCGGGCCTGCGGGGAGATGCGCACCGAGTCGATCCCCAGCAGGCTCACCCCTCGCAGGATGAAGGGCATGACGCTCGCGGGCAGGTCGCTGCCGCCCACCAGCCCGAACGCCGCGACCGCGCCGCCGCGGCGCAGCGAGGCGAGGATCGAGGCGAGCACCTGTCCCCCGGCGGCGTCGACCGCGCCGGCCCACCGCTCGCGGGCCAGCGGCCGGGACGGCGCCTCGAGCTCGGCGCGGTCGAGGATGCTCTGCGCCCCGAGGGCGCGCAGGCGATCGGCGGCCTCCGGGCGCCCGGTGGCGGCCACGACCTCGTAGCCGGCGCCCGCGAGCAGGGCGATGGCGAGGCCGCCGGAGCCTCCGTGCGCCCCGGTGACCAGCACCGGTCCGGCATCCGGCGTGAGCCCGTGGCGCTCCAGGGCGTCGACGGCGAGCGCGGCCGTGAGCCCGGCGGTGCCGATCGCCGCGGCCTGGGCGGCGCTGAAGCGCGCGGGCACCACCACGAGGTCCTCCGCGCGGACGTCGGCCAGGGCGGCGAGGCCGCCGTGGTGCTCCTCCCCCAGGCCGGCCCCGTCGAGGGTGACGAGGGTGCCGGGAGGCAGCGCCGGGTCCTCGGAGGCGGAGACCTCCCCGGTGAGGTCGATGCCGGCGATCAGCGGCGTGCGCCGCACGACGCCCGGCCGGCCGTGCAGGGCCAGGGCGTCCTTGTAATTGAGGCTGGAATACAGCACCCGCACGGTGGTGCCGCGGTCCTCGAGGAGATCGGGGGTGACCTGCTCGAGAGCGGCGGAGGTGCCGCCCTCCCCGTCGCGGACGACCCAGGCGGGGAAGGTCGAGGAGGTGATGGCGGACATGGCGGCTCCGTTCCGGGACGATGATGCTCCGCCCCCATCGTGCCCCGGGTCCGCCCTGCATGCATCGGCCCGGGAGCATCGGCGGGGACGGTACGCTCGGAGCCGTGTCTACCACCTCTCCCCGCACTGCAGCAGACAAGATCATCTGGGTCGACTGCGAGATGACCGGACTCGACAAGGACGCCGACGCCCTGGTCGAGATCGCGGTCCTCGTCACCGACGGCGATCTGAACATCCTCGGCGACGGCGTCGACGTCGTCGTCAAGCCCCCGGCCGCGGCGCTCGCGGGCATGGACGACTTCGTGCGCACCATGCACACCACCTCCGGCCTGCTCGAGGAGCTCGAGGGCGGCATGAGCCTGGCCGAGGCCGAGGAGCTGTGCCTCGCGTACGTGCGCGAGCACTGCCCCGAGCCGGGCAAGGCGCCGCTGGCCGGCAACAGCGTCGGCACCGACCGCGCGTTCCTCGAGGCGGGCGTGCCCGCCTTCGCGCAGTGGCTGTCCTACCGCACGATCGACGTCTCCAGCCTCAAGGAGCTGTCCAAGCGCTGGTTCCCGCGGGTCTACTACAACACCCCCGCCAAGCACGGCGGCCACCGTGCGCTCGCGGACATCCGCGAGTCCATCCAGGAGCTCAAGTACTACCGAGAGGTGCTCTTCGTGGACCAGCCCGGCCCCACCACCGCCCAGGTCCAGGAGGCCGCCCGTCGGCACGAGCTGGGCTCCGAGGAGTCCGCGGCGGTGGCCCCCGCCCCGTCCCCGGCGGTGCCGTGGCTGGATCGCCGCTCGCATCGCGCCTGGCTGGGCGACGAGGCCGATGCCCTGCTCGTGTTCGGCTCCGAGTCGGTGCGCGAGGACGGCGGCTTCGGCTGGCTCGACGAGGACGGCGAGGTCGACCTCGACCGTCCCGCGGAGCTGTGGATCACCTGCCGGATGACGCACTCCTTCGCCCTGGGGCATCTGCTGGGCCGGCCCGACTTCGGCCGCTTCGCCGACCATGGCATCGCCTCCCTGCAGGGCGTCTTCCGCGACCGCGAGCACGGCGGCTGGTTCTCCGCGGTGGCCGACGGGAAGGTCGTGGACGACTCCAAGCAGGCCTACGCGCACGCCTTCGTGGTGCTCGCCGCGGCCTCGGCCACCGCCGCCGGCCGCCCCGGCGCGCGGGCCCTGCTGGCCGATGCCCTCGCGGTCCTGGAGGACCGGTTTTTCGAGCCCGAGGCGCGCCTGCACGCCGACACCGCCTCCCGCGACTTCTCCGTGGTCGACGAGTACCGCGGCATCAACGCGAACATGCACTGCGTGGAGGCGCTGCTGGCCGCGGCCGATGTCACCGGCGAGCGCCGCTGGCTGGACCGCGCGGCCGGGATCCTCGAGCGGGCCGTGGACGAGTTCGCCCGGGCCAACGACTGGGCGCTGCCGGAGCACTACGACCTGCAGTGGAACCCGGTGCTCGAGTACAACAAGGACGAGCCCAAGCACCCCTTCCGCCCCTACGGGGCGACCATCGGCCACTGGTTCGAGTGGGCCCGCCTGGTCCTGCACGGCCGCGCCGCCCTGATCGAGGCCGACGGCCAGGCCCCCGACTGGATGCTGGAGGCCGCGACCGCGCTGATGGAGAAGGGCGCGGCGACCTTCGGGCTGGACGGACAGCCCGGATTCGTCTACACCGTCGGCTGGGACGGCCGGCCCGTCGCCCAGGAGCGCATGCACTGGGTCGCCGCCGAGGCCGTCGCCGCGGCCGCCGTGATGTACCAGGTCACCGCGGATCGCGTGTGGGCGGAACGCTACGAGCAGTGGTGGGAGTACATCTCCACCTACCTGCTGGACGGCGAGGGCGGCTCCTGGTTCCACGAGCTCGACGCCGACAACGAGGTCCAGGGCGTGACCTGGCCGGGCAAGCCCGACATCTACCACGCCCTGCAGGCCACGCTCATCGCCCGCCTGCCCGCCGCCCCGGCCCTGGCCGCCGCGCTGCGCGACGACCTGCTGGACGCCGATCTGGGCTGAGCAGGCCGGACGACTCCCTGGCCACGGGGCTCAGCCGAAGGACCGGGCCCCGTGGCCGAGCCGCGTCGCGAGCGCGACGATCTCCTCGGTCCGCTCGACCGGCACCAGCACCAGGGGCACGGCCTCGGAATCCTCCGGCAGGTGGAGCAGGCGCAGCCCGTGCGGGGCGAACAGGCCGTCGGCGACGCCGATCGCGGCGGTCAGATCGCCCCACGCATCGGCGACGACCTCGAGATCCGCCCCGCAGCGCTTGGCGCCGGGCAGCCGGGCCAGGGCCTCGGACAGCTCGCAGCCGGTGTCCTCCCGCTGGACGTAGGCGAGGGCGTCGGCCTCGTCGAGGGCGTCGATGAGGGCCTCCCAGGGGTCTGCTCCCGCGGAGCCCTCCAGGGCGCGCCGGACGGCGGGGGCGACCTCCGGGTCGTCCTCCAGCAGCGCGCACAGGCGCATCCAGTGCTCGTGCATGTCCGGCACGTCCGAACCGGCCGGCCGCGGCTCAGCCGTCCGCGGCCTCGAGCGCGGCGTCCAGCCGCCGGATCTTGCCGTCAAGCTCGCCCTCGTGGCCCGGGCGGATGTCGGCCTTCAGCACGAGGGAGACGCGCGATCCGTAGCGCCCGGCCTCGGCGGCGGCGCGGCGGACGACGTCCATCACCGCGTCCCAGTCGCCCTCGATCTCGGTGAACATGGAGCTGGTGCGGTGGGGCAGGCCCGAGTCCCGCACGACGCGGACCGCGGCGGCGACGGCGTCGTGGACGCTCGCGGAGTCGGAGCCCGGCGCGAGCTCGCGCACGATGCTCGGGTCCGAGGGCTCACCGGTGGGCTGGACGGAGAAGGCGACGATCATGGCCCCAGTCTCCGCCCGGCCCGCGCCGCGATGCAACGCGTCTCACATCCCTCACGGCCCGTTCCGGTGGGAACCGCCCCGGTGAGCCGGTATATTGGTACCTCGTTGCGGGGAATGCTCCGCACATGGTGGTCGTAGCTCAGTTGGTAGAGCTCCTGGTTGTGGTCCAGGCGGTCGCGGGTTCAAATCCCGTCGATCACCCCATTCGGGTCAGGTGAGAACTCCCGCAGTCGGAGTTCTCGCCTGGCCCTTCTCCGTGCTCCGGATGCTTCGGCACCGAGCTGAGGAGCACGGCGCCGAGCGCGATGGCTGCCCCTGACGCGCCGAGAGGTGGGCGCCCCTAGGCGGAGGTCCTCAGGGTCTCGAGCGCATCGAGGACGAGGTCGAGGCCGACGAGGAACTCCTCGGCCGGGTCGTAGCCGGCGGCGGTGAGCTCCGAGGCGGACTCGTGGAGGTAGGGGAACTCCTCGGGGGGCAGCTGGGGCAGATAGACGTCCTCGGCCATGTCCGCGAGCTCGTCCGCGGAGTCGAACGGGAGGCTGGTCTCCTGCATCACGAAGCCATACACATAGCTGCTGAGCAGCCAATCGGCGTGGGTCGCCGTCCGGACCGAGAATCCGGCCCTGCGGAGACAGGCGGTGACCGCCTCGCGGTGGCGGAGGTTCGCCGGCCCCGGGGCGGTCCGCGATTCCATCAGGCTGATCGCCCAGGGATGACGGGCAAGGGCCGCTCGAGCGGACATGGCCTCCCGGCGCATGGCCGACCGCCAGTCGGCATCACGGGGCGGAAGGTCGATCTCGGCGAACACGACGTCGATCATGGCGTTCAGCAGCTCGCCCTTGTTCGCCACGTAGCGATAGAGCGACATCGCCCCGGCATCGAGCGATTCTGCGAGCCGGCGCATGCTCAGCCCCGCGACGCCCTCGCGGTCCGCGAGCCGGATCGCCTCGTCCACCACGCGCCGGGTGCTCAGCCCCGCGCCGGGGGCGACCGCGCGCTGCTCCTGCGCAGACATGACCCTCCTCGTTCGGACCTCTTGACAAGAGTACAGCGTACGCGCAGAGTACACCGTACGCGTACGGTGTACGCCGCGTGTGGGCCGCACTTCGATACCTGGAGTCCCCGCCCGCGACCTGCGATCCCCTCCAGACGAAGGATGAACCGATGCCCCTCTCCACGAGACCCCCGACCCTGCTCGAGAACCCGCCGATCCCGGTGCAGGCCCGGCTCGCCGCCGCATGGGCCAGCTTCATGGTCCTGTACGTCTACGTCGACTACTTCCACCTCTACAAGCCCGGCACCCTCGACGGACTCCGGGACGGCGTCGTCTTCACGTTCCGGATCAGCCCCGGGCTGCTGACGGTTTTCCTCGCGCTGATCGCGATCCCGGCGATGATGGTGATGCTCTCCATGAGCCTGCCTGCGCGGGCGAACCGCGCGACGAACCTCGTCGTGGCATCGCTGTACCTCCCCATCACAGTGTTCAACGCGGTCGGCGAGACCTGGGAGTGGGCCGCCTTCTACGGCCTCTCCATCGGGCTCGAGGTGCTGCTCCTGGCCGTCATCCTGCGCTCCGCGTGGAGATGGCCCCGGACCTCCGCGGCGGTCGGCAGCGCCTCCGACGGCTCGCGCGGTCCGGTGCGGCCTGCTGGCACGGCCGTGCACCGCTGATCCCGCTGCGGGAGGGCGGGACGGCTGCGGGGAGGCGTGCCGGTGCTAGCCTCCCGACATGCTCGCGATCGCCCACCGGCGCCGCGCCGCCCTCCCCGTGCTGGCGGCGAGCCTCCTGCTGGCCCTGAGCGGCTGCGGGATCGTCGGCGGCCTGCTGCGGCCCGACGTGCCGGAGCCGACCCTGCGGACCGTCCCGGCCGAGGTCCTGGCCCGGTCCGCCGAGGCCTGCGGGACGAGGGAGGACGCCCCGACCGGGGACGTCTCCTTCGAGGCCTCCGTCGAGCGGTCGCCGGAGGCGCAGCCGTCCGGGATGACCCTGCCGCTGACGGTGACGGTGCAGCTGGCCTCCGGGCACGGGGAGCACTCGGCGGGGCCGGGCGGGACGCGCGGCGTGCTGGTCGGCGAGGAGGGCATGGTGGCCGGACTGGTGACCGCGGTGACCGTGACCGACGAGGGGCGACCCCGGGACGGCGCGCAGACCGGCGCGTTCGCGGTCGAGCTCGGCGCCTGCCCGGTGGCGGGGATCGAGCTGGGCGCCCCGCTGCCGGACGGGGACTACTCCCTGGTCCTGCACGGGACGGTGAGCCCTCTCGACCACAACCATGGCCAGCAGGAGTATTGGATCGCTCCCGGGGTGGACGTCGCCGTCTCCGACGGGGCGATCGTCCCCTGAGGGGCGAGGCGGGGGACGCTCAGCGGTAGAAGCCCTCGCGCAGGGTGATGCCGTGCTCGAGCCACACCTTCATCGCGGCGAGCATCCCGGTCCAGCCCTCGCAGTTCCCGAAGGCGTTCTTCGCCCCGTCGGCGGTGGGGCGCCAGGCGGATTCCGTGATGGTCACCAGGGTCCGGGTCCCGTCGTCGAGGGGCTCGAAGGTGAAGACCGTGCGGGTGG
The DNA here is from genome assembly GCF_039530785.1 of Brachybacterium phenoliresistens. Classification (NCBI taxonomy): domain Bacteria; kingdom Bacillati; phylum Actinomycetota; class Actinomycetes; order Micrococcales; family Dermabacteraceae; genus Brachybacterium; species Brachybacterium phenoliresistens. The sequence continues at coordinate 718,670 of NZ_BAAAOW010000001.1, forward strand.
TGGTGGCCTCCCCGACCAGATCCGAGCCCTCCCAGGCGATGACGATCCGGCGCGGCGGGACCGCCTCCAGGACGGTCACCGGGAAGCGGCCGGGGAAGTCGGCGAAGTCCCAGGTGACGTCCGCTCCTGCCGCCAGACGGCCGCGGGCGCCGCCGGTGGTGAAGTACCGCGAGAGCTGCTCCGGGTCCGCCACGGCCTCGTAGACCTCGGCGACGGGGCGGGCGATGCGCCCGGAGACGGTGAAGCCGAGCTCGTCCAGCGGCGCCCGGTCGTCCTGGGGCGGCGGCGGCGCGTCGGCGGGCCGGTCGGCGGAGGGGGATCGTCCTGCGGCGGGCTGCTGCGCATTCATGTGATATTTTTACAACATGACTGCGTCCGACCGCAAGGGGTCCCCCGATATCCCCGAGGACGACGACGCGGTCTTCAAGGCGCTCGCCTCCGGCACCCGGCGCCGCATGCTCGACGCGCTGAAGGCCGCTCCGCGCACCACCGGGGAGCTGTGCTCGCTGCTGCCGGAGCTGGATCGCACCACGGTGCTCCAGCACCTGCGGGTGCTGGAGCGGGCGCGGCTGGTCGAGGGGCGGCGGGTCGGCCGGGAGCGCCACCTCACGCTCGCGCCGCTGCCCATCAAGCGCATCCACGACCGCTGGATCGGCGAGTACGCGCGCGCCGCGGTGGATCTGCTGGGGCGTCTGGAGGACGATCCGGGCGGCCGATGAACCGTCCCGCGCGGCCGCCCAGCCCTCACTCCATCCGGTCGTAGCGCGAGCGCAGCACCAGGAAGACCCCGTGCAGCAGGAGGCCGGCGCCCACGGCGAGCAGCAGCGCCGGACCGAACGGCTGGTCGCGCATCGCCCGCAGGGCACCGTCGACGCCGGTGGACCTCTCCGGGTCCCCCGCGAGCGCGGAGACGATCACCAGCACGCCCACGGCCAGCAGCGTCGCGCCCTTGCCGAGGTAGCCGGCGACGCCGCTGACGGTGAGGATCGCCGCCAGCGGGCGGGCGCGGGGCATGCGCAGGCGGCGCTCCCAGCTGCGACGGACGCCCTGGACGCAGAAGCCCACCCCGAATCCGACGACCACCAGGCCGATCACCACCAGGATGACGAGGCCGCCGGGCGCCGAGGCGATGGTCGTCGACAGCGCCGCGGAGCGACGATCGGAGTCGCCCCCGCCGCCCAGCACCACCGGGACGAACACGCTCGCGACCGCGGCATAGGCGACGGCGCGGCCGAGCGCGATGAGCAGCTCCTTCCACCGGCGGCGTCCGCGCGAGGTCCGGGGGTCGGTGCTGCCGGAGCCTCGCAGCGGGGCCCGCCCGAAGAAGGCGTTCGCGAGGTTCCACAGGGCCAGCAGCACGCAGCCGACCAGGCACATCCAGATCAGGGCGAGGCCGAAGGGCTGCCGGGCGAGGATCTGCACCGCACCCGACTGGTCCGCCTCCCCGCCGCGGCCGAGCGCGAGCCCGACGGCCAGCCCGCCCAGGAGGGCGTGCACCGCCCCGTTGGCCACGTAGCCCGCGCGGGAGGCGCGCTCGAACCAGGTGCTGTCCGCGGCGCGCTGCGCAGCGTCATCGGCCGCGCGCGCGGCGTCCTCCACATCCCCCTCATCGATCATGAGCGGAATCCTCGCACCTCGGGCGGCGCGCCGGAACACCCGGCCGCACCGGCAGGCCCGGATCGCCAGGATCAGCGATCCTGCTGCAGGCGCTGCCACTGGCGGTGCAGCAGCCCGGCCCAGGTCGCCGCCCACACCGGCACCAGGAGCAGCGACCCGACCCCGACCCCCTCGACGCCCAGCGCCCACAGCGCCGGGATGCACGGCGGCAGCCATCGCCCGGCGCCCGCGAGCACCCCCACCTGCGCGAGGACGACCAGGGCGATCCCGCCGGAGCACCCGGCGAGGATCGAGCGGCGCCAGGTGGCGAGCACGGCGACCGGCATCGCCGTCGGGACGAGGAGCACGCCCAGCAGGAGCTGCCGCGCCAGGCCCGCGAGGACCGGCGCGTCGGGCGGGCCGTACCCGAGCAGCAGGCCGAGCACCGCGATCGAGGCGACCAGCGCCAGGCTCAGCGCGGCGCCCCAGGCGATCATCACGAGGACCTTCGCGATCGCGATCGTCCCGCGCGCCACGGGCAGGGCGAACAGGCCGTCGGCGGTGCCGTCCACGAACTCGCGCGCGACGATCCAGGTCAGCACGACGCTCACGCCGAGCATGCCGCCGGCGGTGGTGATCTGCGCGGCGGAGGACAGCAGCCCGTCCCAGTCCTGGCTCGCGGCAGGGCCGAGCTTGGCCTCGAGCGCCGGGTCCCCGCGCCGCAGGGCGAGCGCCATCCCCGCCAGCAGCACGGTCTGGCCCAGCACGATCGCGAGCGTGGCGACCAGGCCCACGCTCGAGCGCAGGAGGGTGCGGCCCGCCAGGGCCAGCGCCGCCCTCATCGGGGACCCTCCGCGCGGGACCGGTCGTCCTCGAGGATGCGGGCGAACAGCGCCCTCTCGAGATCGGGGGCGCGCGGATCCAGCTGCCCGATCAGTCGGCCGGCGTTCATCACGTCGATCCGCCCGGCGATCCGGGCGACCTCGTCGAGGTGATGGCTGGAGACGAGGACCGCAGCCCCCTCATCGGCCCGCCGGCGCAGGTGGGTGCGCAGCACGATCATGGAGGACGGGTCCAGCGCCAGGCTCGGCTCGTCGAGCACGATGAGCCGGGGCCGATGCTGCAGCGCGCTCGCGAGCCCGACCCGCTGCGCGGTCCCCGAGGAGAGCCGGCGGAACCGGGTGCCCGCCACGGCCTCGAGGCCCCACAGCTCCAGGGCGGCGTCGACCGCCCGGGCCTCGCAGCCCCGCAGCCGGGCGGCGATCCGCAGGTTCTCGCGGACGGTGAGCTCGGGATAGGCGAAGGGCCGCCCGACCATCTGGCCGACCTCCCGCAGGACCGCCGCGGGCGCGGCGGCGACGTCATGGCCCAGGATCTCGACGCGCCCCGCATCCGGGCGCAGCATGCCGAGGGCCAGGCGCAGCAGCGTCGTCTTGCCCGCCCCGTTCATCCCGAGCAGGGCGTGGACCGCGCCCTCCTCGACCGCGAGGTCGAGGTCGCGCACGCCGGCGCCGCCGCGGTACCGGCGCGCGACGCCGCGCAGCCTCAGCACGGCCCCTCCCCGGCGAGCGCGGCGAAGGCGGCGCCGAGGAACTCCTCGATGCTCTCCTCCGGGGCGGCGGCCCAGGCCAGCAGCGCCTCGGAGAGTCCGGCGACGACGGCCGACGCGACCACCCGTGCCGCGACCCGGTCCGTGCCCCGGGCGACCAGCGCCTCCGCGATCGCCCGGGCGCTCTCGCGGCTGTTGCGCTCGACGGCGCCGTGCAGGGAGGGCTCCGCGACGATGATCCCCAGGCGCCGGCGCAGGGCGGCGACCTCCGTCGCGGGCAGACGCCCCCAGGCCTCGGCGACCCCGGAGACGGCGGCGCGCAGCGCGGGCTCGGTCGCGGGACGCTCGCGCACGGCCGCCGCGATCGCCGGATCGGCGCGGTCCTCGAGCAGCAGCGCCTCCTTGGAGGGCACGTGCCGGAACAGGGTCATCTCGCTGACCTGCGCCGCGGCGGCGATCTGCGCGGTGGTCGTGGCGGCATAGCCCTGCCGGGCGAACAGCTCGGCAGCGGCCGTGAGCAGCCGTGCGTGCGTGCTCTCCCAGCGTCCCATGCCCGGAATGTTAGTCACTCACATTCGAGCTGTCCACCCTCCCGCCCCCTCGCGCCGATCCCGCGCGCCGCGCCCTCTACCGGCGGCCTGCGCTCTCGACTACCATCGGCCCACCAGCGGAGAGAACAGACAGCACGGGCATCCTGACGCCACGGCCTGCACCGCACCCGCCGCCAGGCATGACCCGACACGTCGGGAGGTCGCCATGGCCAGCACGCCCACCAGCGCGGATGTCGTCGTCATCGGAGCGGGGATCGTCGGCAACGCCGCCGCCTTCCACCTCGCCCGTCTCGGATGGCGCGGCATCGTCCAGATCGACAAGGGACCGCTGCCCGATCCGGGCGGCTCCACCGGGCACGCCTCGAACTTCGTGTTCCCCGTGGACCACTCCAAGGAGGTCACCGACCTCACCGTCGACTCCCTGCACCAGTACGAGGAGCTCGACGTGGTGATCCGCTGCGGCGGCATCGAGGTCGCGCGCAGCGCCGAGCGCATGCAGGAGCTCACCCGACGGATGACCTCGGCCCGCTCCTGGGGCGTGGAGGCGCATCTCCTCTCCCCCGCCGAGATCCAGGAGCTCGTCCCGTACTGCGCCTCGGACCTGCTGATCGGCGGCTTCCACACCCCCACGGGCTCGGTGGTGGACCCGATCGAGGCCGGCCGCCTGTTCCGGCAGCGAGCCCAGGAGCTCGAGGCGCTGACGGTGTGCCCGGACACAGAGGTCCGCGACCTGGTCGTGGAGGAGGGCCGGATCCGCGCCGTCGTCACCGACCACGGCCGCATCGAGACCGAGGCCGTGGTCATCGCCTGCGGGGTGTGGAGCCCGCAGGTGGCCGCGCTCGCCGGCGCCTCGATCCCCCTCACCCCGGCGGTCCACCAGATGATCGACGTCGGCCCCATCCCCGAGCTCGCCCGCACCGGCGCCTGGATCGCCATGCCGCTGCTGCGGGACATGGACTGCCGGATGTACGAGCGCCAGCGCGGCGCCGATCTCGAGATCGGCTCCTATGCGCATCGGCCGCTGCTGCATCGGCCCGCGGAGATCCCTCCGGTCGGCGCCCCCGGCCAGGCCTCCCCCACCAGCTTCCCCTTCACCGAGGCGGACTTCACCGAGCAGATGCGCCATGCCCGGGAGATGTTCCCCTCCCTGCTCACCGATCCCGAGCCGGAGCGCCGCAGCGCCATCAACGGCCTGCTCTCGCTCACGCCCGACGGCGGCGCGCTGATCGGCGAGCTGCCGGAGGTGCGGGGCCTGTGGACGGCATCGGCCGTCTGGATCAAGGAGGCGGCGGGCGCGGCGCGCATGCTCGCCGAGCTCATGACCTCCGGCGCCAGCGAGATCGACCCGCACGGCTCGGACGTGGCGCGCTTCGCCCCGCACGAGCGCACCGAGCACCATGTGCGGGCCCGCGCGGCGGAGGGCTTCCCGAAGGTCTACGGGATCAGCCATCCCCGCGAGCAGTGGGCCACGGACCGCCCCCTGCGCACGAGCCCTGCGCATCCGCGCACGCAGGCGCTGGGGGCCGTGTGCTTCGAGACAGCCGGATGGGAGCGGCCCCAGTGGTACGCGGCCAACGAGTCGCTGCTGGAGCGGTTCGGCGACCGCATCCCCGAGCGCCGCCACGAATGGGACGGACGCTGGTGGTCGCCGATCATCGAGGCCGAGCACCTGGCCATGCGCGAGGGCGTGGCCATGATCGACCTGGGCGCCTTCACCATCCTGGACCTGCACGGCCCGGCCGCCCTCGCGCACCTCGAGCGCCTGGCGGTGGCGCGCATCGACGTGCCGCCCGGCCGCGTGGTCTACACCCCGATGCTGACCCCCGCCGGCGGCTTCCGCACCGATCTCACGGTCGTGCGCCGTGGTCCGCAGGACTTCCGCGTCATCACCGGGGCGGCCGATGGGGGCCGGGACCTCGCGCATCTGCGCGCCGACCTCCCCGCCGGCGCGCAGCTGATCGATGCGACCGCCGCGGTGACCACGATCGGGGTATGGGGACCGCGCGCCCGGGACCTGCTGGCCCCGCTCGCGGACGCGGACCTCTCCGACGCCGCCTTCGGCTTCGGCACCGCCCAGGACCTGCACCTGGGCTCGATCCCCGTCTCGATGCTGCGGATCTCCTACGTCGGCGAGCTGGGCTGGGAGGTCCATGTCTCCTCCGAGATGGGGCTGGCGCTGTGGGACCTGCTGTGGGAGGCGGGCCTCCCCCTCGGCGCGGTCGCCGCCGGGATCGGCGTGTACGGCACCACGGGCCGCCTGGAGAAGGCCTACCGCCTGATGGGGGCGGAGCTGACCGGCGAGCACGATCCGGTCGAGGCCGGCCTCGCCCTGCCCCGCGTCAAGAGCGCCGACTTCGTGGGCCGGGACGCCTATCTCGCCGCGCGCGAGGCGAGCCCTGCCGCGCTCCTGTGCACGCTCGCGGTGGAGGGCGCGGACGGCGCCGCCGAGCCCGCCCGCTTCCCCACCGGCGGGGAGCCGGTCCTCACGGCCGGCGGCGAGGAGATCGTGGACGCCCGGGGCAGGCGCAGCTACGTGACCTCCGCCGGCCCCGCCCCGTCGCTCGGGCGGTTCCTGGCGATGTCCTACCTTCCCCCGCAGCATGCGCACGTCGGCGCGCGGCTCGAGATCGAGTACCTCGGCGACCGCCTGCCCGCGCAGGTGCTGAGCACGGGGCGCACCCCTGCCTTCGATCCCGAGAACACGCGGATGAAGGGCTGAGGCGCCGGTCTCAGGACGGGCGCACGCCCAGGCGCCGGCTGATCTCCGCGGCGGCCTCGACCAGGAGTCGGGCCGTCGCCGGGAGGCGCTCGGCCCGCAGGCGGTAGGCGGGCCCGGCGACGGACAGCGCGGCGATCACCCGCCCGCCCTCGCCGTGGATGGGCACGGCCAGGGCGTTGAGCCCTTCCTCGAACTCCTCGACGGCGATCGCATAGCCCTGCTCCCGCACCTGCTCGAGCTCGCGCAGCAGCGGCGAGCGCGCGGTGACCGTGCGCTCGGTGAAGCGCTCCAGGGAGTGGGAGAGGACCCTCTCGCGCTGGGCCGGCGAGGCGTGGGCCAGCAGCACCTTCCCGCTCGAGGTCGCATGCAGGACGGTGCGGTCCCCGACCCAGTTGTGCATGGCCACCGAGCTCGGACCCTGCGCCTGGTAGAGGTTCACGGCGGCGTCCTCCCGCAGCTCCGCGACGTTGACCGTCTCCCCCACCCGGCGGGCCAGCTCCTCGCACACCGGGCCTGCCTGCCCGGTGAGGTCCAGCGGCACCGCGACCGCCCCGGCCAGGCGCAGCACCCCCACGCCCAGGCGCGCCCGCCCGCCGGGCTCCGGACGCTCCACGAGCTCGTGCGCCTCCAGGGCCGCGAGCAGGCGGGTGACCGTGGAGGCGTGGACGTCGAGCTCGCGGGCGATCTCGCCGGTGCTCGAGGCCCCGTCGCGCGCCAGGATCTCGAGCACCCGCGCCGCCCGATCGACCGATTGCACCGATCCTGCCGCCGCTGTCCGCATCTGCACCATGGAGGGACCTTACAACACATTCTGACCAGCGCGAATGCGCAGGACGCAACCTATTGCGCAGGACGCACGCCGCATGGGACAGTGGGGCACGGACACGCACACCGGAGGCCACGATGACTGTGAACCCGACCCCCCGGATCCTGCTCTACCCACGGATCCGCAAGTCCCCCTTCTTCTACGCCTCGCGCCGCCACGGCGTCGCGATGTACAGCGTCTACAACCACACGTACCACCCCCGCCACTACGGCGACCCGGTGGCGGAGTACTGGGCCCTGCTCGAGGGGGTCACGCTGTGGGACGTGGGCGTCGAGCGCCAGGTGGAGATCACCGGGCCCGACGCCTTCGACTTCACGAACCTGCTCATCACCCGGGACCTGTCCAAGTGCGCGGTGGGGCAGTGCAAGTACACCTTCCTCACCGATCAGCACGGAGGGATCATCAACGACCCCGTGCTGCTGCGGCTGGAGGAGAACCGCTTCTGGCTGTCCCTGGCCGATTCGGACGTGCTGCTGTGGGCGCGCGGCGTGGCCGCCTTCGCCGGCATGGACGTCGAGATCCGCGAGGCGGACGCCGGCCCCGTGCAGGTGCAGGGCCCGCGCTCCTTCGCCGTGCTGCGGGACCTCTTCGGCGACGCCGTCGCGGAGATCCCGTACTACTACCTGCGCGACTTCACGATCGAGGGGATCGAGGTGACGGTCTCGCGCACCGGCTACACCGGCGAGATCGGCTACGAGATCTACGTGCACAACGCCTCGCGCGACGCCGAGCGCCTGTGGGACCTGGTGTGGGAGGCGGGCCGTCCGCACGGCATGCAGGTGATCGGCCCCTGCCACATCCGCCGGATCGAGGGCGGCATGCTCGCCCACGGCGCCGACACCGACATCGACACCAACCCCTTCGAGGTCGGCATGGGCTACGACTGGATGGTCGACCTCGAGCAGGAGGCGGACTTCCTGGGCAAGCAGGCGCTGCGGCGGATCAAGGACGAGGGCCCCTGGCGCATGCTCGCCGGCATCGAGATCGGCGGGCCGCAGCTGGGCACCTTCAACGACGGCTCGATGATCGACATGTTCCCCGTCCTCCAGGACGGCCTCCGGGTCGGTCACGTGACCTCGGCCTGCTTCTCGCCGCGCCTGGAGAAGAACATCGGGTACGCGATGGTGCCCACCGAGCTCGCCCGGCTGGGGACGACGCTCACCGTCGACACCGGCGAGCAGCAGGTCGAGGCGGTCGTGGTGCCCAAGCCCTTCATCGACCCCGCCAAGGAGCAGCCCAAGAGCGATGTCACCGCGCCGGTGCCGCTCGGGTAGCCGGCCGGGAGGACGCACCGCAGAGCCCGCAAGGAGGACCACGATGGTGGACGCCCCGGCCGTCGATCCGCGCTGCAGCACCCCCGGCGCGGTCGAGCATCGGCCGCAGTTCGAGGTGATCCCGCTGCCCGGGGTCCTCGAGGCCGTGATCGCGCACCTTCCCCCCGGGTCGAGGGTGAGCGTGACCTCCTCCCCCACGCAGGGGCAGGAGGCCTCGCTCGCCCTCGCCGCAGACCTGGCCCGCGCGGGCTTCACCGCCATCCCGCACCTGGCCGCGCGCCGGATCCGCGGAGCGGCGCAGGCGCAGGAGATGGCCGCGCGGATGGAGGAGGCGGGGATCCGCGAGGCCTTCGTGATCGCCGGGGATCCCGCCCTGCCCGCGGGCGGTCTCGCCGGGTCCCTCGACCTGCTGGAGGCGCTGCATGCGCAGTCCCCGTTCCTGGTCGCGGGGGTGGCCGGGTACCCCGAGGGGCATCCGCACGCGGAACCGGCCGCGGAGCTGGACCTGCTGCGCCGCAAGGCCGAGCATGCCTCCTACGTGGTCACCCAGATGTGCTTCGCCCCGCGGCCCATCATCGACTGGGCCCGGCGCGCCCGCGAGGCGGGGGTCGACCTGCCGGTCCGCCCCGGGGTCGCCGGCCCGGTCGACCTCGCCCGCCTGCTGCGGATCGGGTCGCGGGTCGGGGTCGGTCCCTCCCTGTCGGTGCTGCGCCGGCACGGCACCGGGCTGCGGCGCCTGATGCGACCGGGCACCTGGTCCCCTGAGGACCTGCTGGCCGACCTCGCCCGCGATGCCCGCGCGGCGCGGCTGGAGCTGGCCGCGCCGCACGTCTACACCTTCAACGCCCTCGAGCTCACGGGGGCGCACTGGGCCGGCCGCTGACCGGCCCGGGCGCGGCCGCCCGCGCCGGCTCTCAGGCGAAGACGATGTAGATCGCGACGACGACCAGCACGATCGCGACGGCGACGGGCTTCGTCGCCGGCCACGGCGTGATGTCCACGGCCCCGGCGTCCACCTGCACGTAGGCCTCCTGGCGCGGGCGCAGCTTCCCGATCACCAGCATGATCACGACGTTCAGCACGAACAGGATCGCCATCACGTGCAGGAAGTGGGGATACGACCCTCCGGCGCCCTCGACGGCGGGCTTGATGAGGAACTGGCTGATGCAGTACAGACCGGCGCCGAGGACGATCGCGACCTTCGCGGAGAGCGCCGGGACGTACTTGGTGAAGATGCCGACCAGCAGGATCGTGAGGATCGGGATGTTGTACATCCCGTTGACCTCCTGCAGATACCCGAACAGACCCGCCGGGGCGTTCGCGATGAACGGCGCGATGATCATCGCGGCCGCCGCGAGGAAGATGCCGAAGATCTTCCCGGAGGAGACGACCTTCGCGTCCGAGGCGTCCTTGTTGATGTATTCCTTGTACAGGTCCAGGCCGAACAGGGTCACCGAGCTGTTCAGGGCGCTGTTGAAGGAGCTGAGGATCGCGCCGAAGATGACGGCCGCGAACAGGCCCAGCAGCGGGCCGGGGAGCACCTCGCGCACGAGGGCGGGGTAGGCGGCATCGGCCGTGGGCAGGTCGGGCCCGAGCAGCTGCCAGGCGATCACGCCGGGCAGGACCACCATCACCGGGCCGAGGATCTTCAGCCCGGCCGCCAGCAGCAGGCCCTTCTGGCTCTCCTGGAGGTTCTTGCCGGCCAGGGCCCGCTGGATGATGGCCTGGTTGGTCCCCCAGTAGAACAGCTGGACGAGCATCATGCCGGTGAAGATGGTCGCGAAGGGCACCGAGGACTCCGGCCCGCCCATGCTCTCGAAATGCTCGGGGTTCTGGTCGTAGAGCGTGGTCACGCCCTCGAAGAGGTTCCCCTGGCCGATCGCGATGAGGCCGAAGATCGGCACCGCCAGGCCGCCGAGCACGAGACCCAGGCCGTTGATCGTGTCGGAGACGGCGACGGCCTTCAGCCCGCCGAAGATCGCGTAGATGGAGCCGATGATCCCCAGCGCCCACACCGTGATCCAGAGGGCGACGGTCGGGCTCACGCCCAGCAGGCCCGGGATGTCGAACATGGTGCTCATCGCCAGCGCCCCGGAGTACAGCACGATGGGCAGCAGCACGATCGCGTAGCCGCTGAGGAACAGGATGGACACCATCGCCTTGGTGGTGGTGTCGAAGCGCCGTTCCAGGAACTGCGGGATCGTGGCGATCCCGCTCTTGAGGTATTTCGGGATGAGCAGCACGGCGCACACGCAGATGGCGATCGCCGCGAGCGTCTCCCACGCCATCACGAGGATCCCCTCGGAGTACGCCTGGCCGTTCAGCCCCACGATCTGCTCGGTCGACAGGTTCGTCATCATCAGCGAGCCGGCGATGACCGGCGCGGTGAGACTTCGTCCGCCCAGGAAGTACCCGTCGGAATGCGATTCGTCGGTGCCGCGCGTCCACCACCACGAGAGCACACCCACCAGGGCTGTGAACCCGACGAATGTCAGAACCTGCATGATTCCCATGTCGACCGCCTCTCCACGGCTCGGCGGCATCTGTGACCGCCGACACATCCGGTGCACATGGTCTCACCGCGGGTGCCGTTTCGCCGGGAATCCCCCGTTTTCGGGGGGATCAGACCAGCACGCGCCGCAGCCGGGTGGTCCGGGAGCCGCTGATCTCGCGCCACTGGCACAGCATGACCTCCGCCGCGGCGACCGCATCGGACAGGGCGTGGTGCGCCCGATGCGGCGGCAGGCGGTACCGCTCGCGCAGCGCCGGCAGGCGCAGGTCCCGGCTCTCGCGGCGGAAGCTGGCCAGGCTCCGCTCGACCCGGACGGTGTCCAGCACCGGCACCTCCGGGCGCAGGCCCCAGGCGCGTTCGCAGGCGCGGCCCAGGAATCCGCGTTCGATGGACGACTCGTGGGCGACCAGCACGCTCCCGGCGAGCTCCGGCATCAGCGCGGCGAGCACCGTCTCGAGCGGGGCGCCGCGCGCGAGCACCTCGCGGGTCAGCCCGTGCACGAGCACCGCCTCGGTGCGGGCGACCTCCTCGTGACGGACCACGGCGTAGCCCGCCCGGCCCAGACGGATCCTCCCCTCCTCGACGGGGACCCAGCCGATGCTGAGGATGCGGTCCGTCTCCGGGTCCAGACCGGTCGTCTCCAGGTCCACGGCGAGGAACCGCACGTCCCGCACGTCCTGGGAGGCGCGCGGCCAGGGCCGGGAGAGCAGCGGGAGCAGAGGCGCGGGGACCCGGCCGCGCTCGAGGGCCCGACGGCGGCGCCGCTCCAGGGCCGGGAGGCTGCTCACCCGATCGCCCCGGCCTCGCTGGCCTGGCGCAGCACCGCCTGGGCGGAGCGCACGATGGTGAACGCCTCCTTGAGGTGCCCCTGCTCGTAGGCCGTCAGGGCGTCGGGGGCGAGGTCGTTGTTGGGGGCCAGCCCGCGCTCGCGCCGGTCGCGCTGATGGCGCAGGCGCACCCCGGAGATGAGCACGAGGGCGTTGCGCAGATCGTCGGCGCTGGTCGCGGAGATGCGGCCCGCCTGCTGCGCCGCCTCGAGGCGGTCGTAGGTGTTGGCGGTGATCGACCCGGCGGACATCGCGTGGATCCGGGCGATGTCGATGATCGGGGTGATGCCGCGGCGCTTGATGTCCAGCACCTTCTGGCCCTCCCCGTCGCGGCTGAGCACGAAGGTGCGGAAGAAGCCCAGAGGGGGCGAGCTGCGCAGGGCGTTCGCGGTGAGGGCCCGCAGGAAGCGCACGGGGCTGCGCAGCAGCTCGCGCAGGTGCTCGGCGAGCTCTGCGGCGAGGCTCTCGTCGCCGTGCACCGGGCGCACGTCCAGGAAGACGGTCGCGTTCAGCAGCGCCTCGAGCTCCGGCTCGGCGATCCACTGCTCGTAGTACTCGCGCCACTGGCTGATCGGCTGGCGCCAGGCGGGGTTGGTGGCCATGAACCCGCCGGAGCAGGCCGGGATGCCGCAGGCCTCGAGGCCGCCGGTGACGCGCCGGGCGAGCTCGGCGAAGTACTGCTCGCCGTCCGCGCGCTCGACGTCGTCGATCATGCCCATGTCCTCGAAGAGCAGCGCATTGTCCTGGTCGGAGCCGATGGTCACCTCGCAGCGCGCCTGCGAGCCGAGCGCCAGCCACACGTAGCGGCACGGCGGCTCGCCGAGGTCCTGCTCGGCCAGCTGGAGCAGACGCCGGGTGCAGGTGTCGACGATGCTCGTGAGCACGTGCGTCACCTGCCGCGGGGGCAGCTCCGCGCGGATCAGGGCGGACTGCAGGTCCGGCAGGGCGCGCATGAGCTCGGCGAGCTCGGCGGGAGCTCCGGCGCGGGACAGCCGCCCGGCCAGGCCGATGGCGTTCATGCTGTGGTGGTCGCGGAACAGGTCCGCCGCGGAGACCACCCCCAGGATCTCCCCGGCCTCCCGGACGGGGACGTGGCGGATGTCGTTCTCCACCATCATGATCATGGTCTCGAAGCCGGAGGCGTCGCCGTCGACGGTCAGCGGCTGCGGCGTCATCACGGCGGAGACCGCCTGGCCCGGGTCCCGGCCCTCGGCGATCACCCGCTCGCGCATGTCGTGGTCGGTGAGCACCCCGACCAGCCGCCCCTCCTCCAGCACGCAGGCCATCGAGGTGCGCTGGCGGCTCATCGCGATCGCGGCCTCGCGCACGGTGGCGCCCGGGTCCAGGAGCACGGCGGCGCGGGTGATGAGCTCGCGGGCGGGCGCCGATGTCGGCATCCCGATCGCCTCGATCGCCCCGGTGCTGGTCAGGGCGTGCTGCAGGCGCTCCTCCTCCTTCCCCGCGAAGGCGTCCCGGACCTCGGGGACCAGGGCGGCCTGCTCCTCGAGGACGCTCGCGGGGAACCGCAGGACCAGGGCGTCCTCGAGCGCCACGGCGGTGTACTCGGTGGGCCTGCCCGAGGTCGCGGACTGCCGGCCGAAGAACTCCCCCTCGCCCAGCCGCGCCCGCAGCGCGCCGTCGCCCTCGCGCTGCTCGATCGCGCCGGTGCGCACGAGGAAGACGTCGGTGTTGCGGTCGCCGATCGCGAACACCTGCTCGCCGCGCGGCACGAAGCAGAGGTCGCTCGCGGTCGCGATCGCGTAGGAGACCGAGGGCGGCAGGCGGTCCAGCGGGTGCGCCCGCGAGATCACGTCGAGGATCTCGGGCACGGCCGCCGGCCGCGTGATCCCCGAGGAGGCGACGTCGTCCTGCCGCTGCGGGCTCATCACATACGGGACCAGCCGGGAGTGGAGGGGCCGATGGTGGGCCGCCATCCGGTCTCGGACATGAAGCGCAGGGACGACACGCGCAGCGACCGGCGCTGGACGTCCAGCCGGGTGCCGACGATCGCCTGGGTGAGGTCGGGGAAGAACTTCGCCGAGCCCTCGATCCCGGCCTCCGTACCGAGGTCCTTGGCCCAGCGCCGCCGGGTGATGGGTTCGCCGCCGACGTTGTAGAAGCCGCTGCCCGCCTGGAGCGCGGCGACGAAGGCGCGGCCGGCGTCGCGATGGTGCAGCAGCGTCACGTAGTTCTCGGGCTTGCCCAGCAGGATCGCCTGGCCCTCGCGCGTCGCCTTGAGAGCATGGGTGGTCTGGGGGTCGCGGCCGAAGAGCTGCCCCAGGCGCAGGATCACGGCGGTGCGCCCGCCCTGGGCGAAGTCGACGGCGGCGCGCATCTCGCGCACGCGCGGACGGAAGGCCTGGTTGCGCACGGACAGCGGCTCGTCCTCGCCGATCCAGTCCGAGCCGTTGTCGGGGTAGAGGAAGATCGTGGACTCCTGGACGAGGCGTCCCGCTCCGGCCCGTGCGGCGGCCTCCGCGATCGCGACCGATGCCTCCAGGTGGAGGCGGTCGTCCTCGCGCCAGGCGAGCGGGCGCATGGCCGCCATGCCGATGGGCAGCTTCGCCAGCGCATTGATCACGACATCGTGCCCGCGGAAGGCCTGCTCGAGGTCGGCGGCGTCGAAGACGTCCGCCACCACGGCGCTCGCGCCGCGCCCCTCGATCACCGGGACGCCGCGCTCGCGACGCGTGACGCCGGTGACCTCATGACCCTCGGCCACCAGAGCGGCGACGGCCTCCTGGCCGAGCACTCCGGTCGCACCGGTGACAGCGATCCTCACGTGGGCCTCCTCCACTTCGCGGTGAGGCATCCCAGTCTAGGCGATGGCCTGCGCTGTCACCTCGCTCACAGACGCAGCCCCCGGATTTCTCGCGGCCGGGCCGGCGGCGGTAGAGTCTTCTGCGTTGGCGTCATTAGCTCAGTTGGTTAGAGCAGCTGACTCTTAATCAGCGGGTCCGGGGTTCGAGTCCCTGATGACGCACCGACACCGAAGCCCCCGTCCAGCGGACGGGGGCTTCGTCGTGCGTCACGACGGCTCCACGGCAGGAGCGTCGGTGTGCTCCGCCCCGGACGCGCCGCCGCGCTGATCCCGCAGCCGGGGGCGGGTGAGATCGGTGTTGTCCAGGATCCAGCGCGCCCGCTCCGCGGGCGCGGCCTCGGCGAGATACAGCCGCTGCCCCTGGACGTACCGCCGGTTCGAGGGCGCCTCCGGGTCCGCCTCGCGCATCCCGGGGAACCGGGCGTTGCCGCGCGGCACGCTCACCGCGAACGGGACCTCGACCCAGACGACGGCGTCCCAGACGTCCCTCAGCTCCGGGCGCTGCAGGAAGATCCCGTCCACCAGCACGATGCCACCGGGAGGCACCTGCACCGGCTCCGGGTCGACCGGGGCATCGCGGGCGACGTCCCAGACGGCCGGGATGATCGGCAGGCCCGCGCGCAGCGGCTCGACCACGCTGCGGCGGAAAGCGTCATAGCGGTAGGAGGCGCGATAGAAGCCGTCCGGGCCGGTGCCTGCTGCGAGCCGCTCCGCCCGCGGCCGATGGAAGCCGTCGATGCTCACCGTCACCGCGGGCCGGGCGCCCTCGTGGGCGGCGATCGCTGCGAGCTCCGCGGCCAGACGCGTCTTGCCCGCGCCGTCGACCCCGTCCACCGCGATGAGGGCACGCCCCTCCGGCCGGACCTGCGCGATCCCGCGCCACAGCCGCTCGAGGACGGCGCGGCGCCCGGAGGTCGCCGCCGGCGGCGTCACCAGTCGGTCGCCGAGCCCTGCAGCACGGAGGCATCCAGCACACGCTGGGGCCCGGGCGGCGCGCCCTCGGAGGGCGTGACGACGCTCGTCGCCCCGGAGGCGCTCGAGATGCCGGCGAATCCGGCGCTCATCAGGCCGAATCCCGCGATGAGCGGGACGGACACGGCGAGCGCGATGGAAGCCCGACTGCGGCGGCGGATGCTTCGCATGGACATGCGTACCCCTCGTGCTGGACGTCGGGCGACTCCCCTGTCCCCCGACGTTTTACCGTTCGTTGACTCTTTCGCCCACTGCGCCATACCTTTGCACGCCCGTCGGACGGAGTCAATCCGTCGCACGGTCGGCGAGGTGACGGGCATCATGGCCCCGACGTGACGCAGGCGGCAGACCTCGCCCGCATCGGCGTGTAGAGTCTTCTCCGTTCGCGTCATTAGCTCAGTTGGTTAGAGCAGCTGACTCTTAATCAGCGGGTCCGGGGTTCGAGTCCCTGATGACGCACCCGCGAGAGAAGCCCCATCGGTCCGCCGGTGGGGCTTCCTCGTCTCCGGACGTCTCCGGACCATCGGCCCTGGGGCCGCAGCAGCTCTGGCCATCGGCCCCCGGCGAGGGGAGAATTCCCGGTGCCGGTCCGAGAGGAGGCGATCCGATGGACATCGGCCCCTGGCTCGCGCTGCTGGATGCGCACGAGTACTCGATCTCGCGCGAGGTGATCCAGCGCGGCGTCGCCGCCGTGTACGTCCTCGCGTTCCTCTCGAGCTTCCATCAGTTCCCGGCCCTGCTGGGCGAGAGGGGCCTGCTGCCCGCCCCCGACTACCTGGCCCGCACCGCGGCGGATCCCGGCCGCTCCCCCAGCCTGTTCCGCTGGCGCGCCGTCCCGTACTCCGACCGGGCGCTGCGGACGGTGTGCGTGCTGGGCATGGCGCTGGGCGCCGCGGTGGTCCTGGGCCTGCCCCAGGCCGGCCCCGCCTGGGCGCCGATGCTGGTCCTCCTGGCGATGTGGGGGCTCTACCTGTCGATCAATTCCCTGGGGCAGCGCTTCTACGGCTTCGGATGGGAGTCGATGCTGCTGGAGACGGGATTCGTCGTCGCGTTCCTCGGCTCCCACGCGGTGGCTCCGCCGCTGCTGGTCATCCTCTTCCTGCGCTGGCTCCTGCTGCGCCTCGAGTTCGGGGCCGGCATGATCAAGATGCGCGGCGACGCGGCCTGGCGGAACCTCACGGCGATGGACCACCACCATCAGACGCAGCCGATGCCGAACCCCCTCAGCCGGTTCGCGCATCAGAAGCCCGCCTGGTGGCACCGCGCGGAGACCCTGGGAAGCCATATCGTCCAGCTCGGCGCGCCCTGGCTCCTCCTGCTCCCGCAGCCGCTGGCGTCGATCGGCGCGGGAGCCATCATCCTCACCCAGCTGTTCCTCGTCCTGACCGGCAACTACGCGTGGCTGAACTGGCTGACCATCCTCATCGCGACCAGCGGCATCAGCGACCCCGTCTGGCGGTGGCTGCTGGGAGGGCCGTGGCCCGGCTGGGGCTGGGAGCGCACGGCCGATGCCCTGGCCGCCGCGGATCCGGCGGGGCTCTCGCCGCTGTGGTGGCAGGTGATCGTCGTCCTGGTCGTCGCCGGTCTCGTGGCCCTCAGCCGGAGGCCGCTGAGGAACCTCTTCCGCCATGACCAGCTCATGAACGCGAGCTTCAACCGCTTCCACCTGGTCAACGCCTACGGGGCGTTCGGCTCCATGACGCGGATCCGCCGGGAGGTGATCATCGAGGGCACCGAGGCCGAGAATCCGCGCGAGGAGGACTGGCTGCCCTTCGAGTTCCGCGGGAAGCCCGGCGACGTCCACCGCCGCCCCGGGCAGTTCGCCCCGTACCACCTGCGTCTGGACTGGATGATGTGGTTCGTGCCGCTGGGCCAGTGGCACAGCCTCTGGTTCGCCCGGCTGCTCGAGCAGCTGCGCCGCGGCGACCCGGGGATCCGGCACCTGCTGCGCCACGACCCCTTCGCGGGTCGGGCGCCGCGGGACCTGCGGGTGCGGGTCTTCGAGTACCGCTACGCGAGCCGTGCGGAGCGCCGCGCCACGGGAGCCTTCTGGGTGCGCCGTGAGGTCGGCGAGCTCACCGGAGCCCGGCCGGGATGAGCGGCGTGCTCAGGACCGCCCGAGATCGAGGCGGGGCAGCGAGGGCCAGCGGCCGCAGGCCCAGGCCGCCCAGCTCCCGCAGCCCTCGGGCGGGGCCGGGATCGGCGCGCCGCGCAGCTCCTGCGCGTCGGGCGGCTCGAACATCGCGGCGTAGCGATCGTGGTCCGCGGCGCTGATGTCCACGGTCGTGCCGGCCCCCTCGCGGAAGCGGGCATCGGCCCGTCGCCGTCGCTCCGGCTCCGGAAGGCTGAGCGCGTGCAGGACGAACCGCGCCCCCGCGCGCTCGGCGAGGTCGCGGATGGCGTACCGCTCCGGCGCGGACCAGCATCCGAAGTCCAGGATCACCGACATCCCGCCGCGCAGGACCCGGTCGGCGACGACGAGGAAGCGGCCCTCGAGCACGTCCCGGGCGGGCTCGACCTCGAGCTGCCCGAACAGCGGCATCATCCAGTCGTCGGGCGTGAGCCGCAGGGCGCCGTGCTCCTGCTCGAGCCGCCGCGCGAGGGTCGTCTTGCCGACGCCGGGCAGGCCGACGGTCAGGTGCAGGGAGGGCTGCGGGGGCATCCGCTCATCGTGCCACCGGCGCAGCGCGGGCCGCGCTAGAGTCTCGCTGTGACCTCCGCCATGCCGCCCTCCGCCACCGAGATCGCCATCCCGACCGATGCCGGGCAGCTGCCCGGCCTGCTCTGGCTGCCTCCGGGCGGCGGGGACCCCGTCGCCGGGATCGTCGTGCTCCAGGAGATCTTCGGGCTGTCCGACTACATCCTCGGCCGGTGCCGGGACCTCGCCGAGCAGGGGTACGCGGTGCTCGCGCCGCAGCTGTTCGCGCGGCTGGACCCGCCGATCGATGCCGTGCCCGAGGACGAGGACACGCAGGCATGGATCGGCGCGGGCATGGAGCTGGCCCAGGCGCTGCCCTGGGAGCGGGCGGAGGCCGATGCCCTCGCCGCCCTGGAGGCGCTGCGCGGCCGTCCCGAGGTGGACGCCGGGCGCACCGCGCTGCTCGGCTTCTGCTACGGCGGCGGGCTCGCGTTCTCCGCCGCGGCCGCCGCGAGCAGGCAGGGACGCGCCCCCGCCGCCCTGGTCAGCTTCTACGGCTCCGCGCTGCCGGGCCTGCTCGACCTCGCCGGGGACGTCACCGTGCCCAGCCTGCACATCTTCGGCACCGATGATGCGTTCATCCCGCGCGAGAGCGTCGAGCGGATCCGCGAGGCCGTCACCGCCGGCGGCACGCGCGAGCAGATCCGCTTCGCGCTGTACGAGGGGGCGGGCCATGCCTTCGACAACCCGCATCCCGCCCTGCACCACCCCGATGCGGCCCCGGCCGCCTGGCTGCGCACGGCCCGGTTCCTCGCCGAGGTGCTCGCCCCGCAGCGCTGAGCGCGCCGATCAGGCCGCGCGCAGGCGGCCGTCGACCATCTCCTGCACCCGGTCCGCGCGTCCGGCCACCGCGGGATCGTGCGTGACCATCAGGATCGCCGTGCCCTGGTCCCGCACCCGCGAGAGCAGCGCGAGCACCGTCCGCGTGGCCTCCGCGTCCAGGGCGCCGGTCGGCTCGTCCGCGAGCAGGACCCGGGGCGCGTTGATAAGAGCGCGGCAGATCGCCACCCGCTGCAGCTGACCGCCGGAGGCCTCCGTGATGCGCCGCTCGGCGAGCTGGCCGACGCCGGCGTCGGCCAGCAGGGTGCGCGCCCGGTCGACCACCGCGGTGCGGGGACGGCCGCCGGCGGCGAGCCCCGGCAGCAGCACGTTGTCCAGCAGGCTGAGCCCCGACAGCAGGTGGAACTGCTGGAAGACGACGCCCAGGCGGTGCAGCCGGGCTCGGGCCTGCGCGGGCTCGGACAGGGCCAGCAGATCCTCCCCGTCCAGCTCGACCCGTCCCGCATCGGGCGGGTCCAGGGTCCCCAGGGCGTGCAGCAGGCTCGACTTCCCGCTCCCGGAGGCGCCGACGACGGCGAGCATCTCCCCGGGGGCGAGGTCGAGATCCACCCCGTCGAGCAGGGTGCGTCCGGCGATGCGCCGGCGGAGCCCTCGGGCTCTCAGCACGGGGCCAGGGGCTGTGGTGTCGGGGGTCATGCGAGGGCCTCTCGGAGCTCGTCGGGATGCGGGTCTCGGGTGCCCGCCCAGGTCGCGGCGCCGACCACGAGGGCGAGCGCCGCCGGGGCGAGGACGGCGGTCAGCACGGGGGCGCCGTGCAGGGGCAGAGCGCTGGCCCCCTGGCCGAGGGCCTCGAAGCCGCCGTACATGCCCTCCAGGACCAGGTCCAGCAGAGGCTGCCCGATCGCCTGGGCGGCGGCGGCCCCCAGCGGCAGGGCCGCGGCCAGGGCGAGGGCGACGGGCACCGCGCCGGCGCGCCGCAGCACGACGGCGGGGACGCCCACGGCGCGGTGGATCGCCGACTCCCGCGCCGCCACGGCGCGCTCCAGCCGCAGGCACAGCACCGTCACCAGGGCGGACAGGGCGAGCGCGGCGGCGCCGGCGAGCAGCGCCGCCGCGCGCATGCGGGCGGCGATCGGCCCCAGCAGCTGCTCGCGGTACTCGTCGACGGCGAGCACCCGGGCTCCGGGCACCTCGCCGGCGATCCGCCGGGCCGCCGTCGCGGGATCCGCCCCCGGCGCCATCGCGACCGAGAGCACGTGGTCGACGGTCGGGGCGCCGGGGACGGGCTCCGCGGTGCGGGCCGTGCGCCCGCCCTGGGTGATGTCCTGGTAGGCGCCGACGATCCGCAGCGGTGCGCCCGCACCGTCCCCGCCGCTCCCGCTCAGGGTCACCCGGTCGCCGACCGAGAGGCCGGAGTCCGCCAGCAGCAGCAGCGAGAGGGCGACCTCTCCCGGAGCGTCGGGAGCCCGTCCCTGCGCGACGGTGATCGGGAGCCGGGTGTGGTCGCCGGCCAGGACGACGACGGGGACCGGGAGGCCGTCGGCATCGGGGAGGGTCGCGCGCTGGACGGTGTGCGCGACGGCCTCGGCGACGGCCGGATCCTGCCGCAGGGCCGCGGCCGCGGGCTCGGCATCGTCCGCGGCGACGGCGTCGGCCAGGAGATCCGCCGGGGTGATCCCGAGCGATCCGATGACCTCCGGCGAGCCGAGGGTCGAGGCGGCCCGCATCGGCGTGACCATCACCAGCATGGCTCCGGCGAAGATCATCGAGAGCAGCAGCAGGGTTCCCCCGCGCTGCACGGCGGACAGCAGCCCCAGGCGCAGCGACAGCGGACCGCGGGCCGCGTGCTGCAGGGACAGGCGGCCGGTCGCGAGGCGGCGCAGCCGTCCCGTCCCGCGGTCGATCCCGCGGGCGCGCAGCGCCGCCGCGATGCCGGTGCGGCCGATGCCCCGCAGGGCACGGTGGACGGTGGCGAGCACCAGCAGCAGCGCGAGCACGGCGGCGATCGGCGGGGCCAGCCAGGGCGCGATGCCGGACACGGGGCCGAGGTAGGCCCCGGCCGGTCGCAGCAGCAGCAGGCCCAGGCCCCAGCCCCCGGCCGTGCCCAGGCCCGCCCCGAGCAGCCCGATCGCCGCGAACGGCGCTGCCTGGATCCCCTGGATCCCACGGCGGGGGATGCCGAGGGCCGCGAGCACGCCGACCTGGCGCAGGCTGCGGCGCAGGGCGGTGAGCACCGCCAGGTGGAGGCAGAGGATGCTGATGCCGGAGAGCACCGCCGCGGCCAGCAGCACCAGCGCCGCCGGCAGCCCTTCGCCGATCATGCTCAGCAGCAGGAAGGTGGAGCGGTCCACCGTCGGTCCGTCCTGCGGGAGACCGGCCGCGAGATAGGCGGCGCTGACCGCGCCGGCATCGGCCGGATCGTGCAGCCACATCTCGACCAGGTGCTCGACGGTGCCGGTGCGCGCGGCGGCCTCGGCGAGGTCCTCCGGGTGCACGGCCAGGCGCTCGGAGCTGGAGATCGGGGTGGACATGGCCGCGTCGCGGTGGAACCCGGTCACCGTCAGCGCGAGCTCCCAGCCCGTCCCGTCGATGACGCGGACCTCGTCGCCGAGCTGGGCCGCCCCCGAGATCCGGTGGTGGACGGGCAGGGACACGGTCCCGCGCTCGGGCACGCCCAGCGGCTCGCCCTCGAGGTCGATCAGCATGTCCCGCCGCTGGCCGGGGACGGTCAGCGAGCTCTGCTGGGTGCTGGAGGCGCGGTCGTGCCCGTCGATGACCAGGTCCTGGCCGCGCAGGGTGAGCAGCTCGGCCACGCCGGCCTCGCGGATCTCGGGACGCCCCGCGGCCCAGTCCCGGATCGGCGCCGGATCCACGGCGCCGGTGTGCATCTGCACCAGATCCGGGGAGCGGGCCTGATCCAGCAGGCGGTCGGCGGAGGAGGACACTCCCATCAGCAGGAACCCCGCGCCGCCGGCGAGGGCCACCGCCAGGGCGATCAGGCCCGTCAGCGCGGCCGGGACGACCGGAGCCCCGCGCAGCTCTCGTCCGGTCATCGTCATGAGCAGTCTCGTGGTCCCCATCGGGCCGCCTTCCCTCTCGCATCCGAGGCTAGGAGAGGACGGCGGCGGCGAGAATGCGGCTCTCCCCCCGGCGATGCGGGGGCCACCTGGGATGCCGGCGGACTACAGTGACCGGGTGCACCCCCTGAGGTGCCGCGGGCCGCCGACGTCCCCCGGCGGTCCGGCGCGCCTCCCGACCGCTAGGAGCATCGTGAACTCCCTCCTCCTCGCCGCGATCGGCGTGAGCATGATGATCGCCGGGTACCTGCTGTACTCCCGCTTCCTCTCGCGCCGCGTCTTCCGGCTGTCCTCCTCCTTCCGCACCCCGGCGCACGAGCTGTCCGACGGGGTGGACTACGTCCCCACCAACAAGTTCGTGCTGTGGGGGCACCACTTCACCTCCGTCGCCGGGGCCGCCCCGATCGTCGGCCCGGCGGTCGCGGTGATCTGGGGCTGGGCCCCGGCCTTCCTCTGGGTCACGCTGGGCACCGTCTTCTTCGCGGGCATGCACGACCTCGGAGCCCTGTGGGCCTCGGTGCGCAACCGCGGGCAGTCCATCGGCGCGCTCTCGGCCCGCTACATCGGCGTGCGCGGCAGCCGCCTGTTCCTCGTGGTGATCTTCCTGCTGCTGCTGATGGTCAACGCCGCCTTCGCGGTGGTGATCTCGGGCCTGCTGGTCTCCACGCCCTCGGCCGTGATCCCCACCTGGGGAGCGCTCGTGGTCGCCGTGCTCATCGGACAGGCCATCTACCGCCTGCGCTGGAACCTGGCGACCGTCTCGGTGGTCGGCGTCGCCGCCCTGTACGGGCTGATCCTGCTGGGCGACCGGTTCCCGCTGGCCCTGCCGGAGACGGTGCTGGGCATGTCCGCCGGGGCGTTCTGGATCGTGGTGCTGTTCCTCTACGCCGGCATCGCCTCGATGCTGCCCGTGTGGGTGCTGCTGCAGCCGCGCGACTACATCAACGGCCTGCAGCTGTTCATCGGACTGGGCCTGCTGTACGGCTCGGTGCTCATCGCGAGCCCGACGATCGTCGCCCCCGCCCTGAACCGGGCCCTGCCCGAGGGCACCCCGGGCCTGATGCCGCTGCTGTTCGTGACCATCGCCTGCGGCGCCATCTCCGGCTTCCACGGCGTGGTCTCCTCCGGCACCTCCTCCAAGCAGCTCGACGCGGAGACCGATGCCCGCTTCGTGGGCTACTTCGGCGCCGTCGGCGAAGGGCTGCTGGCGCTCGGCGCGATCATCGCGACCACCGCCGGCTTCCGCACCCTGGCCGACTGGGAGCAGGTGTACAGCGCCTTCGGACAGGGCGGCGTGGTCGCCTTCGTCAGCGGCGGCGGCGCCATCCTGAACGCCGGGCTGGGCCTGCCCGCCTCGCTGTCCGCGACGGTGCTCGCGACGATGGCCGTGCTGTTCGCGGCCACCACCATGGACACCGGGGTGCGCCTGCAGCGCTTCGTGGTGCAGGAGATCGGAGAGATCGCCGGGCTGCGGCTGACCCCCGTCATCGCGACAGCGATCGTGCTGGTGGTCTGCGTGGGCCTGGCCTTCGGCGCCGGGGCCGACGGCTCCGGCGGCATGGTGATCTGGCCGCTGTTCGGCACCACCAACCAGATCCTCGCGGCGCTGACCCTGTCGATCCTCGCGGTGATGCTGACCCGCAAGCGCCGGCCCGTCCTGCCCGTGCTGCTGCCCCTGCTGTTCGTGCTGGTGGTCAGCCTGTACGCGCTGATCATCCAGATGGGCACGTTCTTCGCCGAGCGCAACTGGCTGCTGCTGGTGCTGGACGTGATCATCCTGATCGCCGCCCTGTGGGTGGTCCTCGAATCGGCGGTCGCCCTGAGCCGGGCCCGCAGCGCCGCCCCGGAGGTCGAGGAGGACGACGAGAGCGCCCCGGTCGGCGGCCGATCCGTCGGCGACGGCCCGGCCTGATGCGCGGGACGAGCCCGAAGCGCACGACCGGCCCGGAGCGCGCGGCCATCCCGGAGCGCACGGCCGACCCGGCGCCTCGTGCGGGCCGGCTGCGTCGGGGCTGGCGGGAGCTCGGAGCGGGTCTTCACGAGTTCTACGCCGCCCCTTATCGCCGCACCTTCGCGCGGGCCCGCCGGGACCAGGACGACCTGTTCACCATGATGGTGATGTCCGAGGCCCTCGGCGTGCCCACGCCGACCGGGCTGCTGTCCCTCGAGCTGCTGCCGGCGATCTACGAGGACTTCCACGACTGGCACCGCCGCGCGGGCATGGACCGCTCCCCTCTGGAGGGCATCGGGTGCTGCTGAACCTCGCCGCGCGGCGCCGTCTGCTGCTCCTGGGCGGCAAGGGCGGGGTCGGCAAGACGACCCTCGCCGGCGCCGTCTCCCTGGCCCAGGCTCGGCAGGGGCGGCGCACCCTGGTCGTCTCCACCGATCCGGCGCACAGCCTGGGCCATCTCTTCGACGTGCCGCTGGGCGACCGGCCGGCGGCCCTGGCGCCGGGACTGGACGGGCTGGAGATCGATCCCGATGCCACCGTCGCCCGGCACCTCGAGGACGCCGGGACGATGCTGCGGTCCATGATGCCCGCGCACCTGGCCGGCGCCGTGGACGCGCACCTGGAGCTGGCGCGCAGCTCCCCGGGCACGCACGAGGCCGCGGTGCTGGACCGGCTCGCCGCGGTGGTCACCGGAGCGCTCGAGGGCGGGCACGGGACGCCGGCGTACGACCTGGTCGTCGTGGACACGGCCCCCTCCGGGCACACCGCCCGCCTGCTCTCCCTGCCGGAGTCGATGACGCTCTGGATGGATGCCCTGCTGCAGCGCCGCGACCGATCGGAGCGCTTCGGCGAGCTGGTCTCGGCCCTCGGGCCGTCCGCGGCGGCGTCGGGGCGCGCCGCGCGCGACGCGCAGATCCGGGAGGTCATCACCCGGCGGCGCGACCGGCTGAGCGGACTGCACCGGATCCTCACGGACCCGCGGAGCTGCTCCTTCGCGATCGTCCTGAACGCCGAGCGCCTGGCGGTGCTGGAGACCGGCGAGCTGCACGCGCAGCTCAGCGCGGAGGGCGTGGACGTCGGCGCCCTCGTGGTGAACCGCCGCTCCCCCGCCGATCAGGGGCCCCAGCTGGCGGCGCGCCGGGAGCGGGAGGAGGTCCATCTCGCCGCGCTGCGCACGGCTCTGCCGCAGGTGCCGCTGCTGGAGGTGCCGCACCTGGAGCGCGACGTGCTGGGCACGGAGGGCCTGGAGGCGCTCGCCGCCCACGGGCTCTGAGCCGCCGTCGCGGCGGGTCGGGCGTCTCCGCGCCGGGTCAGGCCGTGCCGCGCCGGGTCCGGGCGAGCTCGACGAGATGGTCCACGACCTCCAGCAGCTCCTCGAGCGAGCCGGAGCTGCCCGGGGCGGGGACCTCGGCGCCGCCGACGAGCGCCGCGTCGTAGTAGAGCCCGTCCCCCATGAGGAGGATCGCCCGGCACACCGCCGGATCCCCGAGCTCCTCCATCAGCAGCTCCCGCCACGCCTCGCCCATGCGCACCATCATGTCCCGGGCCGCCGGCGTGGAGGCCTGGGCGAGCTGGGCGACGGCGATGCAGGCGCGGTCGAAGGCGCTGCCGGTCCACACGGAGGAGCGCACGTAGTAGCGGGCCGGCCCCTCGGGCGCCGCCCGCATGAGCTCGCGGTCCTGGGCGGCCAGCTCCTCCAGGCGCGCCAGCAAGCCCTCGGCCAGCGCCTCCTTCGAGCGGAAGTGGTAGAGCAGCCCGCCCTTGGAGACGCCCGCACGGGAGGCCACGGCCTCGAGGGTCGCGGCGCGGGCGCCCTCGTCGATGAGGATCGCCTCGTAGGCGTCGAGCAGGGCATCGCGAGCGGACATGGAAGCACCCTAGCGAGCCGGGGGCGTTCCTCGTCACCACCCCTCGACTGTACCGACCGGACGGTATAGCTTGGACGTGTGGCGCGGAGGTCCCGCGCCCGAGCCGTCCCAGGAGGTCCCTGTGCTCACCGCACCCAGCTCCGTCCGCTCCCCCGTCCGGTCCTCGGCCGGTCGCCGGTGGACGGCGCTCGCCGTGCTCATGCTCCCCGTGCTGCTGGTCGCGGTGGACAACACCGTGCTGTCCTTCGCGCTGCCGATGATCTCGGAGGCGCTCGCCCCCTCGGGGACCCAGCTGCTGTGGATCGTGGACATCTACCCGCTGGTCCTGGCGGGGCTGCTGGTGTCGATGGGCAGCCTCGGGGACCGTCTGGGCCGTCGGCGCCTGCTGCTGGTCGGCGCCACGGGCTTCACCGTCATCTCCGCCGTCGCGGCGTTCTCCACGGACGCCTCGCACCTCATCGCCGCGCGCGCCCTGATGGGCTTCTTCGGCGCGATGCTGATGCCGGCGACGCTCTCGCTGATCCGCAACATCTTCACCGACCCGCTGGAGCGGCGCACCGCGATCGCGGTGTGGGCGGCCGGGTTCTCCGGCGGCGCCGCCCTCGGCCCGATCGTCGGCGGCTTCCTGCTGGCGCACTTCTCCTGGGGATCGGTGTTCCTGCTGGCGGTGCCGGTGATGCTGCCCCTGCTGGTGCTGGCCCCGATCGTCGTGCCCGAGTCGAAGGATCCCGCCCCGGGCCCCGTCGACCCGCTGAGCGTCCTGCTGTCCCTGGCGACGATGGCCCCGCTGGTCTTCGCGATCAAGTCCTTCGCCGCGGAGGGCCCGACCACGGTGGGCCTGGCGGCCGCGCTCGTCGCGGTGCTCGCCGGCATCGGCTTCGTCCGTCGCCAGCTGCGGCGCCCCGTGCCGATGCTCGACGTCACCCTGTTCACCCGGCCCGTGTTCGCCGGCGCCGTCACCGCGAACCTGCTGAGCGTGTTCTCGCTGGTGGGCTTCCTGTACTTCGTCTCGCAGCACCTGCAGCTGGTCAGCGGCCGCACGCCCCTGCAGGCCGGATTCGTGCTGCTGCCGGGGCTGCTGGTGACGATCGTCGCCGGGCTGCTGGTGGTGCGCGTCGTGCGCCGCGTGGCCCCGTGGATCGTGGTCACCGCCGCGCTCTCGCTGAACGCCGTCGCCTTCACCCTGGTCGCGGCGACGGGCTCCTGGGGCAGCGACGCGACGCTGCTGCTGGCCTTCGTGCTGCTGGGCGCCGGCGTCGGCGCCGGGGAGACGATCAGCAACGACCTGATCCTCTCGGCCGTCCCGGCGGAGAAGGCCGGCGCCGCCTCGGCGATCTCCGAGACGGCGTACGAGACGGGGTCGGTGCTGGGCACGGCCGTGCTGGGCAGCCTCCTCAATGCCGCCTACCGGGCGCATGTGGAGCTGCCGGGCGGGCTCACCGGGGCGCAGCGCGCCGCCGCCGGGGAGACCCTCGGCGGGGCCACCTCGGTCGCGGGGTCGCTGCCGGCCGATGCCTCGGCGGCGCTGCTCTCGTCCGCGCAGCACGCCTTCGACTCCGGGGTCGTGATCACCGCCGGCATCGGGGCGGCGCTCATGGTGATCGCCGCGATCGTCGCCTCGCGCACCCTGCGCGCGGCCGCCTGAGCCCAGCAGCCGGGACGGCGCCGGCCGGTGTCAGCCGGCGTCGGTCCCGGCGAGCTCCCGCCCCTGGCGCAGGGCGTCGCGGAAGGCGTCGACGCCCACCGCGCCGGGCACGCCGAGGCGCCCTGCGATCACCACGAAGGGCACGCCGCGGGCGCCGAGCCGGGCGGCGGCGTCCTCGTCGGCCCGCACCGCCTCCTCGGAGGCCGGGTCCGCGAGGTCGGCGCGCAGCGCGTCCTCGTCCAGCCCCTGCGCCCCGGCCGCACGGATCAGCGCCTCGGGGTCGAAGGGATCCAGGGTCCCGGCGAAGTACGCCTGCTGCAGCGCACGGAACAGCTCGTCGTCCCGACCGCTCCGTCCGGCATGCTGCACGACCCGATGCACCGCGAGGGTGCTCGCGACCGGCCGCTCGAGCACGAAGTCGAGACCGAGGGCCTGCGCGGCGGACTGCACGACCTGCTCGCGGCGGATCGCCTCCTCCCGGTCCGTGCCGGTCTTCTCCGCGAGGTACTCCAGGTTGCTGCGGGGCTCGGCGGGCGCCTGCGGATCCAGCTCGAAGGAGTGCCGGCGGATCCGGACCGCGCCGGTGAGGCCCTCGGCCTCGATCGCCCGGCGCAGCTGCTCGTCGCCGAGCAGGCAGAACGGGCAGATGACATCGGCCCAGACGTCCAGCAGCAGCTCCTGCGGGGCGGGGTCCGGATCCGGGGCCATGATCAGGCCCCGGAGCCCTGGGCGAGGAAGTCCCCGGCGCCGCCGACCAGCTCGATGTGACCGGTCTCGACCTCGGCGGTGGCCATCTTCGCGACCTCGGCGGCGAACTCGGCGACCGAGTAGAGCCTGCCGGCGGCCTCGCGGCGCTGCTCGAGGGCGCCGGGGCGGGCACGGTTGAGCAGGGTGGCGGTGACGGTCCCCTCGATCATGTCCCCGGAGACCACGACGAAGGTGACGCCCTTGGCGGTCATGTCGGGGATCAGCTCGGTCAGGGCGTCCTCGCCGGCGCGCTTGGAGCGGGCCACGGCCTCGTACTCCGGCATCGTCTCCACCTCGTGGATGAAGTGCGCCTGGTGGCTGGTCACGAAGACGATCCGGCCGCCCTCGCCCATCAGCTCGAGGCCGGCCAGCAGGGCGTCGCGCTGCGCGTCGCGGTTCAGGCGCAGCGCGTAGTCCTCGCCGAGGTCCGTCTCCATGCCGCCGGAGGCGTTCAGGACCAGGATGTCGAGGCTGCCGTAGGTGTCCACGGCGGTGCGCATGAGGGTGCGCACGTCCTCCGGCTCGGTGAGGTCGGCGCCGACGGCGACGGCGTGGCCGCCCTCGGCCTCGATCTGCGAGACCACCTTGTTCGCGCGCGGCGCCTTCTGGCGGTAGTTGATGACCACGTTGGCGCCCTGCGCGGCGAGGAGCTTGGCGGTGTCGGCGCCCACTCCACGGGACGATCCGGTCACGACGGCGGTCTTGCCTGCCAGAGAGGTCATGGGAACTCCTGTTCTCGGGGTGCCGGGCCGGCGCTCGGCGCGCCCGGACGGGGGTCGCCCCGAGCCTACCGGCGCGGGCCCGGCGGCACCGGCGAGCACGCCGGGTCGGCCCTGTGGTGCTTCGCTCAGAGCGAGCGGATCACCCGGGCGGGGCTGCCGACGGCGAGGCTGCCGGCCGGCACGTCCCGGGTCACCACCGACCCGGCGCCGATCACCGAATCGGCGCCGATGCTCACGCCCGGGCAGACGACGACCCCTCCGCCGATCCAGACGTTGTCGCCGATGCTGATCGGCTCGGCGGCCTCCCAGCCCGCCCGGCGCGGCTCCGCCTCCAGCGGGTGGACGGCGGTGAGCAGCTGGATGTTCGGGCCCAGCTGGCAGTTCGCCCCGATGCGCACGTCGACGACGTCCAGCGCCGTGAGCCCGAAGTTCACGAAGGTCCCCGGGCCGATGAACAGCCGGCTCCCGTAGTCCACCGCGATCGGGGCGCGCACGTGCGCTCCCTCGCCGAGCTCGCCGAGCAGGTCCCGCAGGATCTCCTGGGCGGCGTCGGGGTCCTGGGGGTATGCCTCCTGGAAGCGGGCCGTCGCGGCGAGGGCCGCCCGGAATGCGTCCTGGATCTGCGGGTCGTCGGCGATGTACCAGTCGCCGGCGACCATGCGCTCGTAGGCGGTGCGGGGATCCTCGGGCGCGGGAGCGCGGAATTCCTTCATCGGTCTCTCCTGTGTCGGGCGGGCTCTCGCCGGCGTCGGGCGGCTATCGGGGCAGCAGCATGCCCAGGCTCGGGGCGGCGTCGACGAACCCCAGGGAGCGGTAGAGCCGCCGGCCCGGCGGGTCCGCCATCAGGGTGATGTACGGGTGCGGCGGGGCGGCGGCGTCGATGCGGCCGATGAGGTCGCGCATCACCGCCCGTCCCAGCCCCTGCAGCTGGTGCCGGGGATGCGTGGCGATGTCGACGATGTGGAAGTACCAGGTGCCGTCGCCGATCACCCGCCCCATCGCGGCGAGCGTCCCGTCCGGCGCCCGCACGCTGGTCCAGGCCCAGCTCGCGGCCAGCGCGCCGACGGCCTGCTCGGCGCTGCGCTCGCTGAGGCCGGCGTCGCGTCGCAGCGCGCAGTACTCGGCGGCATCGGGCGCCTCGCGCAGCAGCCGATATCCCTCAGGCAGGGGCTCGGGCGTCGGATCAGGCTCGGTCATGCCCTCGATCCTGCCAGGTCCCGGCGTCTGGGAGGATCGAGGGATGATGGACGATCCTCCCTGCCCCTGCCGCAGCGGCGAGAGCGCCGGGACGTGCTGCGGGCCGATCCTGGCCGGACGGCGCCGGGCGGGCACGGCCGAGCAGCTCATGCGCTCCCGCTTCACCGCCTTCGCCCGCGGCGACCTCGCGCACCTGCTCGCCTCCTGGCACCCGCGCACCCGACCGGGCGCCGATGATCTCGCCACGTCGCTGGGCGACGGGACGCGCTGGCTGCACCTGGAGATCCTGCGCACCGATGCCGGCGGCCCCTTCGACCAGGCCGGCACGGTCGAGTTCCGCGCCACGGCCCGCGGCCCCGAGGGGCGCCTCGTGCTGCACGAGGTGAGCCGCTTCGTCCGCGAGGACGGCGCATGGCTCTACCTCGACGGGGACGTCTCCGCCTGAGCCCGGGCATGCGACGGCCCGGCGACCGCGGAGGTCGCCGGGCCGTCGCGGACGATCAGTCCTTCGCCGCCTTCCGAGAGGATTCCTCCTCCTCGCCGCGCCCGCGGACCGCCGCGAGGACCGCGACGCCCGCCGCGAGCACGATCACGCCGATGACGCCGCCCGCGACCGCAGCGATGCGGCCCTGGGCGCCCTGTCCGTCACCGGCGGCGGAAAAACCCTTCGCGGCGTCCAGCGCCTCGTTCTTCCAGCGCATCAGGGCGTTCTTGGGGTGGATGCGATCGATGAGCTCGTCGATGTCGGCGGCGAGATTGTCCTGTCGGCGCTCGGCCTCGCGGCTCATGTCCTCGAGGCTCGCCTTCTTGCTCTTGCTCACCAGTTCCTCCGATGCGTTGCCGGTGCGTCTGCCCGGAATCGTATCGTGCCCGTCCCGTCGCCGCGCACGCGACCGCCCTGCGCTCGCCCGCTCGCCCTGCGCCGAGCGCCTCCGCTCCCGGATAGGCTGTGCGGGGTCGCGCGCGAGTGGCGGAATCGGCAGACGCGCTGGATTTAGGTTCCAGTGCCTTCGGGCGTGGGGGTTCGAGTCCCCCCTCGCGCACGCGGTCTCCACGTCTCCGGCACGCCCGAGCCGGCGGAGTACTCGTCCATCTCCACGCCTCCTGCCGACCAGGTCGCTCGCACCTCGTCGATGATCCGCCAGCATTCCTCGACGGCATCGGACCCCACTCCGAGAGCATCGCGCCCGTCGAGCACGGCTCCGACCACCGCACCATAGGCGCCCACGTGCGTGCCCTCCGCCGCCCCGTCGACCAGCGGCAGCAGGACCGGCTCAGCATCGGGCATCCTCAGCGCGACATGCTGCGCCGGCGCGCCCAGCGCCTTCCCCGAGCGCAGGGTGATCGGCACGCCCGCCCACGCCGGGAGATCGACCTCGACAGTGATCTGCGCGAGGGTCTCCGTCCCGCGCGCCGCATCCACCCCGGTCTCGTCCGTGTAGGCGGGAATCCGGCGCCCGCCGATGCTGCCCGCCGTGTACCGGCCTCGGCGCGAGGCCGATGCCGGATCGCCGCCCCATGGCCGGAGGGCCCGCAGGATGCGGACGCGCTCTTCGTGCACCGCGGAGCCGCTCCCGGGGGCCGCGGCAGGACGCAGCAGCTCGGCGAGGACCAGCAGCAGATGGGACTGGATCATGTCCACCAGCGCTCCGGCCCCGTCGTAGTACCCGGCGCGGCCCTCCAGCGCCAGGGACTCCTCGAAGCAGATCTCGATCTCCTCGGGACGATCCGACGCGGCATCGCAGCCGGCCAGGCGCTGCACGGAGGACATCCCGAGGAAGTGGTCGATCCGATGGATACGCTCCGGGGGCGCCAGCCCCAGGACGAGCTCTTCCATGTCCCGGGAGCTGCGAAGATCGCTCCCGAACGGCTTCTCGAGAGCCAGATGCGTCCTCTCACCCAGTCCCACGTGGCGCAGGGCCGCGCACACCCTCCGCGTGACCTCCGGCGGCAGGGCGAAGTAGAGGACGAGCCGCTCGGCATCGGCATAGCGGTCCAGCAGCCGGGCGAGTTCGCCCGGATCAGACATGTCGATCCGATGATGATCGGCTTGGTCCCGGATGCGGTCGATCGCCTCGGCACCGGCTCCGCCCGACGCCAGCGCATCTGCGACCAGCCCGGCGAACTCGCTCCGGGGTCGGTCCCGCCGCCCCACGCCGATCACCCGCAGGCGCCGGCCAGGTTCCCGCGACAGCAGCGATCCGATCCCGGGCAGCAGGAGTCTCAGGGTGAGATCGCCGGTGGCGCCGAGGATCAGCAGGGTCGGATCGGACAAGGCGGTCTCCTGGAGGTCGTGCTGTTCGAGTCGAGACCCAGAGTACCCGATTAGTTGCCCTCGCTAACTAAGCGGAGTCCCTACCGTTCGCGCGCAGCGTCGCGGATCGCATCGGCCGCCCGCACCAGTGCCAGATGGCTGAACGCCTGCGGGAAGTTGCCCATCTGCCGGCCCTGCTGCGGGTCGTGCTCCTCCGCCAGCAGGCCCAGCGGGTTCGCGCAGTCCACGAGCTCCTCCATGAGCGCCGTCGCCTCGTCGAGCCTGCCGGTGCGGGCGTACTGCTCGACCAGCCAGAAGCTGCAGGCGAGGAACGGGTACTCGTCGCCCGTCAGGCCGTCGGTGCTCGTCGCGGTGCGATAGCGCAGCAGCAGCCCGTGATGCATGAGGTCCCGCTCGATCTGCTCGACGGTGGCGAGCATGCGCGGATCGTCGTACGGGACGAAGCCCGTCTGCGGGATCTGCAGGAGCGAGGCATCGACCTCGGTCGTGTCGTAGGTCTGGGTGAAGCCGCCGGTCTGCGCGCTGACGCCGTGCTCGAGGATCTCCTCGCGCAGCGCGTCGCGCTGCCGGATCCATTCGGCGTCCGGGCCGGACAGGCCGTGCTCGGCCACGGCGCGGATGCCGCGGTCCAGGGCCGCCCACATCATCACGCGCGAATGGGTGAAGTAGTGGGCGTCCCCGCGCATCTCCCACACCCCCTGGTCCTTCCGATCCAGGTGGGTGGTGACGTGGCGGAGCATGCTGCGCTGCAGGGGCCAGGAGAAGTCGTCCTCCGCGACGCCCGCCTCGCGCAGAGCCTCCAGCGCGATCATCACCTCGCCGATCACATCGGCCTGGTACTGGGCGACGGCGCCGTTGCCGATCCTCACCGGCACCGATCCGAGGTGCCCGGGCAGATGCGGGAGGGTCCGCTCGGGCAGGGACCGCTCCCCCGCGATGCCGTACATGATCTGCAGATCCTCCGGATCGCCGGCGACGGCGCGCAGCAGCCAGTCCCGCCAGTGCAGGGCGCTCTCGGTGCGCCCGTGCAGCAGCAGCGCCTCGAGGGTGAGCGCCGAGTCGCGCAGCCAGCAGAAGCGGTAGTCCCAGTTGCGCACGCCCCCGGGGTCCTCGGGCAGGGAGGTGGTGGGAGCTGCGACGATGCCGCCGGTGTCGGCGTGCGTGAGGGCCCGCAGCACCAGCAGCGAGCGGTGGACCGCATCGGCCCAGGGGCCGTCGACCGTGATCGCATCGCTCCAGGACGTCCAGAAGCGGCGGGTGTCCTCGAGCGCCGCGTCCACGTCGATCGGCTCGGGCACCTCCAGGTGCGAGGGCACCCAGGTCAGCACCCAGGTGCAGCTGCGCCCGGCGCTCAGGTGGAAGACGCCGCCGTGGCGGGTCCCGTCGGCCTCCAGCCGCGGCCCGCGGAGGATGTACGCATCAGGGCCGGCCACCGCCTGCAGGCAGGGGCCGTGGCGGGTGTCGACGCGGCGCACCCACGGCAGCGTGGCGCCGTAGTCCGGCCGAAGCCTCAGGTCGACGTCCACCTCGATGGTCCCGGACAGGCAGCGGATCCGGCGCACCATGTCGGCGCGGCCGTCGGCCGAGGGCATGAAGTCCACGGACTCCGCCTCCCCGGTGGGGGTGCGCCAGCGGGTGCGCAGCACGAAGGTTCCCTGCTCGTAGTGCTGGTCCACGACCTCGCCGTCGCGCGGGGCGATGAGCCAGCGGCCGTGCTCCTCGGTCCCGAGGATCGCGGCGAACACCGCCGCGGAGTCGAACCGCGGCAGGCAGAGCCAGTCCACGCTGCCCTCGCGCGAGATCAGCGGGCCGGTGTGCAGGTCGGACAGGAGGGCGTGGTCGCCGATCGGAGTGCTCACCATCACATGCTCGCACGTGCCCGGAGCACGATGCAGGCCCTCGGCGCCGCCACCCCGGGTCCGTCCCGTGACCAGCGCCGATGCTCGCCAGCGCCGGGCGTGGCGGCGTGGCGCGGGATGTACCCTGAGAGCTGACGCCGCAGCCTGCCCCGCCCCGAGGAGCCCCCATGACCCTGTTCGGCCTCGTCCGCCACGGACAGACGGACTACAACCTGCGTGATCTGTTCCAGGGGTCCTCGGACATCCCGCTGAACGACACCGGGATCCAGCAGGCGCATCAGGCGCTCGACGATCTCCCGCCCGTGGACTGGGACGTGGTGGTCTCCTCCCCGCTGCAGCGGGCCCAGCAGACGGCGCAGATCATCTCCGAGGACCACGGGATCCCCTTCGGCGGCACCGATGCCCGGCTGGTCGAGATCGACTGGGGCGTCGCCGAGGGCAAGCCCACCCGCGAGATGGAGGAGACGTACCCCGAGCGCTCCTTCCCCGGCCGCGAAGATCATCAGGCGGTCGCCGATCGCGGCTACGACGCCCTCGAGGACCTCGAGCGGCGGTACCCGGGACAGAAGGTCCTCGTGGTCGCCCACGGCACCCTGATCCGATTCGTCCTGTCGGGGATCATCGAGAGGCCGCTGCCCTCGATCCCGAACGCGACGCTCTCGCTGGTCGACCTCGAGGGCACCACCTGGGGCGTGCGGATGATCGCGGGCGCTCCGGTCGAGCACGAGGTGCGGGTCGTCTCCCGGGACCAGAATCCCCGGTTCATCCTCGAGAAGTCGCATC
Source organism: Brachybacterium phenoliresistens (assembly GCF_039530785.1). NCBI lineage: Bacteria > Bacillati > Actinomycetota > Actinomycetes > Micrococcales > Dermabacteraceae > Brachybacterium > Brachybacterium phenoliresistens. The sequence continues at coordinate 753,919 of NZ_BAAAOW010000001.1, forward strand.
TCGCTCCCGGCCAGATCGCGGCCGAGGTCCAGGAGTCGGAGGCCCGCCGATGAGCCCCCGGACGGCCATCGATGCCGAGGGCGCGTGGTTCGAGCCCGACCGCATCGCCGAGCTGCGCCGCCATCTGCCCATCCCGTACATCGACGTGGTGCCGGTGCGCACAGACGTCGACGGGACGGTCGCCCAGGTGGGCCTCCTGCTGCGCGCCTCGGGGACGGGGCGGATCGTGCGGACCATCGTCTCGGGCCGCGTGCTCATCCACGAGACGCTGCGTGAGGCGATCGCCCGCCACATCGACAAGGATCTCGGGTCGATGGCTCTGCCGCGCATCCCGGCGAGCCCGGTGCCGTTCACCGTCGCCGAGTACTTCCCGACGCCGGGGCAGTCACTGTTCACCGATCCGCGGCAGCATGCGATCTCCCTCGCCTACCTGGTGCCCGTGGACGGCGAGGCCTCTCCGCAGGAGGACGCGCTGGAGCTGAACTGGTACGACGTCGCCGAGCTCCTGGAGTCCGGGGTGATGGACGAGCTCGAGGGCGGTCACGACATCGTGGTGCGTCGCGCCCTGGCCCATGCCGGCGTGATCTGACCTCCTGCCCTGCCCGTCCTGGGCGGGCTGGCGGTCACGGTGCGATCCGATCCTGCCATCTTCAGAAGGGCGGGGGTCCGTCGGAGCCGAAAGGGAAGGCCAAACCGCCCTCGGTCCCGGAATCTCGATTCCGCTTCCGACGCTGCTGGATGCCCCACGGGTCGGCAGGATCGACGGTCGCCGGTGACACTCGGGTCGAGGCGTCGGTAGCGCGGCTGGGAGCACCATCATTCCTGGGGCGCTCGACGTCGTCGCCTCTCCCGGGGCGCACGCCAGCGCCACCGCCATGACCTCCAGTCCCATGCCCGGAGTCGTCTTCCCCGGACTCGCCGTGTCCTCCACCCCGGTCTCCGGGGTCGCTACCTCCAGGGTCCTTGCCGCCGGGACTTCCGCCTCCGGGGTCATCGCCGCCGCCGGGGTCCTGACCGTCGGGAGTGGGCGGGTCGTCGGGATCGTCGTCCTCGTCCGGGGGGATCGGCCGGCCGAAATGGCGGCAGTCCTGACCGCAGAGCACGCCCTGGTGGTCCTGGTAGTGGTCCATCAGATGCTTGACGGTCATCGTCCCGATCAGATCGACATCATCGACCACATCCCGGATCACGTGATGCCCCTCCCTGCTCCCGATCAGCCACCGCGTCCGCCCCGGACGCGTCACCCCGTCCGGACCGATCTGGACGGGCTGGATCCGGACAGGGTCGAGGACCCCGTCGGTCTTCTCCTGATGATGGAACCGGCACAACCAGTGCAGGTTCTCCAGATCCGTCGCCCCACCAGCGAGGAACTCCTCGATGTGATCACACTCCGACCCCAGCGACACCGGCCTCCCGCACCCCGGCACCGCGCACTGCGACCCCCGCAGACGCAGATGCTCCCGCATCGCCGCGGTCGGCCGGTACGTCGCCGCCGGAAGCTTCACGAACGCCCCGCTGACCGGGTCGGTCAGCACCCGGTACCAGTCCTCCTCCCCCGCCGCCAGCGTCCGCGCGAGGTCTGCCGGGACCGGCACCATCCCATCCAGCATCCCCGGCGCCTCACTCACCCCCAACAACGACAGGATCGGCACGGTCACGGTGATCCGGAACCGGTCCGCCGGCACCTCCACCCCATCCGTATCCACCTGCCCACGGGTCGCCAGCAGGAACCGCAGGGTCGCCAGGGACATCGGCCGCTGATCCTCCCGCACCATCCCATCCGGATCCCACGGAACCTCCCCACCCGCAGCCAGGGCCGCGCGCTGCTGGGCCTGGACCGCCCGCGCCGCCACATCCAGACGCCGCGCCGCCGAGTACACCTCGGGCGTCGGCCCGGTCAGGGTCATGCACGACATGCCCCCACCGACCTCCTGCACCCGCACACCCCGCTCCACCGGCACCGGCGCCTCGTCTGCCGCCTGCAGGGACTCCGCCCACGCCACCAGGGCCCGGAGGTTCTTGAAGAAGGTCTTCGGGGTGCAGTGCAGGTCCCAGCCGGCGACGACCTCATCGATGCCCTGCTGGAGGACGTGCCGCAGCGTCCGCGTCATCCGGATCATCTCCCGGAACCAGAAGGCCGGGAATTCCTCCCCCTCCAGACGCGTCAGGCATCCCGGGAAGTGCTCGACCGCCGTATACCCATCTGCGACCTCCCGCGCCCCGCGGGAAGCCGAGACCCGCAGCGCCTCCGCCGCGATGAGACTGCCGCAGTCCCCCTCCAGGCCCGGCTCGGGTGCCTCGTCGGGCCGATCCGACAGAGCATGCAGCGCGAAGTACTTCCGCGCCAGCAGAGGGCCTTCCTGGACCTCGAGATCCCACAGGGTCCGGGCGACCCCCGCCAGCACCGGGTCCTCCTCCACCCCCGCTCGCCCCGGCAGAGCCTCCCGCGACACCGGCCGACGGATCGCTCCCCGCGCGAGCGACAACGGCACCCGCGCCACGAACTGCTCCACCGTCGCCGGTCCCGGGAGTCGGGAACCCCGTCCCGCACCCTCCCCGTCGTCACCGGCGTCCGCTGCGGCACCCGCCGCGCGAGGGGCAGAGGCGGCCGGCGAGGACGCGGCGCGCGCTGAGCGCCCGGCCTCAGGAGCCGACGCAGGCAGAGCACGCGCGGGGCGATCGGGCATCCCCGGAATCTGATCCTGCGACATGCCGCCCCGCCCCCCTCCCCAGACTCTCCGGCGGCCCCGTCGCCGCCGATTTCGATTGCCTGTTCGAAACCCAGCCTACACCCGTACGCCGGTCGATGGAAGGCCATCACGACCATTGTGGAGAACTTCGTCCCACCTCTCCTCCCCACCGCGGCAGACCTCCCCGAATACGCTCTGACCAGCCACGTCATCGGGCGACGATGCGGTTCTTCGGAATACGTCCATGATGCACACGTTCCGCCACAGCGAAGCGCGGAAGATCATTCATCCTCGACCCCCGTAAACACGGGTGGCGGGACCCGGACGGCATCAGCGACGACGGCAGCCCCGCGGACGGTACCCGGAGGCCGGACATGACAAGAGCTCCTGACACCCCCTCTCGGGGACGCCAGGAGCTCAGGTCGGCCAGAAGCGCTAGGAGAGCAGCTCCCCCAGCCGCGTCGTGAGCTCTCGCAGGGCGCGGCCGCGGTGCGAGACCGCGTCCTTGTCCTCCGGGGAGAGCTCCGCAGCGGTCAGGGAGCCGCCGCCGGGCTGATCATCGGGCACGAACAGGGGGTCGTAGCCGAAGCCGCCCTCGCCGCGCCGCGCACGCAGCAGGGTGCCGGGCATCTCCCCGCGGCACACCAGCTCGCGACCGTCCGGGTGGACCGCGGCGACGACGGAGACGAAGCGCGCCGAGCGGTGCTCGTCCGGGACATCGGAGAGCTGGGCGAGCAGGAGATCGTTGTTCGCCTCGTCGTCGCCGTGACGGCCCGACCAGCGGGCGGAGAAGATCCCCGGGGCGCCGCCGAGCACGTCGACCGCGAGGCCGGAGTCGTCGGCGACCGCGAGCAGGCCCGTGGCCGCGGCGGCGGAGCGCGCCTTCTTCAGGGCGTTGCCCTCGAAGCTGACGGCGTCCTCGACCACATCGGGAAGGCCGAGGCCAGCGGCGGAGACGATCTGCTCCGCCTCCAGGCCCGGGACGGCCGGGGCGAGGATGCGCTGCAGCTCGCGCAGCTTCTTCGCGTTGTGGGAAGCCAGGACGATGCGGGCCCCGGCGGGAGCCGCGCTCACCGCTGCTCCGCGAGCACGTCCCGCTGGATCTGCGCGAGGGAGGCGCAGCCGGACTCGGCGAGATCCAGCAGGGTGGTGAGCTCGGCGCGGGAGAAGGGGACGCCCTCGGCGGTGCCCTGCACCTCGACGAGGCCGCCGGTGCCGGTGACGACCACGTTCATGTCGGTGTCGGCCGCGACGTCCTCGCGGTACTCGAGGTCCAGCAGCGGCCGGCCGTCGACGATGCCGACGCTGATGGCGCTCACCGAATCGGTGAGGACCGTCGCGGTGGCGGACAGCGAGGTGTGGCGCCGGCCCCAGGAGATCGCATCGGCGAGGGCGACGTAGGCGCCGGTGATCGCGGCGGTGCGGGTGCCGCCGTCGGCCTGGAGGACGTCGCAGTCCAGCTGGATGGTGTTCTCGCCGAGGGCGTCGAGGTCGATGACGGCACGCAGGGAGCGGCCGATGAGGCGGGAGATCTCGTGCGTGCGCCCGCCGATCTTCCCCTTGACGCTCTCGCGCGGGGACCGGGAGTCGGTGGCGCGCGGGAGCATCGCGTACTCGGCGGTGACCCAGCCGGAGCCGGACCCCTTCTTCCAGCGCGGCACGCCCTCGGTGAAGGAGGCGGCGCACAGCACGCGGGTGCGGCCGAACTCGATGAGCGCGCTGCCCTCGGCGTGGTCGAGCCAGCCGCGGGTGATCCTCACCTCGCGCAGCTGGTCGGGGGTGCGTCCGTCGACGCGGTCGCCGGTGGTCTGCGGGGTGGTCTCGCTCATCGGGTGCCTTCCTGGTGGGTGTCCTGCTTGCTGCAGCCGGCCTACTGCAGCTGGCGCTGCGCGGCCACCTCGAGGATAGCCATCGGCGCTGCCAGCTCGATCGGCCCGGGGTAGACGGCGCGGGCCTCGGCCAGCGGGACGGCCGGATTGGTCCAGGCGGGGATGTGGGTGAGCACCAAGCGGCGGGCCCCGGCGCGATCCGCGGTGAGCCCGGCGCGGCGACCGGTGAGATGGATGCCCGTGAAGCGGTCGTCGCGGCCCTCGATGTACCCGGCCTCGCAGAGGAACAGGTCGCAGCCCTCGGCCAGCTCGTCCAGGGTGGCGCACTCGTCGCAGTCGCCGGAGTACACGAGGACCTCGTCGTCGGCGGTGATGCGGAAGCCGTAGGTCTCCACCGGGTGGATCACGGGGCGCGGGGCGAAGGTGATGGGGCCGATGCTGAACGGCTCGCCGTCCACCAGCGTCCGATGGGCGAAGGGCACGGCCTGCACGCCGTCGGGCACGTCGCAGCTGCGGCCCTGGATGGCGCGCAGCTTGGCGGGGAGGTCCGCCGGGGCGTACAGCGGCAGCTGCGGCAGGTCGCACCGCTCGTTATAGGCCCAGAACACCTCGAGGCCGGTGAGGTCGAGGTAGTGGTCGGGATGCAGGTGGGAGATGACCACGGCGTCCAAGGAGGCCGGGTCGAGCACCTTCTGCAGAGGGCCGAAGGCGCCGCTGCCCAGATCCAGGAGGACCCGCCAGGTGCGCCCGGCGGCGTCCTCGTGCTCGATGAGGTAGCTGGAGGCGGCGCCCTCCGGGCCGGCGAAGCTGCCCGAGCAGCCGATCACGGTGACTCTCATACCGTCACCGCCGGGAGCGTCGCGGTCATCGGCACGGCCGGGCCCAGGAAGCGCCGGGAGAGCGGGCCGAAGGTGGAGGTCCCGCCCAGCTCGGTGCCGGTCTCGGCGAAGACGTGCCGCGGGGCGGTGACGTCGGTGCGCTCGAGGCCCGCCTGGCGCAGCTGGCGGTACACGTCCAGGGCGGTCTCCTCGGCGGAGGAGACGAGGGTGACCTCGGGGCCCATCACGTAGCTGATCGGGCCGGTGAGCATCGGGTAGTGCGTGCAGCCCAGCACGAGGGTGTCGACGCCGGCATCGCGCACCGGGGCCAGGTACTCCTCGGCGATCTCGACGATGTCGTCCCCGCCGACCTCGCCGCGCTCGACGAACTCCACGAACCGCGGGCAGGCCGCGGAGGTGATCGTGAGGTCCGGGGCGGCGGCGAAGGCGTCCTCGTAGGCGCGCGAGCCGATGGTCGCCTGGGTGCCGATGACGCCGACGCGACGGTTGCGGGTGGCGGCGACGGCGCGGCGCACGGCCGGCTGGATGACCTCGACGACCGGCACGTCATAGCGCTCGCGGGCATCGCGCAGCACGGCCGACGAGGCGGTGTTGCAGGCGATGACCAGCATCTTCACGCCCCGCTCGACGAGGGTGTCCATGATGTCGAGCGCGAGGGAGCGGACCTGCGCGATCGGGCGGGGGCCGTAGGGCGTGTGCGCGGTGTCGCCGATGTAGACGATCTCCTCGCGGGGCAGCTGGTCGAGCACCGCTCGCGCGACGGTCAGACCGCCGACGCCGGAGTCGAAGATGCCGATGGGCGCGTTGTTCATCCGGTCCAGGTTAGGCACAGCTTTCCTGGTCGGCAGTGATGCCGCGCTCACTGCGGGGCACATCACACGCGCCGGGAGCGCTCAGAAGGGCTCGAGCACGCGGATCAGGCTCTCCTGCAGCCAGCTCAGCAGCTCGTAGATCGCGATCATGACGTCCCCGCCGGCGGTCTCGGAGGACTCGTCCTCGCCCTCGGCCGCCTCGGGGACCCGCTCGCCGATCTGCTGGAGCATGCGGACGGTCTCGAAGTCGCCGTCCCGCTCCACGCCGAGGCGGTCGGCGACGACCGTGCGCAGGGTGGTCAGGGCGCGCAGCCAGTGCATCGCCTCGTCCTCGGTGAGCGAGACCTCGGTGGTCCCCGGGCCGGTGCGGTCGATGCTCTCGCACAGCGCCGCGAGGTCCTCGAGCTTGATGGCCACGAGGTCCTGCTGCCCGAAGCGGCGGAACTCGGCGGCGAGGGCCTCGTCCGGGGAGGCCTCGGGGAACAGGCGGCGCACGGCCGGGTCGCCGGGCTCGCGGGCCTCGTGGGTCGCGAACTGCGCCTCGAGCCTCTCGAGGGGATCGTCCGATGCGGCGGCGCGGCGCACCGCCAGGGAGTCCTCCGTCACCGCGAGGTCGAGGCGGACGAGGTCGGAGACCTCCTGCGCGACCTGCACGATGACCGCCTTCTCCTCCCCCTCGAGACGGCAGGCGAAGCTGCCGTCCGCGCGGGGCCGGAACGCATGCGCCATCAGTCCTCGCCCTCCTGCTCCATGGTGGCGTGCAGACCGAAGGAGTGCATGGCCTGCACATCGGACTCGACCCGCTCGCGCGATCCCTGGGAGACGATCGCCCGGCCCTCGTGGTGGATGCGCCGCATGAGCACGTCGGCATGCTCGCGGGAGTACCCGAAGTAGCGCTGCAGCACGAACACGACGTAGCTCATGAGGTTGATCGGGTCGTTCCAGACCACCGTGCGCCAGGGGCGGGCGGTGCCGGCCTCCTCCCGCTCCTGGAGCCCGGTGGAGCGGGAGCGCTCGGGCGCGCCCTCGGTCTGCGCGAGGGACGGGGCGAAATCGGGCGAGGGGGCGTGCAGCAGCGAGGGGCCCTCGCTGCGCGGCGTCGTCCCGTGCTCCGACATGCTCAGCTCCGTCCTCCTGATCCGGCCGGTCGCCGGGATCGCATCGATTCTACGGTCGCGCGCGGCAGCGCGGGGAGACGGCGCGCGGCCCCGCACCCAGTACCGTTGACCCGTGACATCCTCACTGATGACGGATCTGTACGAGCTGACCATGCTGCGCGCCGCGCGCCAGGCCGGGATCGCCGATCGCCGCTGCGTGTTCGAGGTCTTCGTGCGGTCCCTGCCCGCGGGGCGGCGCTACGGAGTGCTCGCGGGCACCGGGCGCGTGCTCGAGGCGATCGCCGACTTCCGCTTCGACGCGGAGGACATCGCCTACCTGCGCTCCCTGGACGTGATGGACGAGGACACCCTCGCCTTCCTCGCGGACTACCGCTTCGGCGGGACGGTGCTCGGGTACGAGGAGGGCGAGCTGTTCTTCCCCACCTCTCCCGTGCTGCGGGTGGAGGGCACCTTCGCCGAGGCGGTGCTGCTGGAGACGGTGATCCTGTCGATCATCAACCACGACAGCTCGGTCGCCTCGGTCGGCTCGCGCATGGTCACGGCGGCCCGCGGGCGGCCCTGCATCGAGATGGGCGGTCGGCGCGTGCACGAGGAGGCGGCGGTCGCCGCCGCCCGCGCCGCGGCGATCGTCGGCTTCGCGGCCACGTCGAACCTCGCCGCCGGGCAGCGGTACGGCATCCCCGTCCGCGGCACGGCGGCGCATGCCTTCACCCTCCTGTTCGACCAGGAGCGCGAGGCCTTCACCGCGCAGATCACCGCGCAGGGGGCGGGCACGACCGTGCTCGTGGACACCTATGACGTCGCCGAGGCCGTCCGCACCGCCGTGGACATCGCCGGGCCCGAGCTCGGCGCGGTGCGCCTGGACTCCGGCGACCTCGCCGAGCAGTCCCGCGCGCTGCGGGCGCAGCTGGACTCCCTCGGCGCGACCGGCACGAAGATCACCGCCACCAGCGACCTGGACGAGTACCGCGTCGAGGCGCTGGCCGGGGTGCCGGTGGACTCCTTCGGCATCGGCACCCGCCTGGTCACCGGCGGCGGGCACCCCGCGCCGGGATTCGTCTACAAGCTCGTCGAGCGGGAGGGGGCCGATGGCCTCATGCACCCCGTCGGCAAGCGGTCGGAGAACAAGTCCACCCTGGGCGGGGCCAAGCGCGCCTTCCGCCTGGGCGCGGCCGGCACCGCGCGGGCCGAGCTGGTGCTCCCCTCGGCCGCGGAGATCTACGAGTTCGAACGCGAGCTCATGGACGAGCTGGACCGCCGCGAGGCGTCGCCGCTGTGGACGGAGGCCACCGTCCGCGAGCTGCAGGTGCCGCTCATCGTCGACGGCGAGCCCGTCGAGACGCCCACCCCCGCCGAGCAGGTCGCCCGGGCGCGGGCCCGCCACGAGGCATCGCTCGCGGAGCTGGGCCTGACCGCCGAGGACGGCCCGGACGGCCATCTCGCGATCCCCACCATCACCGACGGGCTCCTGGCCGCCGCCGTGCTGGACTGACTCCGGAGCGGGCGCCGATCGGGCGCGGCGGCGCTCAGGAGCGGCCGACGAACCAGCCGCGGACGGTGTCGATGCGGACCTGGATCTGCTCGGCGCTCGCCTGGGCGACCGCCGGCCCGCCCGAGCGGGTGCGCAGCGTGGCATGGATCTGGCCGTGCGGGATGCCCGATCTGCGCGACCAGGCCCCCACCAGCGAGGACAGCTCCTTGCGCAGCTCCATGAGCCGGCGGTGGTCGACCACCGCCGGAGCCTCCTGGGCCGCGGGGGCGGGGCCGCCGCCGCGGCGGGCCTGCTGATCCGCCTGGCGCTGCTGGAGGACGGTGCGCATCTGCTCGGCGTCCAGCAGGCCCGGGATGCCCAGGAACTCCTGCTCGTCCTCGCTGCCGACCACTCCCCCGGCGCCGTACTCGCCGCCGTCGAAGAGGACGCGGTCGAAGGAGGCCTCCGACTCGAGCGCCTCGAAGGAGAAGGCCAGCTGGTCCTCGCTGGCGCGCTCCTCCCGGTTGGCCGCCTCCAGGAGCTGGTCGTCCAGCCCCGTCTCCTCGCTTCCGGTGTCGGGGCGCAGGTCCAGCACGTGGTCGCGCTGGGCCTCCATCTCCGCCGCCAGGGCCATCAGCACGGGGACGCTGGGCAGGAACACGCTCGCCGTCTCGCCGCGGGTCCGGGAGCGCACGAAGCGCCCCACGGCCTGCGCGAAGAACATGGGCGTCGCGGTGGAGGTGGCGTAGACGCCCACGGCCAGGCGCGGCACGTCCACCCCCTCGGACACCATGCGCACGGCGACCATCCAGCGGTCCTCGCTCTGGGAGAACTCCTCGATGCGCCGGCCGGCGCCGGCGTCGTCGGACAGGACCACGGTGGCGGGCCGGCCCGTGAGCTCCTGGAGCGTCGCCGCGTAGGCGCGCGCGGCCTTCTGATCGGTCGCGATGACCAGACCGCCGGCATCGGGGACGTGGCGGCGCACCTCCGACAGGCGCCGGTCCGCGGCGGCGAGCACCGCCTGGATCCACTCGCCCTCCGGGTCCAGGGCGGTGCGCCAGGCCTGCTGGGTGATGTCCTTCGTCTCCAGCGCGCCGAGCTGGGCGGAGACCTCGTCGCCCGTCTTGGTGCGCCAGTGCATGCGCCCCGAGTAGGTCATGAACAGCACCGGGCGCACGACGTGGTCGCGCAGCGCCTCGCTGTAGCCGTAGGTGTAGTCCGCCTTCGAGCGGAGGAATCCCTCGCCGTCCTCCTCGTAGGTGACGAAGGGGATCTGCGAGTCGTCGGAGCGGAACGGCGTACCGGTCAGCGCCAGCCGGCGCCGCGCCGGCTCGAAGGCCTCCCGCACGCCGTCGCCCCAGGTGAGGGCGTCGCCGGCGTGGTGGATCTCGTCGAGGATGACGAGGGTGGGCTCCGCCTCGGTGCGGGCGCGGTGCAGGCCCGGGTTCATGCCGACCTGGGCGTAGGTGATCGCCACGCCCTGGTAGCCGGCGCCGTGGCGGCCCTGGGCGTTGGAGAAGTTCGGGTCCAGCGAGATGCCGACGCGGGCGGCGGAATCGGCCCACTGCGACTTGAGATGCTCCGTGGGGGCGACCACCGTGACGCGGCGGACGATGCCCTCGGAGAGCAGGCCCGCGGCGATCTGCAGCGCGAAGGTCGTCTTGCCGGCGCCGGGCGTCGCGACCGCGAGGAAGTCGCGCGGGTCGGTGCGCTGGTAGAGGTCCATGGCCTCGGCCTGCCAGGCGCGCAGCTTGGTCGCGGTGCCCCAGGGGGCGCGGCGCGGGTATGCGGGAGGGAGGGACTGCGCGGCCGCCGGCGAGGGGCGGCGCGGGTCCTGATGGGCGGAGGCGAGAGTCGGCTGGTTGTTCACGGCGTGCCCCACAGTACCGCCGCCCCCGGACCTCCGGAGGACCGGCATGCCCGGGATCGCGGGGCGGGAACTGTGAGGATTCTGGCGCGCTCGCGGCCGACGGGCAGGGCGCCCACCGGCCGCGCGTGCGGACGCGCCGGAGACCTCGGCGGCAGGGCCGCGCGGGTCAGCGGCGCCCGCCGAACAGACCGCGGAACCCGCCGCGGCCGGAACCGCCGGAGCCGCTGCCGGAGCCGCCGCCCTCGCCGTCGTTCGGCTCGCGGATGCCGTCGTAGATCTCCTTGCACTGCGGGCAGACGGGGTACTTCTTGGGGTCGCGCCCGGGGACCCACACCTTGCCGCACAGGGCGATCACCGGCGTGCCGTCCAGGGCCGCCTGGGTGATGCGGTCCTTGCGCACGTAGTGGGCGAACCGGTCGTGGTCGCCGTCGTCGGTGGTCGCCTCCTTCTCGGCGACCTGCCGGTCCAGCACGGCGGTCGAGCCGGGGGCGGCCCCGGGGTCGGCGCGGTAGGGGTCGAGACGGTCGGGATCGGAGGTCGACGCCATCGCAGGCTCCTCGCTGTCGCGGTCGGGACGGATGGACCGAGCCTAGCGCCTCGACCTCCGTACCATCAGGGCATGCGCCCGCAGCCCACGCCCGCCCGACTGGCCGTCCTCGCCCTCGCCCTGGTGGCGAACATCGGCTTCTACCTGCCGCGCGTCCCGGACCTCCCCGGCGGCGGCGATGCCCTGCCGGGGACCGACAAGCTCGTGCACATCGGGGTGTTCGCGCTGACGGTGTGGGCGGCCGGCCGCGTGCTCGCGCCGCGGCGCCGCTTCCCGATGGGCTGGGTGGTGGTGGCCGCCCTCGGCCATGCCGTGCTCATCGAGGTCGTGCAGGCGCTGCTCGCTCCTCTGCGCAGCGGCGATCCCGACGACGTGATGGCCGATGTCGTCGGGATCGCGCTGGGCGTGCTGCTGTGGTGGCTCGAGCGCCGGGCCGCGGCCCGGCGCCCGGCGGCGATCAGCCCTCGAGGGTGATCTCGTCGGCGTAGACCGCCTTCATGGTGCCGGTGATCGTGTCCACCGTGCCGGCCTCCTCGCGGGCCACCTGCTCGACGGCGGTGGCGACCGCCTTCGTCACGCCCTCGTGGAAGACGCTGGGGACGATGTACGTCGGGTTCAGCTCGTCGGGGTGGACCACGTCGGCCAGCGCCTCGGCGGCGGCCAGCAGCATGCGGTCGCTGACGTCGGTCGCATGCGCGTCCAGCAGGCCGCGGAAGACGCCGGGGAAGGCGAGCACGTTGTTGATCTGGTTGGCGAAGTCGCTGCGGCCGGTCGCCACCACCTCGGCGTGCTTGGACGCCTCGATCGGGTCGATCTCCGGGGTCGGGTTCGCCATCGCGAAGACGACCGACCGCTCGGCCATGGTGGCGACGTCCTCCGCGGTGAGGATGTTGCCGGCGCTGACGCCGATGAACACATCGGCCCCCGCGATCGCGTCCTGCAGCGTGCCGGTGAGGCCGCGGCGGTTGGTGACCTCCGCGATCCACGGCAGGCGGCCGTCGAGCTGCTCGCGGTCCTCGTGGACGATCCCGTGGATGTCGGTGACGACGACGTCGCGCGCCCCGGCGGCCCGCAGCAGGCGCAGGATCGCGGTGCCTGCGGCGCCCGCCCCCGAGAGCACGATGCGCGCCGACTCGATGTCCTTGGACACCACGCGCAGGGCGTTGCGCAGCGCGGCCACCACCACGATCGCGGTGCCGTGCTGGTCGTCGTGGAACACGGGGATGTCCAGCTCGGAGCGCAGACGGTCCTCGATCTCGAAGCAGCGCGGCGCGGAGATGTCCTCGAGGTTGATCCCGGCGAACACGGGGGCGATCGCCTTCACGTGGGCGACGATCTCGTCCACCGTGTGCGCGTCCAGGCAGATGGGGAAGGCGTCGATGCCCGCGAAGCGCTTGAACAGCGCGGCCTTGCCCTCCATCACGGGCATCGCGGCCAGCGGGCCCAGATCCCCCAGGCCCAGGATCGCGGAGCCGTCGGTGACGACCGCGACCGTGTTGCGCTTGATGGTCAGGCGCCGGGCGTCCTCCGGGTGCTCGGCGATGGCCTTGACCACGCGCGCCACGCCGGGGGTGTAGACCATCGAGAGGTCGTCGCGGTGGCGGATCGGGACCTTCGACTCGACGGTGAGCTTGCCGCCGAGGTGGGCGAGGAAGGTGCGGTCGGAGACCTTGCCCAGCTCGACCCCGTCGAGCTCCTTGAGGGAGTCCACGACCTCCATGGCATGGTCGTGGCCGGCGGTGAGGACGGTGATGTCCGCCCGCATGCGCTCGGGCCCCGAGGCGGAGACGTCCAGCGCGGTGACCGAGGCGCCGTGCTCCTCGATCCTTCCGGTGATGTCGCTGACCGCGGCCGAGCGGGCGGCGAACTCGAGGCGAATGGTGATGGAGTAGCTCACAGATGGCGTCGGTGACATGTCCCGATGGTAGCGGCCCGGCGGGCCGTCCCGGACCCCGACGGCGCACCGGATGCCGACCCGTCGGAGCGCGCCGTCAGAGCGCGGCGATCGCCTTGCGGATCCGGGTGTCGGAGACGGTCCGGCGCGTGCCCAGGGTCTGCGCGAACAGGCTCACCCGCAGCTCCTCGAGAAGCCAGGGGATCTCCCGGGCGTCGGGCTCGGCCCGGCGCGCCGGGGACAGCTTCTCGCGGGTGCGGGCCCACAGCTGCTCGAGGTCGGCGACCTGCCAGGCGAGCTGCTCGTCGCGGCGCGGGTTGTCCTGCATCTTCTCCAGCCGGATCTCGTCGGCCCGCAGGTAGCGCTCCAGGTCCCCGATCCGCTCGGTGCCGGTGCGGGAGATGAACCCGTCCCCCAGCAGCGCCTCGGCATGGGCGCGGATCTGGGTGAGGCGGTCCAGCAGGGCGAGGGAGGACACCCGGGAGACGGACCGCTGCAGCCGCGCGTTGGCCGCGAGCGCCGCGGCCGCGCGGCGCACCGTCTCCGCGGCGAGGTCGGTGTGCTCGGCGCGGATCCGGGCGAGCGCCGCGTCGAAGGCGGCGCGGTCGCGGATCGGCTCCTGGCCCAGCAGGGCGTCGACGGCCGCGCGGGAGGCATCGGCCAGCAGCGCCGGGGTCGAGGGGTAGGGCGAGGACGCCACGGCGAGCTTCGTCGGGTTGGGCAGGGCGCCCAGCACCTCCCCGAGGTCCGGGTGCAGCTCCCGGTCGATGAGTGCGATCACGCCGTCGCGATGCTTCAGCGCCTGCTCCTCGGCGCTCGCGAGGACCTGCAGGTCCACGCGGTCCACGCGGCCGTCCGCGCCGCGCCGGGCCACCAGCGCCGGATAGCCGGTCACCGTCATCCCGCCCACGCTCGAGCGGTGCACCGCCGGGACGCCGTCGGCCGGGAAGGCGTCCAGCGCCGTGCGGGCGAGGTCGTCGCCCGCCTGGGAGACGGAGGTGCGCACACGCTGGGCGAGGCGCTTCTTCAGGGCGGCGAGGTCATCGCCGGTGCCGATCTCCTTGCCGCGGGAGTCCACCACGCGGAAGTGCATGCGCAGGTGCGCGGGCAGGCGGGACAGGTCGAACTCCCTGCCGTACAGGGGCAGGTCCTGCGGCACGCCCGGCAGGGCGACCAGCTCGTCGGCGACCGCCTCGACGAAGGGCTCCCCCGCATCGGGGTCGTCCTCGTGCAGGGTGGCGGCGACCGCCTTGGCGCGCTCGGGCGCGGGCACCAGGTGGCGGCGGATCGCCTTGGGCAGGGAGCGGATCAGCTCGGTGACCAGCTCCTCGCGCATCCCCGGGACCAGCCAGTCGAAGCCGCGCTCCTCGACGCGGTTGAGCACCGCGAGCGGGATCGTCGCGGTGACGCCGTCGCTGCCCTGCGCCCCGACCTCCCCGAAGGAGTAGCGCAGCGGCAGGGTCAGGTCGCCCTGCACCCAGGTGTCGGGGAAGTCCCGGGCCACGCCGGCGAGATCCGCATCCGGGTCCAGCAGGTCCTGCTCGGTGAGGGTCAGCAGGTCCGGGGTCTCGTGGCGCTGCTTCTTCCACCACGCGTCGAAGTGGCGGCCCGAGAGCACCGTGGCGGGGATCCGGGCGTCGTAGAAGCGGAACAGCTGCTCGTCGCTGATCAGCAGGTCGCGGCGGCGGGTCTTGGCCTCGAGCTCCTCGAGCCGGGCGATCAGCGCCCGGTTGTCGCGGAAGAAATGGTGCCGGGTCGTCCAGTCGCCCTCGACCAGGGCGTTCTGGATGAAGATGTCCCGGGAGAGCTCCGGATCGACCTTCCCGTAGCTGGTCACGCGGTCCGCGACGATCTGCACGCCGTAGAGGGTGACCTTCTCGTGGGCCATGGCGCTGGCACGCTTCGAGGACCAGTGCGGGGCGGAGTACGAGCGGCGCACCACATGCGCGCCGATCTCCTCGACCCATTCGGCGTCGATCTTCGCGGCGGTGCGCCCCCACAGCCGGCTGGTCTCCACCAGCTCGGAGACCATCACCAGGTCGGGACGCTTCTTGGCGAGCGCAGAGCCGGGCCACAGCGCGAACCGGGCTCCGCGGGCGCCGTCGTACTCGCGATGGCGCTCCTGGTAGAGGCCGATGTGGCTGAGCAGCCCCGCCAGCAGCGACTGATGGATCGCCAGGGAGCTCGCATCGTTCGAGCTGGTGTGCAGCTCGGCGTCCTTGGCCATCTCCCGCAGCTGCTGGTGCAGGTCCCACCATTCGCGGATCCGCAGGTAGTGCAGGTGATCGGCACGGACCTCGCGGCGGAAGGCGGAGCCGGACAGCTCCCGGCGGCGCTCCTCGAGATGGTTCCAGAGGTTGAGGTAGGACAGGAAGTCGCTGGTCTCGTCCTCGAAGCGCTTGTGCTTCTCGCGGGCCTGCTGCTCCTGGCCCAGCGGCCGCTCGCGCGGGTCCTGGATCGACAGCCCGGCGACGATGATGAGCACCTCGCGCAGCGCGCCGAGGCGGTCCGCCTCGATGAGCATGCGCGCCAGGCGCGGGTCCAGCGGGAAGCGGGCGAGGCGGCGGCCGATGTCGGTCAGGCGGCGCCCGCCGGGGGCCTCGGGCGCCGGCTCGATGGCGCGCAGCTCCTCGAGCAGGCGCACGCCGTCGGTGACGGCCCGCGAGGCCGGCGGCTCGACGAAGGGGAAGGATTCCACGTCCCCCAGGCCGAGGCTGGTCATGAGCAGCACGACGGAGGCCAGGGAGGTGCGCAGGATCTCCGGCTCGGTGTACTCGGGGCGGGTCTCGAAGTCCTCCTGCGAGTACAGGCGGATCGCCACGCCGGGGGCGGTGCGGCCCGATCGGCCCGAGCGCTGGTTGGCGCTGGCCTGCGAGATCGGCTCGATGGGAAGACGCTGGACCTTGGTGCGCTGGGAGTAGCGCGAGATGCGTGCGAGCCCGGAGTCGACGACGTAGGTGATGCCGGGGACGGTCAGCGACGTCTCGGCGACGTTGGTCGCCAGCACGATGCGGCGGGAGGTGCCCTGCGCGCGCGGGGTGAAGATCCGCTGCTGGTCGGCGGCGGAGAGCCGCCCGAACAGGGGCAGGACCTCCATCGGCAGCCGTCCGCGGCCGCTGCGCCCCGGCCGGGTCAGATGGGCCTGGAGGGTCTCCTGGATCTCCCGGATCTCCCGCTCGCCCGGGAGGAACACGAGGATGTCGCCGGGCCCCTCGGCCACCAGCTCGTCCACCGCGTCCGTGATCGCCTGGCCGAGGTCGCGCTCGACGGAGTGGACGTCCTCGAGCTCGTCGTCGTCCTCCAGCTCGGGCTCGAGCACCAGCGGCCGGTACCGGATCTCGACGGGATAGGTCCGCCCGGAGACCTCGACGATCGGGGCGGGACGGGTCTCCCCCGAGGGACGTCGCTCGGCGAAGTGCTCGGCGAACCGCTCCGGGTCGATGGTCGCGGAGGTGACGATGATCTTCAGGTCGGGACGCTCGGGCAGGATCTGCCGCAGGTAGCCGAGGATCACGTCGATGGTGAGCGAGCGCTCGTGGGCCTCGTCGATGATGATCGCGTCGTACCGCTTCAGCAGGCGGTCATGGGCGATCTCCGCCATGAGGATGCCGTCGGTCATGAGCTTCAGGCGGGCGCCGCGGGCGACCTCGCGGGTGAAGCGGACCTGGTACCCGACCGTGCCCTCGCCGAGCTTCTCCCCCAGCTCCGAGGCGATGCGCTGCGCCACCGAGCGGGCGGCGATGCGACGGGGCTGGGTGTGGCCGATGAGCTTCCCGCGCGTGCCGTAGCCCAGCTCGAGCAGCATCTTCGGGATCTGGGTCGTCTTGCCCGAGCCCGTGGCGCCGGCGATCACGACGACCTGGTGCTCGCGGATCGCCGCCTGGATGTCGTCCCTGCGCTGGGAGACCGGGAGGTCCGCCGGATAGGTGATCACGGGGGCGTCGACCCCCGGGGTCGTCGGGGTGGCGGGGCGCTCGGTCATGGTGCACCACTCTAGATCCCCGGCGCAGAGCCGCGCCTCCCGATATCCGGGCGCCGCCCGCGCGATGCGCAGACCGGAGCCCGAGGTGCGGGAACCTCGCACCCGAATGGTGGGCTCCGGCGACGCGGGAGATCTGTTCCGGGGAATTGGAACGACAACCTGCTGGGAGATGGCGGTCCTGCGAGCCAGCGAGGGATTCTCGGCGCCGCGAGCCTTCCTGGGGATGTCGGTGTCGAGAGCCTGGGGATGGCTGATCGATCACACCCCTCAAAACTGCGGGATGAGGGATGAAATCGATCAGTGATCCGAAGCGCGCAGGAACCCATCGCCTCGGCCAGCAGGCCCCGGCACGGTCCCGCTGGAGGCACAAGCTGGACGCCGGCGGGTGGACCGGCCGACCGCGAGAGGGGCACGCGACGAACCTGGTCGTGGACAGCACCGATGGCGAGCTCCCGACCTGCGCGATGTGGATGGTCCGCGGGAGCGTGGGGAGGGGCGTGGTCTGCTGGGGGCATGGCCAGGCCCCCAGCCCCGCTCCCTCCTCAGCTGATAGCCGCGGCATTCACGACCCGTCAGGCGCTGCGCCTCGGGGTGACTGCGAAGCGGCTGCAGAGTTCTGCGGTGGAGTCCATCGGTCGCGGACTGCATCGGGTCCGCGGTGAGACGACCGGCGAGGTCGATATCGCGATCGCGCTGCAGGCGGATCTGCCCGATGCCGTCGTTGCCGGGCTGTCCGCGGCGCGCCTGCACCGCATGCCGCTGCCCCCGGGGCTCGGACTGGACTCGTGGACCATCGAGACTCCGCTGGAGATGTGCATCCCCATGCTGGGGGCGCCGCTCCGGCGTCAGGGAATTCGTGCACGGCGCAGCGATGTTCCCCCGCAGCATCGGACCGAGGTCGATGGCGTGGTGGCGACCTCACCCGAGCGCACCTTCCTGGACCTCGCCTCGGTCCTCGATCTGGACGCACTCGTCGTGATCGGGGACTTTCTGGTGCGGCGGGCACCGGCCCGCCGGGAAGGGGCGCGGAGGACGATGCGCGACCTCGGAGCCATCCTCCAGGCCACGGGGCCCCGGCCGGGCTCCGTGGCCGCCGGCGAGGCGCTCTCCCACGTACGGATCGGTGCCGGCTCCACGGAACAGACGCTGCTGCGGCTGGCGCTCGAGCGAGCCCGACTGCCGGAGCCCGCCCTGAACATGACGATCCACGGAGCGGACGGGACGGCGCTCGCCGCTCGCCACCTGCGGTGGGACCGGTACGCCGTGGCCGCGCAGCACGTGCCGACCGAGGCGGAGGAGGAGACGCCCCATCAGCACCAGCAGCGGCTGCGCGGCTCCGATGCGCTGCGCCGGAACGGATGGGTCGAGCTGATGATCTGCGATGCGGACCTCGAGGTCCGCTGCCGTCGGGCGGTCCGGCGGATCGACGAGGCGCTGCGGGAGAACGGATGGGACGGGCGTCGGACGCTGTGGCCCGCCGGCCGCATCGACGCCCGTCGAGGCGCCCAGCCCGCTGCGTGGAGGTGACGGGCGGGGGCTGCACTGCGCAGCTGTGCGCAGCCAGTAAGCTCGGGTCGTCACTGGAGACACCACCCCTGGAGATGAGCCCGCCCATGTCGAGAACCGACGGCGCGCACGCCCTCACGACGCCCAGCACCCCGGGCGCCGCGACGGGACGCACCATGATCGCCCTCCGCAAGACCGGCCCCGGGCCGGGACTCGAGCTCGCCGAGGTCCCCCTGCCCGGCTGCGGGCCCTTCGACGTCACGGTGCGGGTGATGCGCACCGGGATCTGCGGGACGGACCTGCACATCCTTGCCTGGGACGCCTCCGCCCGGGCGATGTGCGACACCGTGCCCTTCACCCCCGGCCACGAGTTCTACGGCGAGGTCGTGGAGGTCGGCGCGGACGTCCACGACGTGCGCATCGGCGACCGCGTCTCCGGCGAGGGGCATGTCGTCTGCGGCACCTGCCGCAACTGCCGTGCCGGCCGCAAGCAGATGTGCATCCGGGTGCGTTCGGTCGGGGTCCAGCGCGACGGCGCCTTCGCCCAGTACGTGACGATCCCCCATTTCAACGTGTGGGTCCATGAGCACGACGGCGGCGAGGAGGTGATCGTGCCGGAGCTGGGCGCGGTCTTCGACCCCCTCGGCAATGCCGTGCACACGGCCCTGAAGTTCCCGCTCGTGGGCGAGGACGTGCTGATCACCGGCGCGGGGCCGATCGGCCAGATGGCCGTGGCTGTCGCGCGCCACGCCGGTGCCCGCTACATCACCGTCACCGATGTCGCCGCCCACCGCCTGGAGATGGCGCGCCGTGCCGGGGCGGACGTCATCGTGGACGTCTCGCGCACCCGTGTGCGCCATGCCCAGGAGGAGCTGGGCATGCGCGAGGGCTTCGACGTGGGGATGGAGATCTCCGGACAGGCGGCGGCCCTCCAGGAGATGATCGAGAACATGAACCACGGCGGGAGGATCGCCCTGCTGGGGCTGCCCTCGCGGCAGTTCGAGATCGACTGGACCGCCGTGGTCACCCGCATGCTCACCCTGCAGGGCATCTACGGCCGCGAGATGTTCGAGACCTGGAACGTCATGTCCGCGATGCTCACCACCTCCCGTCCCCTGCGCGAGACGATCCTCGCGACCGTGACCGACGTCCTGCCCGCGCAGGACTGGGAGCGCGGCTACGAGATCGCGCGCTCCGGCGCGGCCGGCAAGGTCGTGCTGGACTGGACCACCCTGGACTGACCGCCCCCGCCAAGACCCCGCCCCGGACCCGAGGAGACCCCCATGGCATACACCGCAATGAAGGACCAGCTGCGCCTCGAGCTCGACGAGATCCGCGAAGCCGGCACGTACAAGCACGAGCGGGCGATCCTCACCCCGCAGTCGGCGCACGTGGCCACCGCAGGCCCCGGCGGTGGGACCGCCCGGGTGCTGAACTTCTGCGCCAACAACTACCTGGGCCTGGCCGATCATCCCGCGATCATCGCCGCCGCCAAGGACGCCCTGTACGAGCGGGGGTTCGGGATGGCCTCGGTGCGGTTCATCTGCGGCACCCAGGACCTGCACCTCCAGCTGGAGCGCGCCGTGAGCCGCTTCCTCGGCACGGAGGGGACGATCCTGTTCTCCTCCTGCTTCGACGCGAACGGCGGGGTGTTCGAGTCGCTGTTCGGCGCGCAGGACGCGATCATCTCCGACGAGCTGAACCACGCCTCGCTGATCGACGGGATCCGCCTGTCCAAGGCGGCGCGGCTGCGCTACCGCAACGCCGACCTCGACGATCTGCGCGCCCGGCTCGAGCAGACCCGGGAGCTGAACGACGGCGCCGGGGCCCGGCGCACGATCATCGTCACCGACGGCGTGTTCTCCATGGACGGGTACCTCGCCCCGCTGCCGGGGATCTGCGACCTCGCCGACGAGTTCGGGGCGCTGGTGCTGGTGGACGACTCCCATGCGGTGGGCTTCCTGGGCGAGCACGGCGCCGGCACCCCCGAGCACTTCGGCGTCTCGGACCGGGTGGACCTGTACACGGGCACCTTCGGCAAGGCGCTCGGCGGGGCCAGCGGCGGCTACGTCTCCGGGCGCGGCGAGATCATCGAGCTGCTGCGCCAGCGGGCCCGCCCCTACCTGTTCTCCAACTCGCTGGCCCCGTCGATCGTGGCGGCGACGCTGAAGGCCCTCGAGCTGGTGGCGGGCAGCCGCGAGCTGCGGGCCCGCCTGATGCGCAACGCCGCGCAGTTCCGCACCCGCATGGCCGAGGAGGGCTTCGAGCTGCTGCCCGGGGAGCACGCCATCGTCCCGGTCATGTTCGGCGATGCCCGCCGGGCCGCCCAGATGGCCGATGCGATGCTCGCCCAGGGCGTCTACGTGACCGCCTTCTCCTACCCGGTGGTGCCGAAGGACAGGGCACGCATCCGCGTCCAGCTCTCCGCCGCGCACAGCGAGGACGATGTCGAGACCGCGGTGCAGGCCTTCGTCACCGCCCGCACCGCGATCGGGAAGTGCTGAGGCCGTCGGACCTCAGACGGACCAGGCGAGCAGCAGGTTCCGCGCGCACTGCGCGAGCGGTGCCTGCGCGTCCGCCTCCCCGCGCAGCGCGTGGGCGAGGATCATGACGGCGAAGCGCACGGCCCAGGCGCGCGAGCGCGCCTCGAGGGCGGCGACGTCCGCGAGCACCGCGGCGCTGCCGGCGCGCCCGCCCCGCACCGCGTCGAGGTAGGCGGCCAGTCCGTCGCCGCCGGGATCCAGCAGGAACAGCTGGGCGAGGTCGCTCGCGGGGTCTCCGGCGCTCGTGTCCCCCCAGTCGATCATCCCCAGCCGGCCGTCCCGGAGCATCACCAGGTTCGCCGGATGCGGGTCGCCGTGCAGGAGGAGGTCCGGCCCGCGCCAGGGGGCGGCGTCGAGACCGCGGCGCAGGATCTCCTCGACCCGGGCGAGCTGCTCCGCCCCGAGGCCCTCGGGCTGCGGCCGCTCGCGCAGGGCGGCGAGGTCGGACTCGGTGCGGCCCGGCCGGGAGGCCAGCGGCACCCCGCGATACGGGCTGCGCGGGTGCTCGGCCGGAGCGGGCCGATGCAGCTGCGCGAGCGCGCCCGCCAGGAGCCGCGCCGGCCGGGATGCCTCCCCCGCGTCCCGGCGCTGCAGCACATCGGCGACGACCTCCCCCTCCAGCCAGGTCATGAGCGAGGCCGGCCCCGCGGGCTCGTCCTCGCCGAGGACGGCGAGGAGCTGCGGGGTCGCGAACTCCGCGCACGGGACCATCGTGCGCAGCGCGGCGATCTCCTGCTGCAGCGCCCAGCGGCCGAGCTCCCGGTAGGGGCGACGCAGCACGACCCGGGTGCCGTCGTCCAGGGTGCCGACGTGCCACATGTCGTTGTCCCAGCCGCGTCCCAGCAGCACGGGCTCCGCGACGCGGCGCATGCCGGGCAGCTGAGGGATGCTCGAGGGATCCGGCGGCGCGTCGGAGGGAGCGGGAGCGGCATCAGGCATCGGCCCACCGTACCGCGGCGCCCCCGAGCAGGGATCAGGCAGCAGGGTCACGGAGCCCGGCGGCCGCGCCCGGGTCCGCACGGGCCGGTCAGGCGCCGGCGGCGGTGGCCTCCTCGGTGGGGGTCGGGGTCTCGCTCGGCGTCTCGGACTCCGCGACGGCGGGCTTCGAGGCGTCGGACTTCGGGGCATCGGAGGGCTCCTCGACCGGCGGGGCGGGCTCGCGCGCGGCCTTCGCCGTGTCCGCGGGCTTCTCGGCCTCGGTCTCCTCGGGCGCCGGGGCCTCGTCCTTCGCCGGGTCCTCCTCGGTCACGGGAGGCTTCTCCTCCGCAGGAGGCTGCTCCTCGGGGGCCGGCTCCTCCTCGGCCGGCGGCTCCTCCTCGACGGTCGCGGTCTCCTCCGGGGCGTCCTCGACGAGCGCGGCCTCCTCCTCGGGGAGGGCCTCCTCGGTCCGGGCCGCGGTCTTCGCGGCGTCCTCGCCCTTGCACGGCGGCAGGCCGCCGATGGAGATCGACCCGGAGACGGGCTGCTCGGCTCCGCCGCCGACCTTGCGGACCTCGAAGGTGAACACGGCGCTTCCGTTGGAGCTGTTGGTGCTCTCGTTGGAGATGAACGTGGCCGCGGTGCTGCCGTGGGCCGAGAGCGAGGTCCAGGCCGTCGGGAAGCTGTAGGGGAAGGTGATGTTCGATCCCGAGTTGGGGTCGACGTACAGCGAGGTCACCCTCCACTCGATGTCGTAGTCGCGGTTGTTCTCGATGTTGAAGATCAGCTTGTACGAGAAGGCGTTCGGCGTGCTCTGCCCGGGGTACTTGCACGAGTCCCCGTCCAGCGAGACGTCGATCGGCGGCGTCGGGGAGGTCGCGACCGCCGGCGCGGCGATGGACACGACGGCCACGGGGGTCGCCCAGGCGACGCCCTTCATGAGCGACCTGCGGGTGGTGGTGGATGCGGAATCGAGGGTGGCGATGTGTCGAGCCATGGGAATCTCTCCGTCCTGAGGGCCGGACCGAGCCACCCGATCGTCAAGGCGCCCCTGCCCGCGCACCGGTTCTCCCGAGCGGTGGTCTGCCGCCCGTCCCGGCGTGCCGACATCATAGATCGACACGTGTCCAGAACACGACAGTTGTCTAGAACTTGCCGAGATCGATGCATCCGCGCAGGTCGGAGGGCTGCCGACGATGCCTCATCGGCGCCGGACGCAGCAGAAGGGCCCGACCGGAGGTCCGGTCGGGCCCTTCTGGGCAGGTGCGGCGAGGCGCCGAGACGTCAGATGGCGCCGTCCAGCAGCGCCGCGGTGCGGGCGTCCTGCTTCGCCCGGTCGCGCGGGTAGGTCCGGTAGAAGCCGAACCAGAGCAGCGCGTTGAGCAGATAGGGGACGGTCATGAACCACAGGAACGTCCCGCCCAGGCCGATCGCATCGGCGATGCTGCCTGCGAGCATCGAGAAGATCGCGGCGATGCCGCCCTGGATGAACGAGAACAGCAGGGCGAACGCCGTCGCTCCCAGCTGCAGCGGGACGACGGTCGAGATCATCGGCAGGACGCAGCCGGAGAAGCCGATCGAGAACACCAGGCCGAGCACGAAGGAGGCGGGGTACACGAACCCGCGGCCGTCGAAGGGCAGCTGGGTCACCAGCGCCACGGTGATCGCGAAGGAGACCAGATAGATCTGCATGAGCATCACCCTCCCCTTCGCCCCGAAGCGGCGGTCGAACAGATCGCCCAGGAAGCCGCCGAGGAAGCTCGAGAGCATCACGCCGATCGAGTTGATCGCCATGATCACCGTCGACTCCGGGACCGAGTACCCTCGCTCGTCCACCAGGAAGGTCGAGTAGAACGGCAGCACCGCGACCGAGGTGACGAAGGGGATCATCGCCACCATCAGCGCGATCGTGGGGATGCGGAACAGCTTCATCGCATCGGCGACCCGGAACGCCCCGGAGGCGGAATCCCGGGAGATCCTCGAGGCCGTCCCGCCCACGCTCGGCACCCACAGCAGGATCATGATCCCCGAGAGGATCGAGACGGCGCCCATCGCCCACATCGCGTAGCGCCAGCCCTCGGGATTCGCGCCGAACAGGCCGATGGCCGGTCCCATCACGATGCCGACCCCGCCTCCGATCCCCCGCACGAGGCCATAGGCCTTTCCACGCTCGGATCTCGCGAAGATGTCCGGCAGGAGGCCGTTGAGGATCGGCTCCGAGGCGACGGTCCCGATCGCGGAGATGGCGAACAGCGCCACCAGCACCGGATAGTTCGGCGCGAACCCCGCCGCGACGGTGAACAGGCCCCACACCCCGGTGACCAGGAACAGGATCGGCTTGCGGCCGAAGCGGTCCGCCATCATCGCCCAGAAGGGGCCGAAGATCATCCGCGAGAAGCGCGGGATCGAGGTGAGCAGGCCGAGGGCGCCGTAGTCCAGGCCGAAGGCGGTGCGGATGAGCGGGAAGAAGGTGTTGATGAGCCCGGACTCGGAATTGTCCACGGCCTGGGAGAAGCCGAGGGCGGCGACGGTCCGCCCTCGTCCGCGGGGCGGGGCGGCGTCCCCGGCGGAGGGCGGGCCCGCTGCGGGGCCGGGGCTGGATTCGAGGGTCGTCGACATGGGGTGCCTCCTTGCTGTCGAGGGCTGCCGCGCGGGCGCGGCAGGGCATGACGACAGGGGCGTCGCGCCGCGCGGGGCGGCGGCGCACGCCTGTCGTCAGGTCGAGGAAGGGGCGGGGACGGCGTCCGTCCCCGCCCGGAGATCCTCAGCTCTGGGTGGGGTACACGCCTTCGGCCTCGATGCGCTTGTTGAGCTCGGCGAGGTACTCGCTCTCATCGAAGTCGATCGGCACCTCGCGGCCGGTCCAGGCCGAGAGGTGGATGGCGTTGGCCAGGCGCACGCCGTGGATGCCGTCGGTGCCGGGGGCCAGCAGCTCCGCCTCGCCGAGCACGGTCAGGGCGAAGTTCTCCAGCACGCCGGAGTGCTGGGCGCCCCAGGCGGAGGTGTCCTCGATGACCTCGGTGCTCACCACGCCCTCCAGGCCTGCGGAGTTGCCGCTCATGAGCTGGCGGGCGCTCTCGGGGGTGGATTCGTCGGAGATCTGCTTCTCCGGGCGGGCATAGCGCTTGACGGTCGCCTTCTTGGACCCCTCGACGACGATCTTGCCCTGGGTGCCGAGGATCTCGAGGCGGTCGGTGCCATCGAGGTCGTGGGTGCAGGTGGTGAAGGTGCCGGTGCGGCCGTCGCCGTAGTCCACCAGCGCGGTCACCTCGTCCTCCACGGCGATGTCGCGGCGGAAGCCGAAGCCCGCCTTGGCGAACACCTTCTGCGGCACGCCGCAGATCCACTGCCACAGGTCCAGCTGGTGGGGCGCCTGGTTGACGAGCACGCCGCCGCCCTCGCCGCCCCAGGTGGCGCGCCACGCGGACTGCTCGTAGTAGCCCTGAGGACGCCACCAGGTGGTGATGATCCAGTTCGAGCGGAGGATCTCGCCGATCTCCCCGCCGTCGACGATCGCCTTGATCTGCTGGTACAGCGGGTTGTTGCGCTGGTTGAACATGATCGCGAAGGGGACCTCGGGGTGCGCCTCGGCGACCGCGTTCATGCGCTTGACCTGGGTGGTGTGCACGGCGGCGGGCTTCTCCACGAGGGTGGCGACGCCGGCCTCGATCGCCGCGATGGCGACCTCGGGGTGCTGGTAGTGCGGGATCGTGGTGACGACCGCGTCGACCAGGCCGGAGGCCAGCAGCTCCTGGTGGGTGGAGAAGGTCGCCGCCCCGGGGTGCTTCTCCGCGGCGGCGGCGAGCTGGGCAGGGTCGGTGTCGGCGATGGCCGTCAGGGTCATGTGCGGGACCATGCCCTCGGCGATGAAGCGGGCGTAGCTCGACCCCTGGGTTCCTGCGCCGATGATGCCGAGGCGGACGGTGCGCTCGGCGGCGGGGGTCTCGGCGGGCTGGGACGTCGTCGTCATGGTGTGCCTTTCGTTCGCGTCCTCGCGGGGCCCGGCGCGCGGCGCAGCGGCCCGGAGGTGGGGGGTCCTCTCCGATGGTGGTGGTCGGGACGAGCGGCGGGCGGGAGTTGCCACGGGTTGCCAGCTCTCCGACGCGGGCAACCGACGGCAACCGCAGAGGTCAGCGGAACCCGCTCGATACTGTTCGGGACGACCCCGGGCACAGCGGCCCGCTCCCGGGCGCCGGTGGACCCGGCGCCGGCGGCCCGCGGCCCGTCCCTGTGACAGGAAGGCATGCAGCCGATGTGGACCCTCTCCGGATTCTCCGACGAGATCTCCTCCGACCTCGCCGAGCAGGTGCAGGTGGTGCGGGAGCTGGGCATGGACTGGATCGAGTTCCGTTCCGCCTGGGACACGAACGTCCTGGACCTCGATGAGCAGCAGCTGGCCGAGGCGAAGCGGATCCTCGACGAGGCGGGCGTCCGGGTCTCCTCCATCGGCTCCCCGATCGGGAAGATCAAGATCACCGACGACTTCGCCCCGCACCTGGAGCGCATGCGCCACGCGGCCGACGTCGCCGCGCACTTCGGTGCCGAGTACATCCGCATCTTCTCCTTCTTCCTCCCCGAGGGCGAGGATCCGGCGACGCATCGCGACGAGGTGCTGCGGCGCATGCGCGCCCTCGCCGACGTCGCCGAGGAGCGCGGGGTGACGCTGCTGCACGAGAACGAGAAGCACATCTACGGCGACACCCCGGCGCGCTGCGCGGACATCCTCGTCTCCGTCGGCTCGCCGCGCCTGCGGGCGGCCTGGGACGCCGCGAACTTCGTGCAGGTCGGCGTGCGCCCCGTGACCGAGGGCTACGAGCTGCTGCGCCCGCACCTGGAGTACGTGCAGATCAAGGACGCCCGGCTGGAGGACGGCGAGGTCGTCACCTCCGGCAAGGGCGACGGGGAGGTCCGCGAGTTCCTCACCGCGATCCGCGACGACGGCTTCGACGGGTTCTTCTCCCTCGAGCCGCACCTCTCCCTGGCCTACGCCACCGGCGGCTTCTCCGGACCGGATCTGTTCCGGGAGGCGCACGGAGCCTTCACCGGGCTGCTGGACGAGCTCGGCATCCAGTACCGCTGACCCGCCCCACCGACAGACCCCACCGAGAGACAGGACCATCCCATGGCTCGCATCGGCATCCAGCTGATGATGCTCAAGGACCACATCGCCGAGCGGGGCGTCGCCGACGTCCTGGCGCAGGTCAAGGACACCGGCTTCACCGTCGTGGAGGTCTCCCAGATCCCCATGACCGACGAGAACGTCGCCGCGATGGCGGCGGCCCGCGAGGACCTCGGCATCGAGTACGCCGCGATCTCCGCGAAGACCTCCGTCCCCGAGGGCAGCGGCGAGCTGTCGCTGGCGGCGGACTTCGACACGCACGTGGAGCATGCCCGCGCGCTCGGCACCGGCTTCGCGCGCATCGGCATGATGCCGATGGACGCCCTGCGCTCCCCCGCCGCCCTGGACGAGTTCTGCGTCGAGGCCAACGGCTACGCGAAGCGCCTGGCCGATGAGGGCATCAGCCTCAGCTACCACAACCACCACGTGGAGTTCGCGAAGATCGAGGGCCGCCGGATCCTCGACATCATCCGCGAGAAGGCACCGGACCTGCGTTTCGAGATCGACTGCCACTGGGTGGCGCGCGGCGGCCTGGACCCCCAGCGCACCCTGGCCGAGTTCGACGGCGTGCTCGACCTGGTCCACCTCAAGGACTTCCGCATCGCCCTGCCCGGACCGGACTTCTTCGAGCGCCTGGACTCCGGGGACCGCTCCGCCTTCGGCGACTACTGGTCGCGGGACATCGTCCAGTTCGCGGAGGTCGGCCAGGGCAACCTGGACTGGAGGCCCGTGATCGAGCAGGGCATCGCCTCCGGCGCCCAGCACCTGCTCATCGAGCAGGACCAGACCTACGGCCGGGACATCTTCGAGTCCCTGGCCATGAGCCGTGCACACCTGGTCGAGCTCGGCTTCGAGGACCTCATCACCGGATGACCGCCACGGCGGCCGGGACCCGGCCGGGACGCTGAGGTCCGCATGACCGGCTCCCCGGACATCCCCGCGGCCGTCCGGCACCGCCTGGTCAGCCAGGACCGGGCGGCCGCGGCATGGCTGGACGGGCTGCCGTCCCGGATCGGAGCGGTCCTGGAGCGGTGGGATCTGCGGGTCGCGGGGCCGCCGTCGTTCGGCGGCACCAGCGTCGTGCTGCCGGTGCGGTCCGGGGGCACGGGCTCCGCGGCGCTCAAGCTGGTCTCCCCGCTGGGCGATGCCGTGCAGGAGGCCCGTGCGCTCGAGGTCCTCGCCGGGCACGGGACCGTGCGCCGGGAACGGCACAGCCCCGAGGACCAGGCGCTCCTGCTCGAGCTGCTGCCCGGTCCGACCCTCGCGGACCTCGCCGACGAGCGGGAGGCGGTGGCGGCCGCCGGAGCGGTGGCCGCGAGGATCGCCGCCGTGCCCGCACCGCCGGATGCACCGCAGCTGGCGGCATCGGCCCCGGCCTGGCGCGAGGCCTTCGCCCGGCAGCACCGGCGCGCGATCCGCGAGGGCCGCGCGCTGCCGGCCGACGTCGTGCAGGCCGCCGATGCGACGATCGGGGACCTCGCCGGCGCGGCGGCGCCGGGTATGACGCACGGGGACCTGAGCTTCGCGAACGTCCTCCGCCGCGACGACGGGGCCTGGGTGGCGATCGACCCGCTGTACCGGAGCGGGCCGGCGGAGCACGAGGCGCACACCGTCCTGCGCAGCGTGACGCGGCCGCCCCTGTCCGAGGGGCTCTCCCGCGCGCGCGGGATGCGCCGGATGCGGGAGCTGCTCGGGATCTTCTGCGAGGCCGCCTCGCTCGACCCGCAGCGGGCGTGGAGGATCTCCCAGGCCCGCTTCGCGGCATCGGCCTTCTGGGAGGCCGAGCACGGCGGGGACGCTGCGGACATCGCGTGGCTGCGGGAGATGGCCGCCGAGATCGAGCTCTGAGCCGCGGCGGCGGAGACCTCCCCCGGGGGCGGTCAGTCGCCGCAGAGCGCGTGCCGCCCCGCGACGACGGCGGCGACCAGGCCTGCGAAACCGAAGCTCGCCAGCAGCGAGGGGACGAACCAGCCCCAGGTCAGGGCCGCGACCACGGCTCCGGCGAAGAAGAGCGCACTCAGGAGGACCAGGACCCGCGGCAGCGCCCCATCGGGCCGCCCGGCTGTGCTCATGTCGTCGTTCTCGTCCATCCTCCGAGAGTAGGACGGGGGCGATGGAGGAGGTGGCGAGGGGGCGTGGACGATGCGCGGGGTTCTGGTGAAGACCCCGTCAGCGCGACGCGCCCGCCTCCCCGGAGGGAGACGGGCGCGCCGGACGGGGAGAGCTCAGTCCTCGCCCTCGCGCTGGAGACCGCGCAGGGCTCCCCGGGCCGTGTCCTTCGCGTCCTCGATCTTCTGCTTGACCTCGGCCCCGGCCTGCTGGACCTTCCCCTCGGCCTCGACCTCCTTGTCGCCCGTGAGCTTGCCCAGCCCTTCCTTGGCCTGGCCTCCGAGCTTCTCTGCGCTGTTCTCGAACTTGTCATCGGTGCTCATGGGAGCCTCCTCGATGTCGTGACGGACTGCGGAGCGCCGAGTCTAGGACCCGTCCCCGGGAGCGCGTCCAGCCTCCGGACAGGATCCGTCCCGCGCATCCGGCGCCGAGGGGGTCAGCGGGCGAGGACCCGCTCGAGGACCCCGCGTGCCTCCTCGACGCGGGAGGCCATGCTCTCCCCCCGCCGGGCCGCGGAGGCCTCGGAGGTCGCGAACCGCATCATGCCGCCCATGAGACAGGTGATCAGCGCGGATTCGCTCTCCCGGGCGGCGTCGTCGCCCGCCGGGTCGGCGTGGGCGATGCGCTGGGAGATGATCTCCCGCAGCTCGGCCTCGAGCGTGCTGACCCGTTCGATCTGGCGCGCCAGCAGATGCGGATGCCCGGCGATGATCCGCATCCTCTCGTCCATGCGCGGCGGGGCGGCGTCGCCCTCGGGAACCGGGATCAGCAGCAGGGCGTCCAGCAGCAGGGGCCCGTCGGCGAGGACGAAGGCCCGGGCGGCCCGCTCGTCGATGCTGGGCATCTCCCGCCCCAGGATCGCGTCGTCCTTGGTCGGGAAGTGGTTGAAGAAGGTGCGCTGGCTGATCCCCACCTGCTCGCAGATCCGATCGACCGTCACGGTCTCGTAGCCGTGGGCGAGGGCCAGGTCCAGCGCCGCCTCCTCGATCGCCGCGGTGGTCGCGGCCGCCCTCGTGCCTGTCTGCGCCATGGTCCCTGCCTCTCGATCCGACCCGCCCACCGTACTCGGGACGCCGGCCCGCGGCCTGCGGGGGACGGTGAGGTCCGGCACATCGGCCGCGGATCCCAGCAACCTTTCATGCAGTGACTGCACACTGCCTTGCAGTTACTGCATATTGCGGAGTCCCGGGACCCCGCACCACCGTCCCTCCCCAGGAGCTCCATGAATGCCACCGCGGCCCCGCTGCTGCTGACCCGGCGCCGGATCTGGATCATCTTCTCCGCCCTGCTGGCGGGGATGTTCCTCTCCAGCCTCGACCAGACCATCGTCTCGACCGCCATGCCCACGATCGTCGGGCAGCTGGGCGGGGTGGACCATCAGGTCTGGATCACCACCGCCTATCTGCTGGCCACCACCATCGTGATGCCGATCTACGGGAAGCTGGGCGACATCATCGGCCGCCGGCGCCTGTTCCTCGTGGCCATCGCCCTGTTCACCCTCGCCTCCGTGGGCTGCGCGTTCGCCGGGGACTTCTGGACCTTCGTGGTCTTCCGCGCCATCCAGGGCCTGGGCGGCGGCGGGCTGATGATCCTGTCCCAGGCGATCATCGCCGATGTCGTCCCGGCCGACGAGCGCGGGAAGTACATGGGCCCCCTCGGCGCCGTCTTCGGCATCTCCGCCGTGCTCGGCCCGCTCCTCGGCGGCTACTTCGTGGACCACCTGACCTGGCACTGGGCGTTCTACATCAACATCCCCGTGGGCATCGCCGCCTTCGCGGTGGGCCTGTTCGCGCTGCGCCTGCCGGCGAAGAGGGCGACCCGCCGCATCGACGTGCTCGGCGTGGTGCTGCTCTCCGCCGCGACGACCTGCCTGATCTTCTTCACCGACTTCGGGGCCGATGCCGACCACGGCTGGACCTCCCCCACCACCCTGGCCTGGGGCGCCGGGCTCGTCCTCGCCGCCTCCGCGTTCGTCCTGGCCGAGTCCCGTGCGGAGGACCCGATCATCCCGCTGTCGCTGTTCCGCAACCGGCTGTTCGTCCTGACCACCGGGATCGGATTCGTGCTGGGCCTGGGCATGTTCGCGGCCATCGGCTTCATGCCCACCTTCCTGCAGATGGCCTCCGGGACCTCCGCCGCGCAGTCGGGCCTGCTGATGATCCCGATGATGGCCGGCATGATGGGCAGCTCGATCGTCTCGGGCATCCTCGTCTCCCGCAGCGGCCGCTACAAGGCCTACCCGATCGCCGGCATCGCGATCGTGATCCTCTCCCTGCTGGCGATGACCACGCTCGCCGCGACCACGCCGATCTGGCTGATCTGCGCCTTCCTCGCGGTGTTCGGCATCGGCCTGGGCCTGGTCATGCAGATCATCGTGCTGGTCGCGCAGAACGCCGTCCCCGCCGACACGATCGGCACGGCGACCAGCACCAACAACTACTTCCGCGAGGTCGGAGCCTCCCTGGGCACCGCCGTGTTCGGGGCCCTGTTCACCACGCGCCTGACCGAGCGCCTGCTCGAGGTGTTCTCGGGGGCAGGGGCGGATGCGGCCGATGCGCAGGCCAGCGCCTCGAGCATCGACCCGCAGACCCTCGCGAACCTGCCCGAGCCCGTGCGCGAGGGGATCGTCGGCGCCTATGCCGACGCGCTGGCGCCCGTGTTCTGGTACGTCATCCCGTTCATGGCGGTGGGCCTGGTGCTCGCGCTGTTCATCCGCGAGATCCCGTTGAAGTCCGAGTCCGGGCTGGTGGCGCGCGGCGAGGCGATCGGCGGCGAGGAGGCCGAGCGCCTGGCCGCCGAGCTCGAGGGCCGCGGGACGCCGGCGACCGTGGAGGAGCCCTCCGAACCGGCCGGTCCGTCGGCGCAGGCCGCCCCGCGCTGACGGGCCCCGGGCGCGGGAAAGGCCCCCTCCCCCGCGCATCTGCGCAGGGGAGGGGGCCTTTGTCGGTGAGTGCAATGGTGGAGACGGCGGGAATCGAACCCGCGTCCGATAGTGCGAAGCCAGGGCTTCTCCGGGCGCAGTCCGTGAAAGGCGTTTTCTCAGTCCCGACGCTCGCACGAACACGTCGTCGACGGACTCAGTCACTCTAGGTTGTTCACCCGACCCCGATGACGAAGGCCGGAAGCAGTGGCTCCTTAGATGATGGAACGATCCGGGTCAGGAGCAAGCCCGGGGTTCCAGACTGCTAACGCTGATCAGGCAGCGAGAGCGAAGTCAGTGCGCTTGGTTTCGGCACTTATTGGTTTCCAGAGGACATTAACGAGTTGACTCTGGGTTCTCGGCCCGCTTCCCCTCGCTGGACAACTACCGTCGAAACCGATCGTCCCCATGCGTGGGTCGCAGCACTGTGACGGCCTGGGCCGTCGTTGCACTCACTCTTCAGTTGTCAACCACACCGGCTCCGGATCAGCTCGTCGACTCAGCACATCGACCGGGCCACCCCTTCGCCGTCCGACCAGTCTACTCCTCTCCCGCTCCGGGGCGAAGCGATTATCTGTCTGCTCACCGCGAACGGGCCCGGCCCTGGTCGCCGCGGCGCGGAAGGAGCAGGATGGGAGGATGATCAGCTTCGATGCCGCCGGCGTCACGGTGCGCGTGGACGACGAGACCCTGCGCGAGGTCGTCGAGGACGCGGACGGGCTCGCCGCCTGGTGCGCGGCCCACCCGGAGGACCCGCGCACCGTCGCCTACCTGCGGATGCTGGGCCGGCTCGACGAGGCGGCCGCGGCCGCCCGCCGCACCCTGCACGGCTCGATGCCTCCGCTGGTGCGCGCGGTGCGCCGCACCCGCTACGCCCACGTGCTGCAGTGGCAGGGCGCCTACGCCGCCGCCGAGGAGCTGCTGGACCTCGCCGCGGAGGAGACGGGCCTGGACGACCCCACCTCCCCCAGCTCGCTGTCCGTGCTGGCCTCGGTGTTCCAGCATCGGGCGAAGTGCCGCTTCGAGCATGCGGCGCTGCTGCGCCGCTCCGGGCGGCCGATGGCGGCGCGGCGGCTGCGCGACCTGGCGCTCGAGGACGCGCGGCGCGCGCTCATGATGCGCGAGAACCTCGGGGTGGCCGACGAGGGACAGATCGCCTCGAGCCGGCAGACGGTGGCCCGCCTGGAACGGGCCGAGTGATCGCCCCGGCCGCGCAGGCTCGAGCAGCCACCCCGCGCCCGAGGCCGATCCATCGGCCCCGGGCGTGACCCATCCCTGACGGGTTCAGACGAGCTCGCGCTGGCGCATGGCGCGCTGGGCCTCGCGCAGATCCTGCTGCTCGCGCAGGGTCTGGCGCTTGTCCCATTCCTTCTTGCCGCGGGCCAGTGCCACGACGACCTTCGCGTGCGAGCCCAGGAAGTACATCTCCAGCGGGACCAGCGTGTAGCCCTTCTCGCGGGTCTTGCCGGCGAGCTTGGCGATCTCCGCCTTGTGCAGCAGCAGCTTGCGCTTGCGCCGCGCGGCGTGGTTGGTCCAGGTCCCCTTGACGTAGGGCGCGATGTGGACGGCGTCCATCCACACCTCCCCGCCCTCGAGATAGCAGTAGCCGTCCACGAGGGAGGCGCCGCGGTCGCGGAGGGACTTCACCTCGGTGCCGGTCAGGACGATGCCGGCCTCGTAGGTGTCGTCGATGTGGTAGTCGTGACGGGCCTTCTTGTTGGAGGCGATGAGCTTCTTGACCGGCCCGTCGTCCTTCGCGGCCTGCTTCTTCGCCGCGGACTTCATCCTCGACATGGCTCCTCCTCACCTCCCGGGATCTCCGGCACGGACCATCCAGCATACGAGGCGGTGCCGGGGATGCGCGAGCGGATTTCTCCGAGGGCGCAGGGGCGGACCGGGATCAGAGATAGTTCATCGGGTTGACGGCGGTGCCGTCCTCGTGGACCTCGAAGTGGAGGTGGCAGCCGGTCGAGGAGCCGGTGGTGCCGATGTAGCCGACGACCTCCCCGCGCTTGACGCTCTGCCCCTGCGAGACGGCGAAGCCCTGCAGGTGGTGGTAGGAGGTGGTGATGACGCTGCCGTTCATCGTGCCGTGGGTGAGGATGATCTTGTTGCCCGCGCCGGAGTTGTGGTACGCCCGGGACACGCGGCCATCGGCCGCCGCCCGCACCGGGGTGCCGCAGGCGGAGGGGAAGTCCACGCCCTTGTGCAGCTTGCGCGTGCCGTAGATCGGGTGGACGCGCCAGCCGAAGTTGGAGTTCAGCCGGCCGGCGACCGGCTGCAGGAAGCCCGATCCCGAGACGGGGCCCAGGGCCGCGCCGCCGCCCGACCCCCCGGAGCTGCCCCGCTCGCGCTCCTCGTCGGCGAGGGCCTGGATCTCGGAGTCGAGGGTCGTGCCCTTGTCCTCGAGGGCCTCGGCGTCGCCCTGGTACTGGACCTTCTTCGTCTCCAGCTCGTCGCGCTGGGCGATCTGCGCGGCGTAGAGGTCATCGAGGTCCTGCTTCTTCTTCTCGGCATCGGCCTCGGCCTGCTCGGCGGCGGCCTGCGCCTCCTCCGCCTCGACCTTGAGGTCGGCGATCTCCTGCTCGACGGCGGTGACGCGGTCGGCGGAGCTCTCGGTGACGGACTGCTCGTCGCGCAGCTCGTCCAGCCGCGTGCCCTGGGAGGCGAGGGTCAGCTTGTAGTTCATGGAGCGGTCCACCGCGTCCTGCGGGTTCTGCGAGCCGACGTAGACGCTCGCCGGGTTCGGGGGGCCGCCGCCCTTGTAGGCGTCCAGCGCCACCTGCGAGAGCTCCTCGCCGGAGGCGTCGACCTGCTGCTGGCCCGTCTCGACCTCGGTGGTCAGCCGGTCGAGCTCGGCCTGGGCCGTCTCCAGCCGCTCCCCGGCCAGCCGGTTCTCCTCCTCCGCGGCGGCCGCAGCGGCCTGCGCGTCCTCGAGGTCCTGCTGGGCCTGCGGGATGAGCAGCTCCGTCTCGGCGAGGGCGACGTAGGTGTCGGCGAGATCCTGGTTGGTGCCCTCGAGGGAGGTGCGGACGTCCTCGAGCTTCTGGTCGATCTCGGCGCGCTCGGCGACCTTGTCGTCCCGGTCGCCCTCGGCGAGGGAGGCCGGGGTCCCCAGCACCAGCAGCTGGGCCACCAGCATCGTCGCGGCGAGCGCGGCCAGCAGTGCACGGCGGGCAGGGAGGACGGCGTTCATGGCTCAGACCTTGAGGTAGCGGTTCAGGGAGACGACGCAGGAGGCGACCGACAGGGCGGCCCCCGTCGCGACCAGGACGGGCCCGGCCCACAGGAGATCCTGCGTGCCGACCGAGATGATCTGGGATCCGAGGGTCGGCGCGAGCCAGTCCTCGACCAGGTAGCGCAGGCCCAGCCAGAGCAGGGCGCTGGAGATGAGGCCGCCGATGATCGCGGCGACCGCCCCTTCCAGCAGGAAGGGGGCGCGGATGAACACGTTGGAGGCGCCGACCAGGCGCATGATCGCGATCTCGCGGCGTCGGTTGGCCACCGACATCCGGATGGTGGTGGCCACCAGCAGCACCGCGGCCACGAGCATCAGCACCGCCAGGCCCAGCGAGAACAGGGTCGACTGGTTCAGGGCGTCGATGAACGGGGCGAACACGCTGAGCAGGTCGGTGACCTCGTCGACGCCGTCGCGGCCCTGGAAGAACTCGACCACCGCCGCGGAGGAGTCGGAGTCCTTCAGCGTGATGTGGAAGGAGACGGGCATGTCCTCGGCGGTGAAGTTGGAGACGAACCCCTCCCCCGCGAACTGCTCCTGGTAGATCGCCAGCGCCTCCTCCTGGTCCCGCTCGGAGTAGGAGTCGATGTACCCCGACAGGACATCGCCCTCGAGGGCGTCGCGCACGGACTGGATCTGCGCATCGGTCGCCGGCCCGCCGGCGCAGGATGCGGCCGTCGAATGCGGGGAGCACAGGAAGATCGTCACCTGCGACTGCTCGACCAGGGTCGACTTCATGTCGATGATCTGCTTCTGCATGAGCAGACCGGTGCCCACGAAGGTCAACGACACGGCGGTGACGATCACCACCGAGACGACCATGGCGACGTTGCGCCACAGGCCGGTGAAGATCTCCCCGAAGATGTACCGCGCTCTCATCGCAGCACCTCCGGGTCGTCCTGGATCTCCTGGAAGGCGGCGGCGTCCTCGTCCAGGACGGTGTCCCGCTCGTCGTAGAGGTCCTCGTCCAGGACGTCGTCGACCACGGCGGGCTCCTCCGCCTCTGCGGGCAGCTCCGCGGCGATCTCGGCGCGGGGATCCTCGGCGTCCTCGAGCCACGGGGAGGCGGCGAGCACCGACGCGGCGGTCGGGCGGGCGCGGTCCTCGCCGTCGGACGGCAGGGAGCCGCCGGCCGCGGACGCCGGATCACCGGCGTATTCGGCCGGGCCGGCCGCGGCACCCGGCCCCTCGGCTGCGGCCAGGGTCGCTGCGGCGGCGCCGGGGGCGAAGGGATCCCGGGACCGGAAGCGGCGGCCGGCGGCGGCTCCTCGCGACGTGCGGGCTGCGCGGCCGGTCGCGGGAGCCGAGGGCTCGTGGGGAGCGTCGGAGGCCGGGGCATCGGCCGACGGCGCCGGCCCGGGGGCCGCCGGGGCATCCGGGGTGGCCGCGGCAGCGGGAGCCGTCGGGGCATCGGCGGGCACGGGGACGTCGGCGGTCTCCGGCTCCAGGAGCTGGGCGGCGCGACGACCGCGGCGCCGGCGCTCGGGACGACGCGGCTTCTCCTCCGGGGCCTGCGTCTCCTCCGGGCTCGGCGTGGTCGCGGGCTCCGGCGCGGGGGCCTCGGGCGCCGATGCGGGGCCGGTCGCGAGCACGACGGGTCCCTCCTCGCGCGGCTCCGGGGCGGCCTCGGGGCCGTCCCCGGCGGCGAGCTCCGCCGGCAGGGCGCCGTCGGGGAGGTTGCCGGAGATGACGCTGGCCTCGCTGGCGGACTCGTAGCCGCCGGCCTCCTCGTCGCGGACTACGTGCCCGCCGACCATCTCGACCACGCGCTTGCGCATGCGGTCCACCGCGGTGGCATCGTGGGTGGCCATGACGACCGTGGTCCCGCGGTCGTTGATCTGGCCCAGCAGGTCCAGGATCCCCTCCGCGGTGGCGGGGTCGAGGTTCCCGGTGGGCTCGTCGGCCAGCAGGATCGAGGGGCGGTTGACGTAGGCGCGGGCGATCGCGACGCGCTGCTGCTCGCCGCCGGATAGCTCATGGGGCAGGCGGCGGCCCTTGTCCGCCAGGCCCACCATCTCGAGCATCTCGGGCACGAGGCGCCGCACCACCTTGCGCGGGGTCCCGATCACGGCGAGGGCGAACTCGATGTTCTGGTAGGCCGTCTTCGACGGGAGCAGGCGGAAGTCCTGGAACACCATGCCGATGTCCCGGCGCAGCGTCGGAACCCGCCAGGAGGGGATGCGGGCGATGTCCTTGCCCGCGACGTACACGTTCCCGCGCGTCGGGGAGGTCTCCTTGAGCACCAGGCGCATGAGGGTGGACTTGCCCGAGCCGGAGGCGCCGACGAGGAACACGAACTCCCCGCGGGCGAACTCGAGGGTGAGGTTCTCCACCGCCGGCTTCTGGCCGCGCTGGTACGTCTTGGTGACGTTGTCGAATCGGATCACTGCTGCCTACGGGTCGAGTGGACGGACACGCTCAGGGTAGGCGCGAGGGGGCCCGGACCGCGACGGCCACGCGGCCGATCACCGGTCAAGCCTTGGTCAAGATTCGCGGCGCCACCTGCTGATGCGCCGCTTCCTGCGGGGCGGCCCGCCGCCGCAGGGAGCCCCGGGGCGCGCACGGCCCCGGAGCGGGTCCCGATCAGCTCGCGTTCTCGCGCTGCTGGCCCACGCGCCACCGGATCCCCGCCTCGAGCAGGGCGTCGATATCGCCGTCGAACACGGCCTGCGGGTTGCCCTCGGTGTGCTCGGTGCGCAGGTCCTTGACCATCTGGTACGGGTTCAGCACGTAGGAGCGCATCTGGTCGCCCCAGGAGGCCTTGACGTCGCCGGCGAGCTCCTTGCGCTCGGCGGCCTCCTCGGCCTTCTTCAGCAGCAGCAGGCGGGACTGCATGACCCGCAGGGCGGCGGCGCGGTTCTGGATCTGGGACTTCTCGTCCTGCATCGACACGACGATGCCGGTGGGCAGGTGCGTCATGCGCACGGCGGAGTCGGTGGTGTTCACCGACTGCCCGCCGGGGCCGGAGGAGCGGAAGACGTCGATCTTGAGGTCGTTCTCGTCGATCTCGACGGTGTCGGTCGACTCGATCAGCGGGATCACCTCGACGGCGGCGAAGCTCGTCTGGCGGCGGCCCTGGTTGTCGAAGGGGCTGATGCGCACCAGGCGATGGGTGCCGCCCTCGACGGACAGGGTGCCGTAGGCGTAGGGGGCGGAGACCTCGAAGGTGACGGACTTCAGGCCCGCCTCCTCCGCGTAGGAGGTGTCCATCACCTTGGTGGGGTAGCCCTTGCGCTCGGCCCAGCGCAGGTACATGCGCAGCAGCATCTCGGCGAAGTCCGCGGCGTCCACGCCGCCGGCTCCCGCGCGGATGGTGATCACGGCGTTGCGCTCGTCGTACTCG
The DNA here is from genome assembly GCF_039530785.1 of Brachybacterium phenoliresistens. Lineage (NCBI taxonomy): Bacteria > Bacillati > Actinomycetota > Actinomycetes > Micrococcales > Dermabacteraceae > Brachybacterium > Brachybacterium phenoliresistens. Next base: position 792,667 of record NZ_BAAAOW010000001.1, read on the forward strand.
CCCGAGAGCAGCGTGCGCACCTCGAGCTCGTCGAGCGCCTTGCGGATCGAGGCGTACTCGGTCTCGGCCTCGTGGAGGGTGTCCTCGTCGGACTCCTCGGCGGCGAGCTGCACCATGATCTCGAGGTCGTCGATGCGGCTGGTCAGCTCGTCGATCCGGCGGCGCTCGGCCTGGGCGTGGGAGAGCGCGGAGGAGACCTTCTGGGCGTTGTCGACGTCGTCCCACAGGTCCGGCGCGGCGGCCTGCTCCTCGAGGTCGGCGATCTTCGCGTTCAGGGCATCGAGATCCGTCACCTTGGCGATGGACTCGAGGGTCGATCGCAGGTGCGGGATCTCTTCGGAGAAGTCGACGGTAGCCACGAGGAGCAAGTCTACGGCAGGGCCCGGGCGGAGCCGGCCGATTCCCGGGCGCGCGTCTCCCGGGAGCAGTCCGGGACCCCCGGTCACGCGGAGCGGTCAGCCCCTCCCGAGCGCCGCACCGATCTCGCGGCCGATGCCCTCCAGCAGCTCGGGGCCGCGCTGCAGCGCGTCCTCGAGCCCGGCGGAGCGGCCGATCAGGTCGTAGGCGGCGCCGATGCCGGCCGCGCGCAGCTGCTCCGGCGCCAGGGTCACGGCGCCGGCGACGGCGAGGACCTCCCGGCCGGCCTCGCGGGCGCGGCGGGCGACCTCGGCGGGGCCCTTGCCGTGGAGGGTCTGCTCGTCGAGCTTGCCCTCGCCGATGACGACCGTGTCCGCCTGCTCCAGCGCCTCGTCGAAGCCGAGCAGGGCGAGCACCGCATCGGCCCCGGCCTCGAAGCTCGCGCCGAGGGCGTACAGGGCGAAGCCCGCTCCCCCGGCGGCGCCCGCCCCGGGGCGGTGGGCGTGCTGGCCGCTGGGGTCGATGCGCTCCCCCGCCGCGGCGAGGCGCGCGTCGATCTCGCCGATGCGCTCGGGCGCGATGCCCTTCTGCGGCCCGTAGACGGCGGCTGCGCCCTCCGGGCCGGTCAGCGGATTGATGACGTCGCAGGCCGCGACCAGCTCGACGCCCTCCAGGGCCGTCAGGGCGGGGACCAGGTCGACGGAGGCGAGGTCCTCCAGGCCGTCCGCGCCGGGGGCGATGTCCTCCCCGCGCGCGGTGCGCAGGTGCGCGCCGAGGCCCTGGAGGATCCCGGCCCCGGCATCGGTGGTGGCGCTGCCGCCGAGGCCCACCAGAATCCGCCGCGCTCCCGCGTCGCGGGCGGCGAGGATCAGCTCCCCCAGGCCCCGGGTGCTCGCCCGCCCCGGGGCGAGGTCGCCGCCGGGAAGGACGCGCAGCCCGGAGGTCTCGGCCAGCTCGAGCACGGCATCGGCGCCGCGCAGCGCCCACCGGGCGGGGACCGGCTGACCGGTGGGGCCCTCGACCGTGGTGGTGCGGCCCTCGAAGCCGGCGGCGAGGGCCGCCTCGACGGTGCCGTCGCCGCCGTCGGCGATCGGGCAGCGCAGCACGCGGGCGTGCGGCGCGGCGGCGGAGATGCCGGTCTCGAGGGCGTCGCAGACCTCGGCGGCGGTGAGCGTGCCCTTGAACTTGTCCGGGGCCAGCAGGACGGTGCGGGGGGCGGGGTGGGTCATCGAGCTCGAGCCTCTCCGAGGGTGGTCAGGGGGATGGACATGTCCGTCGCGCTGGTGAACCAGCCCACGAGCGGCGGGTCGACGCGGCCGGTCAGCGTCACCGAGACGGTGCCGTCCTCGGCCACGTCCACGCGCGCGACGCCCACGTCGCGGAGGCGCCCGTCCCCGAGAGGGTAGCGGGCCAGGAAGTCCTCCGCGGCCCGGCGCGCGAGAGCCGGAGTCGTCGTGGCCTGGGCACCGGGCGTGTAGAGGCCCGCCTCGTCCACGGTCTGGGAGGCGGCGAGGGCCGCGCCGTCGGCGGCATGCTGGAGGCCGTTGCGCTCCAGGTGCACGCCGGTGATGGCGACGCCGAGGGCGATCACCATGAGCACCACGGCGACCACGCCGGTGGTCAGGATGGTCATCGTCCCCGAGTCCTCGGCGAGCGCGGCGCGCAGGGCCCGCGCCCTCCGGCGGATCGGGCCGCAGGCGCTCATGCGGCGCCCTCGGGGCCATTCGAGCCGGGGGCGCGGTAGCGGTCCACGGGGGCGATGTGCTCGCTGCTGACCGCGACCGGTCCGGCGCCGCCGAGGACAGGGCCCAGCCCCGGGATCGGCACGGGGATGCGCACGCTCGCGGTGACGGTCCCGCCGGGGGTCGCGCAGGGGTCCTCGGTGCAGCGGATCTCGACGACGTCCCCGGGCTCGAGGCCGAAGTCCTCCAGCACCATCCGGGCATGCGCGGAGCTGCGGCCGGAGGCGGCGACGGGATCGGTCTCGGTGGCGTGGATGCGGGCGGCGTCCCGGGCGATGACATCGGCCGCGAAGACGGCCGCCTGGACGGAGCCGAGCGTCAGCACCAGGTACAGCGTCGGGATCAGCAGGGCGACGGCGAGGACCACGAACTCGATCAGGGCGTTGCCCTCGGTGCCGCGCAGAGCCCGCCCGGCCTCGCGGAGCCGGGCACCGCCGCGGAGCCGGGGCCATGGGGCGCGCCGGCGCATCACCAGGTCTCCTCGGCGATGGCGCGCCCGTCCACCTGCAGCGTCCCGCGGGGACCGTAGAGGCCCACCAGCGGGAAGGCGGCGCTGACGCGGACGTCGATGATCCCGTCCTCGCCCTGCACGGCGCTCACCTCGACGTCCAGGTCGCCGCCGAGGTTCTGGTCGATGAGCTGCCGGGTCCGCTCCTCCCCGTCCTGCAGATCGTTGCCCACCAGCGAGGCGTGGTGGGCGCCCTGGACGCTCGCATCGATCAGGGTGTTGCGGGTGTGCAGGATGACGGCGGCCTGGATCACCGCGAGGGCGATGATCAGGATCAGGACGGCGACCAGGGGGAACTCGACGACGGCGGAGCCGTCCTCGGCGCGCAGCGCCCGCCGCAAGCGGGCGAGGCGGCGCCGCGGCGGTCGTCGCTGCCCAGGAGGACCGGTCCGGCGGGTCGCGGCCATGTCAGCCGACGGTGCCGCCGAGGAACGGCTTCATCGCGTTGTTGAAGATGGCCACCAGCTGATCCGCCGCGACGGCCCACAGGGCCACCACGATCGCCGCGGTCATCAGGGTGATCAGGACCCAGCCGGGCACATCGCCGCGGTCCGCCGCGAGACGTCTCGCCGCGCCGTGCAGGGCACGGCGCGCGCTGCGGCTGCTCCAGGCGCCGGCCGCCGCCGCGGCACGGCGCACATGCGCTCGAGTGGTGGTGATGGCCTGTCCGGGGGTGATGCGCGTGCTCATGGGATTCTCCGATGCTCTCGAGGAGGGGTGTTGGGATGGGATTCGTGGGGGTCGGCGCCGACGGCGGTGGGGAGAGGCCCGCGCCGGCGCCCCGTCCGCCCCGCTCACAGCGAGATCTCCAGGACGGCGAGACCGGGGAAGATCGCGAACACGATCACCAGCGGGAGCACGAAGAAGACGACCGGCACGAGCATGTAGATCTCGCGGCGGCCGGCCGTCTCCAGCAGGTCCCGCTTGGCGGTCTCGCGGGCATCCTGCGCCTGGGCGCGGAGCACCTCCGCGAGCGGGGTGCCCCGCTCGATGGCGACCGCGACCCCTTCGCCGAACCGCCCCAGGGCGTCCAGCGGGGTGCGGGTCCCCAGGCTCATGAGCGCCTCGGAGACCGTCGATCCGGCGCGGATCTCGGCGACGGTGGTGGCGAACTCCTCCGGCAGGGCGCCGCGGGAGGTGGTGGCCACGCGCTCCATGGCGGCCACAGGGCTCTCCCCGGCCGCGACCGCGAGGGCGAGCAGATCCGCGACCGTCGGGAACTCCCGTGCCATGCGCCGCCCGCGCCGCGCGACCGCGATGCCGAGCAGGTAGTCCCGCAGCAGCACGCCGCAGATCCCGCCGATGAGGATGATCATGAGGCCGAGCAGCGGGCTCGCGCCGCGCAGGGTGACGGCGGCGACGGCCAGGACGCCGGCGACCGCCATCGCGCCGAGCCCCATCACCACCTGCTCCAGGCGGAAGGTGTCCACGGTGGTGCTGCGACCGGCCAGGCGCAGCCTCCGCTCGAGCTGCTCGGGACCTCCGGTGAGCCGCTCGAGGAGACCGATCACCCGGCTCACCATGGGGCCCAGCAGGCGCCGGGCCACCTGCCAGCGGCGTCCCCGCTGCTCGCGCGGGGCGAGCAGGGCGCTCTCGCGGTCGCGGCGCAGATACGGGTCGATCCTCTGCGCGAGGCGGCGCGGGCGCATGATCGGGTTCCCGTAGACGACCAGCAGCAGACCGGCCCCGAGCACGAGGCCCAGTCCGGCGCCGAGCAGCGCAGGGTGCACGGCGGTCATCGCAGCACCCTCTCGTCCTGGGGGAGCCGCGCGATCTGCAGCATCACCCGGTAGGCCACGAGGGAGACCGCCCCGCCGATGAGGATCAGCAGGATCCCCTCGCGGGAGTCGTAGGCCTGGGCGGCCTGCGGTCGCGTCGACATGAGCACGAGCACGATCCAGGGCGCCGCCAGCGCCAGGCGGGCCGCGTTCACGGTCCAGGACTGGCGGGCCTCGAGCTCGGCGCGGGTGCGGGCGTCCTCGCGCAGGAACGAGGAGAGGGTGCGCAGCAGGACCCCCAGATCGGTGCCGCCCACGTCCCGGGTGATCCGCAGCGCTTCGACGATGCGGTCGCCGACGGGGTCCGCCAGGCGCACCTTGAGGCGGTCCAGGCAGCTGCCGAAGTCTCCGCTGGCCTGATAGTCGCGGGCGAACTCCACGAACGGCGGGCGCAGCGCCTCCGGGCCGCGCTCGCCGACCTGCACGAGCGCCTCGGGCAGGGACATGCCGGCCCGGACGGCGGAGTTGATGTGGTCCACCGCTTCGGGCCAGACCTCGCGCAGCTCGATGCGCCGCCGGCGTGCCGCGGAGCGCAGCACGAGGACCGGCAGCGCTGCGGTGCCCACGGCGATCGCGAGCGAGGGCACGAGCGCGGAGGAGATCGACCACAGGGTCGCCAGCACGACGAGAGCCGCCCCGGCGCTCAGCGCCGGCACGGCGACCGGAGGCACGCTGCCGAGCCCCACCTGGACGAGGTCGTCGCGGATACGGTCGCTCCACGTGCTGAGCCGGCCCGGGCCCGCGGCGCGGGGCTCCGCGGTCTCCCAGCAGGAGCGCCAGATGGCGACCAGGCCCACGCCCATCAGCAGACCGAGCAGCGCTCCCTGGATCATGCCGCGTCCCGCCCCAGCAGACGGGAGAGGTCCGCCCCGGCACGGGCGAAGCGCTCGGCATGCGGCGGGAATCCGTCGCCGCGCACCAGCTGGTCCTCGCGCAGGTGGAAGATGTCGGAGATCTCGATGACGTCGTTCTCGACGCGCCCGGGCAGTCCCGCGATCTCCCGCACGCAGCGCCGGCCGTCGGGCCGGATGTCCAGGTGGACGACCAGGTCGATGCAGCTGGCCACGGTGGGGACCACGAAGCGGCTGGAGACGTTCTCACCCGCCAGCAGCGGCAGCGTGCACAGCTTGGTGACGGCGTCGCGGGCGGAGTTCGCGTGCACGCTCGCCATCCCCGGCAGCCCGCTGTTTAGCGCGATCAGCATGTCCAGGCTCTCGGCCTCGCGGACCTCGCCGACGATGATGCGGCTGGGACGCATCCGCAGGGATTCCTTGACCAGGTCGCGCAGGGTGATGCGGCCGGTGCCCTCGAGGTTCGGCTGGCGGGTCTGCATCCCGACGACGTCGCGCAGGTGGAGGTCGAGCTCGAACACCTCTTCCACGGTCACGACGCGCTCGCGGGCCCCGATGGATGCCGCGAGGCAGTTGAGCATGGTCGTCTTCCCGGCGCCGACCGCGCCGGAGACGATGATGTTCAGCCCGGCGGCGACGGCGGCGTCCAGGAAGGCGGCGGACTGCGGGGTCAGCGAGCCGAGCTCGACGAGGTCCTCCAGCCGGTGGGCACTGGCGATGAACTTGCGGATGTTCACGGACCAGTGGCGCCGGGTCACGCTGGGGATCACGACGTGCAGACGGCTGCCGTCGCTCAGCAGGGCGTCCACGAACGGGGTGCTGAGGTCCAGGCGGCGGCCCGAGGAGACGAGCATCCGCTCGACGATGCCGCGGATCTCCGGTTCGGAGAGGACGAGGGAGGTCAGCTCGCTGCGTCCGTGGCGGGCGCAGAAGATCTGCCCGGGGCCGTTGATCCACACCTCTTCGACGCTCGGGTCGTCCAGCAGCTCCTGGATCGCGCCGTAGCCGCCGATGCGGGCCGCGACCTGCGCGACGACGGTGTCGAGGTCGCGCACCGGCGGCACCGCGCCGCTCGCGGAGCGCTGGTCGTAGTCGGCGGCGACATCGCGGATCAGGGGCTCCAGGCCGCCGGTGCGCACGTCGAGGCCTCGCCGCCGGATGATCTCGCGGGTCTCCGCCTCGATGATCGCGTGGGCCTCCATCGACCGCTCCCCTCCTGCTCCGGCGCCGCCCTCCCTGGGGACCGCCGGTGTCTTCCCTGCATCTGCGCTGTGACTGCAGCCACTCTAGGGAGATCGGCCGGATCCCGCTCCCCCGTCCCGAGGATTGTGGACAACTCCGGCACGGTGCCCGCCGCGGAGCACGACCCGTCCCCGGGCCCCGGGGACGCGCCCGCGACGGCGCACCCGGTGCGCGCAGTCCTGCGACGTGCAAGGATGACATCGCCTGAGACCCGGCCCCCGGCCGGTCCCCGACATCGCGGAGGAACCATGACGGCGAAGGACGCATCCCCGGTGACGACGAGCGGCTCGGCCACGAGCCCGGCAGCGAAGGACCGGCCCCGCCTGACGCGGGCCACCGTGGTGTACATGGCCAAGCGCGTGCTGACGGAGTTCGGCCGCGACGGCGGCACCGACCACGCCGCGAAGCTCACCTACTTCATGGTGCTCTCGGTCGCCCCGACCCTGCTGGCGGTGTTCTCCCTGGCGACGCTGGTGCTGCAGGGCTTCCAGGAGCAGATCTCCCAGCTCATCATCGACATGATCTCCCGGTCGAACCCTGACGGCGGCCAGATGAACCTCGAACCCCTGGTCACATCGACCCTGGAATCGCTGATGGGCAGCTCCACCGGCGGGACGGTCGCCCTGATCATCGGTATCGCGACGGCCCTGTGGTCCGCCTCCGCGTACGTGAAGGCGTACGCCCGGGTCTCCAACGCCATGTACGACGTCCCCGAAGGCCGCGGGCCGATCCGCATGAACGGCACCATGCTCGCCGTGACCGCCGCCCTGGTCCTGGGCATCCTCGCGATCGCGATCTCCCTGCTGCTGAGCGAGTCGATCGTGACCTCCCTGCTGGGGCCGATCGCCGACCCGATCGGGGCGACCGGGCTGCTCACCTTCCTGGTGGACTCCTTCCTGCCGATCTGGGCGTGGGCGAAGTGGCCGGTGGTGGTGCTGCTGATGTTCGTGCTCATCTCGCTGCTGTACTGGGCGACCCCCAACATCGCCAAGCCCTTCCGGCTGATCTCCCCCGGCGGCGTGTTCGCGATCCTGGGGATCGCCCTCGCGCTGCTGGCGCTGTCGCTGTACATGTCGACCCTGGCCTCCTACTCCTCCTACGGGGCGATCGGCTCGATCATGGCGGTCCTGTTCGCGCTGTGGGTCGTGAACACGGTCATCCTGCTGGGGGCGGAGGTCGACGCCGAGTACGAGCGGGCCCGCGAGCTGGCCGCCGGCAAGCCGGCCGAGGACTCCCTGGCCCTGCCGCTGCGCGCGGAGGCCGGCGCGGTCAAGGCGGAGGAGAAGTACCAGCAGGTCGTCGACGCGGGCCGGGACATCCGCCTGCGCAACCTCCATCACGACGCGGCCTCCTACACCGGCCCCGAGCACCGCCTCACCCCGCCGGAGGACCGGGCCTCCGCCCCCGAGCGCGAGGACTGACGCCCTCGGCGTCGCGCCGGCCCGCAGCCCCGATCCCGCCGCCCAGAAGGAGGCCCGCCATGTGCGGTCGATTCGCGTTCTACCAGGAGATCGAGCCGCTGCTGGACGACCTCGGCGCCGTGGATCTCACCGAGCCCGGCTTCCGGGCCCGCTGGAACATCCCGCCCACCGTGCCGATCCACATCGTCACCGAGTCGATCGACCGGGACTCCGGGGAGGTGCTGCGGGCGCTGCGGATGGCCCGATGGGGCCTGCTGCCTCCCTTCGCGAAGGACCTCTCCTTCTCGGCCCGCACCTTCAACGCCCGGCGCGAGACCCTCGCCGAGAAGCCGTCCTTCCGCGGCTCCCTGGCCCGCTACCGGGCCGTGGTCCCGATGAACGGCTACTACGAGTGGCGGCGCGATGCGAAGGGCCGGCGCACCAAGGAGCCCTTCTTCATCACCCCGGCGGACGGCTCCCTCCTGTACATGGCGGCGCTGATCTCCTGGTGGAAGGGCCCGGGCGGGCACGAGGGCCCGACGGCGAGCGCCGACGGCGCCTGGCTGCTCAGCGCGAGCATCATCACCCGCGAGGCCCGGGGCGAGCTCGCCGACATCCACGACCGCACCCCGCTCATGCTCACCCGGGAGGCCGTGGACCGGTGGCTGGATCCGGGCATGGACCGGGCGGCCGATGCCCAGGCCTTCGCCCTGGAGGATGCGAACCTGATCGACGACGCCCTGCTCGAGGTGCGGCCCGTCGGCCGGGAGGTCGGCAGCGTCCGCCACGACGGACCGGACCTCATCGCCCCGGCGGGGACCGCCCAGGGCCGGATCCCGCTGCCGCCGGCGTGACGCATGGCGCACCCCGGCTCCGACCACGGGAGGACGCCGGCATGCCGCGTCATCCCTAGGCTCGAGGCATGAGCGCACCGCACGACCCCGCCGCGGCCCGGGCGGGAGGCCCCGACCTCCGGCCCGCGCCCCGGACCCGTTTCGACCCCTTCCGCTGGGTCGTCGAGCACCCCGGCTGGGTGGACCTGGTCGTCTTCGGGGGCGGCGCGCTGTTCCTGGCGGCGTTCTCGGTCCTGACCGGCTCGCTGGGATGGTGGCTGCTGTCGACCTTCCCGATGGTCGCCGCGGGCGCGTTCCTGCGCACCCGCACCGGCGGGGCGACCCTCGTGATCGGCATCCTCGCCGTGCTCCACTTCGTCGCGGGACAGCCCTACGTGCTGGGCGACGCGATGATCTTCTACGCCCTGTTCTGCGCGACCGTGCACGGCTCCGCCCTCGCCCGCCGCCTGGCGCTGGGAGCCGCCTTCTTCGGGGCGCTCCTGCAGGCCGGCGCCATGGCGGCGAGCCTGGCCGTGACGGTGCACTCGCTCGGGGAGCTGTACGAGATCGTCCTCGTCTTCGCGGTCTCGCTGTTCGTGGGCTGCGTCGCGGTGCTGGGGACCTGGGCCATCGGCCGGTACCAGCACGTGCGCGTGGACCAGCTGCGCCTGGCCCGGGAGCGGGCTGCGCAGGAGGTGCATCAGCGCGAGCAGCGCACGGCCCTGGCCGTCGCGGACGAGCGCGCCCGCATCGCCCGCGAGATGCACGACGTGGTGGCCCATTCGCTGTCGGTGATCATCGCCCAGGCCGACGGCGGCCGGTTCATCGCCGCCCAGCAGCCCGAGAAGGCGCAGGACGTGCTGTCCACCATCGGCGCGACCGGCCGCGCGGCCCTGGCCGACATGCGCAACCTGCTGGGGGTGCTGCGCCAGGACGAGGAGACGAGCTTCGGCCCGCAGCCCGGCATCGAGATGCTCGACGAGCTCGTCGCCCGGGTCCGCAGCGCCGGGGTGCGCGTCGAGCTGCGCCGTGACGGCGACCTCGCCACGGTCCCCCACGCCCTGGGCCTGACCGTGTTCCGCGTCGTCCAGGAGGCGCTGACCAACGTGATGAAGCATGCCGGCCCCGCCGCGAGCGTGCGCGTGGAGCTGGCCCGCACCGGCGACCTGCTGCGCCTGGACGTGCTCGACGACGGCCGGGGCCACGACCCGGCCTCCGACGGCCAGGGCCACGGCCTGACCGGCATGCGCGAGCGCATCGCCGCCTTCCAGGGCGAGCTGCAGACCGGCCCGCTGCCCGGCGGCGGCTACCGTGTGAGCGCACGCATCCCCCTGCGACCCGATGCCCCCGTCCCCGGAAGGACCGCCCGATGACCACGCCCGAGACCTCCCTGCCGCTGCGCATCGCCCTCGTCGACGACCAGCCGCTGGTGCGCGCCGGCTTCGCGATGGTCATCGATTCCCAGCCCGACCTCGAGGTCGTCCTCCAGGCCGACGACGGGGCCGCCGCCGTGGACTCCCTCGCCTCCCGGATGGTCGACGTGGTCCTCATGGACGTGCGCATGCCGCGGATGGACGGCATCGAGGCGACCCGGCAGATCCTCTCCCGCGCCCCCGCGGATCGCGCCCCGCGGATCATCGTGCTGACCACCTTCGACCTGGACGACTACGTCGTCGCCGCGATCCGCGCCGGGGCCAGCGGCTTCATGCTCAAGGACTCCCAGCCCGAGGAGCTGCTCAGCGCCATCCGGACCGTCCATCGCGGGGATGCGGTGATCGCGCCCTCGGCCACGCGGCGCCTGATGGAGCAGATGGTCTCCGCCGTCCCGTCCGCGACCCGGTCCACGGCCGTGCTGGACTCCCTCACCGACCGGGAGCGGGAGGTCCTCACCCTCATGGCCAAGGGGCTGTCCAACACGGAGATCGGGGCGGAGCTGTTCGTGGCCGAGGCGACCGTGAAGACGCACGTGGGCCGGGTGCTGTCCAAGCTCGGCGCCCGCGACCGGGTGCATGCGGTGATCACGGCCTTCGAGACGGGGCTGGTGCGCCCGGGCGAGTGATCCCGGGCGAGCGATCCCGCGCGAGTGATCCCGCGCGGGTGATCGTGGGCGGGTGATCGTGGGCGGATGATCGTGGGCGGATGATCCCGCGTCATACCGTGGGCGGACCTGTCCCTCCTGCTCAGGACTCATGTCCCGCCGCGGCCTCACGACCTCGCGCCGATGTGCGCGGGGCCCGGCATGGCGGAGGCTGAGGGGGAACCGTCCACCAGCGAAGGAACGAACCTCCATGTCATCCTCTCCCGCCTCCCCCTCCTCGTCCCCCGCGCAGGGGCCCGCCCTGCGCGCCCGCGACCTGCGCCGCACCTACGGCAGCGGCACCTCGCAGGTGCTCGCCCTGGACGGGGTGGACCTCGACCTGCAGCGCGGGGCGTTCACGGCGATCATGGGCCCCTCCGGCTCCGGGAAGTCGACCCTGCTGCACGTGCTCGCGGGGCTGGATGCCGTGACCTCCGGCAGCATCGAGCTGGAGGGCACCGAGCTCACCGGCCTGGACGACGACGCGCTCACGCGGCTGCGCCGCGACCGGATCGGCTTCGTGTTCCAGTCCTTCAACCTGCTGCCGATGCTGACCGCCGAGCAGAACATCCTGCTGCCGCTGGACCTCGCGGGCACCCGCGCGGACCGCGCCTGGCTGGACACCATCACCTCCGCCTTCGGCATCGCCGACCGCCTGGACCATCTGCCCTCCCAGCTCTCCGGCGGGCAGGTCCAGCGGGTGGCGATCGCCCGCGCCCTGATCGGCTCGCCCGCGGTGATCTTCGCCGATGAGCCCACCGGCAACCTCGACTCCCGCACCACGGAGGAGGTCCTGGACTTCCTGCGGCTCTCTGTCGACCAGTTCGGCCAGACGGTCGTCATGGTCACCCACGAGCGCGACGCGGCAGAGCGCGCCGACCGCATCGTCACCCTCGCCGACGGCCGCATCGCCAGCGACGAGCAGGGACCCTTCGGGCCCTCCGCCGCCCGCGCAGCCTCCGTGCCCGCCGCCGGGGGCGCCCGATGAGCCGGCCCGCACGTCCCCGCATCACCCCGGTGCGGCGCCATGTCGCCGCCATCGTCACCATCGCCCTGTCCACCGCGTTCGTCGCCGTTCTCGTGCTGGCGGGCAACCTCATGACCGCGTCCCTGGACCAGAGCGCCGAGTCGACGTACCGCGGCGCCGATCTGGTCATCGACACCGGCGGCGCGGAGCCGGTCGAGAACGCCGACGGCACCGTCAGCGCCCCGCCCGCCCCCGCGCTCCGGGACGCCGCGGCCATGTGGCCGGTCGCCTCGTACTACACGGAGCTGCGGTCCGCGGCGCCGGGAGGCTCTCCCCGCTTCGTCGAGCTGCGCACGCTCCCGCCGCAGGAGGTGGCCCCCACCGCGGTCGGCGAGGGCCGCGAGGCCGTCGGCGATCACGAGATCACGCTCGCCCCGGAGACGGCGGAGGCCCTCGGGGTCGGCGTCGGCGACGCGGTCCTCGCGCAGACCTACGACGCGCAGGGCGAGGAGCAGCAGGTGTCCCTCGAGGTCACCGGGATCCTCGCTCCCTCGGCCTCCGGCTCGGACCTGTTCGCCTTCGACACGCCCTGGGCCGTGCTCACCGCGGCCAACGCCCCGGTCCTGACCGGCGGCGACCTCCCGGCGAGCACCTACACCTGGCATGCCGCCCTCACCCCGGGGGCCGATGCCGAGGCGATCGCCAGCTCCGGCTCGACCGCCGGTGTCGAGATCGTCACCGCCGAGCAGGCCATCGCCGAGGCGAAGTCCCAGGGCCTGTCCGGGATGGTCGCCATGGGATCCATCTTCGGCGTGTTCGTCGTCATCGCCCTGCTCACCGCGGCCGTGGTGGTCGGCAACACCTTCACCGTCACCCTCGCCCAGCGCACCCGCGACCTCGCCCTGCTGCGCACCCTCGGCGCCACCCGCCGGCAGGTGACGGCGACCGTGCGCGGGGAGTCGCTGCGCGTCGGGCTGGTCGGCTCCGTCGCGGGCCTGCTGCTCGGGCACGTCCTGGCCCAGCTGGCCCTGCTCGCGGCCTTCCTGCTGGGGGCCACCCCGGGCCTCGGCATCGTCCCCGTCAGCGTGCTGTCGGTGGCGCTGCCGCTGATCGCCGGGGTGCTGGTGACCGTCTTCGCCGGGGTCTCCCCGCTGCGCCGGGCGACCCGGGTCGCCCCGCTGGAGGCGCTGCGCCCCGTCGAGGCGAGCTCCCGAGGGGCCGGGCGGCTGCGCGCCGTCGGCTCCGCGGCCGCGTTCGTCGCCGGCGTCGGCATGCTGCTGGCCGGGACCGGCATCTCCCTGGCCGGGACCACGGGCCCGGGGCTGCTGCTGGCCATCGCCGGCGGCGTCGTCAGCTTCGTGGCCGCGCTCGTGGGCCTGGTCGTGCTCACCCCGATCGCGACCTCCCTCATCGGCCGCGTGGTGCGGCGCCTGGGCGGGGTCCCTGCCACGGTGGCCGCGGCCAACACGCTGCGCCACCCCCGCCGCAGCGCGGCGACGATCTCCGCGCTCCTGATCGGCACCACCCTCATGACGATGATGGCGGTGGGCGCCCACACCGCGGAGGTCTCGCTGACCTCCGATCTCGACAACCGCAAGCCGATCGACATGGTCGTCCGGGCCGAGGCGATGCCGCAGGACGCCGTCGCCCAGGTCGAGGCGGTGCAGGGCATCGAGAAGGCCGTGGAGGTCCCCACCGCGGAGCTGGACGTCGACGCCCGCGACACGATGACCGTCTACGGCCCCACGCCCGAGGAGATCGACGACGTCGCCGTGCGCGGGGACATCTCCGCGAAGATGGCCGACGGCGTGCTGCTGACCGGCGGGGATCGCGCAGAGCAGTTCGGGCTGCACGACGGGCAGGTGCTCACGCTTCCCGCCGCCGACGGCGGCACCGTGCCGGTGACCGTCGAGCTCGACGGCAACCTCGCGATGAGCCTGCTGACCCCGGCGACCTTCGCGCAGCTGGCCGGCGGCGATCCGGCCACCGCCCTGTTCGTGGACATGGCCGCCCCCGGCGCCAGCGCCCGCGGCGGGCTCGACTCGACCACGATCCTGCTGAACCTGCGCGATGCGCTCGAGGAGGGCGGCTTCACCGACCCGTCCATGAGCGCCGAGGGCGTCGAGCGGGAGATGTACGGGCAGATCCTCGGCGTGCTGCTGGCGATCACCCTGGGCCTGCTCGCGGTCGCCGTGCTCGTGGCTCTGGTCGGCGTGGCCAACACGCTGAGCCTCGGCGTGGTCGAGCGCACCGGCGAGAACGCGCTGCTGCGGGCGCTGGGCACCACCCGCGCCCAGATGCGTTCCATGCTCGCCTGGGAGGGCCTGCTGCTCGCGGTGATCGGCGCGGTGCTGGGCGTGGCCCTGGGGATGCTCTACGGCACCACGGGGATCATGGCGATCTTCGGCTCGACCTTCCCGACCGTCGTCACCGTGCCCTGGGTGCAGGTCCTGACGGTGATCGTGCTGACCCTCGCGGCGGGACTGATCGCCTCGGTGCTGCCGGCCCGTCGCGCCGCCTCGACGGCTCCCGCACAGGCCCTGGCCGCGGCCGAGTCCTGATCCCTCAGGTCGCGGACGTCCTCCGGCTCCTCCGCCCCCGGCGTCAGCGCCGCGGGCGCGAGGGGCCGGTGCCGTCGCGGCGGTCCTCCGCCGCGGCGGCGAGATCGTGGGGCAGAGGGGTGGCCCGGGCGATCCGGGTGAGAAGCACGAAGGTCGCGACGGCGACGGCGATCGCCGCGAACCCCTCGGGGATCAGACCGGCGGTGAGCAGGCTGGCGCCCACCAGGGCCTGGAACAGCTGCCAGGTGATGCCGTAGCCGACGCCGAAGCGGGTGCGGGCCAGGATCGATCGGGCCGCGGCGAACACGGCCAGGGCGAAGGCGATGACGAAGATCCCCAGCCCGGTGCCGAACCGTCCGCCCTCGGGGACGCGGGCGATCACCGCGAAGGCGAAGGTCGCCACGCCCAGCAGGGCGAGGCCCTCCAGGGCCAGGAGCGCGGCCGCCGCGCGGCGGGTCCCGAGCAGGGCGGGCGCCTCGGGGCGGTCGGGACGGGCCGCACCCGGGCGTCCCGGGGCGCCCTGCGCGGGCTCGGACGTCGTCATGCCAGCACTGTATCGCCCGCCGACCAGGACGCCCGTATCGGACGTTTCGACGCAAGGCTCTGGGCTGTGGGAAGTGCCACCCACCTGACCTGCGCATCCCCTTGTGACCACCGGGTCACCCCGCAACAATGGAATCAGCCCGCCTTCGCGCCCCGGAGGGCATCTCACGCTCCGGCCGCGGCACGAAGAGGCCGTCCCACGAACATCGCCCGAACAGCGGGCGAGAGCACCACCGTGCCGCATCCTCCGGGTGCGGCGGGGTGATCCGGAAAGAGAGAGTGACGATGGACTGGCGCCACCGCGCAGAGTGCCTCACGCAGGATCCCGAGCTGTTCTTCCCGATCGGGAACACCGGGCCGGCGATCACGCAGATCCAGGAGGCGAAGGCGGTGTGCCAGCGCTGCGACGTCATGACGGCGTGCCTGAAGTTCGCCCTGGAGACCGGTCAGGACTCGGGTGTCTGGGGTGGTCTGTCCGAGGACGAGCGCCGCTCCCTCAAGCGCCGCAACGCCCGCGCCCGCCGCGCAGGCTGAGACCCGCCGCACCGCGGCTGTCGCCCCGCCCCCTCGGGTCCGCGGCCGATCTGCTCGACTTCCGAGGAGCCCGTCGCCGTCGCGACGGGCTCCTCGCGCGTCAGACGCCGATCGGGTCGAGGTAGACGTCGACCGTGGCCCGGGTCCCCCCGCCGCTGCGATCCTCCCAGGTCAGCGTCCCGCCGAGCTCGCCCTGCACGAGCGTCTGGGCGATGTTCGTGCCCAGACCGGTGGGCGCGCCCCGGGATCCCATGCCCACGCCGTCGTCCTCGATGGAGATGACCAGATGGCTCCCCTTGCGCTCGCTGCGCACGGTGAGGGTCCCGCCGGTGTCGGACAGGCCGTGCTCGACCGCATTGGTGGCGAGCTCGGTGACCACGAGCGCGAGCGGCGTGGCCTCCTCGGCCCGGACCGCCCCGGCCTTGCCCTCCTTGGAGGTGCGCACCTCCACCTGGCTGCCTCCCACGGCCGGCGCGCCCACATGGCGCACCGAGGCGCTCGCGGCGTCCACGGCCAGGCGCAGGCAGCGGTCGATCACCTCGTCGAAGAACACGGTCTCCTCGCTGCCCTGCAGCAGGGACTCGTGCACCAGCGCGATGGTGGAGACCCGTCGCATGGCCTCGGAGAGGGCGTCGCGGGCCTCCTCCGACTTCATGCGCCGCGACTGCAGGCGCAGCAGCGCCGCCACCGTCTGCAGGTTGTTCTTGACGCGATGGTGGACCTCGCGGATGGTCGCATCCTTGGTGATGAGCTCCCGCTCGCGACGGCGCAGCTCGGTGACGTCCCGGACCAGCACGATCGCGCCGGTGCGCCGGCCCGCCTCCGTCAGCGGCACCGCGCGCAGCGACAGCGTCCCCCCGCGGGCCTGCATGTCCGATCGCCAGGCGGCGCGCCCCATGAGCACCAGCGGCAGCGACTCGTCCACCGGGGAACGGGTCTGGATGACCTCGGTGCTCAGCTCCGCGAGCGTGCGCTCGCGCATGTCCCCCTCGACCCCGAAGCGGTGGAAGGCCGAGAGCGCATTGGGCGAGGCCCACTGCACGGTCCCCGTCTCGTCGAGCTGGACGATCCCGTCGCCCACGCGCGGGGCGCCGCGCCGCGGCGGGATCGGAGCCCCCGCGATCGGGTAGGCGCCGGCGTCCATCATCTGCAGCAGGCGCTGGCCGAGCTCGTCCATGTGGGCCTCGGCGGTGCCGGCCGCGGTCTCCTGCGCGGAGGTCTCCACCGTGACGGCGGCCAGCAGCTTCCCCTCCTTGCGCACCGGCGTCAGCCGCACCCGGGCGGGGCGGTCCTCGCGCTGCACGGCGCGGGCCGTGCGGTCGACGGGATGGCCCGCCAGCAGCTGCGAGATGTCGCCGGCGATGTCCTCGGGGGCGGGGCTGCCGACGGGGTCGTCGTAGTAGACGGACTGGCCGGTCGCGGGACGGCAGTGGGCGATGGCGAGGACCTCGCCCTCCCGCTCGATCCACAGCACCAGATCCGAGCGCAGCAGGTCCGCCACGAGGTTCCAGTCCCCCACCAGGAGCTGCAGCCACTCGGCGGCGGCGGAGAGGGAACCGGTGGAGTCGGAGAGGAACTTCGCGAGGCTGGGCATGCCACCAGCTTAGGGCCGCCCGGCAGCTGCCGGTGCCTGGCATAGAGTTGGCCCGATCGCCACATAGAGTTGGCCTCATCGCCGATGCTGGAGGAAGAGACCATGAAGCTGACGGAGACCCTGAGCCTGCCGATGCCCGCGCAGGACGTCGCCGCGATGTACGCCGACCCGCGCTACGCGACGGTCCGCGGCGAGGTGCTGGGCGCGCAGGACGCGTCCTCGAGCGTGGAGGGCGACGTGCAGGCCGCGTTCACCGTCTCGACGGACCTCTCCATGCCGACCGACCGCGTCCCGGACATCGCCCGCCCCTTCGTGGGCTCCTCGATCACGGTGCGCGAGGTCCAGCAGTGGTCGGCCCCGCAGGCCGACGGCAGCCGCACCGGCACCACGCATCTCGTCGTGGTCGGCACCCCGGCCTCGATGACCGCCTCGGTCTCCATGACCCCGGGCGCGGAGGGCACCACGGACATCGTGATCGACGGCGAGCTCGTCGCGAAGGTCCCGGTGCTCGGCAAGCGTCTGGAGAAGGCGGCCATGCCGTACGTCTCGCGCGTGCTGAAGGCCGAGCAGAAGGCGGCCCGCACCTACCGCGACGGCGCCTCCGCGTAGTCCAGCGCCGCGGCGCCCTCGCTGGCGTCGAACCACAGCAGGGCCGGGTCCGTGTCGTCGGCCTCGACGGCGCGCGCCCCCAGCTCGCTCACGTGGAAGGCGGCGATCCGCAGCGTGGCGGGCGCGGCGAGCTCGATGCCGTAGGCCCCGCCCTCCTCGGGGGACTCGACCACGGCCCGGTCGGGGACGTCCCCCGCCACCACCAGGGCGCGGCGATCCGGGTCCTCCTGGGGGCCGGAGGTCAGGGCGACGTGCACGGCGTCCTGCAGGGCGTCGTACTCGAGATCCTCGGGGTCCTCCCCCGGGCGGTCCGCGCGCGCCGAGGCATGCACGGCCCAGGCGGAGCGCCCGGCAGGAAGCTCCAGGGCCCCGGCACCGGAGCGCAGCGCGGCGTGCTCGGCAGGGGTCACGGGCAGATAGATCCTCATGCGCTCATCCTGCCACCCGGGCGGGCGCGCCCTGCACCAGCGGCGAGCAGGCCAGCTCCTTCAGGGCACGGCGCAGCGGGCTGCGCGGGGCGGATTCGGCCAGCAGCGCCCCGTCCCAGGCCGCGCGATGGCATGCGGCCGAGTCCTCGGGCAGGGCATGCAGGGACGCCAGCGGCATCCGCCCCGCCAGCAGCTCCTCCAGCCGCTGCGCCGGGATCAGCGAGGTCGTGCGGTTGACCAGGACGGCCAGATCGGACACCCCGAGCTCCTCGAGCCGCTCGCGCTCGCGGATCAGCCGGGTGATGCCGACGGGCTCGGCATCGACCACGGCCAGCACCTGGTCGGCCGCCTGCAGGGCGGAGAGCGCGGCGCCGTTTCGCTGCGGGGCGCTCGTGTCGTAGCTGAGCTCCTCGTCCTCCTCGAGGTTCGCGGCCACGTCGACGATCACGAGCCCGCCGCGGCGGCGCAGCGCGGACCACACGCCGTCCAGGCCGCTGGGCCGGACCTCCGCCCAGCGGGCGGCGACGCCGATCCCGGTCAGCAGCCGCAGCCCCGGCCCCAGCGAGGGAAGAAGCCCGGCCAGCGTCCGCGCATCCAGCGTGTCCCGGGCGCTCGCCCGGCACGCGGCCACGAGGCCGGGAGCCTCCTCCAGCACGCCGAGCATCTGCGCGAGGCTCGGGGCGTAGGTGTCGGCATCGACCAGGACCGTCTCCGTCCCGGCGGCCGCGGCCTCCGCGGCGAGGTTCACGGCGACGGTCGAGCGTCCCGGGGCCCCGGCGGGTCCCCACACCACGAGGATCCGGCCTCGCGGCTCGTCGTCGCTGGGATCGGCCGGAGGATCCTGGGTCCAGGCGTCGACCTCCTCCTCGTCCTCGCCGATGGCCGCCTCGACCGCCGTGAGGATCTCCTCGACCGGTGCCGAGGAGTCGACGACGTGGCGCAGCCCCAGGTCGGTGCGGCCCAGGGCGGCGCTGTCGGGGCGCAGGCCCACCACGGCGGCGCCCGTGCGCAGCAGATCCGCGATCGCATCGCGGTCCAGGCCGCGCACGGTGAGGTCGATGACGACGACGTCGCCGATCCCGGCGGCCGCGGCGCCGCGGGTCTCCGCCAGATCCGCGCAGCGCCGGACGACCCGCGCCCGGGACCCCGTCGGGGCGAGGTCGTGCACGATGCGGACCTCGTCGCTGCCCGAGGCGCACAGCACGATGTCGATCATGACCGCGCCCCCTGGGCGCCGGGGACTCCGATGACGTCCAGCCGGGCGTCCTCGGCCAGCGCCTCGAGGACCAGCGGCACGTCCTCGGCGGGCACGAGGACCTCGACGGTCATCGAGCGCATCCCGATCGCGCTGCCCTCGTCGACCCGGCGCACGACGGCGCTGTCGATGAGGAGCTCCGCGGTGGGCGGGGCGCCGTCGATCCCCTCGCGGGTGCGCCACAGCTCGACCTGCCCGCCGGGCGCGACGGACTGCGCGACCGACTCCTCGACGGGCAGCACGACGGGACGCAGCGGCACCTCCGTGCCCTGCCCCACCGCGGAGACCGTCAGCAGCTCCCCGGAGCGGACCGTCTGCATGGCCACGGACCCCTCGGGGATCGCCTCGAGATCGCGGACGTAGAGGCCCTCGAGCTCTCCGAGGCGCACGTCCACGGCCGTGAGCTTGTCGGCGGTGATGACGTCGCCGGGGACGATGTCCACGCGGGCGGCGAGGACGGTGGTCGTCTCGGCCAGGCGGGAGACGAGCACGGAGCCGAGCAGGATGCTCAGCAGCACCAGGGCGATGCCGACCACCAGGCGCGGGTCCTTCCAGCGGGGTCTCCGCAGGCGCATCGTGGCGGGGGCGGGGGCGGCATCGGTCATCGGGACCTCCGGGGACGGCCGCGGCGTGACGGCCAGGGGCGGGGACGGGCGCGGCGGGCCGCGCTGGTTCGAGGGTAGACGAGCCCGCAGGCGGGCGGGCCCGGTGGTCATCGGCTGTGGACAACTGCCGCGCTCGCGGAGAATGCGCAGGCGAGCGAATCGCAGGAGGGACGCGCGGGCGCTCGTCGCCTCCTCCCGCGGGCCCGGAGGTGCGACAATGGGCGTGCCCGACCCCGAGGAGTCCAGATGCCCCCACGGTTCATCCCGCTGTCCGATGTGGCGGAATCGCTGTCCATCTCCGCGTCCCAGGCCTACGCCCTGGTGCGCTCCGGGGAGCTGCGCGCCATCAAGGTCGGCGGCCGGGGGCAGTGGCGGGTCGAGATCTCCGAGCTCGAGGACTACATCCAGCGCAGCTACGCCGAGACGCGCACCCTGCTCGAGCAGGAACGAGCCGCCGAGTCCCCCGCCGGCGAGCGCACCTCCCGCTGACCTCCGCCCGCCCGCGCCCGGCGCGGGCCCCAGTCCGGCTCAGAGCACCTGCACCAGGACGAGCGCGGAGAACGGCACCAGCACGTCGCGGCCGGCGCTGACCCGCACCGCCTCCCCGGTGGGAGAGGTGCGCAGGTCCAGGGCGTCGGCCCCCACCGCCCGCAGCCGTCCGTGGCAGGTCCCGGCGTCGGTGCGCAGGCGCACCAGCGAGCGGTCCCGGGCGATGCCCCGCAGCTCGTGCCCGATGCCGTAGGGACGCCGGCCCACGGTGTCCGAGACCGGCCTCGCCCGCTGCGGGAGCCCTTCGACCAGGGAGATCCTGGACATCGGCACCAGGGCGATGCCGCCCTCCCCGGAGGGGCGCAGACGCACCCACTCCTCCCCCGAGTCCTCGATCGCCCCCTCGACCACGAGGTCCGCGGCGAGGTGGATCCGCACCACCCTCCCGGCCGCCCCACGGAAGCGATCGGCCAGGCTCACCTGCGCGCGCTCGGCCCGGGCGAGCTCGTCGGACATGGCGCGCATGTCGAGCGACTCGAGGTGCTCGAACCGGCCCTCGAGATCGTCGAACATCCTCTCCATGCTCATGGGGGCCACTGTAGCGACCTCGCTCCGGCCGCCGTCCGCCACGCAGATCCCCCTCCCCGGAATCCGGGGGCTTGCCGGACTCCACACATCGCCGTACTGTGCATCACATGACACCAAACTGCATCAAACGACAGCATCAACGTCCGAGCGATGCCGAACGGCACGTTCCTGTTCCGGGACGGCTCGCATGACCTCGGCAGCACCGCCGCGCCGCGCGGCACGCCCCTCCTCGCCGGGGATCGGTCCGACAGGAGGGGCGTACGCCCTGCTCAGCGTGCTCGCCGCCGCGGCCGGCGCCGCTGCGCTGCTCTGCGCGCGCTCCTTCGGCCCCGCGGCGCTCGCGGGCGCCGGCACCCAGGCGATGACCGCCTCCCTGCTGGCCCTGGTGGGGCTGGCCGCCACCGCCTTCTGCGGGTACCTGACGCTGATCTGGGCTCTGGCGGCCCTCGCCCGCGGTCGCCACGGACGGCTGAGCGGCCGCGCCAGCCTGCAGGTCCTGCGCCTGCTGGCCCCGGCCCTGGCCCGCCGCGTCGCCCTGGGCGCCGCCACCGCGACGGCCGTCGGCTCCCTCGCCCTGGGCCCCGCGCTCGCCATGGATCCCTCGTCCTGGGAGGATCCGCCCAGCACCCCGAGCGCCCCGAGCGCGACGGCGCAGACCGTGGGCACCGCGGCCTCGGCGCCGGCGATGTCGGAGCCGCTCCTCGAGGCCGCGCATCCCTCGCACATGGTGCGGGCGGGTGGCGCCGCGGAGCTCGCTCCTGTTCCGGCCGACGGGGAGGCCGTGCCAGCCGACGGCGAGGCCGTGCCGGCCGATGGGGAGTCCGTGCCGCGCGACCGCCGGGACGACGCCGCATCCTCGTCGGAAGAGGTCGCCGCCGACCCCGACGAGACGCCGCCCGGTCTCGGCTGGGTCGCACCGGCTCCCGAGCCCGCGTCCCCCGCCCCTCAGCAGCGCACCGTCACGGTGCACCCCGGGGACAGCCTGTGGTCCCTCACCGACGATCTGCTCGGCCCCGAGGACGAGCCCGCCGCGGAGATCGCCGCCGCCTGGCCCGAGCTCTACCGCGCCAACTCCGCGACCATCGGCTCGGATCCCGACCTCATCCACCCCGGGCAGGTGCTCGTCGTCCCCGCCGGGATCGGCGAGGGTCCCGGCACCCCGGATCAGCCCGCCCCCTCCACGCAGGACACCCGAGATCAGGAGGTCTCATGACCGCCACCGACCAGCGCCTCCAGACGGCACCCGGACGCCCCGGGATCGCCCCCGAGGACCCGCGCAGCGTCGCGCCGATGGTCGAGGCCGTCGCGCGCAGCGCCGTCGAGATCGTCCGCGACGCCCGCCCGGTCACCGCTCTGTCCCGCGTCGTCACGCCGGAGATCTCGGCCATGCTGGCCCGGCGCGCCTCGCTGACTCGGCGCCTGAGAGGGACGTCGACGCCGCGCGACCCCTCGGCCCTGCGCATCGCCGTCACCGGGGTGCGGGTGTGCGTGGTCGACGAGCGCACCGTCGAGGCCAGCGCCGTGCTGCGCGAGGTGGGGCGCGCCCGCTTCCTCGCCATGCGCTGGGAGCTGCGGCACACCGGCTGGCGCGTCACGGTGCTGGAGATCGGATGACCCGGCGATCGGCGCGCGATGGCCCGGCACCCCCAGGTGCCGGGCCTTCCCTCTGCCCGGGTCGCGCCCGCCGGGTCAGGTCCCCGCAGGTCCGCGTCCCGCCGCGGCGGCTCGCACCGCGTCAGCGTCCGCGCCGGGCGCTCCCCGATCCCTTCGTGTCGCGCTGCTCGGCGCTGCGGCTGCGACGCTCGGCCTTGGCCCGGCGGCGGCGCTCGGCACGCGAGAGGGAGCTCTCGTCCTGCGCGTCGGTGGCCTCGGCGGAGGAGTAGCGCAGCTGGCCTGCGCTCGGGCCGTCGTCCAGACCCTTGGCCTCCAGCACGACCTCGGGCGCCCCGCGGTCCTCATCGGTCGCCGAGAGCTCCTCGCCATCGGCCGCCGGCGTCTCGGCCTCCTCGGCCGCGGAGTCCGAGGCGGCGCCGTCCTCCTGCGCCGCCCGCGGGGCGGCCGCCGCATCGGCGGCGGCCTTCGCGGTCGCGCCGACGGAGGTGACGAGCTTGGAGACCGCATCGGGGACGACGGAGGTCTGCTGCTGCACCGTGACCTCGAGGTTGAAGAGGTAGCCGACGGCATCCTCCTTGATCCCCGCGATCATGTCGTTGAACATGAGGTGGCCCTCGCGCTCGTACTCGATGAGCGGATCCCGCTGGGCCATGGCGCGCAGGCCGATGCCCTCCTTGAGGTAGTCCATCTCGTAGAGGTGCTCCCGCCAGCGCCGGTCGATGACCGACAGCAGGACGCGGCGCTCGAGCTGACGCAGGGCGTCCTCGCCGAGCTCCTCCTCGCGCCGGTCATAGGCCAGCCGCGCGTCGGCGAGGATCTCCGAGCGCAGATGCGCGGCCGAGAGGTTCTCCTTGCCGTCGACGTCCTCGATGAGCTCATCGGCCGTGATGGAGACCGGGTAGATCGAGCGCAGCGCGCCCCACAGCTCCTCGAGGTCGAAGTCCTCGGGGTTGCGGCCCTTGGTCGCCGCGTCGACGGCGCCGCCGATCACCTCGTCGATGTAGCGGTCCACGTGCTCGGTGAGGTCCTCGCCGTCGAGGATGCGGCTGCGCTCCTCGTAGACCTTCTTGCGCTGCTTGGTCAGGACGTCGTCGTACTTGAGGACGTTCTTGCGGATCTCCGCGTTGCGCGACTCGATCGAGGTCTGCGCCCGCTGGATCGCCCCGGAGACGACGCGTCCGGTCAGCGGGATCGACTCGTCGACGCCGCCGCGGGAGAGCAGCGACTCGGCCATGCCCGCGTTGAACAGGCGCATGAGGTCGTCCTGGAGCGAGAGGTAGAACCGGGACTCGCCGGGATCCCCCTGGCGCCCGGAGCGGCCGCGCAGCTGGTTGTCGATGCGCCGCGACTCGTGGCGCTCGGTGCCCAGCACGTACAGCCCGCCGAGCTCGACGACCTCGTCGTGCTGCTCCTTGACCTGCTCCTTGGCGTTCTCGATGGCCTCGTCCCAGGCCGCCTCGTAGGCCTCCGGATCGGCCTGGGCGTCCAGGCCGCGCTCCTCGAGGGCGGCGTGCGCCATGAACTCGACGTTCCCGCCGAGCATGATGTCGGTGCCGCGGCCGGCCATGTTGGTGGCCACGGTCACGGCGCCCTTCGCCCCGGCCATGGCGACGATCGAGGCCTCGCGCGCATGGTTCTTGGCGTTGAGGACCTCGTGGGGGACGCCCTGGGCGGTGAGCAGCTTGGAGAGGTACTCCGACTTCTCCACGCTGGTCGTGCCCACCAGCACCGGCTGGCCGCGATCGTGCCGCGCGACGATGTCCTCGACGACCGCGTCGAACTTGGCCTTCTCCGTGCGGTAGACCTTGTCGGCCTGGTCGATGCGCTGCATCTCCTTGTGCGTCGGGATCGGCACGACGCCGAGCTCGTAGGTGTTCATGAACTCGGCGGCCTCGGTCTCGGCCGTGCCGGTCATGCCGGAGAGCTTCTCGTAGAGCTTGAAGTAGTTCTGGAGGGTGATCGTGGCCAGCGTCTGGTTCTCCGCCTTGATCGCCACACCCTCCTTGGCCTCGATGGCCTGGTGCATGCCCTCGTTGTAGCGGCGGCCGGCGAGGATGCGGCCGGTGTGCTCGTCGACGATGAGCACCTCGCCGTTGAGCAGCACGTAGTCCTTGTCGCGCTTGAAGAGCTCCTTCGCCTTGATGGCGTTGTTCAGGAAGCCGATCAGCGGCGTGTTCAGGGACTCGTAGAGGTTGTCGATGCCCAGGTGGTCCTCGACCGTGTCGATGCCGGACTCGAGGATGCCGACGGTGCGCTTCTTCTCGTCGACCTCGTAGTCCCGGTCGCGGCGCAGCAGCTTCACGACCTTCGCGAACTCGGCATACCACTTGTTGGCGTCGGCGCCCGAGGGCCCGGAGATGATCAGCGGCGTGCGGGCCTCGTCGATGAGGATCGAGTCGACCTCGTCGACGATGGCGAAGAAGTGCCCGCGCTGGACGCGGTCCTTCGGCGACAGCGCCATGTTGTCGCGCAGGTAGTCGAAGCCGAACTCGTTGTTGGTGCCGTAGGTGATGTCGGCCGCGTACTGCCGGCGGCGCTGCTCGGGGGTCTGGCCGGAGGTGATCACCCCGGTGGTGAGCCCCAGGGCGCGGAAGACGCGCCCCATGATGTCGCTCTGGTAGGTGGCGAGGTAGTCGTTGACCGTGACGATGTGCACGCCCTTGCCGGCGAGCGCGTTGAGGTACGCGGGCAGGGTCGCCACCAGCGTCTTGCCCTCACCGGTCTTCATCTCCGCGATGCGCCCGCGGTGCAGGGCGGCGCCGCCCATCACCTGCACGTCGTAGGGACGCTGGCCGAGGGTGCGGCGGGCGGCCTCGCGCACGGCCGCGAACGCCTCGACCTGGATGTCGTCGAGGGTCTCGCCGTCCTCCAGGCGGGCCCTGAAGCGCGTGGTCTCCTCGCGCAGCTCCTCGTCGCTCAGCTCGGTGAAGACGTCCTCGGCCTCACCCACCCGCTGTGCGATGGACTCGAGCTTCCGTCGCTCTCGGCCCTCGCCCGCGCGCAGGATCTTGTCGAAGAGGTTGACCACAGGTACTCCCATTTCGTCTGGAAACGTCTCGCCGGACGGTTCATGCCTGTCACATCGTAGTCGTCACGAGCCTGGGCGTGAGCCCGGTCCGTCCCCGTCAGGACGGGATGCCCGCCGCGGACGCCGCACGGACCTCCGCGTGCAGGGCCGCGGAGAGGTCCCCGGTGCCCGGGCCCGTGAGCACCTCGATCTCCTCCAGCCCCTGCCAGGTCGCGGCGCGGGACAGCTCGGCGGCGAGCGCCGCGGCGATGGTCCCCTCCCCCGGGCGTTCGCGGGCCCGGGTGCGCAGGGCGGGCTCGGCGTAGGTCCCGCGCACCTCCAGCACTCCGCGGGACCGGTCCGAGCGCAGGTCCACCCGGGCGGGGATGCGGTCGCCCAGCAGGAGGAGCAGGGAGTAGTAGCCGGTGGTCCGGCGCTGCGCCGGGGTGTAGATCCCGATGGTGTAGTCGACGTCGAACAGCTCCCGCAGGCGGGGCCGATGGAAGGCGATCGGGTCGAAGGGGCTCACCAGGGCGGCGCCGCGCAGGGCGGAGCCCTGGGGCGCGTCGCGGTGCAGCAGCAGGCGGCGGGGTCCCTCCGGCAGGCCGACCTCGACCTCGCGCAGCTCGCCGTCGGCCAGCAGGCGGGTGATCGCCGGGCGCACCTCCCCGACCCGCAGGCGGAAGTAGTCCGCGATCGCGCCGGCATCGGCGATGCCGAGCGCCCGGGCGGCGAGCGAGGTCAGCGAGAGCACCGCGGCGGGGTCCTCGGCCGCATCGGCGCCGGGGTCGACGGGGCCGTCCGGCGCCTCCGGGGCCGGGAGGTACAGCCGCTCGAAGCGCTCGTTGCGCCCGACGCAGTCCAGCGCCCCGGAGCGGAAGAGGTACTCGACCGCCCACTGGCTCTCCGTGCGCCGCCAGCCCCACCCCTCTCCGCGGTCGTGGTCGCCGAGGTGGCGGGAGATCGCCGCCGCGCTGAGGGGGCCGTGCTCGGCGATGGTCCGGAGGATCCCCTCGAACAGGTGCGGGGACTGCTCGGCGGCGCGGCGGACCGCGCCCCAGTCGCGGTGCGCGGCCCGGGCGCGGCGGAAGGCCAGCAGGGCGTGGACCGCGGGCGTGGCATAGGCGGCCTCGTGCGCGAGGGCCTCGCGCACGCGCCGTCCGGGGCCGGGACGGGACGCCGTCTCGAGCACGCTGGTGTCCCAGCTGCCGGTGCGCGTGAACACGGGCATGTGGTGGGCCCGGGCGAAGACGTTGACGGAGTCGATCTGCAGCAGGTGGGTGCGTTCGAGGGTGCGGTCCAGGGCGCGCCGGCTGGCGGCGGGGCCGGGCACGACCGTCCGGCGGGCCGGGCCGATGCCCTGGGAGCGCAGCGCGATCCGGCGGGCCTGCGCCCAGGAGAGGGTCTCGGTCATGCGGGCGGGTCCTCCGGGATCGCGGATGGTGGGCGCAGCGAGGGCGGGAGGCCGCGATGCGCGTGCCTCCCGCCCGGGCTCGTCAGGGGATCAGGCGTCCTCGAGCTGGCCGTCCAGCTCGATCACTCCGTAGCTCCAGCCCTTGCGGCGGTAGACCACCTTGGGGTTGCGGGACTCGGCGTCGATGAACAGGAAGAAGTCGTGCCCGACCAGCTCCATCCGGTACAGCGCGTCGTCGATGCTCATCGGCTCGGCGACGTGCTTCTTCTCGCGGATCACGACGGGGCTGAGGCCGGTGTCCGGGACGTCCTCGGCGGCAGGCTCCGGCTCCGGGGCTGCGGGCGCCGTGCTCGGGGTGCTCTCGGCGCCGGCGTCCTGGGCGAGGTCCGGATGCGTCGGCAGGGTGCGCAGCGAGGCGACGGACGTCTGGTGGGAGCGGTCCTTGCCGCGGTGACGGTCCTTGCGGCGGTCGCGGGCGCGACGCAGCCGCTCCAGGAGCTTGCCGTAGGCCACGTCCAGCGCGGCATAGAGATCGTCGGCCCGGGCCTCGGACCGGATGATGGACCCGCTGTCGTGCACGGTGAGCTCTACGCGGTCGCTGAGCTCGCTCTGACGCGGGTTGTTCTCGTGCGACATCTCGACATCGACCCGGAGCGCAGCCGGGGCGAGCTGTGTGACCTTGTCGAGCTTCTCCTCCAGGTGGCGGCGGAAACGCTCGGGGACGTCCATATGGCGTCCGACGACATTGATCTCCATGAGGTCCTCCTCGGAATCTTCGGCGCGGCCGCTCTCCGCCCGGCCGCCATGGCGCTGAGTGGGGGACCACCTCCTCTTCTCGAGGGCACTCGTCGTATCGAGTCAGGCCAGCATGCCACGAACGGCTGGGCCTGTGCAGGAGATCACTCCCAGGTTCCGGGATCCGGTCTCTCACAGCCGCACCGGGGCCGGCCAGCGGGCGGAGGCGACGACCACCGCCGCCACCGCCGCGGCCCCGGCCGGCGATCCCTCGTGGAGGGCGCGCAGGGTCGAGCCCGTGGTGACCACGTCGTCCAGCAGGATCACCCGCGGGTGATCCGGCGCCGGGCCGCGTGCGGGATCGCGCCCCCGATCGCGCGCCGCCGCGGCGCCGGCCGCGCGGAAGGTGCGCCGGCGACGCTGCCGCGCGCCCTTGCCCGCCTGGGACCCGCTCAGCGAGCCCCGCACCGTGAGGACCTCCACCCCGGTGCGCCGGGACAGGGCGCGGGCCAGCAGCGCCATGTGGTCCTCCCCGCGCCGGATCCGGCTCCCCGGGCGCGAGGGGACGGGCACGAGGCGGTACAGGGCGGGGTCCTCGCTCCCGACGATGTCGCGGACGACGGGGGCGAGGGCCTGCGCCAGGGCGCCCGTGTGCACGAGGGCGCCGCCGTTCTTCCACTGGACCACCAGGCGCTGCAGCGCCCCGGCGTACTCCCCCAGGGCGAGCACCGGGAACGGGGAGCGGTAGTCGACGCCGACCGGCTCGGGCGGGGCTCCGGAGCGCTCCCGCACCCGCGCCGCGGCGACGATCTGCAGGGCGTCGCACACCGACTGCACCTCCTGCGCCCCGGCCTGGAGGAGCGTCCGGCAGGACGGGCACAGCAGCGTCCCCTCCTGGCCGCAGGCGCACTCCAGGGGGATCACCAGGGCGCACAGGTCCCGCAGCATCCTCGTGACGGCCTCGCGCGCATCCATGGCTCCAGGGAACCGCGTCGGCGGCCCGCGCGCTCGCGCCTGGGGACGACGGGGCGCTGGGGAGGAGCAGCCCGAGGCGGCGCGGCCCGCCGTCGGCAGGCTGCGCCGCCTCGGCGGGGCGCGCCGCCGGCGCACGGTGCGCCGACGGTCAGCTCCGGGAGCTCGCCGCGATCAGCGCGCGGGAGCTCAGTAGGTGAGGACCCGGCGGCCGTCCACGCACCAGCCGCGGTCCCACATCCGGTTCATGAACGCCGTCGAGACCCGGGCGCAGCCGTGCGAGGCCGGGTACGGCGGGATCGAGTACGAGCCGTGGATGGCCCAGCCGCTGTAGAAGTAGATCGGCCGGTACAGGTCTCCCAGGGAGCCGCTCTGCCAGCCGGCGCTGTACCGGCGGAAGACGCGGTAGTCCCCCAGCGGCGTGTAGGCGGTCTTCCACCGGCCTCCGGAGTAGTAGCGCTCCCCGCTGCCGGTCGAGGTGTTCATGATGTACGACAGGCCGCCGTTCCAGGTGAAGATCATCAGGTCCCGGCCGACGTCGATCTCGATCCCGGTCCCCGAGGTGATCCTGCGGCTGGGGCGCACCCCCCGGTCCAGGGCGCTGCGCGTGTTCGGGCCGACGACCCCGTCCTGCGCGAGCCCGGCGGCCTTCTGCAGCGCCCAGACCGCCTGCTGCGTGAGGTGCCCGAAGGAGCCGTCGGCGGCGCCGCACCAGTACTTCAGCTCCCACAGGCGGCGCTGGATCGCCGCGACCTCGGTGCCCCTCCAGCCCCGGGACGGGTAGTGCGAGGCGTGCGCGGCGCCGGTGCCCAGCGCCAGCGACAGCCCGACGGTCCCCGCCCCCACGAGCACGCGCCTCCTGCCGGGCCGGGGCATCCCCCGGTCCTCCCCGCCCCTGTCGATCCGATGTGTCCTGGCGATGGTGCTCATCGCGTACCCCCTGATCCGTCCGGGCTCCTGCTCCCTCCAGGGGTGCGGTCGCCCCCATCGGCGGCCGACAGGGCCCGGACCCTCACCATAGCGCGTCAAGGGCAGGTAAAGGAAGGGTCAACTCGAGGGTGCAGGTCGCAGCAGGTCGGGGCGGCCGCAGGGCGGGATCAGTAGTACGAGGGATCCCGTGCCGGGAGATCGACGCTCGTCCATCCGGTGCCGTTCGTGCGCAGCAGGGCGCCGCCCTCGGTGGTCGCCCAGATCACCTCGGACACGGCCGTGCCCGCCACGCGCAGGGTCCCCGGGCGCGGGGCCGGCATCATCTCCGAGCCCTCGAGGAGGTTCAGCACCAGGACCTGCTGCTCGCCGCTCTGCGCGGCGGTGCCCAGCACGAGCACCTCGATCTCGTCGTACCAGCTGACCTGGGTCACATCGCCCAGCTCCGTATGGAGGGTGATCGGGCTGGTCAGCTCGGTCGGCACCCCGGCGGCGTCCCGGATCACGGCGCACAGGTCGATCCGCGAGACGCTCTCGTCGGCCGAGAGCACGATCAGGCGCGTCGCATCCGCGGACAGGTCCACGGCCCGCAGCTCCCGCCCGGCGAGCCAGGGCGCGTCCACCCGGGCATCGGCGGCGGATCCGGATCCCGACAGCGCCAGCAGCGCTCCGGCGCTGGTGACGGGCGAGGTCCACACGTAGCCGGCGTCGTCCACCCGCGGCGCCACCAGCGCTCCGCCCAGCGCCGCGTCCCGGCGCGGGATGGAGCCGTTGGTCGAGGCGAGCACGAGGGTGCCGCCATCGGCCGCGAGGGCCGCCGCGAGCGGGCCCGACTGCGCGATCGCCGGGGAGGAGACGACGTCGTCGGCGAGGGCGGGCACCAGCTGCGCGGCGCCTGCGCCGGCGGTGATGTCGGCCAGGGAGATGATCCCGGTGGTCCCCGCGCCGATCGGCCGGTGCCCCGGCAGCGGCCGGCTGAGGTTCCCGGCGGAGAGGTCGACCACCACGCCGCCGATGCTCACGCGCACGCTGCTGAGCCCGCGCAGGGTGCGCAGCGAGGTCTGGATCTGGGCGAGGGCGCGATCCCGCTGCGACTGGGGCAGGTCGTCGATCGCGCGGGGCAGCTCGACCTGGGTGGTGTTGTCGTCCCCCGGGGCCAGGGTGACCTCGGCGAGCTCGGTCAGCTGGGGGACGGCGCTGCGCACCGCCGGGGCGAGCACCTCGGAGGGCCCGGCCCCCAGCTGCACCAGCAGCTTCTGGGCGCTCTGCTGCACGGGGAACCACCGGTGGTCGGGCACCAGGTGCGCCGCCCGGGGGTCCAGGAAGTAGAGCCGCGCGGTGGTGAAGAGGTTCTCGAAGGCGGCCTGGGACAGGAAGATCCCGTCCGGCGGCGAGGAGATGCGCCACTGCCCGTCGACCTTCTCCAGGCGCATGTCGATCTCGCGCGAGGACGGCGCGCCGAGCACCGTGCGGATGCCGCGGGCATCGACCTGGGCGAGGGCCTGCACCGTCAGCCGCGCGGACACGTCCGAGGTGCGCACGACCTCCAGCTCCATCCCGGCGGGATAGATGGTCACGCCCGCGGTGGGGTCCCAGCTGCTGCGGGCGGACGGGGCGAGGTACTGGCGGGCGACCCCGTAGTCGTCCTCGGGCCCCACCCCGGCCTGCACGAACCCGAGCACGATCTCCTCGGGGGCGGCGCCCTGCACCGGAAGGCGCGGCTGCACGTAGGGCGCGTCCTGGACCACCCCGGAGCCGACCTGCTGCTGCTGGACGGGGGAGCTGGTGGGGATGCGCGCGCAGGCCGCGGCGAGCAGGCCGAGCCCGGTCACGGCGCCCGCGCGCAGCACGGAGCGCCGCGGGTGGCCGGGGCGGTCGGGGCGGTCGGGGCGGCGGATCGTCATCGGTCCTCCTCGGGATCGATCACCGGGAGATCGTCGGGCCGCACCGGGACCGGCTCCGACAGCGGGCAGGGCGCCGCGGCGCCCTCCCCGGAGGACGGCTCGACCAGGGTGAAGGGGCGCTCCAGCGGCACCGGGGAGCGCCGCAGCGGCGCCCCGGGGCGGCGCGGCACGGTCAGGCGGAACACGGCGCCCTCCCCCGGGCTGCCCCACGCCTGCAGCCAGCCGCCGTGGAGATGGGCGTCCTCGGCGGAGATCGCCAGGCCCAGCCCGGTGCCGCCCAGGGTGCGGGCGCGCGAGGGATCCGCGCGCCAGAACCGCTCGAACACCCGGCTGGCGTCCTGCGGGGAGATGCCGTGGCCGAAGTCCTGCACGACCACGGCCACCGCGTCGTGGTCCGCCCCGGTCTGCACGTGCACCGGGTGCCCTGCGCCGTGCTCGATCGCATTGGTCAGCAGGTTGCGCAGGATCCGGTCGATGCGGCGGCGGTCGACGACGGCATCGGCGTCGCCGGACTGGTCCAGCCGGATCACCACGCCCTGGCTCCCGGCGAGCGGGCGGATGTCGTCGATCGCGGAGCGGACCAGGGCGTCCATGTCCTCGCGCCGCGCCTCCAGCATGGCGGCGCCGGAGTCGAAGCGCGAGATCTCCAGCAGGTCCGCCAGGAGCGTGTCGAAGCGACGCACCTGGGCCGAGAGCAGCTCGGTGGTCCGGGCGATCTCGGGGGCGAAGTCCTCGCGGCGCGCCTCGAGCACGGAGGTCGCCATCCGGATCGTGGTCAGCGGGGTGCGCAGCTCGTGGGAGACGTCCGAGACGAAGCGCTGCTGGACGTGCGACAGCTCGGTGAGGTCCTGCACCTTCTGCTCGAGGCTCTGCGCCATGTCGTTGAAGGACTCCCCCACCCGTGCCAGCTCGTCCCCGCCCTGCACCTCGACACGGCTGGTCAGGTCGCCCTCGGCGAGACGCTCGGCGGCCGAGGCGGCCCTCTGCAGGGGCACGGTCACGAGCTTGGAGACGACGAAGGCGACCCCGACCATCAGCGCCAGCAGGACCGCGAAGCCGCCGATCATGACCCGCTGGACGAAGGCGAGGGTGCGCTGCTCCTCGCCGAGGGAGTAGACGAGGTAGAAGTCGTAGCTGCCGCTGCCGGGGACGGTGACGCGCGTGCCCACCAGGATCCCCGGCTCCTGCCGGCCGTCCTCGCCGTCGAGGGCGACGCTGCGGTAGGTCAGCGCGTCGGGCTCCTCGGTGATCGCGGCGGCGAAGTCGTCGCCGGCCTGCTCCTGCACCAGCCCCAGTACGTCGCGGTCCGTGGAGATCGGCACGATGCCGCCGGTGGAGTCCACGGGCACCAGCGCCGCCTGCCGGCCCGAGCCGTCGCTGTCCTGCCGCACCGTGGTGATGAACTCCGTCGCGGAGTCGCGCTGCTGCGTCGAGGTGGTGCCCACGGACTGCTGCAGACGGCCGATGAGCCCGGAGCGCAGGGACGCGGACTCGTCCAGGACGCGCTCCTGGCGCTGCTCGAACAGTCCCTCGGCGATCACGGAGGAGAGATAGGCGCCCACCCCGAGGATGGAGACCATCGCCATCACGATGGTCACCGAGACCACCCGCGCGGCGAGCGACCAGCGCCGCGGGTCCAGCCTGCGATGCTCCGCATCGCCCTCGCCGGACGGGACCACCCTGGCTCAGCCCTCGGTGCCGGCGCGGTAGCCCACCCCGCGCACCGTCACCACGACGCGCGGGTTCTCGGGGTCGCGCTCGATCTTCGAGCGCAGCCGCTGGACGTGCACGTTGACCAGCCGGGTGTCCGCGGCGTGGCGATATCCCCACACGTCGCGCAGGAGCACCTCGCGGGTGAACACCTGCCAGGGCTTGCGGGCGAGCTGGGTGAGCAGGTCGAACTCCAGCGGGGTCAGGGGCACGACCTCCCCCGCCCGGCGCACCACATGGCCGTCGACGTCGATCACCACCTCGCCGATGGTGAGCGTCTCGGTGCTGGGGGCGTCCGAGCGGCGCACGCGCGCCTTGATCCGGGCGACCAGCTCGTCGGGCTCGAAGGGCTTGGTGAGGTAGTCGTCGGCCCCGGCCTCGAGACCCTCGACCACATCGGCGGTGTCCGACCGGGCCGTCAGCATGATCACGGGGACCCCGGAGTCGCGGCGCAGCCGCCGGCACACCTCGATCCCGTCCATGCCCGGGAGCATCAGGTCCAGCAGCACGAGGTCCGGCCTCACCTGCCCGAAGGCCTCGAGCGCGGAGGCCCCGTCGGGAGTGGTCACGACCTCGAAGCCCTTGCCGCGCAGGACGATCCCGACCATCTCGGCGATGGCCTGGTCGTCGTCCACCACGAGGATTCGAGAAGGCGTCGTCATGGCCTCATTGTGCCATCGGGCGAGGCCGAGCGGTCGCAGGCCCCCTCCCGGGCGCGGCAGGCGCCGACCGGCGGCGGGCGCGCTCTCGACCTTCGTCGGATCGAGGCACCGTCGGCGGCCTCGTACGGTGAACGGGTCAGGTTCGCCGACGCGCACCCGCGCACAGGAGGAGGAGCAGCGATGAGCACATCGTGGTCCGCCCCGGGTCAGCCCCCGCCCCCGGAGCCGGAGGCCCCGCCCTCGCCCTGGAGCGCCGGCGCCTCCGAGCAGGCATCGGGGGCCGCCGCATCGCCCCGCCGGCACGGCGGGGCCCCGCCCGGCGGCAGCCCCCTGCAGCGCGAGCTCGTGGCGCGCGTGCCGATGTTCCCGCTGCGGCCGATGGGCCTGGGCGAGGTGCTCGGCGCGGCGGTCCGGATCTACCGCGTGCGCCCCCGGCTGGTGCTGGGGCTGAGCGCCGTGGTCTTCGGGATCGCCTTCGTGCTGACCTCCCTGTTCCAGGGGGCGGGCATGATCCCGACCATGACGCAGCTGCAGGTCCTCTCCGATCCCGTCGCGGATCCGACCGCGTCCGGAGTCGAGTTCTCCCCCTCCGAGATGTACGCGATCATCCTCTCGAGCGTGGCCGCGGCGCTGGTGTCCCTGGTGGCCACGCAGCTCGTGACGCTGGTCCTGGCCCGCATCACGATCGACGAGGCCGTCGGCACCGCGGCGACCCAGGCCGGGATGCGGGCCCTCCTGCGCCGCCGCGGCGTGGCCGCCGTCCTCCTCGGGCTGCTCACCGCGATCGTCTCCGCGATCCCCATGGTCCTGCTGCCGATCCTGGCGGGCCTGCCGCTGCTGATCGTCCAGGAGGCGCACTGGTGGACCATCGCGCCGTTCGTGCTGGGCATCGTCCTGGGGCTGCTGGGCACGGTGTACGTCGCCTTCCGCCTGCTGCTGGCCGTCCCGGCGCTGGCCGTCGAGCCGGTGGGGCCGATCGGGGCGCTGCGCCGCTCCCTCGCCCTCACCCGCGGCCGGCGCTCCCTGCGCGTGCTGGGCATCGGGGCGCTCGTGTACATCCTCTACCTCGCGGCGCAGCAGGCGCTGTCCGGGGTGCTGGGCACCATCGCCGCGATCGTGTACATCGCGATCCTGCTGGCGACGAACTTCTCCGCAATGGTCCCCGCGATGATCCTCATGATGGTGATCTCGATGCTCGGCGCCTACCTCGCCATCATCCTCACCGCCCCGTTCCTCTCCGCGGGCATCACCACGCTGTACGCCGACACCCGGATGCGCCATGAGGCCTGGGACGTCGAGCTGAACGCCGTCGCGGCGGAGGCCTCGTGGGAGGGGTCCGCGGCGTGAGCCCCGTCGACCCGGACGAGGCCCGGCGGCGGATCCTCGAGGAGCTCTCCCGGGACGAGTACCGCACCGGCGACGGGTTCGTCGCCTGGCTGCTGCACCTGTTCGACAGTCTCGTCGCCCGCATCACCGCCGACCTGCCGGAGGCGACCCCCGTGCACTGGGCGCTGCTGGTCCTCGCCGCCGGGGTCCTCGCCCTGCTGGTCGCCCTGGTCGTGCGGCGCACCGGATGGCTGCGCCGGTCCGGGGCGCTGAGCGTCTCCGCCGCGCTGGACGCCGCGGAGACCGCCGATGCCGCCGAGCTGCGCGTGCGCGCCCGCACCGCGCTGGATGCCGGGCGCCATGACGACGCGGTGGTCCTCGCCCTGCGCTCCCTGGTGCGGGATCTCGACGAGCGCACCCTGATCGAGGTCAGCGTCGGCATGACCGCGCGGGAGGTCGCCGCCGGCGCCGCCCGCCCCTTCCCGGACCTGCACCGCCGCCTCGAGCACGCCGCGGCGGCCTTCGACACCGCCGCCTACTCGCGCCGGCCCGTCGGCGCGAAGCCGGCGCAGGACGCCGTCCGCCTGGTCGAGTACGTCGCCCAGACGCGGCCCGATCTCGCCGAGGTCGACGCGTGAGCGCCGGCGGCCTCCTCGCCCCGGCCCCGACGAGCGGGCCCGCCGCCGGCGCCGCCGGATCCCCGCAGGGCGGCGCGGAGCAGCCCCCGCCCCGCAACGGACTGCTCGTCGCCGTCCTGGTCCTCGCCCTGCTGGCGACCGTGATGGTCTCCGTGCTGCGGGGCTCGTACCGGGACGGGCCGCTCGAGCCGGACGCCCCCAGCCCGCAGGGATCCCTGGCCGCCGTCCGCGTCCTGGAGGACCTCGGCACCGAGGTCACGCCGCAGCGGCGCACGGCCGATGCCGCCGAGACCCTCCGCGCCGGTGGCACGGTGCTGGTCACCGCCCCGAACCTCCTCGGCGCCGCCCAGGTCGACCTGCTGCGCACCGCCCGCGAGGAGGGCGGGGGCCGCCTGGTGCTGCTCCAGCCCGACTTCGTGACCGCCACGGCCTTCGCCCCCGGGGTGCGTCCCGCCGGGACCACCGACGAGCCGACCCTCCTGCAGGCCGGGGCGGGCTGCGGCCCCGCCGCCTTCGGCGCCCGCAGCCTGCAGCTGAGGCCCGTGGCCGAGGTCTCCGGCCACGACACCTACTACACCGTCCCCGACGGGGCCGCGGGCTGCTTCGACCACGGCGACGGCAGCGCCGTCGTGGTCGCGGACGGCGTCGTCGTGCTGGGCTCGGCGAGCCTGCTCACCAACGACCGGATCGGCACCCTCGACGCCCCCGCCCTGGCGCTGAACTCCCTGGCCGATCCGCAGGGGCTGGGCTGGTACATCCCCTCCGCCGGGGATCCGATGTCCTCGCTGGGCCCGACGCTGCTGGACCGCATCCCCGGCTGGGCCGCGCCGCTGGCCCTGTGGCTGCTGGTCGTGACCGCCCTCGTGCTGCTAGCCGCCTCCCGGCGACACGGCCCCGTCGTGGTCGAGCCGCTGCCGGTGAGCGTGCGGGCCCACGAGCTGACCATCGGCCGCGGCCGGCTGATGCACCGTGCCCACGCCCGGGACAGCGCCGCCCGGGCGCTGCGCTCGGCCGCCTCGACCCGCCTCGCGCACCGGCTGGGGATCCGCCGCGAGACCCGCCGCGACGCCCTGGTCGACGCCCTCGCGCCCCACACCGAGCTCGATGCGGCCCAGCTGCACCGGCTGCTCGGGCCCACCCCCGTCGCCGACGACCGCGAGCTCGTCCGCCTGGCCCATGACCTGGACCGCCTCGAGAAGGAGATCTCCTGATGACCGACCAGCCCGCCCCCGGGACCGAGCAGCTCGCCGACCCCCGCCACCGCGAGCGCATGGCGGCGCTCAGCACCGAGATCCACAAGGCCGTCGTGGGCCAGGACGCCGCCGTGACCAGCCTCGTCGTCGCCCTGCTGTGCCGCGGCCACGTGCTGCTCGAAGGGGTTCCCGGCGTCGCCAAGACGCTGCTGGTCCGCTCCCTGGCGGCCTCGCTCGACGTCCAGATGCGCCGCGTCCAGTTCACCCCGGACATGATGCCGGGCGACGTCACCGGCTCCCTCATCTACGACAACGCCACCAGCGACCTCGTCTTCCGCGAGGGCCCCGTGTTCACCAACCTCCTGCTGGCGGACGAGATCAACCGCACCCCGCCGAAGACGCAGTCCGCGCTGCTGGAGGCGATGGAGGAGCGCCAGGTGACCGTCGACGGCGCCAGCCGGCCCCTGCCGGAGCCGTTCCTCGTGGTCGCCACCCAGAACCCGATCGAGTTCGACGGCACCTACGCGCTGCCCGAGGCCCAGCTGGACCGCTTCCTGCTCAAGGCCGTGCTGCCGCTGCCGGGCCGGGAGGACGAGCTGGACGTGCTGCGCCGCCACGCGGCGGGCTTCTCGACCTCGGACCTCGCCGGGGCGGGGCTGCGCGCGGTGGCCGATGCCGCCTCCCTGCACGCGGCCCAGGAGGACGTCGCCCGGGTCCGCGCCGAGGACGCCGTCCTGCAGTACATCGTCGAGGTGTGCCGGGCCACCCGCCGCTCCCCGAGCCTGCAGCTGGGCGTCTCGCCCCGCGGGGCCATCGCCCTGCTGCGCACCGCCCGGGCGTGGGCGTACCTGGGCGGCCGCGACTTCATCACCCCCGACGACGTGAAGACGATGGCCCCGGCCACCCTCTCCCACCGGGTGCGCCTGACCACCGAGGCCGAGCTCGAGGGCACGCAGGTCGCCGCGGTGCTCGCCGCCACCCTGGCCTCCGTGCCGGTCCCCCGCTGAGGCCGTCGTGCGCATCTCCCTAACGGTCCCCGGCGCGCTGACCGCCCTGGCGGCCGCGCCGTTCCTGCTGCTGTGGCCCAGCGCCTGGACGCTGCTGGCGTGCGCCCTGGCCTGGTGCGCGCTGATCGGCACGGACCTGCTGCGCACGGCCGATCCCCGCACCCTGCGGGTGCGGCGGGAGAACCCCGGCCAGGTGCGGCTGGGCAGCAGCGCCGACGGTCGCCTGCTGGTGACCAACCCCGGCACCCGCCGGGCGGTGCTCCACCTGCGCGACGCCTGGAACCCGACCGCGGGCCTGGCCGCGCAGCGCACCCGCCTCACCGTGCCCGGCGGCGAGCGCCGCGCCGTCGCCCAGACCTTCACGCCCACCCGCCGCGGCCCGCACTCCTCGCGCGCGGTCGTGGTGGACTCCCTGTCGCCCTGGGGGCTGGCCCGACGCTCCGCCCGGCCCGAGGTGCCCGGGACGCTGCTGGCCCTGCACGCCTTCGCCTCGCGCAAGCACCTGCCCTCCCGGGTGCGGCGCCTGCGCGAGCTGGAGGGCCTGGCTGCGGTGCATCAGCGCGGGCAGGGCACCGAGTTCGACTCCCTGCGCGACTTCGTCGACGGCGACGACGTCCGTTCCATCGACTGGCGGGCCACCGCCCGGCGGCGCAGCGTCGTCGTGCGCACCTGGCGTCCCGAGCGGGATCGGCACGTGCTGGTGGTGGTGGACACCTCCCGCACCTCCGCCGCCCGCATCGGCGAGGAGCCGCGGCTGGACGCCGCCCTGGACGCCGCGCTCCTGCTGACGGCGCTCGCGACCGAGGCCGGGGACCGCGTGGACGTGCTGTGCATCGACCGGATCCCCCATGTCTCGGTGGCGGGCTCCAGCCCCCGCACCGTGCTGCACGACGTGGTCGCCGCGACCTCGCCCGTGCAGCCCGCCCTCGTGGAGACCGACTGGGAGCGGGTCGCCGCCGAGGTCGCCGCCCGCACCCGCCGCCATGCCCTGGTGGTGCTGCTGACTCCGGTGGAGCCCTCCCTCGTCGAGCAGGGGCTGCTGCCGGTGGCCTCCCGGCTGGCGGCCTCGCACCCGCTGGTGGTCGCCTCCGTCGCCGACCCCTCGCTGGAGGCGCTCGCCGCCGGTCGCGACGACGCCGAGGCCGTCTACCGGGCGGCGGCCGCCGCCCGAACCGGCCTGGAGCGGGACGGGGCGGCGCAGGCGCTCAGCCGATGCGGAGCCCATGTCGTCGACGCCGGCCCGGAGGCGCTGCCGCAGGCGCTGGCCGACGAGTACCTCCGGCTCAAGGCCGCGGGACGGCTCTGAGGCGACCACGGCTCCTCCCGGATCCACCGCGGGGTCGAGGGGGCCGCGGCGATGTCGCGGCCCGGGCGGCGACGAGCGGATCCCGGGAGTCCGACCGGCCCGCGTCGATGCCGGGCCCGCTCGCCGCGGAGCCGAGAAGGACGGGACCGATCAGCCCGTCGCGTTCCTGCACGCCGCGCACGAGCGCGGCGGAGAGGGCGTCGGATCTCTCGGGATGTGCCGTGGGAGGGTCCTCTCGTGCTGCGGCGACCACGCGCCGCGGGGGCGGCGCGGATGCGCGGCAGGTGCCGAGACAGAGCCCGTGAGGTGCAGGTGCGAGGTCACCGGGCGACGGCGAGCATCGCCCGGTCCGTGCCGAGGCCATCGACCAGCGGCAGCGGCAGGCGCACGGCCTCGGGGCGGGGGAAGGCGGCTCAGGCCGCGACCGCCACCCGGTCGCCGACGATGTCCTCGGACAGGTCCCCGCTCACCCCGGCACGGTGGACCTGCCGTCCCCGCACCAGCGCCACCGCGAGGAACCCGGCCCACAGCACGATGCCGATGCCCAGGCGCACCGGCGCCGGCAGGCTCGAGGGGGTCACGAAGGCCTCCACCAGCCCGGCGACCAGCAGCACCGGCACCAGGCCGATGGCCACCGTGACCAGGGCGCGCGCGGACCGCGCCAGGGCCCAGGCGCGCGGAAGGTCCCCGGGGCGCACCCAGGACCAGAACATCCGCAGCCCCGCTCCGGCGCCCACGCACACGCAGGTCATCTCGAGCAGGCCGTGCGGGAGGATGAACACGAAGAACGTGCCCAGGCCCCCGTGGGCGGCCATCACGCCGGCGGACAGGCCGATGTTCAGCCCGTTCTGCAGGAGCATGAGCACCGGCCAGAATCCCGTGACGCCGAAGACCACGGCCTGCACGGTGATCCACGCGTTGTTGGTCCACACCTGGGCGGCGAAGCCGCTCGCATCGCCCTGGAAGTAGTAGGCCACGAAGTCGCGCTGGGCCAGCAGCCGCTGCTGGGAGGCCGGGACGACGGCCTCGCGGGCGTCCGCGTCCAGACCGAACCAGAGCCCGGACACCAGCGTCGACAGCAGCAGGAGGCCTGCGCACAGGGCCACGGCCCAGCGCGCGTCGTAGAGCGCGGCGGGCACGTCGTCCCAGAGGGTGCGTCGCAGGTGCGCCCACATCGGCACCCGGGCCCCGGTGATGCGCAGCCGGGCCCGGTTCAGGATCATCGACAGGCGCGCCGTGAGGGTCGGGTCCGGGTTGGTCGAGCGGACGGTCGACAGCTGGGTCGCCACCCGCTGGTACAGGGCGATCAGCTCGTCGATGCCGTCGGCGTCCAGATCCCGCCGGCGCGTCAGCGCATCCAGGCGGTCCCAGTCCTCGCGGTGCACGGCGATGAAGGCGTCGGTATCCACGCGCCCCAGCGTAGGCGGGTGCCGCGGCGGGCACCTGCGACGAAAGTCGGCCGCCTCCCGCGCGAGAGGAGACGGTCGTCGATGGAGGGCATCGGCAGCGGCTGGGACACTGGAGGGCATGGATGCTGCCCCCTCCCGGCGCCGGGACGCCCTCGTCACCGGCGAGGCCGTGCTGCTGGACCTGCTGCCGGCGTCCTTCGCGACGCGCATCGTCTCCGCCGCGATCGACGGCGCGATCCAGCTGCTCGTGTTCCTGGGGCTGACCGCCGCCACGGCGTTCCTCGGCTCGGCCACGGGGCTGGACGACGGGATCCTCACCGCCCTGGTGGTGCTGGTCGCCGTGAGCACCTGGATCGGGTACCCGGTGCTGTGCGAGCTGCTGCTGGACGGGCGCTCGATCGGCCGCCTCGTGATGGGCACCCGGGTGGTCCGCGAGGACGGCGGCCCGGTGCATGTGCGCCAGAGCCTGCTGCGGGCCGTGATGGCGATGCTCGAGATCTGGTCCACGTCCGGGGCGCTGGCGCTGACCGCTTCGGTGATCGATCGCCGCTCGCGGCGTCTGGGCGACATGATGGCCGGCACCCTGGTGATGCAGGAGCGGCTGCGCGCCCCGATCCCTCGCCGCGCGGAGGTCCCCGCCGAGCTCGCCGACTGGGTCCGGACGGCCGATGTCGGCCGCCTCCCCCTCGCCCTGGCGCAGGAGCTGCGCGGATACCTGCCCCGGGCGCATCTGCTCGCGACGGAATCGCGCCGGGCCCGCTCCCGGGACCTGCTGCGCCGCGTGCTGCCCTCGGTCTCGCCCCCGCCGCCGCCGGGCACGGACCCGGAGGACTTCCTGCAGGCGGTGGTCGCGGAGCGCTCCCGCCGGGACGAGGCGCTGCTGCGGCGCGCCCGCGAGCGCCGCAGCGAGGACGCCGAGCAGGTGATGACGCTGCCGTTCAGCGCCTGAGCCGCCGGCATCGCCGGCGGACGCGCCGGGTCAATCGCCGGGGATCAGGACGGGGATCCCGCCCTCGACCGTGAACACCCGGCCGCAGGAGGCGCACACCAGCGTGCCGGGGCGATCCTCCAGCGCGCCATGGCAGTGCGGGCAGACGATCCGTGCGCGCACCCAGTCGGGGATGTCGGCGCCGCTGGCACCGGCCGTCGCACCGCTGCGGGCATCGTTCCCGGTCATGGCATCGGCCCCTTCCGGAGCGTCGGGGGTCGGCCGGTCGCCGGGACCCGCCGATGCGGCCGCGGCCTCGGGGGCCGCGCCGGCATCGTCCTGGTGCGCAGTCGCGGACCAGGCGTCGGTCTCGTCCGCCGCGGGGAAGGCGGGGTCGGGGGATCCGGCCGGGCCGGGCTCGCCGCGCACGACGGCCAGCACCTCGTCGCGGATGCGTTCCATGGTCTCGGGGACGGCGGCCTCCACGTTCAGCCGCAGCAGCGGCTCCGTGTTCGAGGAGCGCAGGCTCAGCCACCAGCGCCCGGCGGCCGGGCCCTCGTCGTCCCAGCAGGTGACGGTCATGCCGTCGACGTCGTCGATCTCGAGGTCGGCGCCCTCCGCGGCGGCGCGGGCGAGCAGATGGGCGCGCACGGCCTCGCGGGACGCCGCCGGGTCCGGTGCCCGCGTGTTGATCTCCCCGCTCGCGGCGTAGGGGTCGTGCCGGGCCACGAGGGCCGAGGCCGGCCCGTCGGACTCGCGCAGCGCGGCCAGGACGTGCAGGGCCGCGAGCATCCCGGAGTCGGCGAAGAAGAAGTCGCGGAAGTAGTAGTGCGCCGAGTGCTCTCCGCCGAAGACGGCGTTCTCCTGCGCCATCAGCGCCTTGATCAGAGAGTGGCCGACCTGGGAGCGGATGCGCCGCCCGCCGGCGGCGGCGATCGTCTCCTGCACATGGCGGGAGGAGACGAGGTTCGCGACGACGGCGGGGCTCTCCTCCCCCGCCGCGCGGGCCCGGGCGATCTCCCGCTCCGCGATGAGCGCGGTGATGGTGGAGGCCGGGACGGCGCGCCCCGTCTCGTCGACCACGAAGCACCGGTCGGCGTCGCCGTCGAAGGCGAGGCCCAGGTCCGCGCCCTCGGCGAGCACGGCCGCCTGCAGATCCCGCAGGTTCTCCGGGTCCAGCGGGTTGGCCTCGTGGTTCGGGAAGGTGCCGTCGAGGTCGAAGTACAGGCCGATCACCTCGACGCCCTCGAGGCGCTGCGCGAGCGGGGGCACGGTGAGGCCGGCCATCGCGTTGGCGGCGTCGACGACCACGCGCAGCGGGCGGCCCGGCGGGACCGGGGCCAGGCGCAGCACGGTGTCGATGTAGTCGCCGAGCGTGTCGATGTCCTCGCGGCGCCCCGCGCCCTGCTCGGGGATCTCCCCGCGGTCGAGGTACTCCTCGGCGCGGCGGCGGATGTCGGCGAGGCCGGTGTCGCGGCTGATGGGCCGGGCACCGGCGCGGCACAGCTTGATCCCGTTGTCCGGGGCCGGGTTGTGGGAGGCGGTGAACATCGCGCCGGCGGCCCGATGCAGGCCGCTCGCGCAGTACAGCTGGTCGGTCGAGCTGAGCCCCGTGAACGCGACGGTGGCGCCGCGGCGCACCGCGCCCTCGCTGAAGGCCTCGGCCAGCTCCGGGGAGGAGATGCGCATGTCGTGCCCGATCACCAGGGCGTCCTCGCCGAGGTGGTCGACGAAGGCGGCGCCGAGCGCCCGGGCCACCTCCGCGGTGAGGTCCTCCCCCGCCGTGCCGCGCACGTCGTAGGCCTTGACGATGCCGCTCAGGTCCGCGCGGCGGGCGGCGCCCTCACTCATGGCCGCTGCTCCGCACGACCTGGAGGTGGCGCTCGCCGGGCCGCGGGGCGGCGCCCGCCGGGGCGGGGGCCGGCTCCGGATCGGGCTGCTCGCCGCCGCGGACGGCATCGGCCAGGGCGACCAGGTCGTCGGAGGCGCCGGCGCCGCCGGGGACGTGGATCAGCCGCCAGCCGCGGGGCGCCGTGAGCCGCTGGCCGTGGTCGGCGCAGAGGTCGTAGGCGTGGGGCTCGCTGCTGCGGGACAGCGGTCCCAGCACGGCGGTCGAGTCTTCGTACACGTAGGTCAGCGTGCTCACCGCAGGTCGGGAGCACGCCGTCCGGGAGCATTCACGAGCGGGCACGCCCAGCAGTCTACGCAGGCCCGACCGGCCCTGCGGGACGGCGCGCCCAGGGCCGGGCGGGCGAGGGCGCTAGAGTGCGGCCATGGACTCTCCCGCCGCCTCGAACAACCGGTCGGGCGCCCTCGGTCCGGCCCGCCGGTCCCGCCGTGACCGGCACGGACGGGGGTTCCGGCATGATCTGATCCCCTCGCATCTTCCGGGATACATGTCACGCCGGCAGCAGTTCGACGAGACGGTGCTCGATGCGGTGCGCCCGCACCTGGACCGCTTCGGACGCAGGCTCGAGCACGTCCGCGTCACGGTCGAGGAGGTCCCCGCGAGCGACCCCGCCCCCTGGGAGGGCGAGCAGGTGCCGCTGGGGCGCTTCGTGCCCGCGGACCGCTTCCAGCCGCCGGCCATCGTCCTGTACCGCCGCCCGATCGAGACCCGCGCCTCGACGCCCGCGGAGGTCGAGCTCATGATCCGGCAGGTGCTCGCCGAGCAGATCGGCGCGATGCTCGCCATCGCGCCCGAGGACGTGGACCCCGACGCCTGGAGCGGCTGACCCGGGCTGCGGCGCCGGCGGGGCCGACGCGCGGCTCAGCGGACCTGGACGGCCAGGGCTCCGGTCTCGCGACGGGCGGGGGCGACGGTGCAGGTGGACAGCAGCGGACCCAGGGCCGGGTCGTGCTC
The DNA here is from genome assembly GCF_039530785.1 of Brachybacterium phenoliresistens. Classification (NCBI taxonomy): domain Bacteria; kingdom Bacillati; phylum Actinomycetota; class Actinomycetes; order Micrococcales; family Dermabacteraceae; genus Brachybacterium; species Brachybacterium phenoliresistens. Next base: position 837,243 of record NZ_BAAAOW010000001.1, read on the forward strand.
GACCTGCACCCAGGCCGCGTGGAGGACCCGCGCCGCCCCGGCGGTGATGGCGAGGCCGGCCGGGGTGCCGGTGGTGCCCGTCAGCTCGGTCGCGGGGACGGTCACGATCCGCCCCGCGGGCACGTCGCGCTCGATGACGTCCCCGGCGCCCCCATCGGCGCCGACGGGGATCACGGTGGCGGAGGTGTCCTCGGTGGCCGCCAGGGCGAGCAGGCCGAAGGGCCCCAGCGCCGGCAGCGCGAGCACGGCGCCGCCGCCCAGGGCGGGGGCGGGGCCGGCGATCGCGAGGTCGGCCTGCACCCCGAGGGTCCCACCGGGGAGGCGGGCCCCCGGCGCGCGGGAGCGGACCACGGCGTCGATCGGCCGGTCGGCCTGCACCCGGACGACGTAGTCGCCCGGGGCGGTGATCGGCAGCGGGACGGCGAGCACCGTCCCGGCGGGCAGCTCGAGGCCGCCGAGCCCTGCCAGGGGCAGCGCACCGGCGGGGCCGAGCACGGTGACATCGGCCGCCGCCCCGGTGCCGCCGGGGTTCTGGAGCACCAGCAGCGGCGGCTCCTCGGCGGAGCTCACGTGCACGCCGGGGATCATCGGGGACGGCGCCGCCGGCGGCAGCGGCGAGAGGATCTGGGCGCCGCGGGGCGTGAGGCCGTCGCGCTCGGCGGTGCTCACGTGCATCAGCAGGGGCGCGCCCACGGTCACCACGCGCAGGCCCACGGCCTGCTGACCGGCGGCGACGGTGTCCAGCAGGAGCTGCTGCTCCGCCCCGGGGGCGACGACGATCTGGCTGCGGCCCTGCATCGCGGCGGGGCCGTCGGGGGTCCACACCTGGACCGCCGCGGTCGCGGGACGGGAGGAGACGTTGCGCAGCACCAGCACCGAGGTGGTCCCCGGCAGCGTCCCCATGCCGAGGAAGGACGCATCGACCACCGGGGACAGCATCCGCGTCAGCGAGAGCGAGCGGAAGTCGCCGGTGTCGGTGTGGGTGCTCTGGACGGCGTCGGCGACGGGGAGGCCGCCGTCGGCCGCGGCGAGCACGGCGACGGGGGCGCCGGCGAGCTCGGGGACCGCGAGGGCCAGGGCGCCCAGGCCCAGGGCGGTCGGCTCGGCGGCGGTCTCGGCGCCGTCCTCGTCGGTCACGGCGATGCTCGGGGCCAGCGGGTTGCCGTCCTGGTCCTGCAGCGTGGTGCTGGTGCTGACGCGGCCGAACAGGAGCGAGGAGTCCTCCTCCAGGGCCACCGCGCCGATGCCGATGTCGGGGCTGGGCGGCACCACGGCGAACTCCTCGTCGCCTCCGCCCGCCTCGAGGATCGCGGCCGGGACGGTGAGGGGCCCCTCGGCGTGGAGGGTGAGGGCGCCGGGGGCGGCCACGGACTGCGGCCGCACGATCTCGCCGAGACCGGGCGTGCCGCGGGAGGACAGGGCGACCGCCCCGGCCCCGACCAGGGGCAGCAGGCTGAGGGCCCCGAGCAGGGGCCGGCGCGCGATGCTCATGAGGGGACCTCCGTGCGGACGCCGCGGCGGCGCCAGGGCACCGCGGTCAGGGCGGTGAGGACGACCGTCGCGCCGAGCAGGATCTGTGCCGGGAGGCGGAAGGGCTGCTCCCGCTCGATGCGGACCTCTCCCCCGGTGCCGGCGGGCAGCACGAAGCCCTGGGCCCAGTCGTCCAGGCGGACGGCCTCCAGCTCGGTGCCTCCGACGGTCGCGGTCCACTCGGCGTCGAAGCGCTCGGACAGCACGAGGACCCGCTCCTCGTCCGCGGCGTCGACGGTGCCCTCGGCCGTGATGACCTGGCTGCCGATCGGGACGGTCTCGGAGGCTCCCGCCTGCTGCCCCGTCCGGCCCGCCCAGGCGCGCGGAGCGCTGTCCACGAGCCGCCAGAGGCCGCCGGTGGTCGTCTGGGTGACCTTCTCCAGCCGCGGCGAGCTGTCCAGCGCGCTCGCGAGGGCCTCCTGCTCCCCGAGGGAGCCGGGGACGACGATGTACTCGATGCCCAGCAGACGCATCGCGTCCACGGACGCGGCATCCGGCGGGGAGGAGCTGAGCAGCTGGGCGGCGGACTCGCGCAGGGCGGTGGTGCCGGGATCGGTGCCGACGGAGCCGTCCTCCGCGACGGCGTCGATGATCCGCGCCTCGGCGAAGCCGGAGTGCTCGATCGCGGAGTCGCCGCCGCCGACCACGAGCTGGGCCCGGACCTGATCAGGGCCTGCGGCGCGCAGGACGAGCACGCGCTGGCGGTCCCCGGAGCGGCCGCTGTCGGCGGCCGCGGCCGGAACCTCGACGGTGGTGTCGCGATGCAGCCCCAGCACGGCGGGCAGCCCCATGGACCAGCCCACCACGAGCGCCGTGCACACCGCGGCCATCACCCATGCCGCGCCGAGGGACAGCACGCGACGGGGCCGGGAGATCGTGGGGCCGCGGCGGGCGAGGGCGTCGAAGGTGCACCCGGCGCCCAGCAGCACGGCGAGCAGGGCGATGCTCACCAGCCCGTGCTGGGAGGCGGACAGCAGCGCGCCGTCCTCCACGGCGATCGGCGTGCGCGCGGCGAGCACCGCGAGGGCCAGGGCCACCGCGGCCACCAGCAGGGCCAGGCGGCCCGCGCGGGCGGCATCGCCCTCGAGGAAGGGTGCGGCGCAGGCGGCGAGGACCACGGGCGCCAGCAGCAGCACCGGCAGCATGGCCGCGGTGGTGCCGCCGAGGACGGGCGCGAGCAGCTGCCACGCCGGGGTCACCACGGGCCACAGGGAGATCACGGTGATCCCGCTCTGCTGCCCGGCGGGGGTGCCCGGGATCCCGGCCAGGAGCGTCGCCGGGTGGTGGACGTACTGCGCGATGTACGGCAGGTGCAGCGCGATCGAGGGCACCAGGACCCAGATCAGGCGGCTGCGGCGGCCGGGCACGGAGGGCGCGAGCAGCGCCAGGGCCAGCGCCGTCACCAGCACCAGCACCGGCTGGGCGGCGCCGATGACCAGCAGCACGAGCCCGCCGGCGGCGGCCGCGGAGACGCTCGCCTGCGAGACGCGGTGCGGGAGGCCGATCGCCCGGCCGACGGCCAGGGCCAGCAGCGGCAGCAGCATGTGCACGAGCAGCGCCTGCCAGGCCCCGGAGGCGAGGGCGGACAGCACCGTGGGCGCGCTCGCCCACACCACCGCGATCGCCAGGCGGGCCCCGATGGCACGGGTCAGGGCCCCGGCGGCCCACCAGGCGGCGAGCGCGGAGACCGGAACGGCCGTGAAGACGATCGCCTCGACCAGGAGGCCTCCCGGCACCGGGACCGAGCCCAGCAGGCGGATCAGCGGATCCGCCGGCCCTCGCGCGCCGAGATCTCCGGGGATCCAGCTCGACCAGGCGGCCTGGGCGGTCTCGCGCCAGTCCTCGGGCAGCGGGAGGAACGACGGCCCGGCCAGGTCGCCGCGCCCGAACAGCGAGCGCAGGGCGATCAGGGAGATGCAGGTCGCGCCGAGCGCCAGCACCAGGGTCCAGACGCCGTGACGGCCGAAGTCGGCGTCGTCGGCGCCATGGGTCGTCCCGGAGATGCCCCAGGTGGTGCGGCGGATCCGGCGGGTGCGGTCGTCATCGGCGAACAGCCGCGTCCACACCGTGTCGATCTGCTGGCGCAGGTCCTCGCCGCGCGGGAGGTACAGCGGCGCCAGGCGCCGGCGCGGCACGGGGGATCGCCGCGAGATCACCGCGGACTGCGCGAGCGCCCGCGGGGTGCCGCGCAGCATGGCGATCCATGCCATCACCTCGGCGCCGGCGAGCCGGGGACGGTGCACGACGATCGCCCCGAGCATCCGGGCGAGCGTCATCAGCGGGGTGAGCAGCAGGAACAGGACCGCGTACGGCAGGGGGCGGTGCTTCAGCAGCGTCAGCAGCTGGCCGCGGCGGTGCTCGCGCAGTCGGGCGGCCTCGTCGCCCGGGGGCGCCGGGGAGACGGCGCGCGCCGCGGCGACGACCGCGACCCTCTCGCCGCCGCGCCAGACCCGGTGGCAGAGGTCGATCTCCGCCCAGGGGGCGGGCAGCGCCGCGTCGAAGCCGCCGACGTCCACGAGCGTGGACTCGCGCACGAGCATCCCCGGCAGCGCGACGGCGAGGACGTCCTCGCGCCAGTCGAGCTGGCCCTGGTCGATCTCGCCGGGCTCGACGCCCGTATGGATGCGGCCGCCGTGGGTGAGGGTGAGGCCGACGTCGACGAGCCCGTCGGCGTCATCGGCTGAGAGGAGGTGCTCGGACAGCGGCACCGCGTCGCGGTGGCGGACCCGCTTCGGCCCGGCCACGGCGGTCGACGGCGAGCGCCCGACGACCTCGAGCAGCTCCTCGAGGGCCCGGCGCCCGGGGGCGGAGTCCTCGGGGACGAACCAGAGCCAGGAGTCGCCGTCCAGGGCGCGGCGCCGGCCGGCGCCGCGGCGGCCCGGAGCCCCGGTGCGCTCGCGCAGCCGCACGGGCACCTGGGCGATCGTGTCGGCCTCCTTGAGCTCGCGGCGCACGGCCTCGTCCACGTCGATGTCCAGCGCGCGGCGGCCGCTGCCGGAGGTGGGGGCCTCCTGCTCGACGGGACGCCGGACGGGCGGCAGGCGGTCGGGGTCGGCGAGCAGGTCCAGCACGTGCCGCACGGCCCCGACGTGGCCGACCGCCGCCGAGGTGCGCAGGAGCTCGTCGATGCCGCCGGCGTCGAACGCCTCGTCCACGACCGCCTCGGTGCCGTCGGGGAGGTCCGAGGGCGCGACGACGACGACCCGGTCCGGAGGTCGGGTCTGCGCCTGGAGCGCCGCGAAGGTCTCCCGATGATGCGTCGGCGTGTCCCGCGGGGAGAGCAGGACGACGGCGGTGACGATGCGGTGGGTCACGGCCAGCGCGGCGGCCGCGTCAGACGGCCCGGCGCTTGAGCTTGCGGCGCTCGCGCTCGGAGAGACCGCCCCAGATGCCGAAGCGCTCGTCGTTCTCCAGCGCGTACTCGAGGCACTCGGCGCGCACCTCGCACGAGACGCAGACCTTCTTGGCCTCTCGGGTCGAGCCGCCCTTCTCGGGGAAGAACGCCTCGGGATCGGTCTGGGCGCACAGGGCCCGCTCCTGCCATGACAGCTCTGCCTCGTCGCCCTCGACGTCGGCGAAGCTCAGGAGGTTCAGTTCGACGGGGGCGGTATCCTCCGGCTGATTGCTGTCCATCGGCACCTGTCCTTCCACCTGAGGTCTCCAGGATCCGGCGGCTGACGGACCTGGATGCGGATGCTGCGGAGCATGCACTCGCGTCGCCCTAAAATACACCGGTGTAGTTCCCGCCCGTCAAGCCCGCCGTCGCCGCGGCCTCGGCCGCCGTGCCCGGCGTCACCGCACCTGCCGCCCACCTCCCGCCCTCCCGCCGCCCCCAGGAGCACCATGGAGACGCACCCCCGCACCGCACCGCACCCGCCCGCCGCGCCCCGGCCGGGCCGGGTCGAGGTGCTCCCGCTGCACGGCGTGCCCGAGGTCGCCCCCGGCGACGACCTGGCCGCCCTGCTGCTGCGCGCCCTCGAGCTCCCGGACGGGCCGGGGCTGGAGGACGGGGACGTGCTGTGCGTGTCCACCAAGGTCGTCTCCAAGGCCCTGGGCCTGGTGATCGACCCCGCCGAGAAGCAGGAGGCCATCGCCGCGCAGACGGTCCGCCTGGTGGCGCGCCGCCGGCACGACCGGACGGTCACCTCGGTGGTCCAGACCCCGCACGGCGCGGTGATGGCCGCGGCGGGGATCGACGGGTCCAACGCCCCCGACGGCCTGCTGCTGCTGCCCGAGGACCCGGACGCCGAGGCCGGACGGCTGCGCGACCGGCTGCTGGAGCTCATCGCCCGGACCGGCCCGGCCCCGCGGATCGGCGTGGTCCTCACCGACACCTCCTCGCGGATCTGGCGCCGGGGCGTGGGCGACATCGCCCTGGGCTGCGCGGGCGTCGCCTCGCTCCAGGACCTGCGCGGCAGCGCCGATGCAGGCGGCCGCACCCTCTCGCTGACCGTGCGCGACCTCGCCGACGAGCTCGCCGCCGCGGCGGACCTCGTCAAGGGCAAGGCCTCCGCCGTGCCCGCGGCCCTCGTGCGCGGGGTGCCGGGGGCCCTCTCCCCCGCCGTCCCGGCCGGCGATCTGAACCGCCTGCCCCCGGAGGACTGGTTCGCCCGCCCGTCCCTGGAGTCGGTGTGGCAGGCCCTCGGCCTGCCTCCGGAGTCCGAGCCCGTGGCGCGCATGGACCCCGAGGAGCCGGCGATCCGGATCGCCCGGGCGCTCGAGGTCGCCCTGGTGCCCCGCGGCGGGTCCTCCCCCGCGGCGGCCGGCGAGGGGACCGGGGCCCCGGCGGCCGCCTCCGCCGAGCTCGTCGGCCCGCAGCGGATCCGCATCCGCCCCGCCGGCGCCGCGCCGGCCGCGCTGCTGGCCGCGGGCGCGCTCGCGGAGCGGGTGCGCACCGCCCTCGCGGCCGAGCACGACTGGTCGCCGCTGCCCGCTGTGGCGGTGGAGATCGACCTGCCGGGCGAGGATGATGGGACCGCCCCCGACCGATCCCCTGCGCACGACCCCCAGGAGCTGCGATGACCCCCGAGCTGCGAGGCCCCGGCCCCTCCCGAGAGCCGGCCCCCGACGGGGGCGTCCCGGAGCGCGGCGCCCGCATCGACCGTCCGGCCGCGCGGCTGCTGGCCGCCCTCGAGGCGCTCGGGCCGCGGCCCGCGCTCGCCTGGCACGGCGAGCCGGGACGGGTGGAGCTGTCCGGGCACGTGCTGGCCAACTGGATCGTCAAGAGCGTCAACCACCTCGATCAGGAGCTCCTGCTGAGCCCCGGGGACCTGGTGGTCATCGACCTCGCCCCGCACTGGAAGCGCCTGGTCCTGGCCGTGGCCGCCTGGTCCCTGGGCGCCCGGGTCGTGCCGGCCGATGCGCTCGGCCCCGGCGAGGCCGCACGGGTCGCGGTGACCGACCGCCCGGAGGCGGGCCCCGCCGCCGATGCCGAGGAGGTGCTCGCCGTGGACGCCGTCTCCCTCGCCATGCGGTTCTCCGGGACCCTGCCGCCGCTGGCCCACGACTGGGTGCAGGAGGTGCGCGCGCATGCGGACGTCCTGGTGGCGGTGCTGCCGGCGTGGAGCGGCCCGGAGATCCACGAGGATCTCGCCGGCGGCGCGGAGCCTGCCGGACAGCGGGAGCTTCCCCGGCCGCTGCTGCTGGAGCAGGACGGCTTCGACGAGCCGGCGGCGGCGGTGGCGGCGCTGATCTCCGGGCGCGGCGTCGCCGGTCCGGCCCGTGCCCTGGGCGGGCTCCCGGGCGCCGACGGGGTGCTGCCCGCGCGCCCGCATCGGGCCCGTTCCTGAACGGCCCCGTCCCGGATCAGGACTCGCGCAGGGTGCGCACCGCCTGGACGGGGTCGCCGTCGAAGACGATGCGGCCGCCGCGCAGCACGACGATGCGGCTGCACAGCGACTCGAGCATGTCCAGCTCGTGCGAGACGACGACCATCGTCCGCCCGGCCTCCTGCAGCTCGCGGATCCGCTCCAGGCACTTGGCCTGGAAGGGCTCGTCGCCCACGGAGAGGATCTCGTCGACCAGGAAGATGTCCGGATCGGTGTGCACCGCCACCGAGAAGGCCAGCCGCAGGAACATGCCCGAGCTGTAGTACTTCACATCGGTGTCGATGAACTGCTCGATCTCGCTGAAGGCGAGGATGTCGTCGAAGCGCTCGTCGATCTGCTGGCGGGACATGCCGAGGATCGCGCCGTTGAGGTAGACGTTCTCGCGGCCCGAGAGGTCGGGGTGGAAACCGGCGCCCACCTCGATGAGTCCCGCCACCCGGCCGCGCAGCATGACGCGGCCCTCGTCGGGGAAGAGCACGCCCGAGATGGTCTTCAGCAGGGTGGACTTGCCCGAGCCGTTGAAGCCGATCAGGCCGACCGTCTCCCCCGCCCGCACGGTGAGGTCGACGTCGTCCAGGGCCATGAAGGTGTCGGCCAGCTTCTTGCGCTGCAGGGCCGAGAAGACCAGCTGCTTGAGGGAGTGGTCGTGGCGCAGCGAGAAGCGCTTGGAGACATGCTGGACGCGCACCATCTCGCGGGCGGCGGCGGGCGTCACGGGGCCTGCGCCGCCGCCGGGGCCGGGGGCGTCCGGAGGAGGAAGGGTCATCACAGCTCCTGGGCGAAGCGGCGCTTGGACCGCTCGAAGACGACGGTGCCCACGACGAAGGTCGCCGCGGCGATCAGCAGTCCCGCCCACCACAGGCCGAAGGGCTCCCCGGGCTGGGTGAGGGTCGGGTCCGCCGGGACCTTCGCGACGACGTGGGGGCCGTAGCGCCAGAAGGCGACATGGAACAGCTCGACCACGATGGTCAGCGGGTTCAGCTGGTACAGCCACCACAGGACGGTCCCGCCGATGGCCTCCTGCACCATCGCGATGCGGTAGAGGACCGGGGAGAGCCAGGTGGCGACCATGACGATGAGGTCCACGAAGTTCTCCACGTCGCGGAAGGCGGCGTTCAGCGCCGCGCCCAGCAGGCCCAGGCCCATCGTGAACACCAGCAGGATCACCATGCCCAGGGCGAAGGCGGCCACGGACGTCGGCGAGGGCCTCCAGCCGAACAGCAGCGCGCCGACCACCAGCACCACCAGCTGCGGCAGGAAGTGCACCAGGGCCACGATCATGCTCGACCAGGGGAACAGCTGGCTGGGCAGGTAGATCTTCGAGACCAGGGGCGCGTTGCCGGTGATGGAGCGGGTGGCGTTGCCGAAGACCTCCCCGAACAGGTTCACCACCACGATGCCGCTGAACAGGTACACGGCGTAGGCCGGGGTGTCCTTGGACAGCTGCAGGAAGACGCCGAGGGCGATGTAGAAGACGACGAACTGGACGGCGGGCTTCACGTAGCTCCACACCATGCCCAGCACGCTGCCGCGGTAGCGGACCCGCAGCTCCTTCTTCACCAGCAGGCGCAGCAGGAAGCGCTCGGTCACCGGGTTCAGCCAGCCGGCGTCGGTCCCGGGCGCGCGCCAGCCCTCGGCGCGCTCGGCCCGGGACGGACCGCGCACCGCCGGCCTCGTCATGGCCTCGCTCACGCGGTCCTGCCTCCGGCGGCGCCGTCCTTCTCCCGCTGCGGGGCGGGGTTGGCGGCGAAGGTCCGCTCCCAGGCCGCGAAGGAGGTGATCTCCCCGGCGGCATCGCGGTACTGCTGCTGCAGCTCGTTCCAGCGCCGGTACAGCTCCACGTGGGCGCCGATGGCGGTGGTGAGCATGCTGCGCACCGTCTCCGGGCGGCGCTTGTACCAGGAGACCTGGGTGCCCTCGGCGTTGGAGACCAGGGCGCTGTCGTAGTGGGCCAGGCGCCACCAGCGGGCGTCCTGGTGCGGGATGGCGGCCTGCGGGTTCTCCGCGGCGCGCTCCTGCGTGGGGGCGACCAGCTGCTTGACCAGGGTCTTGGCCGTCCACAGCGGCAGCAGCGCGCGGTGCGGCTCGGTGAAGGGCCGTCCCTTGCGCGGCGGCTTGTCCACGTGGATCTCGGGGTACTGGTCGGCGTCCTTGCGGGCGACGGCGTCGTCGAAGTCCTTCGCCATGCCGCGGATCGCCGGGAGCTTGGTGCCGATCTCCTCGTGCAGGACGTGGGGCCCGCGCAGCACGTCGGACTGGGCCAGCAGGCGCCCCGCCTCCGTGAAGTACTGCATGGAGATCAGGTGCTTGACGTCCATGAACTGCGACTCCTTCACGACCCGGCCACCACGGGGGTACGGGGAGTGCAGCAGAGCGGTGATGATGCGGTTGCGCTCGTGGAAGTAGGCCTGCCAGCCGACCAGGTCGTCCTTGTCGATCCAGGACACGTGCCACACGCCCGCGCCCGGCAGGGACACCGTCGGGTACCCGGCCTTCTTGGCGCGCAGGCCGTACTCGGCGTCGTCCCACTTGATGAACACGGGCAGGGCCAGGCCGATGGCCCGGACGGTCTCGGTGGGGATCATGCACATCCACCAGCCGTTGTAGTCCACGTCCGCGCGGCGGTGCAGCCACGGCGTGGAGCGCAGCGGCTCGAGGGCGAAGTCGTGGCCCAGGGTGCCGTCGGCCGAGGGCAGCGCCGGCTGGATCCGCCAGGGGTCCACGATCTCGCCGAAGGTGTGCAGCACGGAGCGGTTGTTCAGGTCGAACATGTGCGCGCCGACGATGGTGGGCGTGCGGGCGAAGTCCGCGAAGGTCTTCAGGCGCAGCAGCGACTCCGGCTCGATGACGATGTCGTCGTCGCAGTTGACGACGTAGGTCGAGGAGTTGGCGGTGGCCGCCTCGTACATCCCGCGGGAGAAGCCGCCGGAGCCGCCGATGTTCCCCTGCTCGATGATCTGCAGCTGCGAGCCCATCGCCTCCTGCAGCGGGGCCAGCTCCGCGTGGTCGCGCAGCCGGTCCGAGCCCTGGTCCACGACGTACATGACGTCCAGCACCGCGCGCAGGTCCTCGTTGCCCGCGAGCGCCCGGATGTTGTCCAGGCAGTAGGACACCTTGTTCATCGTGGTCATGGCGATGGAGAAGGTGCCCTCGGTGCGGGCGAGGGAGGCGTCCGCGCTCCAGGCGGCGCCGGCGACGGTGATGTCCTCCGCCCCGGCGTACACGTCGAACCAGTACCAGCCGCCGTCCCCGAAGGCCTCCAGCGGCAGGGTGAACACGCTCTCGCTGACGCCGTCGACGGGGCGGAAGTCCTGCCGCTGGATCGAGCCGCGGGCGTTCGAGCGGTACACGACGATCTGGCCGCGGCCCACCGTCGAGACGGTCAGGGTCACCTCGCGCACGCGGGACCAGCGCCGCCAGTAGCCGGCGGGGAAGGCGTTGAAGTAGGTGCCGAAGGAGCGCATCGCCCCCGCGGGGACCGGGGCGCTGTGCCGGGCGCTGAGATCGCCGACGTCCACCTGCGAGTGGCTCATCGACGTCCGCTGGCCGCCGGCGCCGTCCCCGCGGGGCGCGGCGGCCTCCGAGCCGAGGCCGAAGGACCCGGCGGAGGTGGAATGCGCGGTGGTCTGCTCGATGTACAGCGGGACGACGTCCGGCGTCGGCTCGAGCGGGAGGATCAGCCGCTGCAGCAGGCGGTGGCCGGCGGGCGTCGCGGTGGGGGTGGTGCTCACAGGGGTGCTCCTCAGGATCGCAGCAGGTCGGGCAGCTTGTTGTCGGCCATGGACAGGGCCGCGCCGATCGCCATGTGCATGTCCAGGTACTGGTAGGTGCCCAGGCGTCCGCCGAACAGGGTCCGCGGCTCGGCATCGGCCAGCTCGCGGTAGGCCAGCAGGGTCTCGCGGTCCGAGGCCGCGTTGATCGGGTAGTACGGCTCGTCCCCGGACTCCGCGAAGCGGGAGTACTCGCGCTGGATCACGGTGGCGTCGCGCGGGTAGTCGCGCTCGGGGTGGAAGTGGCGCGGCTCGATGATGCGGGTGTAGGGGACCTCGGCGTCGGCGTAGTTCATGACGGAGGTGCCCTGGAAGTCGCCGACCTCGAGATGCTCGGTCTCCAGGTCGATGGTGCGCCAGCCGAGCGTGCCCGCCGAGTAGTCGAAGTAGCGGTCGATGGGCCCGGTGTACACCACCGGGATCCGCCCGCGCACGGCGTCCTTGTTCCACGGCTGATCGGTGTCGAAGAAGTCCGTGGACAGCTGCACGTCGATCGAGGGGTTGTCGGCCATCCGCTCGAGCCAGGCGGTGTACCCCTGGGCGGGCAGGCCCTCGTAGGCGTCGTTGAAGTAGCGGTTGTCGTAGGTGTAGCGCACCGGCAGGCGCGAGATGATCGAGGCGGGCAGGTCCTTGGGGTCCGTCTGCCACTGCTTGCCGGTGTAGTTCTTGATGAACGCCTCGTACAGCGGGCGGCCGATCAGCGAGATGCCCTTCTCGTCGAGGTTCTCCGGATCGGTGCCGGCCAGCTCCCCGGCCTGCTCGGCGATGAGCTCGCGCGCCTGGTCGGGGGTGAGGGCGGCGCGGAAGAACTGGTTGATGGTGCCGAGGTTGATCGGCATGGGGTACACCACGCCCTGGTGGTTCGTGTACACCTTGTGCTGGTAGTTCGTGAACTCCGTGAACCGGCGCACGTAGTCCCACACCCGGGTGTTCGAGGTGTGGAAGAGGTGGGCGCCGTACTTGTGGATCTCGATGCCGGTGGCCTCGTCGCGCTCCGAGTAGGCGTTGCCGCCGAGGTGGTCGCGCCGGTCGATGATCGTCACCTTCGCGCCGTGCTGCTCCACCGCCCGCTCGGCGATGGTCAGTCCGAACAGTCCGGATCCGACGATGAGGAGGTCAGGAGTCGCCACGGGTGTGCCTTTCGGTTCTCGGGCTGCGAACAGGGCCACAGTAGCCCAGCGGGTCCGCGGCCCCGGGGGACCCGCGCCGGGAGGCCGGGCGGGAGGGAAGGAGGGTCACAGAACGCCCTCCACGACGGTGCGGTAGCCCACGCGGCGCAGCCATCCCGGCGCGAAGCGGTAGGCGCCGCGGCGGCCGATGTTCGCCAGCATCTGCCCCGGTGTGGTGACCCGGTCCTGCCAGAGGATCCGCTGCAGGCGCAGGTCGCTGGTGAACATGCGCCAGCCGCCGCGACGGGCGAACAGCCGCGTATCGACGCGGTAGTCCACGAGCACCTCGGGGAGGTTCGCGGTGCGGGCGCCGGCCAGGAGCATCCGCTCCCACAGCCAGTAGTCCTCGAGGTGGTCCAGCACCCGGTAGCCGCCGGCCGCGAGGGCCACCTCCCGGCGCATCACCACCGTGGGGTGATGGAACGGGCTGTGGAAGGGGAGGTAGTCCCGGATCGCCTCGTGCGTGAGCGGGCGGCGGCGCAGCGGCCCCCGCCCCGGCGGGCGCTCGTCGGAGAACTCCTGCATGGCGCTGCCGAGCAGGTCCAGCTCGTCCATCAGCGGGATCTGGCGGGCGAAGCGCTCGGGCCGGCACAGGTCGTCGGCATCGGCGCGGGCCACCAGCTCGGTCCGGGCCATCGTGAGACCCTCCTGCAGCACGGGGGCGAGGCCGCGGTGCTCGGGGCATCGCCGCACGCGCGCCGGCCCGTAGCGGCCTGCCTCGACGTCGACCAGGACCCGCTCGAGGTCCTCGGGCACGGGGCCGTCCACGACCACGAGCAGCTCGTCGGGCCGCAGGCTCTGGGAGGTCGTCGCCGAGGCGAGGGCGTCGGCGAAGCGGTCGGGGGCGTCCCCGCGCCACAGGGGCACCAGGACAGTGAACGGCGAGCTCATGTGCGTCCGGCCTCCCGCTCGATCCGGGCGATGCTCGCCGCGACCTCCGGGTCCGACCCCGCGAGCACGCTCGCGGAGGGGCGCGGCCCGCCGCGCAGCGCGTCGCGCAGCCCGCGCAGCGCCACGGGTCCCAGACGGCGGGGGCGGGCGCGCAGCAGCCGCAGCCATCCGCGGGCGGTGCTGCCGCCGTACAGGATGCGCTCGACCGGGGTGAACGAGCGGGTGCGGGTCAGGGCCCAGAGGCGGTTGCGCACGTCGTAGTAGAAGCGGTCCCCCGGATCCGTCTGCGCGTCGCCGAAGGCCTTGGTGCGGTGCTCGACGACGGAGGCGGCCACGTGCACGCCGCGCCCCCGCCGCAGCAGGCGCCCGGTGTGCTCGAAGTCGTCGGACCAGATGAAGTAATCGGCGTGCGGCAGGCCCAGGCGACGCACGTCCTCGCCGCGCAGGAACGCCGAGACGTAGCTCGCCGTCCGGATCGGGCGGGCCCCGATGGCCGCGGCGTCGGCCCGCTCCCGGGCCGATGCCCGCCAGCGTGTGCGCGGCGTGTTCATCGGGTGGTCGCGGCCGTCGGTCCACACGGCGCGCGAGCTGAGCAGGCTCAGCCGCACGGGGGACGCGGCGGCGGCGTCCAGCAGGGCGGCCAGGGCCGTGGGCCGAGCGACGGTGTCGTCGTCCATGATCCAGATCCAGTCCGCCCGATGGACCTCGAGCGCCCGGGCGATCCCGGCCGCGAACCCGCCGGCCCCGCCCACGTTGCGGTGCAGATGCAGGACATCCGCGGCCACCGGATGCTCATCGGCGATGCGGCCCGAGGAGTCCGTGGAGGCGTTGTCGACGACCACCACGGCATCGGGGCGCCGGGTCTGCTGCGCGAGGGCGTCCAGGCACTGGCCCACCAGCTGCTCGCGGTTGTAGGTCACCACGACGGCCACCACCACCACCGGCTCGGCGGCCGGGGCCGGTCCGCGCTGCTCGATCACGGGGCCTCCTGGGCTGTCGGACCTGGTCTGTCGATCCCGGACCCCTGCGCGCGGGCGCGACGCAGGTGCCGGGCGCCGCCGGCGAGGAGCGGGCGGCGCCCCTGAAGTCTACGGAGGCTCGGGGGTCATCGGTCCCAGGCAGGGCCGAGCCCGCGCGAGGAAGCCGTGAAGGTTCCGTGGAGCGCGTGCGGAGCACGTGCGACGGGCCTCGGGCGTGACCGGGCACGTGCCCCCGGGGCGCCCTCCCCCGGTGTGAAGGTTCCCCGGAGATCGCCGTCCCGTGCAGGACGCGGGAGGGCCCCGGCGCCCCCACGGGCTACCCTGGCCAGCGCGCGGCACGCCCCGGCACGCCGCCGCAGGACGCATCCGGACCCCAGCTGGAGGATCATCGTGGACGAACGCGACCGCCGAGACAGGCAGCGCCCCGGTGCGCCGCGACGCCCCTCCGCCAGCCGCGCCCGGGCCGGGGGCAGCGCACGGCCGGTGCCGTCGTCGGCCTCCGGCGACGCCGCCTCCCAGCAGCGGGCCTGGGCCTCCGCCGGGCGCGCGCCGCTCCCCCCGCGGGCCGCCGGGGCGGCCGGCGTCGAGGAGCCCACCCGCGTCGACCACCGGGCCCTGGACGGCGCCGACGAGGCCCTCGCCGGGCGACCGGGGCCGCCGCGCGAGCGGCACGGCGGCGAGGGCGGCCGGCGGCGCGGCGGACGCTCGGGGATCTCGCGCGTGCCGCGACCGATCCGCCTGGGGGCCACGCTGCTGGTGCTGCTGCTGATCATCACCGGCGGCTGGTTCGCCGGGCTCGCGCTCTGGGCGGACTCCCGGATCGAGCACGTGGACGCGCTCAGCGACGCCGACGGGACCCCGGGGACGACCTGGCTCATCGCCGGCTCCGACCGCCGCGACGGGGAGGCCGTCTCCGACGACGGCACCACCGGACAGCGCGCCGACACGATGATGCTGCTGCACAAGGCCCGCAACGGGAACACGTACCTCGTCTCCCTTCCCCGGGACACCCTCGTGGACATCCCCGGCCACGGCGGCTACAAGCTCAACGCCGCCTATGCGATGGGCGGGCCCTCGCTGCTGGTCCAGACCGTCGAGCAGTTCACCGGCATGACCATCGACCACTACGTCGAGGTCGGCTTCGACGGCGTGACCGGCGTGGTCGACGCCGTCGGCACCGTCAACCTGTGCATCGACCAGGACGTGGACGACGAGAAATCCGGCCTGAAGATGACCGAGGGCTGCCATGACGTCGGCGGGGAGCAGGCGCTGGCCTTCGTGCGAGCCCGCTACTTCGACCCCACCGCGGATCTCGGGCGCCAGCAGCGCCAGCAGCAGTTCGTCTCGGCGCTGATGGACCGGGTGACCAGTCCCTCGGTCGCGCTCAACCCCGTCACCCAGGTCCGCCTGGCCGGGGCCGGCTCCGCCTCGCTGCGCACCAGCGAGGGGACGGGCCTGGTCGACGTGGGCCGGATGGGGCTCTCGATGCGCGGCGCCATGAACGGCGGCACGGCCCTGACCATGCCGATCGAGGACCCCGCCTACCCGACCAAGCACTCCGGGGTGGCCATCCTCACCGACGAGAACGACATCTCCGCGTTCTTCGGCTCCATCCTGGACGGCACCGCCCAGCCCGCCCCGGCGAGCTGAGCGGCCGCTGGCCAGGTCGCGGCGAGCGCGCCGCGCCATCCCCTGATCCGAGCTCCGGCCCTGCGGCCGGCACGAGAGCTCCCCCGTACGAGACGAGGACGTCGATGACCGCCTGGACCCCGCCCCGCAGCGCCCTCCGGCTCGCCGCCGCGATGAGCCTCCTCGCCGTCGCGGCGACGGCCTGCAGCGCCCCGGATCCCGGACCGGCGGCGGAGACCACCCGTCCGGCCTCGCAGACCGACACCGCACCGGCCGACGGCGGCATCGGCGGACCCTCCGACGGGGGCGGCGCGTCGGACGGCGGTGCGTCGGACGGCGGCGGCGTCGCGGAGCCGGAGCTGCACCCGCGGGTGCTGCTGGCGACCGAGCCGGGCGGGCCGCGGCTCGAGGCCGACGCCCTCGCGGCCGTGCTCGAGGACCGCCTGGGCGCGCCGGCCGAGTGCGACGGCCCGCTCGACCTCGACGGCGGCGACCCGCAGACCTGCGGGGCGCCCCTCGGCGGGGAGAGCGAGGAGGACGCGGTCTGGGTCGGGCAGGGGGTGCAGGTTCCCGGTCCGGCCGGGGAGGGGCCGCGCAGGGCCGTGCTGTTCACCGTCGACGTGCGCCTGAGCGATGAGGCCTCGCTCGCGCTCGGCGAGGACCGGGTCCTGTCCGCGCTGCCGATGGGCAGCATGTACGGGGCCGCCCCCGTCCCGGCCGATCAGCTCGGCGAGGACGCCCTGCGCACCCTCACCTCGGGCAGCGCCCTGACCGCCCCCGTCACGACGTACACGGCGGTGCGCTGCACGCAGGCGCTGGACTTCTCGCAGCTGGAGCCCGTGGAATGCCTCGGGGTGCGCGCGGACGGCGCCGAGGAGCCGCTGTGGGTGCTGCCGGGCCCCTTCGCCGGCACCGACCAGGGGCTGATCGTCTCCTCCCCCGCCGCCTGAGCCCCGGGGCTCGCCGGGACCGCGGAGATCAGCGGAAGAGCATGTCGATGACGATGTTCACCGAGTTCAGCACGGACTGCCCCTTGGCGCGCGAGTAGTCGGTGTACAGGATGTGCACCGGGTGCTCGCGCACGGTCAGCTCGTGGCGGCCGATCTCCTCGACGATCTCGGAGGCGTGGGCCATGCGGTTCTGCTCGATGGTGATGCGCTCGCAGGCCGAGCGCCCCAGCACCCGCAGCCCGTTGTGCGCGTCGGTGAGGTGCACCCCGCTGGTGAGGTTCGAGTACCACACGGCGCCGCGCAGGACGATGCGCTTGATCAGCCCCGGCTTGGTGCGCCCGTCCAGGAAGCGCGATCCCAGCACCACGTCCACGCCCTCGCTCTCGCGCAGGGAGATCATGGCGGCGGCGTCGTCGACCTGATGCTGACCGTCCGCGTCGAAGGTGACCACCTGGGTCATCGCCGGGTCGCGCAGGGCGTAGTCGATGCCGGTCTTCAGCGCCGCGCCCTGCCCCATGTTGTACGGGTGGCGGACCACGGCCGCCCCGGCGGCCGCGGCGATCGCCGCGGAGCGGTCGCTGCTGCCGTCGTCCACGCACACCACCAGCGGATACCGCTCGCGCAGCTGGGCGACGACCTCGCCGATCACCGGGCCCTCGTTGAACAGAGGGATCACGAACCAGGTGCGGTCCGCACCGGGGGCGTCGCTCATGTGCGCTCCTCGCCTTGCTGCTGGGGTGGTCCTGCGGGTCCCGCCCATCGCAGGCCGGGTGCCACGCGGTGGGAACAGTCACGGGCCACGCGGCCCCGCCTGGGTGAACGACCCCGGCCAGGAGGATACCCTGTCAGACGCATCGGCCCGTGCAGGGCCCGCCTTCGCCGCGAGAGAGAGAAGCACCATCGTGAAGACTGCCGTCGTCGCCCTCGGGAAGATCGGCCTGCCGCTCGCCGTCCAGTTCGCAGATGCCGGCCACGAGGTGATCGGGGTCGACGTCAGCGAGCGCCAGGTCGAGCTGATCAACCGTGCCGAGGAGCCCTTCCCCGGCGAGGCGCACCTGGCCGAGAAGCTCGCCGAGCTGGTCCCCGCCGGTCGCCTCCGCGCGACCACCGACTACGCCGAGGCCATCCCCGGCGCGGACGCCGTCGTCATCGTCGTCCCGCTGTTCGTGGACGACGCCACCTGGGAGCCGGACTTCGCGTGGATGGACGGCGCCACCCGCTCCCTGGCCGAGCACCTCACCCCGGGCACCCTCGTCTCCTACGAGACGACCCTGCCGGTGGGCACGCTGCGCGGACGCTTCGTGCCGATGATCGAGGAGATCTCCGGGCTGAAGGAGTCCGAGGACTTCTTCGCCGTGTTCTCCCCCGAGCGCGTGCTGACCGGCCGCGTCTTCGAGGACCTGCGCAAGTACCCCAAGCTGATCGGCGCGATCAGCGAGGAGGGCACCCGCCGCGCCCGCGAGTTCTACGAGTCGGCGCTGACCTTCGACGAGCGGCCCGACCTGCCCCGCCCCAACGGCGTGTGGGACCTCGGCTCCCCGGAGGCCTCCGAGCTGGCCAAGCTCGCCGAGACCACCTACCGCGACGTGAACATCGGCCTGGCCAACGAGTTCGCGCTGTACGCGCAGGACAACGGGATCGACGTGTACAAGGTCATCGAGGCCTCGAACTCGCAGCCCTACAGCCACATCCACCAGCCCGGCATCGCCGTGGGCGGGCACTGCATCCCCGTCTACCCGCGCCTGTACCTCTCCACCGACCCGCAGGCCGAGACCGTGCGCACCGCGCGCGTGCTCAACGCCTCCGTCCCGGCGCGCCTGGTCGAGCGGGCCGCGGGCCTGCTGGGCGACCTCACCGGCCTGAAGGCCGTCGTGCTCGGTGCGGCGTACCGCGCCGGGGTGAAGGAGACCGCCTTCTCCGGCGTGTTCCCCACCGTCGAGGAGCTCACGAAGCGCGGCGCCGAGGTCACGGTGCACGACCCCTTCTACTCCGACGAGGAGCTGGCGGGCCTGGGATTCGCCGCCCACCACATCGGCGAGGGCGCGGACCTCGTGATCGTGCAGACGAACCACCCGGAGTACCGCGAGCTGTCCAGCGCGGACGTCCCCGGGGTGCGCCTGCTGATCGACGGCCGCAACATCACCACCGCCGAGAAGTGGGCAGGCACCCCCCGCCTCGTGCTCGGCGACGGCAGCGCCTCGACCCACCTCGCCGACCAGGACGCCTGACCCCGTGACCGGCGCCGACCTGATCCTCGCCCTGGGCCCGATCTCGGGAGGTCCGCGCAGCGCCCTGATCATCCAGGTGCTGCTGATCCTCGGGATCCTGGGCATCACGGCCTGGCTGTTCCGCACCCGCGGGGCGAAGCAGCTGGCCGTGCGCCGCCTGCTGATCATCGCCTTCGCCCTGTTCGCGGTGGTCGCCGTCGCCTTCCCCTCGATCACCACCCGGGTCGCCAACCTGGTGGGCGTGGGCCGCGGCAGCGACCTGCTGCTGTACGCGACGGTCGTCGTGCTGCTGGGCTTCCTCGCCCTGCAGGAGGCCCGCACGAAGAACACGGAGAAGCGCACCACCTACCTCGCGCGCCGGATCGCCCTGGACGAGGCCGAGCCCCCCGTCGACTACCGCGCCCGCTCCCTGGGCGGGACCCCGCGGGCCGAGGGGTCGTGAGCGGGGCGCGGGCATGACGACGCTGCTGCTCCTGCTGGGGTGCGCCGCACTGGTCCTGGTGGCCGTGTACGTCCCCGGGTATGCCGTCGCCCGCCTCGCCGGCGCGCACCGGCTGCTCTCCCTCGCGATCGCCCCCGCGATCGCCTCGGCGATCGCGGGGATCACCGCGATCCTCGCCGGCGCCGCCGGGCTGAACTGGTCGCTGCTCCCGTACGCCCTGGGCTCCCTCGGGGCCGCGGGCGCGGCCTGGGGCCTGCGCCGGGCCGGGCTGGAGCTGCACGGCACCGCGCTGCAGGAGCGCGTCCCGCTGCTCTCCGTGATCCCCTTCGGCCGATGGTGGACGCTCGGCGCGGCGGCGATCGCCGTGGTGCCCGTGGCCGTCGCCGCCGGCAGCGCGGACCGCGTCCTGGAGCGCTGGGACGCGCTCTACCACCTCTCGGCCCTGCAGCGGATCCGCGAGACCGGGAACGCCTCCAGCCTGGTCATCGGCTCCGTCTCGAACTCCACCGCCGATCCCACGATGTACCCGGGCGGCTTCCACGCCCTGGCCTCCCTCATCCCCGCCGCGCCGATCCCTGTGGTCCTGAACGCCTCGGTGCTGGTCCTCGCCCTGGTGCCGTGGGTGCTGGGCACGGCGGTCCTGGCCCGCGCGGTGTGGCCCCGGGTGCGCTGGGCATCGGCCGCCGCCGCGATCCTCGCGGCCCTCGCCCCGGCCAGTCCGCTGGACCTGTGGGCGCACCTGTCCCCCACCCCGAACCTCGTGGGCTTCTCGATGATGCCGGGCGTGCTCGCCGCGGCGGTCGTGCTGTGGCGCGACGTGCTGCGCGTGGTGACGGTGCGCATGCGTCGTCGCGCGGCGCACCCCGAGCTGTCGGCCCCGCTGCCGCTGCGGCGACTGCTGGCCTCCCTCGTGATGCTCGCGACCTGCGGGATCGGGCTGGCACTGATGCACCCGAACGTCGCGGTGATGACCCTGATCATCCTCGCGGTCCTCACCGGTGCGACCGGTATGCCGATGTGGCGGCGCCGGCCCGCACTGGCCCTGGCGCCGGTGCTGGCGCTGGTGCCGGTCGCCGTGCTGGCCTGGACACCGCTGGCCGCGATGGTCGTCGGCTACGGGGGCGGGCTCGTCATCTCCTGGTGGGCGGCTCTCGGCGAGATCGGCCTGGGCCTGCTGACCGTGTGGCCGATGACCATCGGGGTGGCCATCGCGATCCTGTGGTGGCCGGGGCTGATCCGCACCGCGGCCTCCGCCCCGCATCGGTGGCTGGCCCTGGCCTGGCTGGTGGTGGCGATCCTCTACTTCGACGCCGCCGTGGACTCCTCCTGGAACCTCTCGGCCCTGTTCTACCGCGGGCAGGATCGGATCGCTCTGCCCGTGACGACGTTGTCCATCCTGCTGGCGGTGCCGGGCCTGCAGGTGCTCTCGCGCCTGGTCGCCCGTCCGGGCGTGCCGGTGCGGCGCACCGTCGTCCTCGCACTCACGGCACTCGCAGTGGCCATCGCCGGGACCTCGATCCCGATCCGCTACGACGACGCCTCGAAGAACCTGGCCTGGGAGTACCCCGGCCGCGGCCGGTTCCTCCAGCAGGACGAGGTGGAGGCCTTCGCCCGCGTCGCCCCGGAGATCCGCGGCACCGGGACGATCCTGGCCAGCCCGTTCACGGGGGCCTCCCACATGTATGCCCTCGAAGGACTGGATGTGTACTTCCCGGTCGCGGGGATGTCGGGGCGGCCCCTGGACCGCGAGCTCCTGCGGGCGGCTCCGCTCGCTGCGACCGATCCGGCCTCGTGCACGCTGCTCGAGGACGCGGGCATCGGCTACATCTACCAGGACAGGCGGCTGTATGCCTACTCGCCGACCTACGACACCCTGAACACCGTCCAGGAGGACATCGGTACGGTGGTCTTCGAGACAGACCATTCCCGCCTTCTCAAGGTGGATTGCTCCCCGGGGGCCTGAGCACATCACCGACCGACGCTACCTCCCCTTCCTCGACGTCACCAGGATCTTCGCAGTGCTGGGCGTGGTGGCGATCCACGTCGTCGGAGAGAGCGTCGAGGACGGCACCGCCCCACTGGCGCAGGACGTCCTGCGCGCGGCTCTCATGGCTGCTGTCCCCGTGTTCGTGATGATGTCCGGCGCACTGAACCTGGCCCCGAACGCCCTGCGCGATGGCTCGACGGAGTTCCTGCGGCGCCGGGCACGTCGCGTCCTGCCGGCTCTGGCCATCTGGTCCGTGTTCTACATGGTCGTGATCCGCGGGATGGTGCTGAACGAGGACATCTCCACGGACATGTCCCTCGAGCTGATCGTGATGGGCAAGCCCTATGTTCATCTGTACTTCCTCATCGCGATCGCCGGCCTCTACATCATGACGCCCGTCCTCCAGGCATTCCTCGAACGGGACGAGGGCCGCCGCGCCTGGATCGTCGGGGGCGTCGCCTCTGCCTGGATGGTCCTGGCGATGGCTCCCGGCCAGCTGGTGAAGGCAGGAATCCTGGTCACCTCCCCTGTTCAGGAGAGCGCGATGACCTGGCCTCTCCTGCTGACCGGCTACTACGTGCTGGGCAGAGCCATGATCGTGCGCCCCGTCCCTCGACCCGTGGCGTGGGCAGGACTCGCCCTGGCACCCTTCTTCGTGCTCCTCATGGCCTGGGTCTTCCCTCGCTCCACCATGGAGCAGACGGGCGGGGCACCATCCGCCTGGGCGCTCGTCCTCGCTCCGGACTACCCGTCCCTGCCGGTCCTGCTCTACTCCGTCCTGCTCATGGCTGGCCTGTCCTCCCTGCTGCGCGACTGGCAGGTGGGTGACCGCGCTCGACGATGGCTCAGACCGCTCGGAGAGGCGACCTTCGGGATCTTCCTGGTGCACTACGCCGTCCTGGTGCTGCTGCGGCGGCTTCTTCCCGCGCTGGACGGACCATCCACGCACAGCGCGTTGGCCGCCTGGACGCTGACTGTCGTCATCTCCACGCTCATCGCGACGATCGGCCGAAAGGTCCCCGGCGTGCGCCTGGTCCTCTGAGCACTCCCGCCCCATGGGCTCCGAGCGCGCAGCGCCCGGTCGAGCTCAAAGCCGGAGGGCCTGCCCTGGCTGGGACGACGGAGCGCAGCCGATGAGAGTCCTCGTGAGGTCTCGCCGCCCCGGCATCCGTCCGCTTCTCGAACGCGCCGCGTGCGGCCCGGGGTACAGGTGCGCAGCGGGAGAGAAGCTCGCCCACCGCGTCACGGTACGGTCACGAATCTCTTCTCCAAAGCGCTTTCCCGACGACCCGAGGAATCCTGACCGTATGCTGGCCCCGTGGGGATCGATGAGCCGAGGATTCGGCGACGCAACGCCTTGAGAGGCATGGCAGCGGCGGGACTCCTGGGTATCGGTGCGGGCGGCGCGGGCGGCCTGTTCGTCGGGTCGCGCTGGCCATTCGGGCCGAACTGGGTGACCCGCTCCTTCGATTTCGATCTCGAAATCGGCTCTCCCTATGTGATGGGATATCGCGGAGCGTACGAGCCGAACAGGCCGGTCGACGACGACGGCATCGTCATCACCGATAACAAGGGGCAGCGGGTCTACCACCCGGTGGATTCCTGCTGGTATCTCTTCCCCGAGCTCCACAGCTACGAGGTCGACGGCGACCCAGCACGCCTCCACGCCGTGCTCGCGACGACGGAATACCTGCTGGCCGGCGCCGAGGAGCATCAGATTCCCTCTCAGGCGACCGACGCCCCGGAATCAGCCCCGACGTCGCTGTGGTTCCCTTATCACTTCGCCCACGCTCCTGGTGGCCTCGAGAACCACGTCCCCTGGTATTCGGGCATGGCGCAGGGAATGATGCTGTCCCATCTGGTGCGGCTCCACGAGGTCACAGGGGAGGACGAGTGGCTCGACGATGCCGATCTGGTATTCAACTCGTTCCGCCACTACCGCGATGGGTCTCAGGCGGCGAGCTCCCCGTGGTTCGTATCCTTCATCGATCGCGATGATGCGCGTTATACCGCTTTCGAGGAATATCCGTCGAACAATCCCGGGCAGCTCTCCAGCGTCGTCAACGGGAACATCTATGCGATGTGGGGAGTCTACGACTACCTCCGAGCGACCGGAGATCGGTATGCGCGGAGGCTGCTCTCCCGAGCGCTGGCATCTCTCGCCGGATCCTTCCCTTACTACCGGGCCGCAGGCAGCACGTCGCTGTACGGGCTGACGCCCTGGAGCCATCTGACCTGGAAGAACCCGGCCAGCTACCATCGCGGCGTGATCACCCAGCTGCGCCGAACTGCTGCGTTCTCTCGAGACCCTCAATTCCTCCAGCAGGCAGATCTGCTCGCCCTGGATGACCCCGGGGAGTAGCCCCGAGAGACGACCTGCCGATGCGGACCGGGATGCCGGACCGTTCACTCCACGGCGCGGAATCTGTCGTCGCCCCAGCGCCGCAGGATCCGCTCCATCGGCCGCTCCACTGCGTAGTGCAGGAGGCACGCGGCGCCCACGCAGGCGCACAGCAGGATGAGAGCGAGCACGGGGCTGTCATGGCGACCGGCGGCCTCCCGGAACGCATAGAGGACCGTTGCGTGGACGAGGTAGAACGCGTAGGAGATGTCGCCGCCGAGCACGATGGGCCGCCACCGCATCGGGGAGGTGCGACCTGCCAGGTCGATCGAGGCGAACATGGCGATCATCAGGCCGTAGACCACCGGGGGACCGAATCGCACCACGACCTGCACCGCCACCAGCGTCTCGCCCTCCAGGGGGGTGCGGGTGAGGGCCCAGAACCCGAGGATCACGGCGATGCCCATCGCGACGGGAACGCACCACGGCACGGTGATGCGCAGCCCGCGGCGCATGGCGAGAGCGATGAGCATCCCGAGGAAGAACTGCCAGAGGAAGGAGATCGCCGCCGGGAGGTCGATCCCCGGCCAGGAGCAGACCACGCCGAGCCCCAGGACGATCACGGCGACCGCGCCGAGCGCGATCCCGTGCAGCCGAACGAACAGCCGGTTCAGGATCGGATGCAGGAAGTAGAACAGGCCCTCGCAGGACAGGGTCCAGGCCGCCGGGTTGCCTCCCATGAGGATCGCGATGTCCCGGAAGAACCCCTGCAGGAGGACCGCCGAGAGGACGATGGGCAGCCAGGAGAACTCCTTCTGCCACGAGCCGGCGGACGGCCCCAGCACCGCATAGAACACAGGGATCGCCAGGAGAAGCGCCACCAGGTGCGCCGGCCAGATGCGTGCCACGCGACGGGTCCAGAACTGCGGCACCGTCACGCCCGGCCGAGCGGACCAGGTGAGCACGAATCCGGACAGGACGAAGAAGAACATCACCCCCGTGTATCCGACTCCGGCAAGGTCAAGACCTGGGAAGTCTCCGACATTGCGGTAGTGATGCGCGAACACGCCGAACGCCGCCCACCAGCGCAGTCCCGTCAGCGAATCCAGCCGACGGCTCGCCGTCCCGGGGACGGGGGTCCGCGCAGAGCCCGGGGCCGCCGATGGGAGGGCTCCGGGCGCACCGACGGTCGCCGGGTTCGCGAGCTGCCGGGGGTTCTGCACAGCTCTCCTCGGGTGGTCGGTTCGCGGCCTCGGCTGCCGCAGGACGAGTGTATGCGTCCGGGGACCGAGAGTCCGGGTGCCCCTGATCCTTCCCCAGGGCGCTGCCGATCTGACCTTCCGGTGCGCGGCCGTGCCTCAGCGGCCGATGGTCGCGAGGACCTCCGTGGCGCCCTTGGCGGCGCATCCGGCGAGGGAGGCGTTCTCCAGGGTCCAGGCGCGCAGATCCTCGCGGCGGGGCGCGCCCCCGCCGGCGAGCGCGGCGCGCATCGCCGCGGCGACCTCCACCGCGTCGTACTCGCAGGCCCAGCCCAGGGAGTTCTCGCGGATCCTCGTGTGCGCGGCGCCCTCTCCGGCATGGATCACCGGGGTGCCGCAGGCGGTGGCCGCGTAGATCTTGGTCGGGAGGGCGAACTCGTATCCCTGCCCTGGAGTGATCGAGGACAGCCCGGCGACCGCACCCCGCAGATGCGCGGCGACCTGCGACGGGGGGATCTTGTCGCGGAACTCGATGCCTCCGATGCCGCGCTCGCGCACCGCCGCCTCGAGGGCGTCGCGCCCGCTGCCCTCGGAGAAGAACAGCAGCCGCGCCTCCGGATGCTCGCGATGGACCTGCTCGAACGCGTCGAGGAAGACCTCGGCGCCCTGCCATTCGGAGACGGTGCCGGCGTAGACGAAGTACGGGCCCTGCTCGGCGCTCGCCGGTCCGTCGGGTGTGAAGGTCTCCGTGTCGATGCCGTTGCCGATCATGCGGAAGCTGGTGCGGCGCCCGGCGAGCTCCTCGAGCCGGTGCTGCACGCCCGGGGAGATGGTCAGCACACGGGCGGCTCGCTTCCACACCGTCGTCTCCATCCAGCGGACCGCGGCGCGCACGGGCGCGGGGACGCCGTCGACGCTGTCGGTCGCATCGGACCAGACGTCCGCCGCGTAGAAGGTGTAGGGGACCCGGCGGATCGCCGAGGCCACCAGGGTGACCATGCCGGTGGTGGGCGGCGGCTCGGCGACGATCGCGTCCACGCGGCGTCGCAGCAGCAGCCGCAGCGCCAGGGGCACGTCGAAGCTCATGTACGAGGCGTAGCCGCGCACCTGGCCCTGATTGTCGCGCTTGACGGGGAAGCGGGAGACGCGACGGGCGCGGGAGGCCTCGGGGCCTCGCTGGTAGGGCTTGGTCGTGAGCACCGTGACCTCGGCCCCGGCCTCTTCGAGGGCGAGCACGAGCGCCTCCTGGCGGAAGGCGGCGGCCACCGGATCCGGGGTGAACACTCGGGTGGCGACGACCACGTGGGGGCGCCCGTCACCATGGCGGCGAACGCTGCGGCTGCTGCCGCGGGCCATCACGCACGCTCCCGCAGGGCGTCCACGCTGCGCTCGGAGGCATTCCCATCGCCGTAGTAGGGCGGGCGCTCCCCCGCCGGCCGCGGGCGGGAGACGGAGGCGGCGATGGTGGCCGGATCGGCGGCGAGCTCGTTCCAGCCGCCCTCGAGGGTCTCGACCCACTCAGTCTCGGTGCGCACCGTCGTGCAGGGCGCCCCCAGCAGGTAGGCCTCCTTCTGCAGGCCGCCGGAGTCGGTGACCACGGCGCGCGAGCGCCGCACGGCGTTGACCAGATCCGGGTAGGCCAGCGGCTCGCCCAGGTGGACGGCCCCGCCGGCCAGCGCGATGCCGGCGTCCTTCGCCTTGGCGACCAGGCGAGGGTGGGCGAACAGCGCCAGCGGCATCTCGAGCTCCTGCAGCCCGCGCACGATCGCGGCCAGGCGCTCGGGGTCGTCGGTGTTGTCGGCGCGGTGGATCGTCGCCACGGCGAAGTCGGATGCGGGATCGATGCCCTCGGGAAGGCGCAGCGGGGTCCCCTCCACGGAGGCGGCCACCCGCAGGCAGACGTCGGTCATGACGTCACCGGTGACGAGGGTCCGCTCGGCCAGGCCCTCCGAGGCGAGGTGCCCGCGGGCGACCTCGGTCGGGGCCAGCAGCAGATCCGCGGCGTGGTCGGTCATCACGCGGTTGTGCTCCTCGGGCATGCGCCGGTTGAAGGAGCGCAGTCCGGCCTCGAGGTGGGCGACCTTGAGGTGCATCTTCACCGCGGAGAGCGTGCCGGCGAGCGTCGAGTTGGTGTCCCCGTACACGACGGTCCAGTCCGGGCGGTGCTCCTCGAGGACCTCGTCCATCGCGGAGAGCATCGCGCCGGTCTGCCGGCCGTGCGTGCCGGAGCCGACCGCGAGGTTGACGTCCGGAGCGGGGATCCGCAGGTCGGCGAAGAAGACGTCGCTCATAGCCGCGTCGTAGTGCTGCCCGGTGTGGACGATCACGTGCTCGACGTCCTCGCGCCGCGAGGCCGCATCGGCGATGGCGGCGAGCTTGACGAACTGCGGGCGGGCGCCCACGACGGACAGGATCTTCATGCGGGTCGTTCCCCTGGTCTCGGCGGCGCGGGCTCCCCGAGAGCGTATCGCCTCACCCTCCCCGCAGTCGGGACATCCGTTCGGTGTATCGTCGCGAGACGGGTCACCTGCGACCCGGATCGCCTGCCTCTCGACCCCGGAGCTCCTGTGAAACGTGTGCGCTCGATCCTTCGCGAGCTGATGCCGATGCTGCCCGCTCAGGCGCAGCGGTTCTTCTGGTTCTTCGGCATCGCCTCGGCGGTCCTCGCCCTCCTGGACACCGTGGCGCTCGCGATCATCACGGTCGTGCTCACCCAGGTGATCTCCGGCGGGGCGATCAGCATCCCCGTGGTCGGGACGCTGCCTGCGGACTGGACGATCCCCCTGCTGATCTTCGCCGCAGTCGTCATGATCGGCAAGGCGGTCCTCAACATCCTGCTGCAGTGGTTCTCCACCCGGCGCTTCGCGGAGTTCGAGCAGGAGATCGGCGGCAAGCTGTTCAACGCCTACATCCGTGCCCCGTGGACCGAACGCCTGGGACGGTCCAGCCCGGAGATCGTGCGAATGGTGGACGTGGGCATCGCCAACACCCTCACCGGCGTGATCATCCCCATCGCCTCGATCCCCACGAACATCCTCACGTTCCTGGGGGCGCTCGTGGTGATCGTGTCCGTGCAGCCGGTGACGGCGCTGGTGACCCTCGTGTACCTCGGGATCATCGCGCTGATCATGAACGTCTGGATCACGCGCAAGAGCTACAACGCCGGGTTCCTCAACCGGGCATCCGGCGCGAGGATGGTCTCGCTGATCACCGAGATGATCACGGCGCTGAAGGAGATCACGCTGCGCGACAAGTCGCAGGAGGTGTCGCAGACGATCTTCACCTATCGTCGCGACGTCGCCGTCTCCCGTTCCAACATCCGCTTCCTCGGCACGGTCCCGAAGTTCATCATCGACCTCGCGCTCATCGGCGGCGTGTTCCTCATCGGCACGGTCGCCTGGTTCGGTGCCGGGCTCAACGGGGCGCTGGTCTCCGTCGCGGTCTTCATGATCGGCGGCTACCGGATGGTGCCCGCGATCACCGGTCTGCAGGCGCTGCTGAACCAGATCAACTCCTCGCTCCCCCATGCCGACGCCGTCATCCGGGACATCCGCGACGCCGACCGATACCTCGCCGACGCCGAGACGATCGGCAAGGAGCCCA
Source organism: Brachybacterium phenoliresistens (assembly GCF_039530785.1). Classification (NCBI taxonomy): domain Bacteria; kingdom Bacillati; phylum Actinomycetota; class Actinomycetes; order Micrococcales; family Dermabacteraceae; genus Brachybacterium; species Brachybacterium phenoliresistens. The sequence goes on from NZ_BAAAOW010000001.1 coordinate 865,790, forward strand.
TCGACTGGGATCCCGAGACCCTCCGTTTCCGGGACGTCTCCTTCACCTACCCCCGCGCCACCGAGCCGGCCATCGCGGAGGTCGACCTCGAGGTTCCCATCGGCTCGACCCTCGGGATCGTGGGCACCTCCGGCGCCGGGAAGTCCACGCTGGTGGACGTCCTGCTGGGGCTGCTGACCCCGTCCGACGGCCGCGTCGAGCTGGACGGCCGCGACCTCGCCGATCATCTCTCCGCCTGGCGGCGCAAGGTCGGCTACGTTCCGCAGGACGTCGCGATCTTCGACGGGACCGTCGCCCAGAACGTGGCGCTGACCTGGACCGAGCACATCGACGCAGAGCGGGTGCGCTGGGCGCTCGCCCAGGCGCAGCTGCTGGACACCGTCGAGGCCCGCCCCCATGGGATCGACGAGAAGGTCGGCGAGCGGGGGCTGGCGTTCTCCGGCGGTCAGCGCCAGCGACTGGGCATCGCCCGCGCCCTGTACGTCGAACCCCTGGTCCTGGTCCTCGACGAGGCGACCAGCGCCCTGGACACGGCCACCGAGGCGGCCGTGGCCGATGCGATCCGCAACCTCCACGGCCGCACGACGGTGATCTCGGTGGCCCACCGCCTGTCCACGATCCGCTCCTACGACCAGATCTGCTTCATGAAGCACGGACGGGTCGCGGCGCTGGGCACCTTCGACGAGGTCGCGGCCGCGGATCCGGATTTCGCCGTGCAGGCGTCACTGGCCGGCCTGTACGGCGACGGCCCGGCGCGGGGCGCGGAGCAGCCGGCCGAGCAGATCTGACGCCGCTCCGCCGCCTCGCCTCTCAGACGATCGTCCGGTACAGCTCCACCAGGCGCTCCAGGACGCGGCCCGTCTCGTGCTCCCGGGCGACGTATCCGGCTCCACCCTGCTCCCGCAGCGCTCCCTCCGCATCGCGATGGGCCGCGATCGCCGCCTCCGCCTGCGCGGCGGGGTCCGTCGCGGACAGGCGCCGTAGCCCCGGGTAGTAGTCCTCGCGGAAGGACCCGATCAACGGGAGGGACAGGCCGAGCGCCTCGAGCTCGCTGGTGCCGATCATCGCGTTCGCCTGGGCGATCGCCACGCGCGCTCCGGCGACGGTGCGCAGGAACGCGGCGTGCTCCTGGCGCGGGATCAGTTCGACGCCGAGACGGGCGGCCGCCGCCGCGCCGTCGCCCCAGTCGATGCCGCGCAGAGGGATGTCCGGGGCCTTCTCGCGCAGGATCCGGGCGATCTCGAGCATGGCCGCGCCGCCCTTGGACTCCTCCCACCGTGACACGAACAGCACCCCCTCGCGCTCCGCGTCCGGCGGTGGAGCAGGCAGGTCGGCGGAGCTGATCGGGACGGGGAGATAGTGCACGTCGTGGCGGATGTTCTGGGCGTGCTCCGGAAGATCGGGGGTGGCGTACACGACCAGGTCTGCCGCCTCGACCCCTCTGCGCACGGAGTCGGCGGTGGACGGCGCGTACTGCATGAGCCGGATGTCGGAGCCGTGCAGGTGCACGGCCAGGGGACGGCGCGCCCACCGGGCATTGGCCGCCTTGTGCCCTCCGTGGACATGCAGAACGTCGTACGGCGCCGCGGCGCGGCGCAGCCGCTCCCCCATCACCCGAGCACGCAGCGGCCGTGAGACCAGCTCGACCTGCCGGAGGACCGCCGGCCGGAGCGCCGCGATGCCGCGGACCGCACCGGGCGACGACGGATCCTCCGCGGGAGACGCCGCGTGGGCGGACAGCGCCGGCGCAGGCTGCTGCAGGAGGTCCCACCCCATGCCGCGGTCCCGTGCCTCGGCGACCAGACGGGCCCCTGTCCCGGCGGCGTCGTGGAAGTGCAGTGCTCGGATCATCCGACGAGCCTATCGTCGACATCCGGTCCCCGTATCGGCTCTGATACCTTCACCGATATGCCCCGGGACGTCGTCGAAGCAGTCATCGCCAGCCATGATCCCCAGCGTCCCCTGGAGCGGCTGCTCCGGTCGGTCCTGGCCCAACGGACGGCGCTCGAGAACCTCGGCGCGGAACTGCGCACCACGGTCGTCTGCCACAATCGCGAGATCGACGAGATCGCCGGGCCGCTCGCACCGGAGGTGCGCGACCAGGTGGACTTCCTGCATCTGGCCGACGGCATCTACTCCCCGGCCGGACCGATCAACCACGGCCTGGAGGCCTCCGAGGCCACCTGGGTGACCACGATCGGCTCCGACGACGCTCTCGCCGAGGGCGCCCTGGCCGCCTGGTACCGCAGCGGACGCGACCTGGACGCCGATGCGGTCCTCGCTCCGATCCGGGTCCCGCACGGGATCGTCCGCACCCCGTTCATCCGGCCCTCCCGACCTCGTCTGCTGGATCCCGTGCGAGATCATCTGGCCTACCGCACGGCGCCCCTGGGGCTGCTGCGCCGCGAGACGCTCCGCAGGATCGGCTTCGCGTACACGCAGGCGCGGCTGATCGCCGGCTCAGATATCGAGCCCGGTCTGCGGCTGTGGTTCCGCGGCGGCCGCATCACCTATCCCTACGGCGCGCCCGCGTACCTCGTCTCCGAGGACATGGGGCGGACGCGGGTGACCTCCACCGTGGGTCGGGTGCGCAGCGAGACCGGGTGGCTTCCCCCTCTGCTCGCGCAGGACTGGCTGCGCGGGGCGCGGCTCGACGAGCGCCAGGAGATCGCGACCAAGCTCGCCCGTACCCAGCTCGTCAACGCCGTCCGACGCCGCGCCGTCGCTGCGGGCGAGGTGGACGAGGACGCGTGGACCGGGGACGACGCCGACGCGCTGGGCACGGCGATCGCGGGACTGGAGGAGCTGGCGAGCGGCCCGCTTCCCGGCCTCAGCCGTGCCGAGGCGTCGGTCCTCGCCGCCGCCGGCACTGCCGGATCCGCCGAAGCCGTGCGCACCGCCTGGGCCAGCTTCTCGGGTGGCTGTCCCCAGGACCGCGTGCTTCCCCGCCGGCTGCGCGACCTCGCGCGCACGGATGCCCGGCCGCGGCTCTTCCTCGAGCAGCAGATCGCTCAGCGGACCGGGCTGTACACGCACCCGGCGGACTGAGCTCCGAGCGACGGGCCGCTCGCGCTCAGCGGTCCAGCAGGGCGCCGATGGCCTCGCGCCACGGCTCCATCGTGCGCTCTGCGCTGAGCGCGTGGGCCGCGGCGTGGGAGCTCTCCTTGAACCGAGCGACCTGCTGGGCGTCCAGGCCCCGCAGGACATCCCGCAGGTCCGTGGCCGCGAACCCCTCGGCGATGACGCCGAGGTCGTGCTCGCGCACCAGCTGCGCCATCTCCGGCGACGGGCTGATGGCGATGCCGAGGCGCGCCTGCACGTAGTCGAAGATCTTGTTCGGCAGCGCCCACTCGTAGTTGAAGTTCGTCGGCGGCAGCGAGAACACGCCCACGTCGTAGCCGTGGAGAGTTCCGATCAGCTCCTCGTAGGGAACCGGATCCTTGATGGTCACGTTGTCCGTCGAGGCGGCGAGCTCCTGGAGCTTCTCGTAGTACGGGCCGGTGTTCTGGGTGAGGTACAGATCGAAGATCATTCCCTCCTGACCGGCGACGGCCTCGATCATGTCCTCGATGCGCCGTGCCGGCCGCGCCGCACCGGAGTGCACCAGTCGCAGGGGCTCGCCGACGGAGGTCGGCTCGAGCTCGTGGTACGGGGTGGCGTTGACGACCACTCCCACCGTTCCGAGGCCGAAGCGGGCCGCATACTCCTGGGCGATGTGGGGGGCTACCGCCGTGATGCTGTCCGCTCGGCGCACGTAGCGGCGCACCATCCACGAGAGGAAGGGGCGCACCCAGCGGTTCCATGCCGGAAGGTGCTCGTTCATCCGCGGGGCGTACTCATGGAGGTCGACGTGCACACCACGGCGCGGCGCCAGGTGGAGCGCGAGGCCGACGGTGTCGATGTCATCGGCGAGGATCGCGTCGAACGTCCCCCGGGGCATCGTGCGGCGCAGGTGGGCCACGACCGGGTTCTTCCAATAGGCCCACCGATAGGCACGCACGCGCAGCGGTTTGCCGTCGTACTTCCAGGCCTTGAGGTGGTCCGGAATCCGCACATGAGCGACCACGCCCTCCGGCGCCTCGCCGTAGCCGCAGGTCGTCACGTCGTACAACGGTGTGAACAGCCGGATCTGCTTGAGGACCCTGGCATCGGCCTGGAGCGGGCTGAAGGACATGATGAGGAGGCTCGGTCGCGTCACCCGGGCAGACTATCGGAACCGCGACCACCCGTCGGAACCTGCCGGAGCCTCGAGGAAGCGAGGGACTCAGCAGGGCGGGTCGAAGGCGTACAGCGTGTACGGACCTTCCTGGTCCACGACGGCAAGCTCCTCGACCGGGATCCCGTGCAGACCCATCCACGGCCTCTCCTCGCGCCGCGACGCGATCTCGGCGCCGGAGGACGGGCTCGTGTCGCGGTACAGATGGGTGACTCCCAGGCGCCGCATGGACGCGCACACCTCCGGGTCCCGGTGGACCTCGTCGCCGTACAGGCCCACCCGCCGGGTGTCCAGCGCGCCCGGGACCACCAGCGAAGGATAGACCACCTCGACGCCGCCGTCCGTCCAGAACACCGGCGTGCCGTCCAGCGGATCGCCGAGCACCACCGCGTCGTCGGGCAGCCGCTGAGCGGCCCGGTCGATGAACCGCTGCTCCTCGGGCGTGACGTACGCGATGTACCGGTCGTGGTGGGGCGAGGTGAACAGATCAGCCATCGCCGGAGTACGACTGGGCATCGCCGTGACCGCCATGGCTGCCACGGCGAGGACCACCATGCCGGCGCGGGTCGCACCGCGCACCGCTCCGCGCCGCGATCGGTCCGCGACAGCCTCCGCCGCGACGGCGCACAGCACCGCGCAGGCCGGCGCGAGCATCGGGGCGACCCGCTCGGGCGCCCCGTACCAGACGTTGGTGAGGTCGCGCAGAACGGGTGCCTGCGTGGCGCCGAGCACCATGAGACCGAGGACGGCGGGCACGGCCAGGGATGCGGCCATCGCGACCCGCTCGCGGCGCCGCCAGGCGAGGACGGAGCCGATCCCGCTGACCAGGAGCACCGGGGCGATCGCCCACATCTCCAGCGGCAGCACGCCCAGGCGCGGCCGATCGGCGAGCACGTCCAGCACGAAGCGGAGCATTCCCCAGGGCGGCGGGGCGGTCATGTCCATGTGCCGCAGCCGGACGCTCAGCGCCAGGAACGACAGCGCCCCCAGGACGAGCAGGGCCCCGCTCACAGCGCGGGTCCTCCGAGAGGGTCTGCCGGCGCGTCCAGGGGCCGCGACGGCGGCGGCTCCGCACAGGGCCAGCACGAGGAGAGAGAACACCACCGAGGGATGGGCGATCGCGCCGCCCACGCCCACGAGCGTCAGCTCGACGGCGCCGCGGGCCCGCTCGCGCCGGCTCGCGCCGGCCCAGCCCCGCAGCATCCTCACGAGTGTGCTGAGAACCGCCGAGAGCACCACGGCCCCCAGCAGGTTCGGCCACAGCCCCAGGGCGAGCGCCATCGCATCGGGCGAGCGCTGCAGCAGCACGGTCGAGGCCGCCAGGAGCAGGACGATGCCGCGGTCGATACCGCGGGTCCGGTCCGGGAGGACCGCGTCGACCAGGCCGAGCACCGTCAGCGCTCCTGCCGGCACGAGCATGATCGACAGCGCGTTCGTCGCCGCGATCGGTTCGCCGGGCAGCAGGGTCGCGAGGGCGTCGAAGGCGGTCGGATAGTAGTGCGGGACGCCGGAGTACAGCGGGGCGGTCCCGGTGAGCATGGAGGCGTCGCCGCTCTGCCGCATGAATGCGACGGCGGCGGTGTGGAAGAAGGCGTCGTACGAGTTGTTGATCCGGCCGATCGACCCCATCACCGACAGCGCGGCCGCCGCATGGATCGCGGCGGCGAGCACCAGGCCGAGCGCCGGCACGGCGACGGCGCCCCAGGTCTCGAAGGTGCCGCGGCGGCGCCGGCCGTCCAGCAGCAGCATCGCTGCGTGCAGCAGGAGCGACCCGGCGATCAGCCCGATCAGCGCCGTCCACGGCGTCCAGGCGATCCCGACGAGCGGGTACAGGGTCGACAGCGTCCCGGCGGCCGTCACCGTCAGGGCGGGTGCGGTGCTCCAGTGGAGGGTCCGGGTCGGCGCCAGGACGGCGCGCAGCGCGAGGCCCGGCAGGACGATGATCGCGGCGGCGGCAAGAAAGATCGCCGCACTGCTCATCCCTTCTCCGTCCCGTGGTCGCCGATCAGGGCCCGGACATAGGCTCGGCGGGTTCCCTCCGGGTCCCGCTCGCCGAAGAGCCAGCGACGGGCGTCCTCCCGCGCCGGGTCGAAACCCTCGTCGGCGGTGCTGCGGATCCTGTCCGCTGCGCCGCGCGCGTCGGTGACGATCCAGTCCAGCGGGAACATGCTCGCCGCGCCGCCCCACTCGGCGAACTCCGGCCAGTTCCGGACGACCGGGACGCATCCGGCCGCCGCGCCCTCGGCGATGGCCTCGTGCGCCGCCTCATGCCGGGAGGCGGAGACGATGTAGCCGGCTCTGCGCAGGACCTGCGGCATGTCGTCGCGGAAGCCGAGCACCTCGACCGCATCTCCGGCGGCCGCCAGGCGTTCGCGGATCCGACGGCTGCGGGGATCGTCGTCGTCCTCGCCGATCGGCGACCCGGCCAGCAGCAGCGTCCAGGTCGGGTCCTCCCGGCGCAGGTCCTCGAGCACGTCGAGGGTGAACTCGACGTCCTTGACCGGGTTGGCCCAGCCCACCTGGATGAGGGTGCGCCCGGCTCCGGGAAGCTTGTCCGGGACCATCTCGGAGAAGTCGTTGATGTTGGGGACGACCGAGATGCGACCGGCCTGCTCTGCGCGCGGGGCGGATGCGCACACGAGCTCCCGGACCTGCGGAGCGACGAAGACCAGCTCGTCGACCTGGGCCATGTCCATCATCTGGGGATACGGGGTGAAGGACTCGTAGCTGTGCAGACGCACCACGATCCGGGCGTCGATCCCGTCCAGCAGCGTGAGCCAGGTCGCCGTGTACGTGGCCCATTCCATCCAGATCACGTCCGCCCAGGCGAGGTCCTCGGCGAGGCTCGGCGGCGGCGCGATCCGGGCCCCGGTGGTGGATGCCGCATAGCGGGCCTCCAGGACCCCGCGACGCGAAGGGCGCTCGACGGCCGGGAGCTGCGACAGATCACGGGTGCGGAACTCGAACGTCCCCTCCCCCTCGAGGTCCTTGATCACACGGTCGATGAAGGTCCAGCTGCGGCCGGCGAGCACGAGGACGCGCGGTCCCCCGGGACGGACCTCGCGCTGCGGGTCCGGGCTCGTCATGAGCAGTCGGCCCACCGTGCTGCGACGCAGAGGCTGCAGGTCCTCGAGCCCGCGCCGTGAAAGCGGGGAGATGGCATCCCCGTAATGCCGCTGCGGGTGGAAGAGGATCTGCAGGGCCTTGTCGGCCCAGTCCACCGCAGCTGCGGAATCGCCCTGGGCGTGTGCCGCATCGGCCCGCCGCAGCAGGCGCTCGACGAGCTGCCGGGGCTCGCGCAGGGGGCGGCTGCTCTCCAGGTCCCTGCGCGACGCCACGAAACGTGCTCGGTCCCCCGTGGCGGTCGGGAGCAGCGAGGCTGCGCGGGCGGCGAGGGGCGCGATTCGCTGCGGGATGGCCATGCCGACAGCATATCGAGCGGCCGCCGCGTCCCCGGTCGATCCCCGGGGTCGCAACGGTATTGTCATAGCGCCCACATCCGCTAGGAGGCCCCGTGCCACATCCCGCGTCGACCCGCCAGCGCGTGCTCATCCTGTCCTTCTCGCCGATCTCCCGGGACGCGCGCGTGCTCAAGCAGGTGCGCCTGCTGACCCCGGACTACGACGTCGTCACCTGCGGCTACGGCCCAGCACCGGAGGGCGTCGTCGAGCATCTGCAGATCCCGGACCACCTGGTGTCCTGGCGGCTGGACCGTCCCGCGGCGATCCTCCGCCGCTACTCCCGCGTGCAGGAGCGCCAGGAGGTCGTGTCGTGGGCGCGGGAGCACCTCAGCCGTGGCGCCTATGACGTGATCCTCGCCGACGATGCCGAGACGGTGCCGCTGGCCCTCGAGCTGGCCCCCCGCGGTGGGGTCCACGCCGATCTGCACGAGTACGCCTCCCGGCAGAAGGAGGGGAATCGCCGGTGGCGCACCTTCGTGGCCCCCTACGTCCGCTGGCTGGTCCGTACGCACGTCACCCGTGCGGACTCGGTGACGACCGTCGCCGAGGGGCTCGCCGCGGAGTACCGACGCGAGTTCGGGATCGAGGCCGAGGTCGTGACCAATGCCGCCCCGTGGCGCGACGGCGCACCGCAGCCCGTCTCCGACCCGATCCGCCTGGTCCATTCCGGTGCCGCCCTCCCGGACCGCCACCTCGAGGTCATGATCGAGGCGATGGGCATGATCGAGCGCCCGATGCACCTGGACCTCTATCTGACGCGCAACGACCCCGCGTACATCGACCGTCTCCGCACGCTCGCCGAGGAGGTGTGTGCGCGCACGGGACGCGAGGTCGTCCGGGTGCTGGACCCGGTTCCGTACGAGGAGCTGGTCGAGACACTGGCCGGGTACGACGTCGGCGTGTTCTCCATCCCGCCGGTGTCCTTCAACTACACGTGGACCCTCCCGAACAAGATCTTCGACTTCGTCCAGGCACGCCTCGCGATCGTGGTCTCTCCCTCTCCCGAGATGGCGCGGCTGGTGCGGGAATGGGATCTGGGAGAGGTCGCCGACGATTTCGACGCCGATGCGCTGGCCCGCACCCTCGAGGCCCTGACCCCGCAGCGGATCGCCGAGGCGAAGCAGGCCTCGGACCGCGCCGCGGAGCCGCTCTCGGCGGAGAACCAGGTCCGGGTCTGGGGCGATGCGATCGATGCCCTGGCCCGGCAGGCCCGCTCCCGACCCGGGAGCGATTCCCGTCGCGCCGTGACGGCGGTGACGACCTGGTTCCCCACCACCGTCTCCCCGTCCCGCGGCGCCTTCGTGGTGCGCGATCTCGCGGCCATCGCCCGGCAGGCGGATGTCCGCCTCGTGCACCTGGTGCCGCCGCAGGACGACGACGGCACCCGCCGCCTGGTCCATGAAGGCATCGAGGTGCTGCGCATCCCTATGGATCCCCGATCCCCCGCCTCCGTGCTGCGCGCGGCGCGGGCGCTGCCGGCCGCCCTGGCGGGCGCCGACGTCGTGCACTCGATGGCCTTCTCCTCGCTCCTGCCGATGGTCCTGCACCGGCCCTCCGCGCCCTGGGTGCATACGGAGCACTGGTCCGGGCTGACGACACCGGCGACCCTTCCCGCAACCGCGCGGACGGTGCTGCCGGCTCTGGTCGCGGCGCTGCGACGCCCTGACCTGGTGACCGCGGTCTGCGATTTCCTCGCCGCACCGATCCGCCGCACCCGCGGCGCCCGGCCCACCACGATCGTGCCCTGCATCGTGGACCCCGTTCCCGTGGTGCCGCGCCGGGACCGTTCCGACGGCGCGCTCCGGCTGGTCTCCACCGGCGGGCTGATCGACCGCAAGGACCCCCTGGTCGCCGTGGACACGGTCGCCGAGCTCGTGCGCCGCGGGGTCGACGCCCATCTGGTGTGGCTCGGCGACGGCCCGCTGCGGGAGGCGACGCTCGAGCGCGCCGCTCAGCACGGCATCGCGGAGCGGATCTCGCTGCCGGGGACGGTCTCTCCGGCCGAGGTGCGCGAGGCGCTCGGCCGAGCAGACCTCTTCTTCGGTCCCACTCGCGCAGACAACTTCTTCGTCTCCGCAGCCGAGGCCATCGTCTCCGGTCGGCCGGTCGTCCTCGGCGCCACGGGCGGCCAGGGGGAGTACGTGGTGCCCGAGGTCGGCGCCCTCGTCGAGCAGCAGGATCCGGTGCTCTACGCCGAGGCGATCCTCGCCGTCGACGAACGCACCCGGACGATGGAGGGCAGCGCGATCGCCGCGACCATCGGCGATGCGTTCTCTTCCGAGACGGTGGGGGCCGGCTACCGCGCCGCCCACGAGCAGGCCATCGCGATGCACCGAACGGAGTCCTCATGAGCACCTCCACGAAGCCCGTCGAGGTCGTCATCGCCTGCCACACTCCCGAACGGCCGGTGGGACGGGCCGTCGCCTCGGTGCTGCATGGCAACGAGGACGTGGCAGACGTCCTCGTCGTGTGCCACAACCGCTCCGCAGAAGAGATCGCCGGTGCGATCGCCCCCGAGGACCGCGACCACGTGCGCTTCCTCGAGCACCGCGACGAGCATCGCTCCGCGTCCGGTCCGTTCAACGCCGGCCTGGCCGACGGGGACTCGCCGTACGTCGCCATCATGGGCTCCGATGACACGCTCGCCCCTGGGGCCGTGGCCTCCTGGCTCGCGGTCCGCCGGAGCACGGGCGCCGCGTTCGTCATCACGCGGCTGGCACTCGGCGCGGCAGAGAACGGCGTCCCCACGCCGGCTGTGCGGATGCGTCGCGCTGGGCGCTGCGACCTGGTGCGCGACCGCCTCTCGTATCGCTCGGCCCCGCTCGGTCTCATCGACCGCGAGGCGCTGCGCCGCTCCGGCCTGCGGCTGGTCGAGGGCGCCGTGGTCGGCGGAGACGTGGAGATGGTGACCCGCATGATGCACGAGTGGCCGGTCGCCTACGACCGCTTCGGTCCCCCGTACGTGATCGGCGAGGACGCCTCCGACCGAGTGACCTACGTGGTCCGGCCGATGGAGGTGCAGCTCGGTTTCGTCCCGCCGATGCTGGAGTCGGACTGGTTCCGGGGTGCTCCCCTCGCGGCCCGCCGCGCCGTGGTGGTGAAATTCCTGCGCATCCACGTCTTCGGCGCCGTCTTCTACCGACAGCACGAGGGCATCTGGACCCCGCAGGAGCGCGAAGCGCTGGCCCGGATGACGCGGCGCCTGCTGGAGGCGGCCGAGGGGGCGCAGGCGCCGCTCTCGCGCGCGGACCGGGACCTGCTGGACGCCTGCCTCGACCCGGCGGTGCCGGCCGCAGATCTCGCAGCCCTCGCCGTGGCACGGCGTCGGCACGGCCGTCCGAGCACCATCCTCACCCGGGAGCTGCGGCACTTGCTGGACCGGGAGGCGCCGCTGCGCTTCATGCTCGCCTCGCTCGCGGTGGCGCAGCTGCCCCGGCTGCTCCGTTCCCGAGGGTGATCGTCTCTCCCTGAGATGCCGCGTGCCGCCGGCCCGTCAGGGCACGGCGGCACGTGTCGGAGGCTCCTCGAGGATCAGCCGGCGAGCTCCACCACGCGCCCCTCGCGCGCGGACTCCAGCACGCCTTCCACGGCGCGGACGGTCTGCAGCCCCTCGCGCATGGTGACGATGTTGGAAGCGTCGCCGAGGACGGCGTTGCGGAACGCCTCGTGCTCGGTGCGCAGCGGCTCCTGCTTGGTCAGCGCGTAGCGGATCACGTCGCCCTCGCTGACCCCGCGGAAGGAGGCCATGGACTCCCAGATGTTCGTGGGGTTCTCGCCGTTGGCGTGGAAGGTGAGGTCCGCGGAGACGGTGTCCGCGATCATCGCGCCGTTCTCGCCGGTGACGACCGTGACGCGCTCCTTGAAGGGGGTCAGCCAGTTCACGAGGTGGTTGGTGATGGTCCCGTCCTGCAGCCGGCCGGTGATGGAGACCATGTCCTCGTCGGTGCGCCCGCTGCGGGCCGTCGAGGTGGCGGCGACCTGGGCGAAGTCGCTCTGGGCGACCCAGGCGGTGAGGTCGAGGTCGTGGGTGGCGAGGTCCTTGACCACGCCGACGTCGGCGATGCGCGCGGGGAAGCCGCCCTGGCGGCGGGTGACGATCTGGTAGATCTCCCCCAGCTGGCCGTCGGCCAGGCGGTGGCGCAGCTCCTGCAGGGCGGGGTTGTAGCGCTCGATGTAGCCGACCGCGCCCACCAGGCCCTTCGCCTCGAAGGCGGCGGTGATCTCCTCCGCCTCGCCGATGTCGAAGGCCAGGGGCTTCTCGACCAGGCAGTGGACGCCCGCCTCGGCGAAGGTGAGGGCGACGTCCTTGTGGAACGCCGTCGGCACGGCGATGACGGCGTAGTCGATCCCCGCCTCGATGAGCGCCTCGGCGCTCGGGAGCACGTCGAGCCCCTGCGCGGCGCCGTGCGGATCGCCGTAGGCGTCGGCGACGGCGACCAGCTCGACGCCGTCGAGGGCATGGAGGTTGCGGGCGTGATGGCGGCCCATCATGCCCAGGCCGATGAGTCCGGCGCGCAGATCAGCCATGCTCAGGCACCTGCCTTCGCCACGGTGTTCACGGCCTCGACGATGCGGTCGCGGTCCTCGTCGCTCACGCTGGGATGCACCGGGAGGGACAGCACCTCGCGGGCGAGCATCTCGGTCACCGGGAGGTCCAGCTCGAGCCCGTAGGAGGGGAGGCGGTGCACCGGGGTCGGGTAGTAGACCCCGCAGCCCACCTGGTGCTCCTCGCGCAGCGCGGTCGCGAAGGCGTCGCGCTCGGCGGCGGAGGCCCCCTCGATCCGGATCGTGTACTGGTGGTAGACGTGCGTGGCCTGCTCGCGCACGACCGGGGTGGTCACGCCCTCCAGGTGGGCGTCGAAGTGGGCGGCGAGCTCCTGGCGGCGCGCCGTCCAGGCCGGGAGCTTCGTCAGCTGCACCCGGCCGATGGCGGCATGGATGTCGGTCATGCGGTTGTTGAAGCCGGCGATCTCGTTCGCGTACTGCTTCTCCATGCCCTGGTTGCGCAGCAGACGCATCTGCCGGGCGATCTCCGGGCCGTCGCAGGAGACCATGCCGCCCTCGCCGCTGGTCATGTTCTTCGTCGGGTAGAGCGAGAACATGCCGAAGGTCCCGAACGTCCCCACCTGCGCACCGTCCCAGGTGGCGCCGTGCGCCTGGGCGGCGTCCTCGGCCACCCACAGGCCGTGGCGCTGGGCGATATCGACGATCGCGTCCATCGGCGCCGGGTGGCCGTACAGGTGGACGGGCTGGATGCCGACGGTCCGCTCGGTGATCGCGGCCTCGATCGCGGCGGGGTCGATGCAGAAGGTGTCGGGGTCGACGTCGACGAAGACGGGCACGGCCCCGCACACCGCGACGGCGTTGGCGGTCGCGGCGAAGGTGAAGGAGGGGACGATGACCTCGTCGCCGGGCTTCAGCCCCGCGGCCAGCAGGCCGAGGTGCTGCCCGGAGGTCCCGGAGTTCACGGCGACGCATTCGCGCCCGCCGGCGAGCTGGGCGGAGAACTCCTGCTCGAAGGCGGCGACCTCGGGGCCCTGGGCGACCATGCCGGAGGCGAGCACGCGGTCGACCGCGTCGCGCTCCTCCTGGCCGATGAGGGGGCGGGCTGCGGGGATCATGGCTCGGGTCATCGGGCGGCTTCCTCGGGATCGGGGGAATCGGGGCTGGTGGTGGTGGCGTCCTGGGCGAGGGCGAGCCCTCCGGTGGTCTCGTCCGGCACGTACCACTCGCCGGTGGTCGGGCAGACCCAGGAGTCGGTGCCGTCGGAGGCCGGCTCCAGGGGCTCGCCGGCCCGGCCCACCCAGGCGATGCGCTTGGCGGGGACGCCGGCGACCAGGGCGTGCGGGGGGACGTCCTTGGTGACGGTCGCCCCGGCGGCCACCAGCGACCAGGCGCCGATGCGCACGGGCGCCACGCACACGGCGCGGGCGCCGATCGAGGCGCCCTGCTCGATGGTCACGCCCACGGGCTCCCAGTCGTGCGCGGACTTCGGGCTGAGGTCCGGGTTCACCGCGCGCGGGAAATGGTCGTTGGTCAGCACCACGGCGGGGCCGATGAACACGCCCTCGGCCAGGGAGGCCGGCTCGTAGACCAGCGCATAGTTCTGCACCTTGCAGCCGGCGCCCAGACGCACGCCGGAGCCGATGTACGCCCCGCGGCCGATCACGCAGTCCTCGCCGATCCGGGCATCCTCGCGGACCTGCGCCAGGTGCCAGATGCTCGAGCCGGCGCCGATGCTCGCGGATTCCGCGACATCCGCTCCGGCGGCCACGCGGTACGGAGGCTTCTCATTCATGAGGCCGACGATACCGCGCCGGAACGGGAGATTCCGGGACCCACGACCCGCGATCGCGATGCTGGTCTGGGGCGTCCGTCACCGGCGCCGTGCCGCGTCATGGCGCCGCGAGCACCCACCGTGGACCCCAGCGAGCGAGGACGCGACTCACCAGGAGCGACACCACCACCGCCAGGACGGTGACACCGGGGACCAGCAGAAGGCCCGCCGAGGCGGAGCCGGCCACGGCAGAGGCGAGCGCGCTGTCCCGCCACAGCACGACGACTGCGGAGACGACCAGCGGATGAACGAGGTAGATCACCAGCGTCCGGCTGCCGATCTGACGCCCCAGCGCCGCGATCCATCGCACCCGCGCCGCGCACGCAGCGACAGCGACCGCACCGATGATCCCGCTCCCTGCCGCGAGAAGGACGAGCAGACGCCGCGGCACGTACGACAGATCGAGCACCTGCAGCGCGACGGCAGTCGGGGAGAAGACGAGGATGCAGACGATGGCCAGCGCTGGGCGGGGCGCACCGCCCATGCTCAACAGCCGTTCTCGCAGGACCGCCCCGCTGGCGAACCACACGAGGTACTCGGTGATCCGGCGCGTCCCCACGGCGATGGCGCTGACCGGTCCAGCGTCCTGGAGCACCTCCTGGAGCATCGGCCCGAGCATGAAGGCCGACGCCGAGGCGATGAGGAGAACGCGCGGACGGCGCAGCCCGAACCTCGTCAGGAGGAAGAGGACCGGAAGCACGGCGATGAACCAGTACGGGGAATTCAGGACGACGATCCCACGCAGAGCCGACCAGATCCCGCCCTCGGGGTCCTGCGGCGTGTACCGCGGCCAGGTCGTCAGGGCGAACACCACGCTCCAGAGCAGATAGGGCCAGAGCATGTCGGCGATCCGGGGGCGCCGGACCCGGCTCCACGGTCGCCGCAGCGCGCCGGTGGCGAGCATTCCCGAGAGCACGAAGAACAGGGGCATCCTCAACGGGACGAGGACGTTGTTGCCGGCCAGCCACCAGGCACCGTAGCTCGAATACTCCCCAGGCAGCAGATCGGCCGAGGCGCCGGCGCCCACGTGGTAGAGGACCACGAGCACGATCGTCGCACCGCGCGCGATATCGACCCATGCTGTGCGCGCCGGCGCCGCGTCGCTCACCGCGAGGCGCGCAGCGTCTCGCCCTTGCGCAGGGCGATCTCGCGCAGCTCCTCCTGGAAGGCGACCATCCGCGACCGCAGGGCCGCGGCCTGCTCATCGGCCCCGGCGGCGAGGATGCGGGCGGCGAGCAGGCCGGCGTTGCGGGCTCCGCCGATCGACACGGTCGCCACCGGGACGCCCGCGGGCATCTGCACGATCGAGAGCAGGGAGTCCATCCCGTCGAGATGCTTGAGGGGCACGGGCACGCCGATCACCGGCAGCGGGGTGAGGGAGGCGAGCATGCCCGGCAGGTGGGCGGCCCCGCCGGCGCCGGCGATCACCGCGCGCAGCCCGCGGTCGGCGGCGCTGCGGCCCCAGGCGACCATGTCCTCGGGCATGCGATGCGCGGAGATCACCTCGACGGAGACGGGCACGTCGAACTCGGCGAGCGCCTCCTCCGCGGCCCGCATGACGGGGTAGTCGGAGTCCGAGCCCATCACGATGCCGACGAGCGGCGTCGCAGCGGCGAGGGCGGCCTCGTCGCGAGGGGTGTCCGGGGTGCTCATGCCTGCTCCTGGGGGTCCGGGCCCTGCGGGCCGCCGATGATGATGCGCTCGGCGCGGTGGGCGCGCTCGAGCAGCTCGGCGGCGTCGTCGCCGAGCAGGGTCACGTGGCCGACCTTCCGGCCCGGGCGCACGCCCTTGCCGTAGAGGTGGACCTTGATCTCGGGATCCTCGCCGAGGGCCTCGCGGGCGCCGGCGGCGAGGTCCTCGCGCGGGCCGCCGAGGAGGTTGACCATCACGGCGACCGGCGCGCGCGGGGCGGTCGCCCCCAGCGGGAGATCCGCGACGGCGCGCAGGTGCTGCTCGAACTGCCCGGTCACCGCGCCGTCCATCGACCAGTGGCCGGTGTTGTGGGGGCGCATGGCGAGCTCGTTGACGAGCACGTCGCCCTCGGCCGTCTCGAACAGCTCGACGGCGAGCATGCCCGCGACGTCGAGGTCTGCGGCGATGTCCAGGGCGAGCTGCTGGATGCGCTCCTGGGCGGCGTCGTCGAGATCGGGCGCCGGGGCCACGACCTCGTAGCAGACCCCGTCCTTCTGCACGGACTGGACGACGGGGTAGGCGACGGCCTCGCCCCCGGGGCGCCGGGCGACCTGGGCGGAGAGCTCGCGGCGGTAGGCGACGAGCTCCTCGACGAGCAGCTCGGGGAAGTCGGCGAACCAGTCCTGGACCTCCTGGGCGGAGCGGACGATCCGCACGCCGTGGCCGTCGTAGCCGCCGCGGGGGGTCTTCACCACGACCTGGCCCCCGGCCTCGTCGATCGCCGCGTCGAGGGCGGCGGCATCGGCCGCGCGCCACCAGCGCGGGCAGGGGTGGCCCCCGGCGGTGAGGCGCTCGCGCATGACCAGCTTGTCCTGGGCGTGGACGAGGGCGCCCGGGCCGGGGCGCACCGCGGCCAGGGCGTCGGCCCCGATCCCGTCGAGGATCGCGGTGGGCACGTGCTCGTGGTCGAAGGTCACGACGTCGACCTCCGCGGCGAGGGCGCGCACGGCCTCCTCGTCGTCATGGCGGCCCTGGCGCACCGAGGCGCTGACCTGGGCGGCGCTCTCCTGGGCGGAGGTGGCCAGGACGCGCAGCGGCAGCCCCAGCTCGATCGCCGGGCCGATCATCATGCGGGCGAGCTGCCCGGCGCCGACCACGCCGATGCGCACGGGAGAGGGAGCGTCGCTGGAGGGGGATGCAGAAGTCACGCGCGCCATTCTAGGCGGGCCGGTCCGCGCTCTCCTCGCCGTCCGCGCCGCCGCGGGCGCGGGAGGCGCTGCCGGCCCGATCGGCCGGGCGGCGATCCCCCAGACGGCTGGCCCCGTGGGGACGGCGCCGGCCGCGGCGGGAGACGACCCCGCCCTGCGGCAGGGTACCGAGGTCGTCGCTGTCGCTCTGGCCGCCGATCTCGGGACCGCTCTCCTCGCCCGGGGCGGAGATGAGGAACACCCCGAAGGTGGCGGGGCGCTCGGAGAGCAGCTCGAGGCGGCCGCCGTCGTCCTCGACGAGGGTGCGGGCCAGGGCGAGGCCGACGCCCGTCCCGCGCGAGCTGCGCCCGGAGACGGAGCGCTCGAACACGCGCTTGCCCAGGGCCGGGTCGATGCCCTCCCCCTCGTCGGAGACCTCGACCACCGTGGAGTGGTCGTTGCGGCGCACCTTGACCAGGGTCCGGCCGCCGCCGTGGGCGAGGGAGTTCTCCACGAGCGTGGCCACCACCTGGGTGAGCGGTCCCGAGGAGCCCCAGACGGCCGCGGAGCGCGGCACCTGGATGCGCAGCTCGCGCCCGGCGGCGCGGAAGGCCGGGGACCACTCCTCGCTCTGCTGGGTGAGCAGCGTCCGCAGCTCGACGACGCCGGGGCTGCGGCGCTGGGAGGAGCGGGGGGCGTTGATGAGGTCGTGGACGACCTCGGTGAGGCGGTCGATCTGCTCGAGGGAGATCCGCGCCTCCTCGCGCACCCACTCCTCCGAGCTGGTCGCGAGGATCTCGTCCAGGCGCATCGACAGCGCGGTCAGCGGCGTGCGCAGCTGGTGGGAGGCGTCCGAGGCGAGGCGGCTCTCGGCCTCGAGCCGCTCGGTGAGCTGGGCGCCGGAGTGGGCGAGCTCCTCCGCCACGGTGTCGATCTCGGCGATGCCGCTGGGCTCCCAGCTGCCGCGGGCGCGGCCGCTGCCGAGCTCCTCGGCGCGGCGGGTGAGCCGCGCCAGCGGGGCGCTGAGGCGCTGGGCCTGCCACAGCGCCACGGAGATGCCGATCGAGACGGTGGACAGGCCGGCGACGATGATCATCACCCAGGCGCCGGCGGTCTCCGCGCGGACATCCGACTTCGGGATCGAGACGGAGATCGACTGGCCCTGGGTGCCCAGCGTGGAGACGGTCAGGCTGTCGTCCCCGGGATCCTGGCCGGCGGTGACCGTGTTGTTGTCCAGGGTGACCACGATGTAGAGCGAGTACCGCGGCTCGGCGTCCACGAACTCCTGCAGGAGCGCCTCATCGATCGGCTCGTCCTTGGCGAGGCTGGTCTCGGTCGCCGTGGCGACCTTGCCCACGATGGACGAGACGTCGCTCGCCACCCGCAGCTCCGTGGAGTTCAGCCAGGAGCCCGCCAGCGGGATGCCGAGCATCGTCACCGCCAGGAGGACAGTGATGATGGTCGCCTGGAGGACGCGCTGGCGCACGCCTCAGCTCCCGGCGCCGGTCTCGAACCGGAACCCGACCCCTCGCACGGTGGTGATCCGCAGCGGGTTGGTGGCGTCGTCGCCCAGCTTGCGGCGCAGCCACGAGATGTGCATGTCCAGCGTCTTGGTCGAGCCCCACCACTCGGCGCCCCAGACCTCGCGCATGAGGTCGTCGCGGGTCACCACGCTGCCGGCCTCCCGCACGAGCACGGTGAGCAGGTCGTACTCCTTGGCGGAGAGGCTGAGCTCCTCGCCGTCGGCGTAGGCCCGGCGCGCGGAGACGTCCAGGGACACCCCGTTGACGTCGAAGCTGTCGCTGGACTCCTCGACGCTCTGGGTGCGCCGCAGCAGCGCGCGGATGCGGGCCTGCAGCTCCCCCAGCCGGAACGGCTTGGTGACGTAGTCGTCCGCCCCGGCGTCCAGACCGACGACGGCGTCGACCTCGTCGGCGCGGGCGGTGAGGATGAGGATCGGCGACTCGAGCCCTCCCTTGCGCAGGCGCCGGGCGACCTCGAGGCCGTCGAGGTCCGGCAGCCCGAGGTCCAGGATGACCACGTCGATCCCGTCCCCCGCGGCGGCGATCGCAAGGGCGTCCACCCCGCGCGAGGCACGTGTGACGGTGTATCCCTCACGGTCGAGCGCCCGCGAGAGCGGTTCTGCGATTGCCGAGTCGTCCTCGACCAGTAGAAGTCGTGTCACGCCGTCCATCCTAGTTCCTGCTCTCCGCGCGGGCCCTGGGCCACGTGCCGTGCTCGGTGCCGTTCAGCATCGCATGCCGCGGCTCAGAACCCCATGTTCAGGGGCGGCGAGGAGCCGCGACGCAGCTCCACGGTGCGCACGGGCCCGATCCCGTGCAGGTCGATCTCGTCGCGCTCGGTCGCCTCGAAACCGCCGGGCAGGGCCTCCGCGACCGCCTGCGCGGTGTCGTGGTCCACCAGCACCCGTCCCGGCGCGGCGACGGACTCCAGCCGGGCGGCGAGGTTCACCGTCGGCCCGAAGACGTCCCCATAGCGGGAGAACATCGACCCCCAGGCGAAGCCGACGCGGGCCGGGGGCAGCACCTCGTCGTCGCCGATCGCCTCGGCGAGGCTCACCGCGATCTGGGCGCCGTCCTCGGGCGTGTCGGCGATGAACATGATCTCGTCGCCGACGGTCTTGACCACGCGCCCGCCGCCGACGGAGATGATGTCGCGGCAGGTGATCTCGAAGCGGCTGACGACGTCGGCCAGCTCGTCCCCCGCGAGCTTGCGCGAGAGCTTGGTGAACTGCACCAGGTCGGCGAAGCCGACGGCCCGGTGCAGCGGGAACAGCTCGTCGGTGCCGCCCATGCCGGAGGTCTGCAGGATCTCGGAGCCGGCGCGCGCCGCATAGGCGGCCAGCTGGCGCCGGAAGGTGTACATCACCTGCGCCTCGAGGGTCTCCAGCAGCTGCGGGAGCCGGTCCAGCATGGCCTGGCGGGCGTGCGCGTCGTCCAGGCCCTCCTCGATCTTCCCCTCCTCCACCAGGGCCTCGGTGATCCACATGGCCAGGCGTCCCATGTGGAATCCCAGCCCCCGCGAGATGTTCGTGAAGGCCCGCTCCGAGATCTCCCCGCCCTCCACCATCGCAGCCAGATCGCCGATGGCCTGGGCGTCCTCCTCGGTGAAGACGGCGGTGTCGTCGTCCACCGAGGAGAAGCCCAGCGAGCGCCAGTACACCGAGGTCAGGCGCGGGTCCACCCCCTGCTCGAGGGCGAGGTCGCGGCGGCTGTGGGTGCGCGATCCCTGCAGCAGGGCGCGCTCGATCGCGCCGACGCTGCGGCGCACGGCCGCGTAGCGCCGGTTCAGCGCGATGGCATCGGCCTGGTCGGGGCCGCCCTCGGAGGCCGACGCGGCCTCTGCGGGGTCGGGGCCGAGCCGATGGAGGCCCGGGTCGGGGTCGGTGGTCACGAATGCGCTCCTGCGGTGCTCTCCGGGGTCCGTGGGGGCGGACCCGTCCGTTCTCCGTGCTGCTCTGCTGCTCTGGTCCTGGGGTCCGTGGGGTCACCCGGTCCGGTCGGCGAGGCCTGCGTGCAGGACATCGCCGACGTCGACCGGCGTGCGCACGCCGGTCGGGTCCTGGACGACCAGCCGGCCCGACGGGTCGATCTCGAGGGCGCGGCCTGTCAGCTCCTGCGCGTGCGGGGCGCCGGGCCCGCGCGCACCGAGGGGCTGGATCCGCACCTCTCGCCCCAGTGTGACACAGCTCATACCGTAGGAGGCGCGGAGCCCTGCGGCCTCGGCATCCCCGGCGGCCTCCTCCAGCTGGGCGGTGCGCCGCGCGAGGGCCTCGGCGAGGGCCTCGGCCAGCGTCCGGGCGAGAGCATCGGCCGAGGTCGGGGCGGGGATGCCGGACCGGGCGAGCAGTCCGTCCGCCCCCAGCAGCCAGGCCGCCTCCAGCGGCGCGCCCTGCGCGTCCCGCACCGGGCCCCGCAGATTCGTGCCGATGCCGATCAGCACCGTATCCCTCTCCCGCGCCTCCACGAGGATGCCGCTCAGCTTCCGGTCGCCCGCGGCGAGCACGTCGTTGGGCCATTTGAGGCCGAGGCCCGCCGCCGCCCGCAGGCCGGGGGCCGCCTCCTCGAGCGCGTCGAGCGCCGCCAGCCCGGCGGCCAGCGGGATCCAGCTGCGCGCCGGGGCCGGCAGCGTCGTGCGCAGGGCGAGGGTGAGGGCGAGGCCGTCGCCGGGCGGCGCGATCCAGGCGCGGCCCAGGCGGCCGCGTCCCCCGTGCTGGTCCGTGGTGGCGACGGCGAGCGGCAGATCCGCGCCCGCCGCGGCCCGGCGCGCCGCCTCGTCCTGGGTCGAGGCGACCCGGTCCCTCCACAGCAGCGCGGGGCGTGGTCGCGGATCGGTCATGGGCCAGCTCATCTCCTCGGCAGCGTCTGCCTTCTCACGGCAGGCGCGCCCCGCCGTCGGATCGGCAGGGCGCGCGGACATCGGTAACGTAGTATCCCCTCCGAACTCTCAGCCACCCGGGCAACCGGTCCAAGGAGGCCACGTGACCGACACGCCGACGCCGCTCACCACCGCGCAGCGCCTGCAGGACCTGCGCGATCGCGAGCAGCGAGCCGTGACGACCGCCGGCGAGGTGGCCGTTCGCAAGCAGCACGACCGCGGCAAGAAGACCGCCCGCGAACGCATCGCCGACCTGCTGGACGACGGCTCCTTCGTCGAGACGGACCGGTTCGTCCGCCATCAGTCGCACTCCTTCGGCATCGACGCCAAGCGCCCCGAGGGCGACGGCATCGTCACCGGCTACGGGACCATCGACGGCCGCCAGGTCTGCGTGTACTCGCAGGACTTCACGGTCTTCGGCGGCTCGCTGGGCGAGGCCCACGGCCGCAAGATCCAGAAGATCCAGGATCTCGCCCTGTCCACGGGCGTGCCGATCATCGGCATCCTCGACGGCGGCGGCGCCCGCATCCAGGAGGGCGTGGCCTCCCTGGCCATGTTCGCCGGGATCATGCGCCGCAACACCCGCGCCTCCGGCGTGATCCCGCAGATCTCGCTGGTGATGGGCCCGGCCGCGGGCGGCGCCGTCTACTCCCCCGCCCTGACCGACGTGATCGTCATGGTGGAGAAGACCTCCCACATGTTCATCACGGGGCCCGACGTGATCCGCACCGTGACCGGGGAGGACGTCGGCTTCGAGGAGCTGGGCGGCGCGCACACGCACTCCACCCGCTCCGGCGTGGCGCACTACATGGCCCCGGACGAGTCCGAGGCGATCGAGTACGTCAAGGACCTGCTGTCCTACCTGCCGGCCAACACCCTCTCGAACGCGCCGGCCTACCCCATCGCCTACGACGAGGCCCCGGGTCCCGAGGACCGCGCGCTGGACACGCTGATCCCCGACTCCCCCAACCAGCCCTACGACATGCTCACCGCGATCCGCGCCGTGCTGGACGACGGCGAGTTCCTCGAGGTGCAGCCGCTGTTCGCGCAGAACGTGATCGTCGGCTTCGGCCGGGTCGAGGGGCGCAGCGTCGGCATCATCGCCAACCAGCCCAGCCACTTCGCCGGCACGCTGGACATCGACGCCTCCGAGAAGGCGGCCCGCTTCGTGCGGATGTGCGACTCCTTCAACGTGCCGGTGGTCACCTTCGTGGACACCCCGGGCTTCCTCCCGGGCACCGGGCAGGAGTACGACGGCATCATCCGCCGCGGCGCCAAGCTGCTGTACGCGTACTCCGAGGCCACGGTCCCGCTGGTGACCGTCATCACCCGCAAGGCGTACGGCGGCGCGTACATCGTGATGGGCTCCAAGGACCTCGGGGCCGATGTCAACCTCGCCTGGCCCACCGCGCAGATCGCCGTGATGGGCGCCCAGGGCGCGGTGAACATCCTGCACCGGCAGGACCTGCGCACCGTGCAGGCCGAGGGCGGCGACGTCGAGGCCGAGCGCGCACGCCTGCAGGGCGAGTACGAGGAGCAGTTCGCCACCCCGTACCTCGCCGCGGAGCGCGGCTGGATCGACGACGTCATCGAGCCCTCCCAGACCCGCCTGAAGATCGCCCAGGCGCTGCGGGCCCTGCGCACCAAGCGCGAGACCCTGCCGACCAAGAAGCACGGGAACATCCCGCTGTGAGCGCGGCATCGCAGGACGGCGCCCCCGCCCCGCAGGGCGGGCCCGCCGGGGACGGCGCGACCCCGAGCCCGGCGGACGTCCGCCTGGTCAAGGGGCACCTGAGCGACAGCGAGCTCGCCGCGGTGGCCGTGGTCGTCTCGGCCATGAGCGTGACCAGCCGCGTCGAGGCGCACGAGCGCCAGCTCGCCCAGCGCTACGCCGGCACCGGCGACGGCTGGACGGACCCCGTCCACCGCATCGCGGGCGCCCATCGGCTGCGGCGGCTGCCCTCCGAGAGCGCCTGGCAGTTCGCGGACCGCTGACCGCCCCGCCACCTGCACCCGGGCCGCCCCGTCCCACTAGAGTGGCCCCCATGGCCGACACCTCCCCCCGCAGCTCCAGCCCGCTCGACGCCCTCGCCGACGCCTACGTCGAGGAGGTCGCCCGGCGCGATCCCTTCGCCGCCACCACGCTGGGGATCAGCGGGCACGACGCGGAGGTCACCGACTTCTCCCCCGCGGCCTTCGCCGAGCGCACCGATGCGGCCCGGGAGCTGCTGGCCCGCATCGCCGAGGTGCCCGACGCCGACGCCACCGATGCGGTCACCCGCGCGGCCCTGCAGGAGCGCCTGGGCCTGGAGATCGAGCTCGCCGAGCGCCGCCTGGACGCCTCGGCCGTGAACAACCTCGCCTCGACCCTGCAGCTGCGCGACGTCTTCGACCTCATGCCGACCGACACCGCCGAGGACTGGGAGGTCATCTCCGAGCGGCTCGCCGGCGTGCCGCGGTCCCTGGCCGGCTGGGCCGAGTCCCTGCGGGAGGCCGCCGAGCACGGGGCCTGCTCGGCCCACCGGCAGCTGCGCCTCGGCGCCGAGCAGGCCCGCGGGTACGCCGCCGAGGACGGATTCTTCGCGACCTTCGCCGCCTCCGCCGTCGGCGACGACGCCCAGCGCGCCCGGGCCGCCGAGGCCGCCCGCTCCGCCGCGCAGGGATACCGCGACATCGCCGACGTGCTCGAGTCGCTGGTCGATCGGGCGCCCGAGGCCGACGCCGTGGGCCGGGAGACCTACGCCCTGTGCTCGCGCGTGTTCCTCGGCTCCGAGGTCGACCTCGAGGAGACCTATAACTGGGGCATCGAGGAGCTGGGCCGCATCGTCGCCGAGCAGGAGGAGGTCGCCGCGCGCATCAACGCGCGCGCCGGCAACGACGGCGGCCGCTCGGTGCAGGCCGCCCGCGCCGCCCTGGACGCCGACCCGGCCCGGATCCTGCACGGCACCGAGGCCCTGCGCGCCTGGATGCAGGAGCTGTCCGACACGGCCCTGACCGAGCTCGCCGGCACGCATTTCGACATCCCGGAGCCGCTGCGGCGCCTCGAGTGCCGGATCGCCGCCACGGGATCCGGCGGCATCTACTACACCGGCCCCAGCGAGGACCTCACCCGCGCCGGCCGCATGTGGTGGGACGTGCCCGCCGGCACCACCGAGTTCCGCACCTGGTCCGAGACCACGACCGTCTACCACGAAGGCGTCCCCGGCCACCACCTGCAGGTGGGCACGCAGACGATGCAGGCATCGGCCCTGAACCGCTGGCGGGCCCTGCTGTGCTGGGTCTCCGGGCACGGCGAGGGCTGGGCGCTGTACGCCGAGCGGCTGATGGCGCAGCTGGGCTATCTCGACGACGACGGCGACCGGATGGGCATGCTCGACGCCCAGCGCATGCGCGCCGGCCGCGTCGTGCTGGACATCGGCTTCCACCTGGGGCTGCCGATGCCCACGGGCCTCGAGGCGGCCGACGGGGGCGCCTGGACCTACGAATCCGCCTGGGACTTCATGAGCGCCCACTGGGGCATCGACGAGGCCCAGCAGCGTTTCGAGCTGCACCGCTACCTGGGCTGGCCGGGGCAGGCGCCCTCGTACAAGATCGGCCAGCGCGAGTGGGAGACGCTGCGCGGGGACATCGTCGGCGACGGCGACCCCCGCGACTTCCACCGCCGCGCCCTCGAGCTGGGCAGCCTGCCGCTGTCGGTGCTGCGCACCGCCCTGACCTGAGCCTCCCCACCCGATCCGAGCCGACCGGCGCCGGCCCCGACCGGTGCCGGTCCGCCCCGCCCTCCCGCACCCCTCACCCGATCCGGATGGAGACCATGGACGACGCCCTGACCCCCGAGACCGATTCCCTCCCCCTGCTGCTGCTCGGCTCGGCCTCCCCCGGCCGCCGCGACACCCTCGAGCGGGCGGGCCTCGAGTTCGACGTGCTGCCCGCGGACCTGGACGAGGAGGCGATCCTCGCGCGCGCCGGCGACCTCGAGCCGGTCGAGCAGGTGCTCCTGCTGGCCCGGGAGAAGGCGAGCGCCGTCACCGCCGCGAGCGAGGGCGGGTACGTGGTCCTGGGCTGCGACTCCATGCTGGAGATCGACGGCGAGGTGGTCGGCAAGCCCCACACCGCCGAGGCCGCCATCGAGCGCTGGCGCTCGCTGCGCGGCCGTACCGGCGTGCTGCACTCCGGCCACTGGATCGTGGACGACCGCGACGCGGAGGACGAGGGCACCGGGGCGACGTTCGGCGCGACCGCGAGCTGCGAGATCACCTTCGCGCAGCTGTCCGACGAGGAGATCGAGGCCTACGTCGCCACCGGCGAGCCGCTCGAGGTGGCCGGCGGCTTCACCATCGACGGGCGCGGCGGGCCGTTCGTCGAGTCCGTCACGGGCGACCCGCACGCCGTGGTCGGCCTGTCCCTCCCCCTGCTGCGCCGTCTGCTCGCGGAGATCGGGATCGGCGTCCACGAGCTGTGGCGGGAGGACTGACCCCCGGCGCCGCGCCCCGGCGCGCGTGATCCTCGCCGCGTGCCGCGACGGGCGCGGGCGCGCCCGGCACGGCACGCTCGGGCCCCGTATTAGACTCGGGGTTCTGTCGACATCCGGAAGGACCGCTTGATGGCCGCTCGTCCCACTCCGCACCGCCCGTTCCGCTCGGTGCTCATCGCCAACCGCGGGGAGATCGCGGTGCGCATCGCTCGAGCATGCAAGGACGCAGGGCTGCGGTCCATCGCGGTCTACGCCGATCCCGATCGCAGCGCCCTGCACACCACCATCGCGGACGAGGCCTGGGCGCTCGGCGGCACCACCGCCGCGAACTCGTACCTCGTCGTCGACAAGCTGCTGGACATCGCCCAGCGCTCCGGCGCCGAGGCGATCCATCCCGGCTACGGGTTCCTCTCCGAGCGCGCCGACTTCGCGCAGGCCGTCATCGACGCCGGCCTGGTGTGGATCGGCCCGCCGCCGGAGGCGATCGAGAAGCTGGGCGACAAGGTCTCCGCCCGCCACATCGCGCAGAAGGCCGGCGCCCCGCTGGTCGCCGGCACCAAGGACCCGGTCGCCGGCAGCGACGAGGTCGTCGAGTTCGCCCGCGAGCACGGCCTGCCCATCGCGATCAAGGCGGCCTTCGGCGGCGGCGGCCGCGGCCTCAAGGTCGCCCGCGCCGAGTCCGAGGTGCGCGAGCTGTTCGACTCCGCGGTGCGCGAGGCGACGGCCGCCTTCGGCCGCGGCGAGTGCTTCGTCGAGCGCTACCTGGACTCCCCGCGGCACGTGGAGACCCAGTGCCTGGCCGACTCCCACGGCAACGTCCAGGTCGTCTCCACCCGCGACTGCTCCCTGCAGCGTCGCCATCAGAAGCTCGTCGAGGAGGCGCCCGCGCCCTTCCTCACCGACCAGCAGAACGCGCAGCTGGTCTCCTCGTCCAAGGCGATCCTCAAGGAGGCCGGGTACATCGGCGCCGGCACCTGCGAGTTCCTCGTCGGCGCCGACGGCACCATCTCCTTCCTCGAGGTGAACACGCGCCTGCAGGTCGAGCACCCCGTGACCGAGGAGGTCGCGGGCGTGGACCTGGTGCGCGAGCAGTTCCGCATCGCCGCCGGCGAGGAGATCTCCCCGGTGGATCCGATCGCCCGCGGGCACTCCTTCGAGTTCCGCATCAACGGCGAGGACGCCGGCCGCGGCTTCCTCCCCTCCCCCGGTCCGGTGCAGCGCTTCGAGGCGCCCTTCGGCCCCGGTGTGCGTGTGGACTCCGGCGTCCGCTCCGGCGACGAGGTCTCCGGCGCGTTCGACTCCATGCTCGCCAAGCTCATCGTCACCGGCGCCACCCGCCAGGAGGCGCTCGAGCGCTCGCGGCGGGCGCTGGCGGAGTTCACCGTCGAGGGCCTGCCCACGGTGCTGCCCTTCCACCGTCTCGTGGTCGAGGACCCGGCCTTCGCGCCGGAGGATCCGGCCGCGCCCTTCGAGGTCCATACCCGCTGGATCGAGACCGAGTTCGACGGCGAGATCCCGCCCGGCCCGCTCCCCGCCCCGGGGGAGGACCCGGAGGGCCGCGAGGCCGTGGTGGTCGAGGTCGACGGCCGCCGCGTCGAGGTCAGCCTGCCGGCCTCGCTGCGCGCCCCCGCCGCCCCGGTCGCCCAGCGCCGCAAGCGCGCCCACCGCGAGGCCACGGCCAGCGCGAGCGGCAACTCCGTGAGCGCGCCGATGCAGGGCACGATCGTCAAGGTGATGGTCGAGGACGGCCAGCACGTGGCCGACGGCGACCTGCTGCTCGTGCTCGAGGCGATGAAGATGGAGCAGCCCATCACCGCGCACCGCTCGGGCGTGGTCACGAACCTCGACGCCGAGGTCGGCGCGACCGTCTCGGCCGGCGCCGCGCTCTGCGCGATCGAGGACTGACCTCCGCTCCGCCCACCTGCTCGAGCTCCCCCGGGGGCGCGGGGCCGTCGCGACGGCCCTGCGCCCCCTGCGTCGGTCCCGGTCGACCTGCGCCGGACAGGGTCATGCGACCTCAGTCGAACAGGGACATGGCGACCTGGCGGGAGGCCTCGGCCAGCGAACCGCTGAGCGAGGGGTACACCGTCGAGGAGCTCGCGAGCTGGTCGGCCGTGAGCCGGTGGGTGACGGCCACGGTGATGGGGTGGATGAGCTCGCTCGCCCGCGGCGCCACGACGACCCCGCCGAGGACCGTGAGCGACCCGGGGCGGACGATCAGCTTCACGAAGCCCTCGCGGATCCCCTGCATCTTCGCGCGCGGGTTCGTGCTCAGCGGGTAGGTGCGCACCTCCCCCGCCACGCGCGCCTCGGCGACGTCCTGCTCGCTCACGCCGATCACCGCGATCTCGGGGCTGGTGAACACGGCCGATGCCACCTGCGCGCTGATCAGCGGGTGCACCGCCTCGCCGAGGGCGTGGTGCATGGCGGTGCGTCCCTGGATCGCGGCGACCGAGGCCAGCGGGTACACGCCCGTGCAGTCCCCGGCCGCGTACACCCCGCGCACCGAGGTGCGCGAGACGCGGTCCGTCTCGATGTGGCCGCCGGGGCGCAGGCGCACCCCGCACTCCTCGAGGCCCAGCCCCGCGGTCGAGGGGATCGCGCCGAGGGCCATCAGCACGTGGCTGCCGCGGATCTCCTCGCCGCCCTCGAGGGTGACGACCACCCCGTCGCCCTCGCGCCGGGCCCCGGCGGCCCGCGAGCGGGAGCGCACCGTGACCCCGCGACGGCGGAAGGCGTCCTCGAGGACGCCGGCGGCGTCGCGGTCGGTGCCGGGCAGCACCTGGTCGCGGGAGGAGACGAGGGTGACCTCGCTGCCGAGGGCCCGGTAGGCGCTGGCGAACTCCGCCCCGGTCACGCCCGATCCGACGACGATCAGGTGGGAGGGCAGCTCCTCCAGCTCGTACAGCTGCGTCCAGGTGAGGATCCGCTCGCCGTCCGGCGGGGCGGATTCGAGGATGCGGGGCCGGGCGCCGACGGCGAGCAGCACGGCATCGGCCTCGAGACGCTCCTGCTGCCCCTGCGCATCGGTGACCTCCACCTGTCCCGGGGCGGCGAGGCGGCCCGTCCCGGCGAGGATCCGCACCCCGGCCTCCTCGAGGGCGGCGCGGATGTCCAGGGACTGCGCCCGGGCCAGGCGGCGCACCCGCGCGTTGACCGCGCCCAGGTCGACGGTCAGGGCCCCGGTCGCGGGGCTGCCGGCGGTGTCGGCGTCGCGGATCCCCAGCGCCCCGGAGCCGGCGACGAGGTCCAGCACATCGGCCGTGGCGATGAGGGTCTTGGAGGGCACCACGTCGGTGAGGACGGCCGCGCCGCCCAGGCCCGCATCGGCCACCACGCTCACCTGCGCGCCCAGCCGTGCCGCCGTCAGCGCGGCCTCGTAGCCGCCGGGCCCGCCGCCGATGACGACGACCCGGGGACGCTCCGCGGAGGCCGTGATCCGGTCGGGGGACGGGGGGATGGCGGTGCTGGAGTCGCTCACTCCCCCATTGTGTCGCAGCGTGTCCTGACCTGCGCTAGGTTCGGGGCATGAACTCCCCTGACGTCGATCCCCATCAGCTCTCCCGCGACGCGGCGGCCGCCATCGCCGAGGCCAGCGGAGCCGCCTCCCACGACCTCGCCCTCGTGCTCGGCTCCGGCTGGGGCGGTGCGGCGGACCTCCTCGGCGAGACGGTCTGGACCGCCGAGGCCACCGCGATCCCCGGCTTCCATCCCCCGGCGGTGCCCGGGCACGTCGGCACGCTGCGGTCGGTCCGCATCGAGGGCACCGGGGCGCGCGCCCTCGTCCTCGGCGCCCGCACCCACTACTACGAGGGCCGCGGCGTGAGCAGCGTCGTCCACGGCGTGCGCACGGCCGCCGCCGCGGGCTGCCGCACCATCGTCCTGACCAACGGCTGCGGCGGGCTGGATGCGTCCTGGAGCCCCGGCCAGCCCGTGCTGATCGGCGACCAGATCAACTTCACCGGCGACACCCCTCTGATCGGCGCGAACTTCGTGGATCTCACCGATGTGTACACGCCGCGGCTGCGCGAGATCGCCCGCGAGGTCGACCCCTCCCTCCCCGAGGGCGTGTATATGCAGTTCCGCGGGCCCAGCTACGAGACCCCGGCCGAGGTCCGCATGGCCGGGGCGATGGGGGCGAGCCTGGTGGGCATGTCCACGGCGCTCGAGGCGATCGCCGCCCGCGAGGCCGGCATGGACGTGCTGGGCATCTCCCTGGTGACCAACCTCGCCGCGGGCATCA
Organism: Brachybacterium phenoliresistens; assembly: GCF_039530785.1. Classification (NCBI taxonomy): domain Bacteria; kingdom Bacillati; phylum Actinomycetota; class Actinomycetes; order Micrococcales; family Dermabacteraceae; genus Brachybacterium; species Brachybacterium phenoliresistens. The sequence goes on from NZ_BAAAOW010000001.1 coordinate 895,738, forward strand.
GCCCCGAGCCGCTCTCCCACGAGGAGGTGCTGGAGGCGGGGCGCGCCGCCGCCCCGCGGATCTCCGCGCTGCTGGCCGAGGTCGTGCGCCGCATCGGGGCCGAGAGCCCCGGCGGCGACGCCGGGGCCGCCGGGGCCGCCGGGGCCAGGGACGCGGGCCGATGAGCCCGGCCCTGGACGCCGCCCTGCGCGACCGGGCCCTGGCCTGGCAGGCCGACGACCCCGATCCCGCCACGCGGGAGGCGCTGGCCGCGCTGCTCGAGCGTGCGGAGCGCGGCGAGGAGTCCGCGGTCGCCGAGCTGGCCGATGCCTTCGCCGGCCCGCTCGCGTTCGGCACCGCCGGGCTGCGCGGCGCCATGGGGCCCGGGGAGAACCGCATGAACCTCGCGGTGGTCTCGCGCGCCGCCCGCGGGCTGGCCGACCACCTGCTGGCCTCCCTGCCGCAGGCGCGCGGCGAGCAGGCCCCGCTGGTGATGATCGGCTACGACGCCCGGTACAACTCGCGGGCCTTCGCCGAGCGCTCCGCCGCGATCCTCGTCGCCGCCGGCTGCCGGGTGCGTCTGCTGGACCGCTTCGGCCCCACCCCGCTGATCGCCTTCGCCGTGCGACGCCACGGCGCCGATGCGGGGATCGTCGTGACCGCCTCCCACAACCCGCCGGCCGACAACGGCTACAAGGTGTACCTCGGCGGCCGCCTCGCGGAGGACTCCGGCCGCGGCGTGCAGATCGTGCCGCCCGCGGACGCGCAGATCGCCGCGCGCATCGCCGCCACCGGCCCGGTCCGGGACATCCCCGTCGCCGACGGCGGCTGGGAGGAGCTCGGCGACGCGCTGCGCGAGGACTACCTCGCCGCGATCACCGCGCTGCCGCGCGAGGACTCCCCGCGCCAGGTCCGGATCGTGCACACCGCCCTGCACGGGGTGGGCACCGAGCTCGCCGTCGCGGCGCTGCACCGGGTCGGCTTCACGGACGTGCACCCGGTGGCCAAGCAGGCCGACCCCGATCCGGACTTCCCCACCGTCGCCTTCCCCAACCCCGAGGAGAAGGGCGCGATCGATCTCGCGCTCGAGCAGGCGCGCGTGGTCGAGGCCGATGTCGTCATCGCGAACGACCCGGACGCGGACCGCTGCGCGGTCGCCGTCCCGGATCCGCACCGGGACGCCTGGCGCATGCTCACCGGCGACGAGCTGGGCGTCCTGCTGGGCGACCACCTCGCCCGCCACCACGGCTACCGCGGGGTCTTCGCCAGCTCCGTCGTCTCCAGCCGCTGGCTGGGCGAGGTCGTCACGGCCCTCGGCCAGGAGCGGGCGACCACGCTGACGGGCTTCAAGTGGATCTCCCGGGCGCCGGGGATCGTCTTCGGCTACGAGGAGGCCATCGGCTACTGCGTGCTGCCGGACGTGGTGCGGGACAAGGACGGGCTGTCCACCGCGCTCGTCGTCGCGGAGATGGCGGCGATGGCGAAGGCCGCCGGCACCTCCCTGGTGGAGCGCCTGGACGACCTCGCCCGTGAGCACGGCCTGTACGCGACCGGGCAGCTGTCGATCCGCGTCGAGGACCTCTCGCGCATCGGCGCCATGATGCAGCAGCTGCGGGACCGCCCGCCGCGCGAGCTCGCGGGCTCCTCCGTCACCGCCATGCAGGACCTCGCCCACGGGTCCGCGGAGACCACGGGGCTCCCGCCCACGGAGGGCGTGCTCCTGGCCACCCGGGACGACGCCCGCGTGATCGTGCGCCCCTCCGGCACCGAGCCGAAGCTCAAGTGCTACCTCGAGGTGATCGAACGGATCGCGGCCGATGCCAGCTCGGCGGACCTCGGCGCCCATCGCGAGCGCGCCGCCGAGCATCTGGAACGGCTGCGCGCCGACATGGAGGCCGCCCTCGAGCTTCCCGAGTAGTCCGGGGTCCCTGCGGGGCGGGGGCGGACCGCGCGACGGGTCTCAGCGGCGCCGGCGCCTCACGGCGAGCGCGGTCATCCCCGCCCCGTACAGGACGAGCACGCCGATGGTCCCGGCCGCGGCCACCAGCACCCAGCCCGCCGGGATCCCGGCGACGCGGACCGTCGTGGTCTCGGTGCGGGTGGGCACGATCCACGGATCGGCCGGATCGGCCGCGAAGGTCATGTCGGTGGTGAAGGAGGCGGGCTCCCCGCGGATGGTGAACTCGGTGACCATCGCGCGGCCCGGCCGGCCCTCGCCGTCCTGGCTGAGCTCGCGCAGCGTGCCGTCGGACCAGGTCCAGCCCACGTGGGTCGGGTCGGCGATCCAGGGCCGCTGGACGCTCTGCTGCGCGGCGGAGGCGTCGGTGCGCCGGACCGGCTCCGGGTCGAGCACGAACAGGTGCACCTCCTGCGTGCTCCGCGCCGCCTGCGACAGCCGCATCGGGTAGACGAGCTCGTCGCTGGCGAAGTCGAAGCGCAGCGGCGAGACGTCCCGGGACATGTCGACGTCCTGCGCATAGCGCACCGCGGTGAAGGTCCATCCGTCCTCGACATAGACCGGCAGCAGGTCCAGGACCTCCTGCGGCAGCACGTAGCCGCTGCTGCTCAGCCAGGTGCTCACGCCCTCGGCGGAGCCGTCCAGCACGGCGACCTCGAAGTCCCCGACACGCTCCCGGCTGTGGACGGTCACCGGCGCCTCGGGGGCGCCGCCGGCTCCGGCGCCCGGGGCGCCGTCCCCGCCGCCGCGTCCCTCGCCCCACCAGTCCAGCTCGTGCTCGACCCGCGGGAGGGTCGCGACGGCCACCTCGCGCAGCGTGGAGGCGTCCCCCTCGGTGACGGTCGGGACCGCCGGGGTGGGCATGAGCAGGGTCGCGCCGGGCGCCTCCGCATCGAGCTCGAGGCTGAGGATGATCGTCTCGGTGCCCTCGCGCAGGGAGAGGACCGCGGTCTCCCGGGTGACCGCGGCGTCGCTGCGGGAGTCCTCCGGATCGGCCATGGCGCCGCAGGCGCAGGCGCCCGCCGGGGCGACCGCCCCGGCCAGGACCCCTGCCGCCAGCACGAGGAGCGCGAGCCCCAGGTGACGCACGGCGGCGCCGAGGCCGCCGGCGCCGCCCTGCGGCCCGGCCGCCGCCCCGCCGCCGCCGATCATGGGTCAGTACCCGCTCGCCCCGGGGGCGGCCCCGTCGGCGTCCTCGAGGATCGCCCGGGAGCTGGACAGGCCCAGCCGCGAGGCGCCGGCCGCGACCATCGCCTCGGCCGCCTCCCGGGTGCGGATCCCGCCGGAGGCCTTCACGCCCAGCCGGTCGCCGACCGTGGCGCGCATCAGGGCGACGGCGTGCTCGCTGGCGCCGCCCGCGGGATGGAACCCGGTCGAGGTCTTCACGAAATCGGCGCCGGCGCGCTCGGCGCCCTCGCAGACGGCGACGATCTGCTCGTCGCTCAGCGCCGCCGACTCGATGATGACCTTCAGCACGATCGGGGCGGGCGCCGCCGCGCGCACCGCGCGGATCTCCTCCTCGACGGCATCGAACTCCCCGGACCGGGCGAGGCCGACGTTGATGACCATGTCGATCTCATCGGCCCCCTGGGAGGCGCTGCGGGCGGCCTCCGCGGCCTTGATCTCCGCGGCGTGCTGGCCGGAGGGGAAGCCGCACACCGTGGCGACCTTGACGGAGGTCTCCACCGGGAGCATCGAGGGGGACACGCACACCGAGTACGTGCCCAGCTCCTCGGCCTCGCGGGCCAGGGCGTCGACGTCGGCGCGGGTCGCCTCGGGCTTGAGCAGGGTGTGGTCGATGAGGGCGGCGAGCTCGCCGCGGGAAGCAGTCGTCATGCCCCGATCCTCGCACGGCCCGCCGCCCCCGGGGAGGCATCCGCGGGCCGTGCGCGAGAGGTGATCGAGCTGTGATCCGCGGCCCGGGCCTCGGGCCGCGGCGAACCACGCTCGGCCCTCGGCGCGGTCCCCTAGACTCGATCTCCGTGACCACCTCCGCCGCCCCCTCCCCCGCCCCGCGCCGCATCGTGCTGATCGCCGGCCCCTCGGGAAGCGGCAAAGGGGTGATGACGCGGCGCAGCGGGCTGCCCCTGGTGCCGCTGGACGAGTTCTACCGCGACGAGGACGATCCGTCCCTGCCCCGCCGGTTCGGGATCGTGGACTGGGACGACGTCTCCTCGTGGAACGTCGGTGCGGCGCTCGAAGCCCTGACGGCCCTCGCCCACGACGGCGCGGCCGACATCCCCGACTACTCCATCTCGGCCTCGCGCCGCGTCGGCACCCGCCGCCTGGAGGTCGGCGCCGAGCCGCTCATCGTCGCCGAGGGGATCTTCGCGGCCGAGCTCATCGCGCCGCTGGCCGCGGCCGGGCTGCTGGCCGATGCGCTCGTGCTGGACCGTCCCGCCCCGCTCGTCTTCGGCACCCGGTTGACCCGTGACCTGCTCGAGGCGCGCAAGGGAGCGCTCACCCTGGTGCGCCGCGGCTGGGCCCTCGCCGGGGAGCAGCCCGCCGACGTCGAGCGGTGGAAGCGCGCCGGGATGCGGCCCGTCGGCCTGCGCGAGGGCGTGCGCACGCTGCACGCGCTGCGCGACCTCGCCCTGGCCGAACGGCACCACCGGGGCACCGCCTCGGCCCCGCAGGTACTGAGGATCGCCGCGGTCTGCTTCCTGCGCGAAGGGCCGACGGGCATCGAGCTGCTCGCGGTGCGCAAGCGCGGCACGGGCTCCTACATGCAGGTCGGCGGGAAGCTCGAACCCGGAGAGCGGGCCGTCGACGCCGCGGTGCGCGAGGTGATCGAGGAGCTCGACGTCGTCCTCGAGCCCGAGGACCTCGAGCTGCTGGGCCTGTTCGAGGAGGAGGCCGCCAACGAGCCGGGCACCCTGGTCGAGGCGAGCGTGTTCCTCGCCCCGCTGGACTCCCTGCCGCGGGACGTCACCGTCCAGGCCGAGCTCGAGGACGTCCTGTGGTGCCCGCTCGGCCAGGCCCCTCCGGGCCGCCGCCTCGCCCCGCTGATGACCCGGCGCATCGTCCCCCGCCTCCAGGAGCTCCTGGGCTGAGCCCGGAGGCCGTGGGGGGTCGGGAGAGGTCGCGCGGGGTCGCGGGACGCCGCCCAGGCTCGCGCGGGCACGAGCGGGGTCGGGCGGATCAGACGATGCGGTCCAGGACGATGCGCCGCGCGGGCACCGCGGTGCCCGGCGCCGCGAGGTCCCAGGCGCCGTCGATGGCCTCCCGGGCGCGCCCGAACCGCTCGGGGGTGTCGGTGTGCAAGACCGCCAGGAGATCCCCGGCACGCACCTCCTCGCCGATGTGGCGGTGGATCTCGACCCCGGCGCCGGCCTGGACGGCCTCGCCCGGGCGGGAGCGGCCCGCGCCGAGGCGCCAGCCGGCCACGCCCACCTTCATGGCGTCCAGTCCGGCGACCACGCCGTCGGCCTCGGCCCGCAGCTCCTCGGTGTGGGCGGCCACCGGCAGCGCGGCGTCGGGATCCCCGCCCTGGGCGGCGATCATCGCCTTCCAGGTGTCCATGGCGCGGCCGTCGGCGAGGGCCGCCTCGACGTCGACGTCGGTCCGCCCGGCGCTCGCGAGCATCTCCCGGGCCAGGGCGACGGTCAGCTCTACCACGTCGGCGGGACCGCCGCCGGCGAGCACCTCGACGCTCTCGCGGACCTCGAGGGCGTTCCCGACGGTCCGGCCCAGCGGTGCGGACATGTCCGTGAGCAGCGCGACGGTCGCGACCCCCGCATCGGTGCCGAGGTCGACCATGGTGCGGGCCAGCTCGCGGGAATCGGCCTCCTCGGTCATGAAGGCCCCGGCGCCGGTCTTCACGTCCAGCACGAGCGCGGCGGTGCCCTCGGCGATCTTCTTGCTCATGATGGAGCTGGCGATCAGCGGGATCGCCTCGACGGTGCCGGTGACGTCCCGCAGCGCGTAGAGCTTCTTGTCCGCCGGGGCCAGGCCCGAGCCGGCGGCGCAGATGACGGCGCCGACCTCCTCGAGCTGCGCCATCATCTCCTCGTTGCTCAGCGCCGCGCGCCAGCCGGGGATCGCCTCGAGCTTGTCGAGGGTGCCGCCGGTGTGTCCGAGGCCGCGGCCCGACAGCTGCGGGACGGCGACGCCGAAGGTCGCCACCAGCGGGGCCAGCGGCAGGGTGATCTTGTCGCCCACGCCGCCGGTGGAGTGCTTGTCGGCGGTGGGGCGGCTGAGCGCGTCGAAGCTCATCCGCTCGCCCGAGGCGATCATCGCCGCGGTCCAGCGGGAGATCTCCTCGCGCTCCATGCCGTTCAGGAAGATCGCCATGGCCAGAGCGGACATCTGCTCCTCGGCGACCACGCCGCGGGTGTAGGCGTCCACGACCCAGTCGATCTGGGCGGGCTCGAGCACCCCGCCGTCGCGCTTGGCGCGGATCACGTCGATGGCGTCGAAGGGCTCGACGGCGCCGGCGCCCGGGGTGGAGGTGGAGGTGGTGGTGCTCATCGGTCCCGTCCTGCATCGATGTCGGCGGCGGCGAAGGACTGCGGCAGCAGCCCCTCGAGGTCCCGCGTCCCCGCGGGGGTGAGGATGGTGAAGCCGGCGGCGGCATGCTCGGCCAGCAGCTGGCGGCATCGGCCGCAGGGCATGATGACCTCGCCGGGGCCGTTGACGCACACGAAGTGGGTGATCCTCCCACCGCCGCCGGCGACGAGGTCGCTGATCAGCCCGCATTCGGCGCACAGCGTCACGCCGTAGCCGGCGTTCTCGACGTTGCAGCCGGCCACGGTGCGGCCGTCGTCGGCGAGCGCGGCCGCCCCCACCCGGTATCCGGAGTACGGGGCGTAGGCGCGCTCGGCCACGGCGCGCGCGGCGGCGAGCAGGGCGGGGAAGGGCTCGGGGGCGGCCGGTGCCGGGCCGCCCGCCACCGGGCCCGAGAGGGCGTCGTCGGAGGTCACAGGGTCCTCACTGCTTCACGTAGGGGATGCCGTCGGCGGCCGGGACGCGCACGCGGCCCACGACGCCGGCGACCGCGAACAACGTCACGATATACGGCAGCATCAGCAGGAACTGGCTGGGGATCCCGGCGCCGGCGCCCGCGGGCACGGTGCCCAGGCGCAGCTGGAGCGCATCGGCGAAGGCGAACAGCAGCGCCGCGGCGAGCGCGCCGACGGGGTGGTACCGGCCCAGGATCATGGCGGCCAGGGCGATGTAGCCCTTGCCGGCGCTCATCTCCTCGCCGAAGGCGACACCGGTGCCGATGGTGAGGGTCGCCCCGCCCAGGCCCGCGACGGCCGAGCCCAGCAGGACGTTGGACCAGCGGGTGCGGTTGACGTCGATGCCGACGGTGTCCGCGGCGCGGGGGTGCTCGCCGACGGCGCGCACCCGCAGCCCCCAGCGCGTGCGGAACAGGGCGATGGTCAGCACGATCACGATGATCCACATGAGGTAGACCAGCACGGTCTGCTCGAACAGGACCCGGCCGATGAGGGGGAGGTCCGCCAGGACGGGGATGCGCAGGGTGGGCAGGCGCAGCGGGGCGTTGAAGGTCTGGGGGTTCTGCTCCATGACGGTGCCGAAGAAGAAGCTCGTCAGGCCGATCGCGAAGACGTTCAGCACCACGCCGACGATGATCTGCTGGACCTGGTAGCCGATCGCGAAGGTGGCCAGCAGGGCGCCGATGATCATCGCCATGATCGGCGCAGCGAGCAGGCCGATCCAGGCGCTGCCGGCCACCGAACCGATGAGCACCGCTCCGAAGGCGCCGAAGATCAGCTGGCCCTCGATGGCGATGTTGATGACGCCCGCACGCTCGGACAGCACCCCGGACAGGGCGCCGAAGGCCAGCGGCACGGCGAGCACCATCATGGTCTGCAGCATGGCGCCGAGCGCGACCGTGGAGCCATGGAAGGCCCACGTGAGGAAGGAGAGCACCCACAGCGCTCCGAAGCCGATCAGCAGCGGGGTGCGCAGCCGGGCCAGGGACGCGCGGGCGGCGGCGCCGAGGTACCAGAACGCGGCCGCCACGGCCAGCGCGAGCGCCGCCAGCGTGATCGCGACCGGGGCGGTGGGCACGGCGATGTCCTCGGGGATCAGCCCGCCGGGGTTGAGGTCGTCGGCATCGGCCAGGTGGTAGGCCGTGCTCGTCCCGCCCGGCGAGCCGAGCCCGAACACGATCAGGGCCAGCAGGCCGAGGGCGGTGAGGGCCGCCGGGAGGTGCCACCAGCCGCGGGGCCGCTCCGTCGCGCGGGATCGGGACTGCTGCGGCGCCGGGGCGGCGTCACGGTTCAGGGCCGCGGTGCTCATGCGGTCCCTCCCTTCGAGGTGTCGTCCGGGCTGTCGGCCGGAGGGGGCCCGATCGCGGGGTCCTCCTCCGAGGAGGGAGGCGCCGCCGTGCCCTCGGGCGTCGGGGCGGTGCCCCCGTCCGCGGCGTCGGCGCCGGCTCCGGCGGAGGCGGCCGCCGTGCCCGCCGAGGCGGAGGCGACGGCGGTCGGCGCCGCCGCCCGGCGGCGCGGGCGGGGGTCGCGGGGCCGGTCCACGGATCGCAGGCCGATGAGCGCACGCACCATCGGCGGAGCCGCGATGAACAGCACCACGAGCGCCTGGATCACCTGCACCAGGTCGATGGGGGTGCCCTGGCTGGTCTCCATGAAGCGGCCGCCGGTGGACAGGGCCGCGAACAGCAGGCCCGCCAGCAGGATCCCGACCGGGCCGGAGCGGCCCAGCAGGGCGACGGTGATCGCGTCGAACCCGATGGACCCGGCGATGCTGCCGGTCAGGCGCTGCTCGGTGCCGAGCACGTGGACGCCGCCGGCGAGGCCCACCAGGGCGCCGGCCACGAACATCACGCCGATGGCGCTGCGTCCCACGTCGATGCCGGCGACCTCGGCCGCGCGGGGGTTGGAGCCGACGGCGCGGAAGCGGAAGCCGAGGGTGGAGCGGTTCATCAGCCACCACAGGAACACCACGGCGAGCACAGCGAGCAGCAGCCCTGCGTGCAGGCGGTGGTCCTCCCCCGCCAGCAGCGGCAGGCGGGCGTCCGCGGAGATCGACGGGGAGGTCGGCTGGGCCCGGTTGGCGCCGGTGAACGCGGCCGTGGTCAGCGCGTAGGCCAGGGCGTAGGTCGCGATCCAGTTCAGCATGATGGTGGAGATGACCTCGCTGGCGCCGAAGCGGGCCTTGAGGAAGCCGGCGATCGCGCCGTAGAGGCCGCCGCACACGATCGCCGCGATCACGCAGGCGAGCAGGTGGATCACCGGCGGGAGGTCGACGGCGAAGCCGACGTACCCGGCGGCGGTCGCGCCGGCGATCAGCTGGCCGGTGCCGCCGATGTTGAACAGGCCGGAGCGGAAGGACACGGCCATGCCGACCGAGGCGATGATCAGCGGGGTCGCGACGGTGAGGGTCTCCAGCAGGGGCGTGAGGCCCGCGGCCAGGGCGGGCAGCAGGACGTAGAGGCCGGAGCCGCCGCGCTCGCGCACGTCCTCGGCGGTGCGGGAGAAGCCGTTGGGGTCGAAGATCGACCCGCGGAACATGTCCGTGTAGGCGGCGGAGATCTCCCGCCAGCAGGCCACGAAGGTGTCGGAGGGGCGGGCGAAGAAGTAGCCGAGCGCGGCGCGCACCTCGGTGCTGGCCACGAGGATCAGCAGCGAGCCGATCAGGAAGGCGAACACGAAGGCCATCACCACGACCAGCAGGTTGCTGCGGGCGATGCGCCGGGCGAGATCGGCGGAGGACGCGGAGCCCTCCGGAGCGCCGGGCGTGCCCGGGTCCCCGGGCTGCGCGGCGGTGCCGGGGGCGACGGGCCGCGCCTCCCCTGCGGACGTCTCGCTCATGCGATCTCTCCTTCGTCGACGAGCTGGGTGTCGGTGGTGCGCGCACCGGCGGCGACGGCCTCGCGGGCCGCCTCGACCGTGTATCCGGCCATCATCAGGCCCAGCACGTCGCGGTCCTCGTCGGCCGGGACGATGCCGAGGATCGCGCCGCGGTACATCACCGCGATGCGGTCGGAGAGCTGGATGACCTCGTCGAGCTCGGTCGAGACGATGATGACGGGGGTGCCGCGGTCGCGCTCGGCGATCAGCCGGCGGTGCAGGAACTCGATCGAGCCGACGTCGACCCCTCGGGTGGGCTGGGAGGCGATCAGCAGCGACAGCTCGCGGCCCAGGGCGCGGGCCATCACGACCTTCTGCTGGTTGCCGCCGGACAGGGTGGAGACGTGGTCGTCGATCGAGCCGGTGCGCACGTCGTACTCGGCGACGTCGGCGGTGGCGCGGGCCCGGATCGCCGCGGGGTGCAGGGCGAGCCCGGTGCCGAAGGGGGCGCGGCGGTGCTGGTCCAGGATGAGGTTCTCGGCGACCGTGAAGTCGGGGACCAGCGCGTCATGGGTGCGGTCCTCGGGGACGAAGCCGACGCCCTCGTCGAGGATCTGACGGGTGGTGCGGCCCACCAGCTCGGTCCCGTGCAGGCGCACGGAGCCGTGGGCGTTCTTCTGCAGGCCCAGCAGCGCCTCGGTGAGCTCGGTCTGCCCGTTGCCCTGGACCCCGGCGATGCCGAGGATCTCCCCCTCGCGGACCTCGAGGTCGATGCCGTCCAGCGGGGCGGAGCCGTCCTCGTCGGTGACGCCGAGCCCCCGGACCTCGAGGGCGACGTCCCCGGTCCGGGCGGGCTCCTTGACCAGGCTGAGCTCGACGGCCCGCCCCACCATCAGGGACGCGAGCTCGGTCTGGTCCGCCGTGGGCTCGGCGGTGCCGACGACCTTCCCGCGGCGGATCACGGTGATGCGATCGGCGACGGCCTTGACCTCGCGCAGCTTGTGGGTGATGAAGACGATGGAGGTGCCCTCGTCGCGCAGCTGGCGCATGATGCCCATCAGCTCGTCCGTCTCCTGCGGGGTGAGCACGGCGGTGGGCTCGTCCAGGACGAGCACCTCGGCGCGCCGGGAGAGGGCCTTGATGATCTCGACGCGCTGCTGGGCGCCGACGGGCAGGTCCTCGACGACGGCGTCCGGGTCCAGGTCGAAGCCGAAGCGCTCGGAGATCTCCCGCACCGCCCGGCGGGCGGCGCCCAGGTCCAGCAGCCCGCCCGAGGTCGGCTCGTGGCCCAGCACCACGTTCTCGGCCACGGTGAACGGCGGGACCAGCATGAAGTGCTGGTGGACCATGCCGATCCCGGCACGCATGGCGTCGCCCGGGCCGGAGAAGCGCACGGGGCGGTCGTCCAGCAGGATCTGCCCGCCGTCGGGGCGGTACAGCCCGTACAGGACGTTCATCAGCGTGGACTTGCCGGCGCCGTTCTCCCCCAGCAGGCTGTGGATCTCTCCGGGGCTGACCACCAGGTCGATCGAATCGTTGGCCACGAAGGTGCCGAAGACCTTGGTGATCCCTTGGAGCTCGAGCTTCACGCCTGCTCACTTCCTCGCGAGACGAGTCGGGGTGGCGGGGCGATCGTCTCGCCGTCCGTCACCGGGGATGCGGTCCCCCGCACCGGCCGGCGGGCGCCCGGCGGGCGCCCGGCGCGAGGCATCGGGGAGGAGGACCGGGGCGGCCCCCGGACGCGAGCGCGCCGGGGGCCGTCCCTGCGGGGCAGGGCCCGGGATCAGAGGTTCTGCGGGGACGCCGGGGACTCCACGACGATCGTCCCGTCGATGATGTCCTGGCGCAACTGGTCGACCTCGCCCTGGAGCTCGTCGCTGACCATCGACTCGAGCTCGTGGTACGGCGCGATGTCCACGCCGCCGTTCTCGAGGGTGCCGATGTACGGCTCGTTGTCGAACTCGCCGGAATGGGCGGCGACCGTCACGTCGTGCACCGAGGTGGTGATGCCCTTCTGGACGGAGGTGAGGATCAGCGGCTTGGCCTCGGCGTCGTCCAGGGACTCGTAGCCGTCGGTGTCGACCCAGATCACGTAGCGGCCCTCGCCCTCCTTGGCGGAGGCCAGGGTGCCCGAGCCGACCGGGCCCGCGACCGGCATGACGATGTCCGCGCCCTGGGAGTAGAACGTGTCCGAGAGCGCCTTGCCCTTGGCCTGGTCGGAGAAGTCGCCGGTGAAGGACCCCTTCTGCCCGGCCTTGTCCCAGCCGAGGAGCTCGACGTCCGTGCCGTGGACCTCGTTGTACTTGGCCACGCCGTCGGCGAAGCCGTCCATGAAGATGGTGACCGTGGGGATCTGCACGCCGCCGTAGGTGGCGACCTTGCCGGTCTTGCTCGAGCCCGCGGCGACGTAGCCGGCGAGGTAGGCGGCCTGGGCGGTGTCGAACGACAGCGGCTTGACGTTGTCCAGCTCGATGGGGCTGCCGTCGGCGTCCTGCGCGGTGGAGTCGATGATCGCGAACTCGACGTCCTCGTGCTTCTGCGCCTGCGAGCCGGTGGCCGGGGCCAGCATGAACCCGACGGTGAAGATGAGGTTGCAGTCCTGGGCGACGAGGTTGTCGATGTTGGTCGTGAACTGCGAGGGGTCGGTGGACTGCGCGGTGGCGGTGGTGATGCCGAGCTCGTCCTTCGCCGACTGCAGCCCGGTGTAGCCGGACTCGTTGAACGACTTGTCGTCGAAGCCGCCCTCGTCGGAGACCATGCAGGCCTTGAAGTCGGAGACGGCTGCGCCGCCGCCGTCGCTGCCCTCGCCCGCCGGTTCGGGGGCGGAGCCGCAGGACGAGAGGGCGAGGACGCCGGCCCCGGCGAGGGCGGCGACACGGGCGATGTTCTTCACGGAACCTCCAAGGAGCGGGACGACGGCCGATGCCCACCGGCTCCGGGGAGCTCGGCCTGTCGCAGGGATGCATCCGTGACTGTAGTCCGCCCCCTTAGCACAGGAGGCCGCTTCGCGGCGCGGCGGTCCGAACGTTATGAAATCGACGCTCAGGTGACCTGGCGGTAACGGCCCGGGGCCGCGCCGGATCGGGGCTCAGACCAGGGGCAGGTCGCGCTGGATGCAGGTCGCCGCGAGCACGGAGGCGCCGATCCCGATCGCCCGCTCGTCGATCACGAGGTCGCCCATGTGCAGGTCGTAGGTGCGCCCGCCGGGGGTGCGGGTGCCCAGCCGGGCCAGCGCCCCGGGGACCTTCTCGAGGTACCAGGCGAAGTCCTCGCCGCCCAGGGACTGCGCGGTGGGGTCGACGTTCTCCGGCCCGATCACGCTCCCGGTCGCGGCCTTGAGGACCTGCACGCTGAAGCGGTCGTTCTCCACCGGCGGGACGCCGCGGTCGTGGTCCACGTGCGCCTCGACCTCGTAGGGCCGCACCAGGTCCGACAGGAGCGTCTCGAGCAGCTCCTCCGCCCGGTCCCAGGCCTCGTGGTCCAGGCAGCGCAGCGTGCCCTCGAGGGTGCCCGAGGACGGGATGGCGTTGAAGGCGCTGCCGGCGTGCACCGAGCCCCAGGTGAGGTTGACGCCGCTGCGCGGGTCCATGCGCCGCGTCAGCGCGGCCGGCAGCTGGGTGATCACGGCGCCGAGGGCGTAGACGAGGTCCTGGGTCAGGTGGGGACGGGAGGTGTGGCCGCCCGCGCCGCGCAGCTGCACCCGCACGGGGTCGGTCGCCGAGGTGATCGGCCCGGCCTTCAGGCCGACGTGCCCCACGTCCACCCCGGGATCGCAGTGCAGGGCGAAGATCGACTCGACGCCTTCGAGCACGCCCTCCCCCAGCAGCTCGAGGGCGCCGCACGGGTGCTTCTCCTCCGAGGGCTGGAAGATCAGGCGCACGGTGCGGCGCAGCAGCCCGGCCTCGGCGACCTGCACCAGCGCCATCGCGGCGCCGAGCACCGAGCTCATGTGCACGTCGTGGCCGCATGCGTGGGAGACGCCCTCCACCTGGGAGCGGAAGGACATGGTGCCGAGCTCGGGGATGCCCAGGGCGTCCATGTCCGCGCGCAGGGCGATCGCGGGCAGGCTCGCGTCGCTGCCGGGGATGTCGCAGATCGCGCCGGTGCGCGGCATGCGCACCGGCCTCAGGCCCAGGGACTGGAGCAGCGAGACGACGTAGTCCGTGGTCTCGAACTCCTCGTGGCTGAGCTCGGGGTGGCGGTGCAGGTGGCGCCGGATCGCCCGCAGCTCGTCGCGCCGCGACCCGATCGTGCGCGCGATGATCCCGTCCGCGCCGAGGGCCGCCCTCGACTCCTGCTCCACCTGGGTCACGTGGTCCCGCCTCCTGCGCCGTCCGTCCGCTCCAGCTCCGGAAGACTAGCCCAGGTCCCCCAGGCCCGCCTCGTCCAGTCCGCGCACGAGGGCGCCGAGGTCCTGGGCGCGCTCGTCGGCGATCACCAGCAGCACGTCCTCGGTCTCGACCACGCTGATGCCCTGCACCCCGACCAGGGCGATCAGCCGGTCCGATGCGCCGTGGACGGTGGCATGCGATCCGGCGGCCAGCACCCGGGCGCCGCCGAGCGCGACCACGTCGTCCTCCGCCTGCGCCGCGGCCGGCCCGTCGGCCCGGGCGGCGCGCAGCTGCCGGGCCAGCGCCGCGAAGTCGCCCACGTCGTCCCAGGCGAAGTCCGCGGGGACCACGGCGACCCGCCCCTGGGCGGCGAGCGGCTCGGCGAGGGCATGGTCGATGGCGATCGCGGTCAGGGAGGGCCAGATCCGCGCGAGCGCATCGGCCGATGCCCCCTGGGCCGCGATCTCCCGCGCCCCGGCCGCCAGCGCCGGGATCTGCACGGCGAGGGCGTCCAGGAGCACGGCCGCCTTCACCACGAACATCCCGGCGTTCCAGAAGAACCGTCCGGTCGCCAGGAACGCCTCCGCGCGCTCCCGGTCGGGCTTCTCGACGAACTGGGCGACCGGCCGGGCGCCGGTCCCCGCGAGATCCGCCTGCGCGCGCTCGCCCCCGTGCTCGCCGGCCCCGCCGGGGGGACCTCCGGCCGCGGACTGCTCGATGTAGCCGAATCCCGTCGCCGGGGAGGTCGGCGTGATCCCGAGGGTGACCAGGTATCCCTTCTCCGCCGCCGCGCGGGCGCGGTCGACCGCGGCGGCGAAGGCCTCGTCGTCGCCCACCAGATGGTCGGCGGCGAAGGAGCCGATGACGGCGCCCGGGTCCTCGCGCTCGGCGACGGCGGCGGCCAGGGCGATGGCCGGCATGGAGTTGCGGGGGCTGGGCTCGGCCAGGACCCGGGCGCGCCCTGCGGCCTGCTCGGCGACCTCCGCCGCGTGGGTCGTCCCGGTGACGATCAGCGGGGGACGGTCCGCCAGCGGCAGCACCCGGTCCAGGGTCTGCTGGAGGAGGCTGCGGCCGCTCCCGGTGAGGTCCAGCAGGAACTTGGGGCGCGACCGGCGCGACAGCGGCCACAGCCGCGTCCCGGCTCCCCCGGCGGGGATCACGGGGACGAAGGGACTTTTTCTGACACCGGCGGCGTCCGCCGCGGCATCGAATGTCTGCCCGGACACATCCGGGGTGGCGGGGCTCGGCTGGGACCGTGGCATGACCGAAGCCTACTGGGCCCTCGGGGCCGGTGACGCGCCTGCTCAGGGCGCCCGAGGATGCTGACACGGTGTTAGGCTGAAGCAGCCCCAGCCGAAGGCGATGACGACGTCGCCGCGACACCGCTCGCATCGATGTCCCCGTCGCGCCCCTTCGGCACCGACTGTCGTAACTGGAGGACTCCGTGGCTTCTGCCCAGTCCGGGACGCTCTATCGCGGACGCGAGGGAATGTGGTCCTGGGTCGCCCACCGCATCTCAGGAATGCTCATCTTCCTGTTCCTCCTCGTGCACGTGCTCGACACCGCCCTCGTGCGCGTGTCCCCGGAGGCGTACAACGAGGTCATCGGCCACTACAAGCTGGTCGTATTCGGACTCGGGGAGATCGGCCTGGTCGGCGCGATCCTCTTCCATGCCCTGAACGGCCTGCGCATCATCCTGGTGGACTTCTGGTCCCAGGGCACGAAGCGCCAGCGCCTCCTGTTCTGGGTCGTCGTCGCGCTGTGGGTCGTCCTCATGGCCGGCTTCGTCCCCCGCCAGCTGATGCACATGTTCGGAGCGTGAGATGACCACCAGCACCATCCCTGACCCGAGCACCCGCTATCGCCGCACCGGCATGCGCGGCATGAACACCGAGTTGCTCTCCTGGCTGTTCATGCGCGCCTCCGGCGTGCTGCTGGTCTTCCTCGTGTTCGGGCACCTCTTCGTGAACCTGTGGCTGGGCGAGGGCGTCCAGCGCATCGACTTCGCCTTCGTCGCCGGCAAGTGGACCTCTCCCTTCTGGCAGACGTGGGACCTGCTCATGCTGTGGCTGGGCCTGATCCACGGCGGCAACGGCGTGCGCACCATCATCAACGACTACGCGCACCGCTCGACGCCGCGCCTCGTGCTCAAGGCGCTGCTGTACGCCGCCGTGCTGATCACGATCGTGCTGGGCACCCTGGTGATCTTCACCTTCGATCCCTGCCCCGTCGGGGCGGATCCGGACCTCCTTCCCTCCATCTGCCAGTCCTGAAGCGGAGCCCTCATCCATGCAGACCCATACCTATGACGTGGTGATCGTCGGTGCCGGCGGCGCGGGGATGCGCGCAGCGCTCGAGTCCTCGAAGCGCGCCCGCACCGCGGTCCTCACCAAGCTCTACCCGACGCGCTCCCACACCGGCGCGGCGCAGGGCGGCATGTGCGCCGCCCTCGCCAACGTCGAGGAGGACAACTGGGAGTGGCACACCTACGACACGGTCAAGGGCGGCGACTATCTCGTCGACCAGGACGCCGCGGAGGTCATGGCCAAGGAGGCCATCGACGCGGTGCTCGACCTGGAGAAGATGGGCCTGCCCTTCAACCGCACCCCGGAGGGCAAGATCGACCAGCGTCGCTTCGGCGGGCACACCCGCGAGCACGGCGAGGCGCCCGTGCGCCGCTCCTGCTACGCGGCCGATCGCACCGGCCACATGATCCTGCAGACGCTCTACCAGAACTGCGTGAAGCAGAACGTGGAGTTCTTCAACGAGTTCTACGTGCTGGACGTGCTCATGACCGGCGATCCTCGCGACGAGGCCGAGGTGCGCGCCTCCGGCGTGGTCGCCTACGAGCTCGCGACCGGCGAGGTGCACATCTTCCGCGCCAAGTCCGTGGTCTTCGCCTCCGGCGGCTTCGGCAAGATGTTCAAGACCACCTCCAACGCGCACACCCTCACCGGCGACGGCCCGGCGATGGCGCTGCGCCGCGGCATCCCGCTGGAGGACATGGAGTTCTTCCAGTTCCATCCGACGGGCCTGGCGGGCCTGGGCATCCTGCTGTCCGAGGCGGCCCGCGGCGAGGGCGGCATCCTGCGCAACGCGCAGATGGAGCGCTTCATGGAGCGCTACGCCCCCACCCTGAAGGATCTCGCCCCCCGCGACGTGGTCGCCCGCGCGATGGCGAACGAGGTGCGCGAGGGGCGCGGCTGCGGCCCCAACAAGGACTACGTCCTGCTGGATCTGACGCACCTCGAGCCCGCGCACATCGACGCGAAGCTCCCCGACATCACCGAGTTCGCCCGCACCTACCTGGGCGTGGAGCCGTACACGGAGCCGGTCCCGGTGTTCCCGACGGCCCACTACGGCATGGGCGGCATGCCCACCAACATCAGGGGCGAGGTGCTGCGCAACGAGACCGACGTCGTCCCGGGCCTGTACGCCGCCGGGGAGGTCGCCTGCGTCTCCGTGCACGGCGGCAACCGTCTGGGCACCAACTCCCTGCTGGACATCAACGTCTTCGGGCGGCGCGCCGGGATCTACGCGGCCGAGCATGCGGCGGGCGTGGAGCTGGCCGAGATCGAGCCGGGCCTGGAGGCTCCCACCGTGGAGCTGCTGGAGCGCCTGCGCGACCGCCCGGCGACCACCGATCGCATCGCCGACATCCGCCGAGACCTCCAGGAGACCATGGACGCCAACGTCCAGGTGTTCCGCACGGAGGAGACCTGCCGCACCGCCCTGGCGGACATCCAGCAGCTCAAGAAGCGCTACGAGACCGTCGCGGTGCAGGACAAGGGCCGCCGCTACAACCTCGACCTGCTCGAGGCGGTCGAGCTCGGCTTCCTGCTGGACCTCGCCGAGGTCGTCACCGTCGGCGCGCTGAACCGCAAGGAGTCCCGCGGCGGCCACTTCCGCGAGGACTTCGAGAAGCGCGACGATGTGAACTACCTGTGGCACACGATGGCCTACCGCACGCGGGAGGGCGAGGAGGGCTTCGAGGGCACGGACATCCGTCTGGGCACCAAGCCGGTCGTCATCACCCGCTACGAGCCGAAGGAGCGTACGTTCTGATGACCGCCGTCGCCGAGAAGCCCGAGACCCAGGGCGCCGCGGAGATCCCGTCCTTCGAGGTCACCCTGCGCATCGCCCGTTTCGACCCCGAGTCCGGAGCAGGCGCCGCCTGGCAGGACTTCACCCTCACCATGCACGGCACCGACCGCGTGCTGGACGCCCTGCACGAGATCAAGTGGCACCACGACGGGTCCCTGACCTTCCGCCGCTCGTGCGCGCACGGCGTGTGCGGCTCCGATGCCATGCGCATCAACGGCCGCAACCGTCTGGCCTGCAAGACGCTGCTGAAGGACCTGGACATCTCCAAGCCGATCACCGTCGAGCCCATCAAGGGCCTGCCGGTCGAGAAGGACCTCATCGTGGACATGGAGCCGTTCTTCGACTCCTACAAGGAGGTCATGCCGTTCCTGGTGGCCCGCGGCCAGGAGCCCAGCCGCGAGCGCCTGCAGTCCGCCGAGCAGCGCGAGGTCTTCGACGACACCACCAAGTGCATCCTGTGCGCGGCGTGCACGTCCTCGTGCCCCGTCTTCTGGACCGACGGGCAGTACTTCGGCCCCGCCGCGATCGTCAACGCGCACCGCTTCATCTTCGACTCGCGCGATGACGCCGGCGAGCAGCGTCTGGAGATCCTCAACTCGAAGCAGGGCGTGTGGCGCTGCCGCACCACCTTCAACTGCTCCGAGGCGTGCCCCCGCGGCATCCAGGTCACCAAGGCCATCGCCGAGGTCAAGCAGGCCGTGATCCGCGGCCGCGTCTGACCTGGCGCACCCCTCTCAGCACGCATCGTGAGGCCGGCGGCCGGGATCCGAGAGGATCCCGGCCGCCGGCCTCACGGCGTCCATGGACTCGACCCGGGCGAGCGCCACCGCGCCGGCCCCTTGACGGGTCAGGAGCAGCGGATCCCTCGGGGTACGGGACGGGACCGGCGGTCCGCCCGCGGCGGCACGGCGGGCAGGATCCGCTCAAGCACGCGCCCGGGAGTCCTCCGGCACGGTCCAGCCGGTGGCACGGATCCACTGGGACAGGTCCCGGACGGACGGCTCGATCTCCCGCACCGCCGCGATGTCCGAGGGGTGCTCGGACGCCTTCGCGAACTCGCGGAACATCACCCGGTCGAGCTCCGTGGGCAGCACGCTCAGGGGCAGGGCCTCGTAGCGAGCCGGGATCCCTGCGTGCGCTCCGAAGGCCGCGGCGATCTGCGCTCCCGTCAGCTCGTCGCCGATGACCTCGACGGCTCCGCCGGGGACGACCACGGTGCCGAGCAGGATCGCGGCGGCGATCCGGCCGATGTCTCGGATGGAGACCAGCTTGAGGGGGACATCCTCCGGCAGCGGCATCCTCACCAGGATCGTGCCGTCCTCCATCGTCGGCGCCATCACGGTCGTGAAGTTCTCCATGAAGCCCGTCGGACGGACCATCGTCGCCCGCAGGCCGGAGCGCCTCAGGTGCTCCTCGATCCGGTGCTTCGAATCATGGTGCGGCACTCCTGTCTCGCGCTCCGCCCCGAAGACGGAGGTGAACACGACGTGCGGCACGCGCGCCGCGACCGCCGCGTCGACGAGGGCGGTGCCGATGCGGACCTCCTCCTCGACCTGCTCGAGGCTGTCGGCCTCCGGGGTCATGAAGGAGAAGGCGTCGACCGCCGCCAGGGCGGCGACCACAGACGCCGGATCCTCGATCCGGACGCCGGCGAGCTCGACGCCGCGAGCCGCCAGCGCCTGCGACCGGTCGGACTCCGGGGAACGGACGAGGGCCCGCACCCGTGCACCTCGCTCCAGGAGCGCGTCGACGACCGCCCCGCCCTGCTGACCCGTCGCGCCGAAGACGGCGATCGTGTCTGTTCCCTGCATACTCATCGCTGCCACCTCTCATTAGTTCATGGCATGAACAACACTAGTTCATGCCGTGAACCATGACGAGGGGGGGTCCCGGGAACTGATCGACGGATCGAGGGAGGCGTCAGGACGACGAGGAGGCCGAGACGCCCGAGGCGTCCACGACCGCGGTGACGGTGCGCTCGAACTCCCGTCGGTCCTCGGGGCCGAGGCCCTCCGCGATGTCGGGCAGGAGCCTGTCGGTCTCGGCGTAGATGGCCTCGGCGAGCACCTTCCCCGTCGCCGTCACGCCGAGCGTGATCGCCCGCCGGTCCTGCTCCGAGGTCGTCCTGCTGACCAGGTCGCGCCGCTCCGTGCGGTCGACGAGCTGGCTCAGCGCGTTCTTGGTCATGCCGAGCGAGGCGGCGAGGTCCGTCATGCGGCGCGGCTCGTCCTTGATCGCGCACAGGAGGGTGGCCTGCGTGGGGGTCAGGTCGTGCTCAGCGCAGATCTGCGCGTACCGACGCTGGATCAGGACCGAGAGCCAGAAGAGCCTGTCGCCGTAGCCCACGCCCGCTTCCTCTCTTCCGGAGCCGAGGTCCCATCCTATCGCCGCGGGCCGACTCGCCCGATCGGTGCGCAGCAGCCAGCGTCGGCCGCCAGCTCGCTCCGCGTCATCCGGAGGCGCGAGGGTCGGTGCGACCACACCTCCGCGTCCACGTCCGGCGACGGCGGGCTGACGCCCTGCCCATCCGTCCGCCAGGTCGCCGGGACGCAGAGCGGTCGAGCTGCTCAGGAGTAGCTGATCACCAGCGGGGCGTGGTCGGACCAGCGGGTGTCGTAGCTCGGGGCGCGGTCGACCTGCGCCGAGGTGGCGCGGGCGGCGAGCTCCGGGGTGGCGATCTCGTAGTCGATCCGCCAGCCGGAGTCGTTGTCGTAGGCCTTCCCGCGCTGGGACCACCAGGTGTAGGGGCCGGGGCCGTCGCCGTGCAGGGTGCGGTGCACGTCCACCCAGCCCAGCTCGCCCATGAGGCGATCGAAGTAGGCCCGCTCCTCGGGGAGGAACCCGGCGGACTTCAGGTTGCCCTTCCAGTTCTTGATGTCCCACTCGCCGTGGGCGATGTTCAGGTCGCCGGTGAGGACCACGTGGCGGCCGTCGGCCCGCAGATCCGCCAGCCGCTCCATCATCACGTCGAGGAAGGCGTACTTGTCGGTCATCGTCTGCGGCTTCTCGACGTTGCCGGAGTGCATGTAGCAGGAGATCACCGTGAGCTCCTTCCCGTCGCCGAAGGGGTCGGCGAGGTCCGCCTCGAGCCAGCGGCCGGTGTGGGCGTCCTCCTCGAGGCCGGGCAGGCCGCGACGGACGGCGTCGAGGTCCACGTCCTCGCGCTCGGTGCGCACCGCGATCGCGACCCCGGCGCGGCCCTTGAGCTGCGAGGCCTCCGCCGCGACGGACCACCCCTCCCCCACCAGGTCGGAGACCAGCTCGTCGGGAGCCCTCACCTCCTGCAGGGTGATGACGTCCGCGGTGGTCGCGGCGATCCACTCGGGCATGCCCTTGCGGGCGGCGGCGCGCAGGCCGTTGACGTTGACTGTGGCGATCGTGAGGCTCATGCGCCCCAGTATTCCAGGGGGCGGGGACACCGCGCGGCCGCGCGCCGGGCCCGCGTCAGAGGATCGCGTCGCGGGGATCCCAGTTCTCCTCGAACCATTCGGCGAGCGCCCCGGTGTCCAGGTAGGTGCCCTCGGCCCGGCTCACGGAGATGTCGGCCGTGTCCACGAGGGCGGCCCCGGGCCCCAGGATGTTCTGCATCGAGGCGCTGTCCTGGAAGGAGGCGGCCACGCCGTCGGGGTCGTGCTCCAGCCGGTGCTCGACGCTCTCCTGGTAGCGCGGGATCGAGTGGTTGTCGCCGAGGTCGTAGGAGATCGTGGGCAGGTCGACCTCGTGACGGTGGGACGGGGTGCCCCACAGGTCGTGCGGGTTGCCGTCCAGGCCGGGCACCACGTCGGGCAGCCCGATCGCCGTCGAGGTGGAGGGGCCCAGGGGCGAGGAGCCCGGCAGCGGGATCGCCACCGGCTCGTGGGCGAAGTTCAGGGTGTTCGTCGTCGGCGGGACGGGGGCCAGCTCGACCGGGCTGCCGACGGTGACCACGTCGGTGATGCGCCATCCCTGCGGTCCTCCGTTGACGCTCGGATCCGCCGCGAGGTTGGAGGCGACGATGCCGCCCTGGGAGTGCCCGGCGAAGACGACCTCGGCGCCGTAGGGGATCCCCGCGGCCTCCATCGCGGCGTGCACCGCCTGCGAGGAGTCGGTCTCGTGCCCCAGCAGCGCGCCCGGGTTCTGGTTCCAGTCCATCGGGTTGCCGTCGAGGTCGATCGGCCCGAGGGTGTTGCTCATCCGACCGTGGGACCCGGGGACGTACACGATGTAGCGCGACTCGCCGTCGGCGCCGAGGATCTCCTGCACCCGGATCGCTGTGGCCTGGTCCGTCTGCGCCCGCGCCACGGTGTCGAGGTTGGCCAGCAGGTCCACGAGGTCGCGGGGCGCGGTGAGGTCCTCCGCATCGGGCCGGGTGATGTGCTCCGGGCCCAGCGGGGCGATGTCGTCGTGCGGGTCGTCGTAGGGTCCCGTCGCCAGCCCCCGGTGGAAGGCGTCGGGGACGCTCCCGCCGCCGATCCGGAGCGCCGCGGACCCGTCGCCCGCCGAGGTCGTCTCCTGCTGCGCGGCCTCGGCGAGCAGCGTGCTGCGCCGGGCACGGCAGAGCCCCGCCGCCGCGGTGACCTGGACCAGGTCGATCAGGGCCTGGTGACGGAAGGCGTCCGCGTCGGGGCCGGTCCAGGCGACCTCCCGCACCGTCGCGCCGAGGCGCTCCCCGAGCGCCTCGAGGCGCTCGGCACCGACGGCGAGGCGCTCGGCGTGCTCGCGCACCTGCTCGACATCCATCCCCAGGAACGTGCTCATCGGGCCTCCCCTGCTCGCGGCGCACGTGGGATCCCTCCACGTCCGAGAGCCACGATAGGTGCCCGGTGCCGCCGGGACCATGGGCAGAAGTCCCCATCGGCCGGCCGGCCCCGCCCCGGCGGGAGCAGCGCCCGGGGCCGGGAGCAGCGCCCGGGCCAGGGGCAGCGCCCGGGCCGGCGTCACCGCCCGGGGCGGGGCCCCGTGCGGGGATCAGGCGGTGCGGTCGATCCCGGCGGCGCGCTCGGCCGCCTCGACGACGTTGGTCATCAGCAGCGCGACGGTCATGGGGCCGACGCCGCCCGGGTTCGGGGACAGCCACCCGGCGACCTCGGCGACGGCCGGGTCGACGTCGCCGTGCACGGCGTACTTCCCGGTCTCGGGGTTCTTCTCCCCGCGGGTGACGCCGACGTCGAGGACGGCGGCGCCGGGCTTGACGTCATCGGGCGTGACGAGGTGCTTCACCCCTGCGGCGGCGATGATCACATCGGCGCGGCGCAGGTGCTCGGACAGGTCGACGGTGCCGGTGTGGGTGAGGGTGACCGTCGCGTTGATCGCGCGCCGGGTCAGCAGCAGCCCGACGGAGCGGCCGATGGTCACGCCGCGACCGACCACGACGACGTGCTTGCCCTTCAGGTCGAGGTCGTGGCGCAGCAGCAGCTCGATCGCGGCGCGCGGCGTGCACGGCAGCGGCGAGGTGATGGGGGCGTTCACGTTCAGCACCAGGCGGCCCAGGTTGGTGGGGTGCAGGCCGTCGGCGTCCTTGTCGGGGTCGATCCGCTCCAGGATCGCGTCGGTGTCCAGGTGCTTCGGCAGCGGCAGCTGGACGATGTAGCCGTGGCAGCTGTCATCGGCGTTGAGACGGTCGATGACCTCCTCGACGTCCGCCTGGGTGGCGTCCCCCGGCAGCTCGATCTGGATGGAGTTCATGCCGATGGACTCCGAGCGGCGGTGCTTCATGCCCACGTACAGCTTCGAGCCGGGATCCTCGCCCACCAGCACGGTGGCGATGCCGGGGGTGATGCCGCGCTCGCGCAGCGCGGCGACGCGCTCGGCGAGCTCCTGGGTGATGGCCTTCGCGGTGGCCTTGCCGTCGAGGATGGAGGCGGTCATGGCAGTCCTTTCCGGGGTGCCCCGTGCCGTGCGGCGACGCCCGGGGCCTGTCGACGAGATGGCCGATGCGGCCGAGGGGGCGGGACGCGCGCGGGCCCGGCGGAGGGCCGGGCCCGCGCGCGGCGAGCCGGGTGGGGCGGGAGGGCCCCGGTCGGCTCAGAACTGCTGCTCAGTACTGCTGCAGATCGGCGTACAGCGGCTTCGCGTCGGCGAGGGCGGCGGTGCGCTTGCGCAGGGACTCGAGGTCCGCGCCGCCGGTCAGCGCCAGGGCGATCACGTCGGCGATCTCGGTGAACTCCTCGTCGCCGAAGCCGCGGGTCGCCAGCGCCGGGGTGCCGATGCGCAGGCCGGAGGTCACGCGCGGCGGGCGCGGGTCGTTGGGGACCGCGTTGCGGTTCACGGTGATGCCGACCTCGTGGAGGATGTCCTCGGCCTGCTGGCCGTCGAGCTTCGACTCGACCAGGTCCACGAGCACCAGGTGGACGTCGGTGCCGCCGGAGGCGACCTTGACGCCGGACTCGCGGGCGTCGGCGGCCTGCAGGCGCTCGGCGAGGATGCGGGCGCCGTCCAGGGTGCGCTGCTGGCGGGCCTTGAAGTCCTCGGTGCCGGCGACCTTGAGGGCCACGGCCTTGGCGGCGATCACGTGCATGAGCGGGCCGCCCTGCTGGCCCGGGAACACGGCCGAGTCGATCTTCTTGGCCCACTCCTCCTTCGCCAGGATCAGGCCCGAGCGGGGACCGGCGAGGGTCTTGTGCACCGTGGTGGAGACGACGTCCGCGTGGGGGACGGGGCTGGGGTGCAGGCCCGCCGCGACGAGGCCCGCGAAGTGCGCCATGTCGACCCACAGCAGCGCGCCGACCTCGTCGGCGATGCTGCGGAACGCCGCGAAGTCCAGGTGACGGGGGTAGGCGGACCAGCCGGCGACGATCACCTTCGGCTTGGCCTCGAGGGCGAGGGCGCGCACCGCATCCATGTCGACGCGGCCCGTGGCCGGGTCCACCTCGTAGGCGGCGATGTCGTACAGGCGGCCGGAGAAGTTGATCTTCATGCCGTGCGTGAGGTGGCCGCCGTGGGCGAGGGACAGGCCCATGAGGGTGTCGCCCGGGCGGGCCAGGGCGTGCATCACCGCGGCGTTCGCGGTGGCGCCCGAGTGCGGCTGGACGTTGGCGTGCTCGGCGCCGAACAGCTCCTTGGCGCGGTCGATCGCGATCTGCTCGGCGACGTCGACCTCCTCGCAGCCGCCGTAGTAGCGCTTGCCGGGGTATCCCTCGGCGTACTTGTTCGTGAGCACCGAGCCCTGCGCCTGCAGGACGGCCCGCGGCACGAAGTTCTCCGAGGCGATCATCTCCAGCGTGCGCTGCTGGCGGGCGAGCTCCGCGTCCAGGACGCGGGCGATGTCCGGATCGAGATCGGCGATGGACTGGTCGGTGACGTTCACGGGGCCTCCTGTGAGGGGACGATGCAGCGGGCCGGAGGACGGCCGGACCCATCCTAGGTCGGGGGGGTCGGGCGTCGAGGTCGGTGGTCAGATGTCGATCCCGAGCCGGACGGGCTCCGGCTCGAGGCGGATGCCGAAGGCGGACTGCACGCCGTCGCGGACGGTCCGGGCCAGCTCGGCCAGGTCCTCGCTGGTGGCCCCGCCGCGGTTGGTCAGGGCCAGCGAATGCTTGGTCGACAGCGAGGCCCGCGGGCCCACGGCGAAGCCGCGGTCGAAGCCGGCGTGGCTGATCAGCCACGCCGCGCTGGTCTTGACCCGCCCCTGGCCTGCGGCGTAGCGCGGCGCGTCCGCCGGGAGCGCCGCCGCCTGCTCGGCGCCGAGGATCGGGTTGGTGAAGAAGCTGCCGGCGCTCCAGGTGTCGTGGTCCTCGGCGTCCAGGACCATGCCCTTGCCGCCGCGGATGGCGAGGACCTGCTCGCGCACCTGCTGCATCGGCGCGCGCTCCCCCGCGGCGACCCCGAGGCGCTGCGCGAGCTCCCCGTAGCGGATCGGGGCCGAGAGGCTGCCCAGCCGGTGCTGGAAGGTGACCGAGAGCACCACGTAGCGCCCCGTCGCCGAGGGCACGGGCCCCTCGTAGGGGGTGCGCTTGAACAGGGAGTCGCGGTAGGCGAAGCCGCAGTCCGCGGCGTAGAACGTGCGCACGGCGCGATCGTGGCGGTCCCAGGTGCGCACCCGGGTGATGGTCTGGGAGACCTCCTGCCCGTAGGCGCCGACGTTCTGGATGGGCGTGGCGCCGACGGTCCCGGGGATGCCGGAGAGGGCCTCGATGCCGATCATGCCGCGGGCGACGGCGTAGGCGACCGCGTCGTCCCAGCTCGTCCCGGCGAAATGCTCGATGGTGGCCCCGCCGCAGGTCGCCTCCAGCGGGGTGATCTCGGCCGGGTCGGCGGGGATGCCGTCGGGCTCCCCCGCCGCGGGGATCTCGCAGCTCGCATCGAGCAGCGGCGGGCTCCCGGGGTCGCGGACCAGCACGACGGTCCCCTCGAACGGGGCGTCCGAGGCCACGAGGTTGGAGCCGCCGCCGAGGACGAGCAGGCTCTCGCCGCGCTCGTCGGCGCCCGCGACCGCGGCGATTAGCTCGTCCTGCGTGCGCGCCTCGATCAGGGTGCGGATGCTGCCGCCGATGCGCAGCGTGGTGAGATCGGCCAGGCGCGCGGTGCTCACGCGGATCGCTCGTCGATCTGCACGCTCACCCGGGCGCGCCCCAGCACGGCGGTGCCGTCGACGCTCGCCTCGAGGCTGAGCTGGACGGTTCCCGCCTCCGGATCGATCTTCCCGACCACGGCGCGCACCGCGAGGGTGACGGATCCGGTCGCGGGCACCTCGAGGGGGGCGGAGAAGCGGGTCGAGCAGGCGGTGATCCGTGCCCCCTCGCCCAGCGCGTCCGCGACGACGTTCACGGCGGTGCCCATGGTGAGCATGCCGTGCGCGATGACACCGGGCAGGCCCGCCTCGCGGGCGGCGGTGTCGTTGTAGTGGATGGGGTTGAAGTCGCCCGAGGCGCCGGCGTAGCGCACGAGGCTGTCCCGGCTGATCTCGCAGGCGCCGGCCGCGAACTCCTGGCCGGTCTCGAGCTGGTCGAGGGTGAGGGGGGTGGTCGTCGTCATGGCTGCGGTGCGATCCTCTCGCGGGGTCGGCCGAAGGGCCGAGGGGCTCTGCGGGCTGGGGACGGGTGCGCTCACTCGCCGCGCACGACGAGCATGCTGCGCACGACGGCGACGGGGTCCCCGGCCTCGTCCGCCACGTCCACGCGGGTGGTGACCATGGTGTGGCCGCCGGCGGAGCGGACGCGCTCGACGGTGAGCGTGGGCACCAGGCGGTCCCCTGCCACGACGGGGCGGGCCAGCTCGAAGGACTCCTCGCCGTGGACGACGCGGGTGAAGTCGATCCCGGCGGCCGGGTCCTCGATGTACTGGGCTTCGGTGGCCTGGGCGAGGGAGACGAGGAAGGTCGGCGTGGCCACGACGCCCCGATGGCCGGCTGCGGCGGCGGCCTCGGGATCCGTGTGGATCGCGCTGGCGGCGCCGGTCGCGCGGGCGAACTCGGCGATCTTCGCGCCCGAGACGACGTGGACGGGGCCGGCCGGGTACGTGCGGCCGGCGAAGGAGGGATCCGGTGCGGATGCCATGGCAGTCTCCTCGGAGCGGACGCCCCCGCGTGCACGGGTCGCGTCAGAGAACGGGATTCACAGGGTCAGGAATGCGAGAAGGCCACACGGGAACCTGTCCCGGGTGGCCTCCACAATGCGATACCGCGTTCTCAGCGGGTCTCGCGATGCGCCGTCTGCTTGCCGCAGGTCGGGCAGAACTTGGACAGCTCCAGCCGATCAGGGGTATTGCGACGGTTCTTCTTGGTGATGTAGTTGCGCGCCTTGCAATCAACACACGCCATGGTGATCTTGGGACGCACGTCAGAGCTCTTGCTCGCCACGGCTGGCCTCTTTCCTCTGGGGCGCGCCTGCCGACGTGCCTCGTGGGTCCCCATGCTGGGGGGTGTGAACATGCACTCCGGCCGGAACCGGTGTGGTACCGAGGGCGGGGATCGAACCCGCGACCTCACGATTATGAGTCGTGCGCTCTAACCGTCTGAGCTACCCCGGCCTGACGGATCGAGCGGCCCGGTCTCGGAATGAGACCGGGCCGCCGCATCCATCAGAGCCCTGAAAGGGAATCGAACCCTTGACCTTCTCCTTACCATGGAGATGCTCTGCCGACTGAGCTATCAGGGCAAGCCCCGAGAACTTTACCTTCGTCCTGCCTCTCGTGCAAAACTCGGATCCGTTCCGGTGCCTGGGATCACATCTCTGCAATCCTCGGCGTGGCAGGTGAGGGATTCGAACCCCCGTAGGCATAGCCAGCTGATTTACAGTCAGCCCCCTTTGGCCACTCGGGTAACCTGCCAGGTCTGGACCGCCCGTGGCTTCCGTTGTCTCTCGGAGCCCCTCATGCGGACCTCAGCAAGCATACGGGTGATCGGTCCCGAGCGCGAACCGGAAGGGCCTCATCGGCCCATGAGGCTGATCACAGGCCCCCGAGGTGCGCCGGGAGCCTCCCGACTGCTAGGGCGGATCGGGCGCGGATGCCCCCGGCCACGAGGCCCCGCTCTCCGAGCCTCCGGCCCCCTCCCGATACCCTGGGGGCGTCGCGCGGGCGCCCGCGCGACGTCCGGATGCGGCGCCGCCGGCGCCCAGCAGCGAAAGGTGAGGTGGACATGGCCGACTCCTCGTTCGACATCGTCAGCAAGCTCGACCGCCAGGAGGTCGACAACGCCGTGAACCAGGCGGTCAAGGAGGTCGGGCAGCGCTACGACTTCCGCGGCACGGATGCGTCCCTCAAGCTCTCCGGCGACGAGATCGTCATGAGCGCCAATGCGGAGGAGCGGGTGATGGCGGTCCTGGACGTGCTCCAGACCAAGCTCCTGCGCCGCGGGATCTCCCTCAAGGCGATCGAGGTCGGCGAGCCGAAGCAGTCCGGCAAGGAGGTCCGCCTGGTGGCGACCCTCAAGGAGGGGATCGCCACCGACGAGGCCAAGAAGATCTCCAAGCTCATCCGCGACGAGGGACCCAAGGGCGTCAAGGCCCAGATCCAGGGCGACGAGCTGCGCGTGAGCTCCAAGAGCCGCGACGACCTCCAGGCCGTGATCGCCCTGCTCAAGGGCAAGGACCTCGACGTCGCGCTGCAGTTCATCAACTACCGCTGACGTCCCCCGACGTCCGCCGACGGTCCCCGGCCGCCGCGGGAACCGGACGCCGGGGCGCCCGGGACGCCCCGAGGCCCGGGGCGCGCCGGGCAGGGATCCGGCGGGCCCCCTCCCGTCCCGGGCGGCGGACCTGCCGGGACGACGACGAGCCCCACGCCGCAGATGCGGCGTGGGGCTCGTGCGCGAGAGCGGGCCTCGCGGCCCGGCGCTCACTGGCCGTTGGAGGCGGTGTCCTGCTCCTCGGCGTCGACGCGCAGCTCCTCGGCCTTGGCCGAGATGGCCTCGACGAGGCCCGCCACGGGACCGGAGACGAAGGAGTTCCAGTCCGAGGTGTACTGGTCGTAGTCGGGGCCGATCCACTCGACCGAGGTCACCACGGAGGTGACCGAGTCGATGATGTCGAGGATCTCGCTGCCGGTGGTGTCGATGAAGGTCGCGACCTCGAGGCCGGCCTCGGTGTCCATTCCCTTGAAAGCCATGGTGTTCTCCTGGAGTCAGATCTGTGCGAAGAGGTGGGGAGCCCGGACGGGCCTCACTGGGAGGAGGTGTCGGTCTGCTGCTGGGCGTTCTGGATGGCGCGGTCGGAGAAGTCCTGGGCGCCCTGCACGACCTGCTGCACGAGCTGGCCGATCTGATCGGCGAACTCGCCGCGGTAGCGGTCGGCGTCCTCGCCGGTCCAGTCGAGCTCCTGGATGCGCGCGTTGGCCCCGTCGAACTTGCCGCGCACGTTCTCGCCGGCGGTGCTGATCTGCGTGGCCATCTGCTGGACGGCCGCCGGGTTCATACCCTTCTTCATGATTTCCCCTTCGTGGTGATGTCACTTCGGTCCACCTGGTGCGTGGCCCGCCGCGGACCTTCCCGCGCCCCTCGGAACCTTGCCCCCGAGGTGATGCCTCAACACTAGGACGCCGCTCCACGCCGCACCATGGGGAGAAGTCCCCATCACTCCTCCCCACACAGAAGTGCAGGTCAGAGCACATTTCGGGGGGATCGGCCATCCACAGGGCCGTCTGCGGGCCCGGGATGCGGAACGGCCGCGCCCCGAGGGGGCACGGCCGTCGGCACGCGGAGATGCGCGGGTCAGTCGATCTCGATCGCCACGGAGTCCTGGATCGCGCGCAGCTGCTCGATCTCGGCGTCGGCGGAATCCGCCCCGCAGCTGCCCACCAGCTCGATCACGTCCACGGCGCTCTCCCCGCGCGGGATCACCGCATAGCGCGCGGCCTGGACCACGGTGGGCCGGCCCGGCTGCGTGTAGCCGTACTCGCTGGCCACCCAGGTGCGCCCGCCGACCTCGATCTGCCCGGTGCCGAGCTCCTCGAGCTCGGGCAGCTCCGCCTTGCGCTGGGCGAGCCCCGCCTCGGCCTGCGCGATACCGAACCCGGGCGCGAAGCGCTGCACGGTGACGACCACGTTGGCGCGGAAGCGGCCCTCCACGCGCGGCTGCGCGACGGCGATCTGGACCCCGGGCACGATCAGCGGCTCCCAGTGGTCCGGGACGTCCAGGCGGATGCGAGGATTCCCCGGGAACGCCGCACTGGGGTACGTGTACTGCTGGGGCATGGAGAATCTCCGTTCGTCCTCGCTGGCGCTGACAATCTACCAGGGCCGACGCAGCCCGCAGCGGGATGTCCCTGCTGCGGGCTGCGTCGGCCCTGACCGGCGGAGCCGGGTGGTGATCAGTTCGCGGAGGTGTCCGACTGCTCGTCGGCGTTGCGGTCCGCGGTGTCGCCGAGCTCGGAGACGGACTGCATGATCTGCTGGAGGGCCGGGACCATCTCCCCGGACCACTGGCCGCGGAACTGATCCGCATCGGGTCCGGTCCAGTCGACGGCCTCCAGCCCGCTGGTGAGCTCGCGCTCGATGGTGCCGATCTCCTCCGCGGCCTCGCGCAGCTGCGAGGCCATCTGGCGGACCTCCTCGACGATCATGCCCTTGTTCGTGTTCATTCCCAGACCCCTTCTGCGTCCGACGGATCGCGGTGCGCCGGGCCGCGCCCCGTCACGGGGCGCCGCTCCTGCTCGACAGTGCCACTGTAGGCAGGAGCGGGGGCGGGGACCATGGGGAGGAGTACCCATGTGGACAACCCCGGCCCCCGGCGGGCGGGCTACTCGGTCTTCTGGGCCACCTGCAGCTTGACCGCGCGGCCGCCGTGCACGAGGAATCCGCGGCCGGGCGGGAATTCCGCACGGCGGATCCGCCCCAGGGGCGTGCCCAGCAGCATGTCTCCGTCGGTCTCCCCCGGCTGCAGCAGCAGTCCGCGCCGCCCGGCCTTGAAGGGCTGGGCGAGCACGTACGCCTGGGACCAGGAGGCCGATTCGTTCTCGCCCACCACGAACTGGCCCTCACGGGTGCAGGCGCGGATCAGCTTGTCCAGGTCCGCCTCGACGCCGCTGCCGGTGAAGTCGGCGACCCCGTCGATGAACAGGGCCAGCCGGCCCTCGCCGACCGCCCCGGACTCGACCGTCCCGCGCAGCTGGGCGGCGAGATCCTTGACGGTCTCCGGGTCGGAGGCCTCCACGTCCCAGATCGGCAGGCCGGTCAGGGGGGTGCGCCGGGCCGAGAAGCGGACCCGCCGCATCGGCGAGTCCATCGCCGAGAGCGAGGTGGCGATGGTGAGCATGGCGGTGGTGCGCCCCGAGGACATCGGGCCCGTGACCATGAACGCCCCGCGCGGCTCGAAGGTGACCTCCGCGAGGGTCTCGTCGCCCACGCCGAGGACGGGACGGCCGCCGACGACCGGGCGCAGCCGCGAGAGCTCGACCCGCTCGGGAAGACGCTCGATGGCCGGCGCCTCCGGCACCCCGGCCCGGCGCATCGCCTTGGCCAGCTCGGCCACCTCCCGGGACTGGATCGCCACGTTGGAGTCCCCGCCGTGCACGGCGATCTGGACCTCGTGGCCGTCGAGGATCGCCCGCCCGGGCGGCGAGGCGGCGTCGAGGATGTCCTTGTCCACGCCGAAGGCGCCGTAGTCGTCGGCCGAGGCCATCCGGTGGATCAGCCGGCGCTGGATGGAGGATCCCAGCGAGGTGGGGATGGCGTTGGGGCGGTCGCCGGTGACGATCACGTGCACGCCGACCTGGCGGCCGTCGGTCGCGATCTGCACGAAGGTCGTGAACCACTTCGAGAGGTTGGAGAAGTCGTAGGCCTCGCGGAAGGAGGCCATGCCGTCCACGAGCAGCAGGATGCGCGGGGTCTCGGGCCTGCCCGCGAGCTCCCGGTACTCGGCGACGCTGCCGGCCCGGACCTCCGAGAAGCTGCGCGAGCGCTCGTCGACGATGCCGCGCACGGTCCGCAGCAGGCGGATCACGCGCTCCTCGTCGTCCCCGGAGATGATCGAGCCCACGTGCGGGAGCTCCTCGAGCATCGACAGGCCGGAGGCCCCGAAGTCCAGGCCGTACACCTGGACGGGCCCGCCGCGCACGGTCGATGCCGCCGAGATCGCGATGGTGCGCAGGGTCGTCGACTTGCCGGAGCCGCCGGTGCCGTAGATCGCCATGTTCCCGTCGCGGTCGGGCAGGTAGGAGACGGTCGGCTGGGCCTGGTCCTCGGGCACGTCCATGACCCCGATGAGGAGGTCCTCGTCGGTGCGGCGCGAGGGCAGGCGCGAGAGGTCGTAGGCCTGCGCCAGCTCGGACAGCCAGGGCTTGCGCGGCGCGGGGACCCCGGCCTCCTGGGCGGCGGCCCGGATGGTGCGGACCATCCGGGAGATGTCGTTGGGGCCGGGGTCGGTGACCGCGGCCGTCGGCGGCGCGGGGATGTCCCACTGCTCGCCGGTGCCGAAGTCCTTCTCGACGATGTCGATGCGGGCGCGCTCGGGCTCGTGCGTGGTCCAGCCTCCGGCGTACCCGGTCTGGAAGGTGGCGATGCGCCCCGGCCCGGTCTTCGCGGCGGCGCGCCCGGGGATGCCGGGGTCGAAGTGGGCGGCCATCACGTCGCCCAGGATGTCCTTGGAGTCGGCCTCGTCGGCCATGCGCAGCGCGATGCGCAGGTTGGTGTTGGCGCGCAGGTTGTCCTTGATGACGCCGGCGGGACGCTGCGTGGCCAGGATCAGGTGCAGGCCCAGCGAGCGGCCGCGGGCGGCGACGTCCACGACGCCGTCGACGAACTCGGGGATCTCCTTGGCCAGGGCCGCGAACTCGTCGACGATGATGATCAGGCTCGGCGGGGCCTCCGGGTCGCCGGTGCGCTCGAGGGAGACGAGGTCCTTGGCCTTCTTCCGGTTCAGCAGGTGCTCGCGGTAGTGCAGCTCGGCCCGCAGCGAGGTGAGCGCGCGGCGCACCAGATGCGGGGACAGGTCGGTGACCAGGCCCACCGCGTGCGGGAGGGTGACCGCGTCGGCGAAGGCGGCGCCGCCCTTGTAGTCCACGAACAGGAAGGTCACCCGGTCGGGGCTGTGCGCGGTGGCCATGCCCATCACCCAGGCCTGCAGGAACTCGGACTTGCCGGCGCCGGTGGTGCCGCCGACCAGAGCGTGGGGGCCCTGGGTGCGCAGGTCCAGGTGGAAGGTGTCCTGCCCGTTGTGGCCGATGAGCCCGCGCAGGTCCGCATCGTGCTTGCGCCGCACCGGCTCGGAGCCGTCGCGCGGGGTCAGGGAGCTGTTCTCCTTCCAGCGCTCGATCACCGCACCGGGCTGCTCGGCCATGGCCATGCCCGAGAGCTTGAGGTACGAGATCGCGCGCGGGAGGTCGGAGTCGTCGTCCACGGGCACGCCCGCGTCGATCACCGGCGACAGGTGCCGGGCGACCCCGGCGGCGACCTCGACCGAGACGGTCTCCACCGACACCGGGTAGAACTGCTCGCCCAGGCGCACGTGGCCGGCGCCGGCGCCCTCGACGGCCTCCTCCACGGCGATGTAGGTGCGGCAGGCGGCCGGCAGGGCCAGGACGTTGGCCGCGCACCAGATGACGTGCACGCCCACGTCGGGCCCCCGCTCGGCCACGCGCACCAGGCGGGCCCGGTCCACCGGGGCGTCGTCCTCGATGATCACCACCAGGGAGGGGGTCTGCGGCTCCGGCGGGACCGGCGGCTCCTGGGTGACGTCCGGGCTCATCGGGGTGCGCAGGGAGGCGGGCGCGCCGCCGCCGCGCTGCTCGATGAGCTCCTCGATCCGCGAGAGCAGCGAGGAGCCGCGGCCGGGGGTGTCGGCCAGATGGTCGCCGGGCAGCGGGGAGTGCGGGCTGGAGGTGTGCGGCAGCCACTTCAGCCAGTGCCATGACTCCCGCGAGGAGCGGGAGGTGATCGCCGCGATCGCGACATCGGCCGGCGAGTGCAGGCCGAACAGCTGGGTGACGATGCCGCGGGCGACGCCGTCGGCCTCCTCGCCGCTGCCGGCCACGCCGATGTTCCCGGCGTAGCGCAGCTCGGCGACGATCGGCACGCCGGCGAGGGTGCGGTACTCCTCGTGGAGATCCTCGAGCTGGTCCCAGTACTTCGGGATGGCGTCGTTCTCCCCCGGCATGTCGATGCCGACCCTGGACTCCGCGATCCCGATGCCCAGGCGCACCGAGGCGAACTGGTGGTGCTCGGGGCGGTGCGTCCACAGCAGCCGGCCCAGCCGGAAGGCCGCGTCGACGGTCGCGGCCGCCGCAGGGTTCTCCGCCAGGCGCACGGACCTCTCCACGTCCTGCGCCTCGGTGATGCGGCGGCGCAGCGAGGCCAGGCCCTCCTCGAAGTTCTTGATCTGCCGCTCGAGCTGGCGCTTGTTCTGCAGGCGCCGGTTGAGATACGCGGCGGTCGCCATCATCGGCATCATGAAGACGAACATCAGCGAGAACGGGCTGCCGGTCATCGCGAACATGAAGCCGCCCATGATCAGCGGCGCGAACATCAGGAAGACCGGGAACGCCTGGGGCTGGGGCTCCTTGGGCGGGGTGGGCGCCTTGAGCGGCCGATAGGGGAAGCGGGGCACCACGCGGGGCGCCCGGTTGAACTCGACCACCGGCGAGCTGGGGGCGGTCCCGCCCATCCGCTGCAGGGACACGATCGCGAAGGTCGTCCCGCCGATCAGCACCGTGTCGGCCGGGCCGATGGCCGCGCGCTGGACCCGCTCCCCGCCGATGACCACGCCGTTGGAGGACTGCAGGTCCACGATCTCGACGGTCTCGGCGACGTTGATGCGGGCATGGCGCTTGGAGAGCATCGGGTCGGCGATCCGGATGTCCACATCGCCCTCGCGGCCCACCACGCTGGACCCGCTGGGCAGCGGGAACTCGCGACCGGTCTCGGGCCCGGACAGGACGCGCAGCAGCGCCACCGCCGCGCCGCGGGACTCGGCCCGGGTCTCGTACTCGGAGCTGGAGCGGGCGATGGAGACGACGCTGCCGGAGCGCAGCCCCGCCTGGATCAGGTCGACGGTGCGGTCCAGGGACCGCACCCCGCCGGCTCCGGGCCCCGCGCCGGGGTCCTGGACCTGCAGGGTCAGCCCCTCGGGGAACTCGGCGCCCGCCCGGAGGGGGTCCGCGCGGTAGAGCGCCTCGGCGACGTCGGCCACCGTCGCGGTGGCATCGGCCGTAACCTCGAGGTCGGTGAGGCGGTCCTCGGGGCGGCGCAGGGTGAGCTTGATGCGCATGGGGGCAGGTCAGTCCTCGTCCGTGGGGTGGGTCGCGGCGTGCGCGGCGGCCGGCGGTCAGTCCTCGTCGACGTCCGCCGGGGCCCGGTCCAGCAGGGGCAGGTCCTCCGCCGTGACCAGGCGGGAGAAGACGGCGTGCTCGACCAGGCGGGCGCGCCGGTTGCTGGCGAGCTTGCCGGGCCCGCCCCGCAGGCCCCGCACCCCGAGCCGGTCGAGCTTGTCGCAGACGTTGTCGAGCTTGCGGTTGAACTTGGTGCGCTGCCAGCCGAGGCGGTCCGCGGCCTGCGCGGACGTCGGCACGGCGCTCATGCCGGTCCCGTCGCGCGTGAGCATCGGCTCGGCCAGCGCCAGGATCAGCAGCTTCTGGCTCTCGGTGAGGGCGACCGAGCCGACGGTCGTCTCCCCCACCGGATCGTTCGCGCTGAGTGTCCGCTCGAACTCGGGCGACTCCGCGTGCACGGACAGCTCGTAGGTGGTGGGGCCGGCGGTGAAGACGACCTTCGTCTCGTCGAAGACGAGCGGGAGGCGGGCTCCGGGCGCGAGCCATGCCTGCATCGACCCGGTGCCGTCGGTGACGGTCGCCGACAGCCGCGAGCCGATGTTCACCAGCCACCACAGCGCGTCGACCTGCACGATCGAGAGGAACTTCCGGTGCAGGAAGGGGTTGTCCTCGTCGACGCTCAGATCGGCCTCGCGGCCGATGGTCAGCTCGTCGCCCTCCCCGACCCGGAACCATTCACCGCAGTACTCGACGGAGATCGTCGATGCCATGCTCCTCGCCTCCTTCTGCGCGCCCCGTGGGCACTCTCGATCCGATGATGTGTGCGGGGTGCGCCGCCCGGCGCCCTCGCCGGGCCCGTCCCGCCCGTCCCCCCGGTCATGTCTCCCCGGACAGACAGACGGTCTCCGGGGCGCTCGCCCCGCCGGAGTCGTTGATGGTCCGCACCGCGAGGCAGGCGCCGGGCTGGTTGGGCGGCAGGGCGATCACCCGGGACTGATGGACCCGCTCGTAGACCGGCGCCGAGTACCGCCCGTACCCGTCGGGGAGTTCCACCCAGGTCAGCTGGATGTAGTCGTCCTCGGTCATGTCCGCGGGCATCGTCCAGGAGACCTTGACCTTGCCCGGCTCGGGGCCCTGGCCCTCGGCGATGATCTGCAGCGTGACCCCGGTCGGCGGGGAGAGCCGCGAGGCGCCGCCGGCGGGGTCCTGGATCTCCGCGGTCGGCGGGGCCTCCTGCGCGCTCGGGAACGCCGTGCGCACCGCGATGGTCGCTCCGATGCCCAGCACCAGCACCAGCACGCCGGCGAGCGCGACGAACGGCCAGGCGGGGACGCGACGGGCGCTGCCGGACCCCTCCGCCGCGCTCCCGGGGGGCGAGGCGGGGCCCGCGTCCGGGGACGGCGGCGGGGCGACGGGACGCAGCATCGTGGCGTCCCCCTCCCCGCCGGTCCCGGCGGCCGGGGCGGAGGAGGCGGAGGCGCCGCCGGCGAGCGGCGGGGCGATCGCGGCGTAGCGGTCCGATCCCGCCGGGGCCATGGCCCCGGTCGCCGGGCCCGAGGGCGGAGAGGTCATCGCTCCGGCGGCCCCGGGACCTGCGGACTGCGCCGGGGGGCCCGTCACCGCGGCCTCCGGGTCCACCGTCGCGACCTTGCGGATCCGGGTGTGCGCATCCAGCTCGTCGTCCTCGCCGCCGGGCCCGGCGGCCGGGGCCGGTGCCCCGCGGTCGTCCAGCACGTCCATCTGGGTGATGGGCAGGGACAGCTGCATCTCCACCTGCTGCAGGGCGCGGCCGAAGGCCAGGGCGGAGTCGTAGCGGCCCGCCGGGTCCTTGGCCATGGCGATCGACAGCACGCGGTCCAGCGCCTCGGGGACGTCGGGCCGCAGCAGCGGGGCGAGCGGCTCGGAGGAGATGCGGTGGATGAGATCGGAGGCGGTGTTGCGGCGTCCCGGCAGCTCGAACGGGGTGCGCCCGGCCAGGAGCGAGTACACGGTCGCCGAGAGGGAGAAGACGTCCGAGCGCTGGTCGGCCCGCGGCGGGTCCGCGAAGAACTCCGG
This sequence comes from Brachybacterium phenoliresistens, assembly GCF_039530785.1. Lineage (NCBI taxonomy): Bacteria > Bacillati > Actinomycetota > Actinomycetes > Micrococcales > Dermabacteraceae > Brachybacterium > Brachybacterium phenoliresistens. The sequence goes on from NZ_BAAAOW010000001.1 coordinate 933,558, forward strand.
CGGCGACCAGGGGATCGACATGCCCTGGCTGTCCTCGAGGTCCTCACCGCTGTCGGCGACGATCGAGATGCCGAAGTCCGTCAGCGCGGGCCGGTTGTACTCGGTCACCAGGATGTTCGCGGGCTTGATGTCGCGGTGCAGGATCCCGGCGCGGTGCGCGGTCTCGACGGCCCCGGCGATCTGCACGCCCACCCGCAGCGCCTCCGCCACGGTGATCCGCTCCTTGCGGAAGCGCACCCCGTAGTTGGGGCGCGGGCAGTACTCCATGACCAGGTAGGGCCGATGGTCGGCGGAGACGTCGGCGGTGTGGATGGTGACGATCGAGGGATGCGTCGACATGGTCGCCATGACGTTCGCCTCGCCGTCGAACTGGCGGCGCACGGAGTCGTCCAGGACGTTCGCCAGCAGCACCTTGATCGCCACCCGGCGCTGGGGGCGGAACTGGCGGTACAGGAACACGTCGGCGAAGCCGCCGGAGCCCAGCAGCTTCTCGTACTGGTACCCGGGAAGCTCGGGATGCGGGGAGGGCGGGCGGGTGCTCATCCGGCCTCCCGCATGCGCAGGCGGACGCCGTCGCCCAGGTCCAGGATGTCCAGGTCCTGGAGCATGACGGCGTGGTGGGGCGAGAGCCGCCGCGGGACCGTGCCCTCGCGCAGGAGGGTGGTGCCGTTGGTGGTGCCGAGGTCCAGGGCGACCACGTGCCAGCCCTCCAGGCGCAGCTCGAGGTGTGATCGCGAGATGTCCTGCTGCGGGCTCGGCACGGTGATCAGCTGCGGGACCTCGCGCCCGCTGACGCGGGAGGCGCGCGGTTTGCGGCCGATGATCGCGGAGCGGTCCAGGCGGAAGCTCTCCCCCGTGCTCAGCTCGATGCGGCCCAGGGCGGGGCGCGGCACGGAGCGCACCGGGCCGGCCAGCGGTCGCCCGCAGGCGCGGCAGGTCGACAGCTCCGGCGGGTTGGCGTGCCCGGCGTCGCAGAGCAGCCCGGACAGCAGCACGGGCGCCGACGAGGCGGTCGCCCTCTGCCCGCGGGGAGCCTGGCGCGGCGATGCCGGGTGCGCCGGGGCCCCGGGCGCCGGTTGCTGCGGTCGCGGCGAGGGCGCCGGCTCCCCGCGGCGAGGCATCGCGGGCGGGGGCGCAGACGCAGGGGCGGGTGCTGCCGCGGGCGCGGGCACGGATGCTGCCGCGGGCGCTGGCGCGGGTGGTGCCGCAGGCGTGGGCGCTGCCGCAGGCCGGGGTGCGGGAGCGGGATCCTGCGCGATCGGGGCCGGCGCGGGCCGCGGCGGCTGCGGGCGCTCGGCGACGCGGACCTGCGGGGAGGCGGGCTGGCCCTGCGGAGCCGCCGCGGCAGGTCCTGCGGCGCGTCGGGCGGCCGTGCGTGCGATCTCGGGCGCCTCGCGGCCCACTCCGGGCACCCAGTCGATGAAGTCGCCGATCGCCGCCGAGGCGGGGCCGGCGGCGGAGGGCGCCGAGGCGGCGGGCTCCTCCTCCGGCTCGGGCGCCGGGGAGCCCTCCCCCAGCTCCTGGGATGCCGTCGCCCCGGCGGCGGAGGTCGCCTCGTGCGGCTCCTCCGCGCTCTCGTCGCCGATGCGGATCGCGGCGTCCTCGATCCGGCGGTGCACCGTCGGGCCGAACAGCACGTCGTAGGTGCCGGTGGCCTCCAGATCCGGGGAGGCTTGCGCCGGGTGCCCGGCGGCCTCCTGCGCCGGCTCTGCGGAAGGGGCCGGGGGCGGCGTCGCGGCAGGGGCGGGGGCGGGAGTCCGGGCGGGGGGCGTGAGGGGGCCCGCGGGGGCGGGGCGGCGCGGCCGCGGCGTCGGAGCCGGCGCATCGTCGCCCTCCTCGATCGGGGCGACCAGCGTGATGGCTCCGGGCTCCTCGTCCTCGGGCTCCGGAGGCGTCTCCGGGCCGTGCGGGGGCGCGGGCTCCGGCGCGGGATCCGCCGCGTCCGCGGCGCGCTGCGGCTCCGAGGGGGCGCTCGCCGCGGTGCGTCCCCGGTCGAACAGGGAGGTGCTCACCAGGCGCCGTCGGGCGCCGGGTCGGGGCCCGCCGGCTGCTGCGGCGGCCGGGGTCCCCGCCGGGGCCGCGGCCGCCGTCGCCGCCGGTCGAGGGTCCGGCGCGGCCGCCGCCGGGCGAGGGTCCGGCGCGGTGCCGGCGGTCTCGGGCTCCGCAGTCGGCGCGGCGGGCGGGGACGTGGCGGGCGCGTCGGCCGCGGGCGCGGGCGCGGAGGGATCCGGGGCGCTCCGTGCCGGTTCGGCGGGCTGGTCCGCGCGGGAGGGGGCCGCGCCGCCGAACAGTCCGTCGAAGACGCTCGGCGCCGACGGGGCGGCGCTCTCCGCGGCGGCGGGTCGTGCGCTGGTCGTCGTCGCGGGGCGGCGCACGGTCGCGGGACGGCGGGCGGCGGGGGCCGCCGGCCGGGGCGGCGCGGGCGCCGGCGCCGGATCCGAGGCGGGTGCCGGGGTGGACGGCGCGGGGGCGGAGGCCCGTGCGGCCGGGGCGGGCCTCGAGGCCTTCTCGGCCTTCTGCTCGGGGGTCTCGATGGAACGGCCGTCCTCTGCGACCTGTCCGGCGAGCGCCTCGCGCTCCTCGGCGGACAGCTGCGCGGGATCCACGGTCATCTGGACGAAGCCGCGCACCCGGGCCATCCCCTCCCCCAGCCGCAGCCCGCCGGTGCTCTCCTCGGCGGGCAGGTCGCCGAAGGCCAGGCGCCGCACCCCGGATGCCTCGACGACGGCGACGGGCTCATCGGCCGTGCCCGCGACCAGGCGCCGGCCGGCGGCGTCGTAGACGGCGAGGGGGCTCGTGCCCTTCACCACGAGGGCGGCGGACGTCCCGGAGACGAGGCCGATGAGGATCGAGGGGATCTTCTCGACGCCCTCGAGCCCGGCGGCCTCCACGATCGCGTCGAGGATCCGGGCGGGGGCCGGCGGCTCCGCCAGCACGGTCCAGACCGCCTCGATCACCGGCTTGCGCACACCGGGCACGAGGAGGGCCCATCCCGCCTCCCGGACGATCAGCGTCGCCGGTCCCGGCTGGAACCACACGCCGAGCCCCAGCAGAGGGGTCTGCTCGTTCACGAGGCCGCGCTTCCCGGGATCGGCCGGGGCAGGGTGTCCTCGTCGATCTCGACCAGCTCGCCCGGCTGCTCCGCCGCGGCATCCCCGGCGCGCTCCGTGCCCGGGGTCGAGGCGGCGGCCTCGAGCACCACCACGGTGACGTTGTCATGGCCCCCGGCGGCCAGGGCCAGCTCGACGAGGTCGTCGCACACGATCTCCACGGACGCGGGGCTGCGCAGGAGGCGCTCGATGGTCGCGTCGTCGACCTCGCCGGACAGCCCGTCCGAGCAGATGAGGATGCGATCGCCGATCTCGGCGGGGATCAGCCAGTAGTCCGGCTCCGAATCGGGCCCTCCGCCCAGCGCCCGGGTGACCATGTGCCGATGGGGGTGGCGCAGGGCCTCCTGCGGGGTGATCTCGCCGCGGTCCATGAGCTCCTGGACCACCGAGTGGTCGACGCTGACCTGCTCGAAGATCTCGTCGGAGAGCCGATACACGCGCGAGTCGCCGAGGTTCAGCACGACCCAGTAGGCGATGTCGTCGATCACCATCGTCGCGACGAGCGCGACGGTCGTCCCGGCGGAGAGCATCCCGCCGCCGCCGACCTCGCCGATCCGCCGGGCGGCGCTGCGCAACGCGTCGCCGAGCTGCTCGATGGTGACCGGCGGGCCCAGCGTGAGCTTCTCGAACTCCTCGACGGCGATCGCGCTGGCGACCTCGCCCGCATTGTGGCCGCCCATGCCGTCGGCGACCAGGTAGATCGGGGCGGCATCGAGGAAGGAGTCCTCGTTGGTCGCCCGCACGTGCCCGACATGCGTGCTGGCTGCGGAGACGACGCGGATCGCCCCGGGGAGCTCTCGGGCGGAGGAGGAGGGGCCGATCACTGATCCCTCTCCACGGTGAGCACGCGATCGCCGATCGCGACCTGCGCGCCGGCGGGGAGGATCGTCGCGGTGTCCTGGACGAGTCCCTCGCGCGTGCCGTCCGGGTGGACGATCGCCGAACCGTTGGTGGAGCCGAGGTCGGTCACGAGGACGTCGTCGCCGGTGCCGTCCACCCGCAGATGCGTCTTGGAGACGGACCGGGTGTCGTCCTTGATGACGAAGGGCTTCTCCTGGTCCCCCGCGGCGGGGTTGCGCCCGACCACGACGGTGCGCTCGGACCGGAGCTCCGCCCCGTCGTCCATGCGCAGCGTGATGCTGCGGCGCACGGGAGCGGGCGGGATCACCGACAGGCGCGTCGCCTCGAGGTCCTCCTCGACGTCGTCGGTCGCGAGGGCGCGGGTGCGGTCGTCGACCTCGTCCCACGGGCCGCCGGAGGTCTCCTCGGCGACGGCCGGGGCCGACGGCGCCGGCGCGACGGGGGCGGCCGGGGCGGGCGCGGCCGGGGCGGGCGCGGCCGGGGCGGCGGTCCCGGCGTCCTGCTGCGGCGGAGCGGGAGCGGCCGGGGTGCCCCACGCGTCCTGCGGGGCCGCCGGCGCCGGGGATCCCCAGGTCTCCTGCGGTGCGGCGGGCGGCGCCGGCGTGCTCCAGGCGTCCTGCGCATCGGCCGCCGGGGAGGACCAGGCGGCCTGTGCGGGCGGCGCCTCCTGCGGCGCGGGGCCCTGCCCGGCGGAGGGCGCGGGCGTGCTCCAGGCGTCCTGCGCGGCGCGCGCCGCGGAGGACCAGGCATCGTGCGCGGGCTCGGCGGCCGCCTGCGGAGCGGGCGCCGGAGCGGGCGCCGGGGCGGGCGGCGCCTCCTCGGCGGGGGCGGGCGGCGCCGGCGCCCACGGGTCCGCAGGCTGCGGGGGTGCCGGGGCCGGGGCCGGGGCCGCGCCCCATGCCGGAGCCGGCTCCGGCGCGGGGGCCGGCGGCGCGGACGGGGCGGAGCCGGACGGGGCCGCGGAGGAGGAGGCGCTGCCGTACGGGCCGGCAGGATCCCAGGCCGAGGGAGTGGGCTGGGCCGGATCCCAGCCGGAGGGCGCCGGGGCCGCGGAGTCCGCCGAGGCTCCCGAGGTCGCGGGATCGGCCGACCACGCGGAACCGGGCTGGGCCATGAGGTTCTCGTGCGCGGTGACCGGGACCGAGCTGCTGGGCATGTAGTGCTCGCTGCTCGGGCGCTGGAAGTCGTCCGGGCGCGGCTGGAAGGGATCGCGGCCGGACTTCACGTCGACGACGACCGAGTCCACGGCCCGGTCGTGGAAGCCGCGCAGCAGCTTGCGGGGGTCCAGGAACAGCGACAGCGCCATCAGGAGCGGGAACACCCCGTAGACGACGGCGCGCCCCAGGGCCCGCAGGAAGCCGATGGGCCTCCCGGTGCTCAGCCGCACCGTCCGCAGGCCGGCGATGAGCTTTCCGGGGGTGAACCCCTTCGCGCCCTGCAGCCACAGCAGCACCACCACGTAGGCGGTCGGCAGGGCGACGCCGATGCCGATGAGGATCTGCGCGAGCAGCGTCGCCTCCTGCTGCACGACGAGCAGGGTGCTGCCGATGATCAGCGGGATCGCGACGATCCCCTGGATGATGCCGTCCACGATCGCGGCCACGAGCCGCTTGCCGGGCGTGGACGGCGCGCAGCCGTCCAGCGGCGCATCGAGCGTGCCGATCCCCGGTGCGGCCTGCGTCGAGGGCGCTCCGGGGGCCGAGGCGTGTCCGGGCACGGGCGGGGGGCCTTGTTCGTCCATTGCTCGATCGTACTGGTCCTGCGGGCGCAGCGTCGTGCCGTCGGGAGCGGGCGCCGGCCCTGTCCCGCGGCCGAGCAGCTCGATCCCCTCGTCGGGGCCCTCGCCCTCCCGCTCGCCTCCCGAGCCGTCGCGCTCGCGCGGGCGCGGGGCCTCGGTCCAGGCGCCGGGGGTGCGCGTGCCGTGCCGCTCGTACGGCGACGGGGCGTAGCGGGTCCCGCACTCCCCGCAGAGCACGGCGCCCGGCGCCAGCAGGGCGGCGCAGCTCTCGCAGTATCGGTTGCCTGGGGCGGTCATCGGTCCTCCTGGGTGCTGCGGGTCGTGCTGGTCGTGCTGGTCGTGCGGGGGATGCGGGTCCGGCCCCGCGGGATCGCCGCGCCGATCCTGTCGAGGAGACGGCCGATGCCGCGGGGCTGCGCCGGCTCGGGGACGCCGCGGCCGCGACGGGCGGCGCGCTGCTCGGCCTGGGCGCGGGAGCTCTCGCGCCGTGCATCCAGGCGCTGCCGGTCCCGGGCTGCGGCGCGGCGCAGGGCTCGGCGGCGGCGGAACGAGCGCAGGGAGAAGCGCCCGAGCAGACGTCGATGCCAGGGGACGGCGGCCAGCAGCGCCGCCCGGGAGTCCATCACCTGGGCCCAGTACTCGTCGACGGCGGCCTGCGGCATCTCCTCGGGTCCGAACACGCCGCGATCGGCGCGCTCGGCCAGCACCGCGATGCCGGCACCGGGCAGCTCGGCCTCGATCTCGGCGGCCAGCTCACGCCGGGTGACCAGGACATCGGCCGGACGGCCCAGGTCGGCGCGGACGTCCAGGAGCTCCTGCCAGCCGCCGTCGATGCGCTCGGCGGCGCTGCCGCGGGTGCGACGGTGCGCGCGCCGGCGCGCCTTGGCCAGGGCGATCGCGGCGAGCAGCGCCCCGAGCAGCAGGAACGGACCGGATCCGGCGGCCGCATAGACGGCCCAGGAGGACGTCTGCGCGGGGTCCTCCTCCTCTCCGGGCGCGTCCTCGCTGGTCGCGCCCGGCGGCGGGCTCGGCGGCTCGGCGGGCGGCGGCGGGGGCTGGGCGACCTGGGGCCGCGGCTTCTCGACCTTGTTCTTCTCCGGCTGGGTGGGCGTGTCGTCCTGCTCGGGGGTCGGGTCGAAGCGGACCCAGCCCTGGCCCTCGTAGGCGACCTCGACCCAGGCGGTGACGTCGTCCCCGGTGATGGTGGCCTCGCCGGCCGAGCCGGCCGGGACCTCGAAGCCCATCACCACCCGGGCGGGGATCCCGACCGAGCGCGCCAGCACCACCGTGAGCGCCGCGTACTGCTCCTGGTCGCCGATGCGGCCCTGGGGCATCGCGGTGACGTCCTCGGCGTCGTAGGAGATCTCCTCGGCGAGCATCGCGTTCAGGCGGCTGGCGCCGTGGCCGGGCAGGGACAGGGTGTCCTCGGGGTCCACGCCGTGGGAGAAGTACCCGGTGGACTGCATGGTGGCCGAGAGGTTCTGCATCTTGGCGTAGTCGTCGTCGGTGTCGCCGACGGCCGCCTCGGCGAGCTCCTTGTACTCCGCCGGCAGGTTCTCGGGAAGCGGCGGCAGGTCGATGTCCGCGAACTCCATCTCGTCCTGCTCCTGCGCCGTGGGGTGGCGGTACGGCTCGTAGACGAGGTCGTAGGACTCCCCCGAGCCCAGCACCGAGGCGTCCACCGCGGTCTGGGAGACCTGGTTGAGGTAGAGGTTCTCGGCGAGGTCCCCGCCCTCCCCCAGCGCGTCGATCCGGTCGGTGCGGGAGCCGAGGGTGGGCATCCACACGCCGCGGTACTCCCCGATCGTGACCGTCGCGGTGCGCGCCGCCGGAGAGGCCTCGTGGAGGTCCACCCCGGTGGCCGTGCGGAGGAAGGCCCCGGAGGGGCCGGTGCGCTCCGTGCTGCTGGCGACGGCGAAGGTCTGCAGGTCGTAGCGGTCGAGGGTGGCCAGGCGCACCAGCTCGCCGTCCTCGACACCGGTGACGGTGAACAGCTCCGCCTCCCGCTGGTGCTTGAGGTAGCCACGGAACTCGGTGAGCGGGGAGACGTACTCGTCCGGGTCGAAGGGCGGGGTCATCGTGTCGCGCAGGGCGAACCGGGCCGTTCCCGGCGGCGGGTCCAGCAGGGCCTGCGCCCCGGCGGTCGCCCCGCAGGCGATGACCAGCACGAGCCCGCCGCCGATCACGCGGCGCCGCAGGACGGGGTTCCGCCACGAGCCCGGACGCACCGTGTCCGAGATGATGGTCGAGCGCGCCGACGCCAACCGGGCGCTCTCGAAGCGCCACGTCAGCCAGGCCAGGGAGATCACGGCGACGCCGATCCCGCGGAGCATCGGCGCGACCGCGGCGGACGTGCCGAAGGCGACCGAGACCAGCAGCAGCGCGAGGGGGAACAGCCAGGCCAGCGCATAGCGGCGGGTGCGCAGCACGATGCTCATGCCCGCCACCGACAGCAGCAGCGTGCTGATCCAGACCACGCCGAGGACGCCGTGCGCGGAGCCGACGGGCGTGGACACCGTCAGCATGGCCTTCCAGGCGGTGATCGGCGCGACGAGCAGCTCGCGCAGCGACGCCAGGGTCGGGATCACGTGGAAGAGCGCGTGGGTGGGTGCGGCGAAGGTCGACCCCAGCAGCAGGTGCAGCACGAGGGTGGCGAGGGTGACCCGCAGGACGCCCCAGCGCCAGCGGGCGCCGACGAGGGCGACGATCGTGCCGACCGCCAGGGCCATCACGCCCGCGAGCAGGTAGTCCGCCCCGCCGTAGGCGTCCTGCAGCCCGAGCACGGCGAGCAGGAAGAGCACCGCCATCACGGCGATGTCCACGGCGCGCGGGCCGTGGCCGCGGGTCTCGAAGAAGGTCGTGTCCTCGCGCATCACGCCACCGCCCGCAGGGCCTTGGGGAGGTCGGCGAGGGTCCCGAGCGTGACCAGCTCGAGGGAGCCGATCGACGAGCGGCGCACCTCGGCGCCCTCCTCGCAGCGGACGGCGACGGCGAGGATCCCGGCGGGCAGCCGGGTCGCGGCGGCGTTGAGCTCGCGCGGGGTCGCCTGGGAGCCGACCACGAGCATCACGGCGGAGGCGTTCGGGGCCAGGTCCGCGGCCTTCTGGCCGAGGTCGTGCAGGCGCGCCCCTCCGCCGATCCGGTCCAGCACCGTGTAGTCGTCCATCATCGGACGGTAGGCGCGGGTGCGCTGGACGGCGTCGACGGTGAAGGCGGTCAGCTCCTTCTCCTCGCGGAAGGTCTGGGCGGAGATGGAGGCTGCCGCGGAGACGGCCAGCTCGAACTCGTCCTCGGAGGCGTAGTCGAGGTGCCGGTTGTCGAGGGCGACGACGATGTGGGAGCGCCGCGTCTCCTCGAACTGGCGGACCATGATCTTGCCGGTGCGGGCGGTGGTGCGCCAGTGCACGTGCCGCCGGTCGTCCCCGGGGGCGTAGTCGCGCAGCGCATGGAAGGCGATGTCGGAGCTGGACAGGTCCGAGGAGGGCGTCCCCTCGAGGTCGCGGAGATAGCCGCTGGCGGCCTCGTCCAGGCGCACCGTCTGCGGATGCACGTACAGCTCCTGCGCCTTCGCCCAGGTCACCTGGCGTCGCATGAGGGAGAGCGGGTCGTCGCGCACCGAGCGCACCGGCCCGACCACGAGCACGGCGCGGCGCCGCGTGGGGACGGCGAACAGCTCCTCGTGCTCGGCATCGGGCTCCAGGCGCGGCACCATGAACTGGGCGGTCGCGCTGCCGACGGCGAGCTCGATGCGCGCCGGGAGGATCCCGCGGCGGCTGGGGTTGCGCACGCTCACCCGGCCCACCGCCCGCGTGCCCACCACGACGCGGTGGGTCTGCAGGTCCAGCGTCACCTCGTAGGAGGAGCGCCCCAGCACGAACAGCGCCGCGACCAGCAGCGGGATGCTCAGGGCGAGCCCGATCGCGGCGAGCTCGGTGACGTGCAGGCCGAGGCCGACGGCCCAGGCGCCGACCGCCGCGGCGAGCACCGCCCACCCGATCGGGGAGACCAGGTCGAGCAGCGGCCGCACCCGGCGGTCGACGACGCCGGCGGCCGCCTGCCGGGCGCGCGCGAGCGCCGAGGGGCCGTCGGCCGCGGGGCCGGAGGGGGCCGACGGGTTCTCCGTCGCGGGGGCCGGCGCGGTCATGCGCTCTGCTGCCGCGCCTGGGGCGGCGCCACCTCGCTCAGGATCCGCGTCATCACCGACCGCGCCGTCGCCCCGGAGAACTCGGCCTCCGGGTCGAGCACGAAGCGGTGCAGCCAGACCGGTCCGACCAGGGACTTGACGTCGTCCGGGGTGACGTAGTGGCGGCCGTGGACGGCGGCCCACACCTTCACCGCGCGCATCAGCGCGAGGGCGCCGCGGATCGACACGCCGACCCGCACCTCGGGGGCCAGGCGGGTCTCCTCCATCAGCCGCGAGACGTACTCGAGCACGGCCGGATCCACGTGGACGGTCGAGGCCAGCTGGGTCATGTCGTCGACGGCCTGCAGCGAGATGCGCGGGACCAGCTGGCGGCTGCGGTCGCGGACCGCGGAGCCCTGCAGGATCTGCACGCTGGTGGCATGGTCCGGGTAGCCCAGGGAGGTCTTCATGAGGAAGCGGTCCAGCTGCGCCTCGGGCAGGCGGTAGGTGCCGGCCTGCTCGATGGGGTTCTGGGTGGCGATCACCAGGAACGGGCTGCCGACCTCGTGGGTCACGCCGTCCACCGTCACGCGGCCCTCCTCCATCACCTCGAGCATCGCCGACTGGGTCTTCGGGGAGGCGCGGTTGATCTCGTCGGCCAGCACGATGTTCGCGAACACCGGGCCGCGGTGGAACTCGAAGGCCTTGGTGTTCTGGTCGTAGATCGTCACGCCCGTGACGTCGGACGGCAGCAGGTCCGGGGTGAACTGGATCCGGGTGCTGGTGCCCTGCACCGTCGCGGCGAGCGCCCGGGCCAGGGAGGTCTTGCCGGTGCCGGGGGCGTCCTCGAGCAGCACGTGGCCGGGGGCGAGCATCGAGGTCAGCACGAGGCGGACGATCTCGTTCTTGCCCATGACCGCCTGGCCGACGCTCTGGACGAGCTTGTCGAAGGTGTCGGCGAACCAGCGGGCCTGTTCGGGGGTCATTGTCACGGTACGGGGTTCCTTGCTTCAGTCGTCCTGCGCGGGGCGGTCCATGCCAGGGCCGCGGTCACCACTTCTTGTCGGGGTGCTCGAAGTTCCCGACCTTCTTCCCGTCCACGAAGACGTCGACGTTCGAGAGCGGGATGCCGTAGTAGAGGTAGCTGTTGTACTGGCCGTGGTAGCTCCAGGTGCCGTCGGCGTTCGGCGTGACCGGGAGCTCGCGTCCGTACCCGGCCCGCTTGAACTCCCACCACCCCTCCGGATCGGCGTTGTTGGTGTACATCGTCAGCGTGTAGGTCCTGTTCGGGTCGAGGTCCTTCAGCGCCACGTCGATCTTCCGGCAGTACACCGGGGAGTCGCAGGTCGGCGGGTTGTTCTCCCGCGCGATCACCGTCATGCCGGCGAACTTCGGCTCGGGAGGCGTATAGGTGCTCGCCTGCCGGGGGCTCTCGACGGTGTCGCTGACCTTGCCCTTGGTGTTCCAGGCGCGGGCCTGGAAGGAGACGTTCTGCCCCGAGGAGGCCGTCTTCTCCACCGGACCGGAGTAGGTCTTCCAGCCCTCCCCGTCGATGTTGTACTCGAGCTTGTCGATCCCGCCGGCACCGCCGTCGCCGTTGGCGGACACCTCGAAGCGCACCGGGCAGGTCTTGCTGCCGGTGCAGGCGGAGGCCGAGGAGCTCACCGTGGGCTTGGCCGGCTTCGTGTACGGCGTCACCGAGTTCGAGGGCTTCGAGAGGTCGCTGAGGCCGCCGGATGCTTCGAACCGGTTCCGGGTCTGCACCGTGAAGGTGTACGCCTTCCCGTTCTGGAGACCGGTGAGGGTGACCGAGGTGCCGTTCTTCACGACCTCCTCGCGCCCGCCGCCGGTGACCACATAGTCCTGGATGGCCGTGCCGTTGCCGTCCGCCGGATCCCAGGAGACGGTGACGGTGCCGTCGGGCCCGTCGTTGGTGCTCTCGTCCATCGTCGCCGAGACGTTCTTCGGCGGCGCGGGCTTGGCCCAGGCGGTGACGGCGTTGGACGCGGCCGAGGCCTGCGTCCCGTCGCCGACGGAGTTCACGCCGACGTAGGTGAACGTGTACTCGGTATCGGGATCGAGGTTCGTGAAGCTCGTGGAGCGGGCGTCGCCGCCGTCCACGCGCTTGCGGGTGCCGTCGGAGGCGGTGACCACGAAGCCGGTGATCGGCTCGCCGTTCGCCTCGTCCGTGCTCATCCCCGGCCAGGAGACGTCGATTCTGCCGCTGCCGGAGCGCTCCGCCGACGGGGTCCCCTTCGGCTTCTTCGGCTTCCCCGCCGGGTGCTCGGCCGATGACCAGTCGGACCAGTCGGAGGCGTCCTCGGCGGAGTTGTGGGCGCGCACGCGGAACATGTAGTTCGTGCCGTTGCTGAGCTCGCCCCACACCAGCGAGGTCTCCCCCGCCGACAGCCCCGTGCGGGTCTCTCCCATCTGCCCCGATCCCGTCCGGATCTGCAGGTCGTAGCCCTCGATCGCGGAACCGCGGTTGACCGGTGCCCGCCAGGCGACGGTGAGCTCGCCGTCGCCGCGGGTCGCCCTCGGCGCGTCCGGCTTGTCGGGGCGCACATCGGGCCGGGCGGTCGCCGACGGGGCGGAGGGGTCCGAGGGGCCCACGCGGTTGGTCGCCACGACCTGGAAGGTGTATTCGGTGTCGTTCTCGAGGCCGTCGACGGTGCAGATCGTGGACGTGCAGGCCCGGTCGACGCCGGGGCCGCTCGCGCTGGAGACCGTGTAGGAGGTGACCTCTGCGCCGTTGTCCGCCCGCGGGACGAAGTCCAGCTTCACGAACCCGTCGCCGGTCTCGAGGATGCGCGGCGCCGAGGGCGCCTCGGGCTTGCCGATCACGTTGACCTGCAGCGTCCCCGTGACCCGGCGATCGGGATCGCCGGTGGCGTCCTGGACCGTGTAGGTGATGGTCGCGATCCCGTGGAACTCGGGATCGGCGGTGACGGTCACGGCCTCCCCGGCGATCTCGGCCTGGACCTCGGCCGTGTTGGTCCCGACGCCGGTGATGGTGCGCGGCTCGCCCGGGAACGGGTTCGAGGCGTTCTCGAGCACCGGGTAGGTGCCGCTGCGTCCGGCGTCGAGCTCCTCCTCCGCCAGGACCGTGGCGATCAGCGGCTTCGAGGAGCCCTGCACGCTGACCTGCACGATCGCGGTGGCCGGAGGGTTCGTGCCGTCGCTCGCGCTGACCTCGACGTCGACGATGGTGCCCTTGGGGACGGCCTTGTCCGCCTGCGCGGTGAGCGTGGAACCGTCCAGGGTCACCCGGACGCCGGAGACCGTGGCGGACTCGCCGAGGGCGAAGGTCAGCGCCTCCTCCTCCGGATCGGCGGCCAGGCTCGCGAGGTCCAGGGTCGTGGCGGCCGCGCCCTGCTCGGTGCGCAGCACGGTGCCCTGCATCGTCGGCGGGAGGTTCACGTCGTCGGCCAGCACCGTGATCGGGATCGTCAGCGTGGAGGTCGCGGCCGTCGCGTCCCCGGGCGCGCCGTCGGTGACGGGGACCGTGATGGTGTCGGGCCCGGCATAGCCCTCCTGCGGGCGGTACAGCAGGTGGGTGCCGTCCACCGCGATCTCCGAGCCGTCGGAGTGGTTCGCGCTCACCGCGTCGGGGTCGGAGATCGTCACGTTCTCGGCGCCGGGCCGCACCCGCACGAGCTTCGGGTCGGTCAGGTCGATGGCCAGCTCGGCGTTGTGGCCGACCTCCAGGGTCCCTCCGGTCCAGACCGGCTGCTGCTTGGCGGTGCCCGGCACCCAGATGTACCCGGAGGCCTTCTGGTCGTCCATATCGGTGACCGTGTACCGGATCCGCTGCTGCTCCTCCTGCGGGGTGATGCGGACCAGCCCCTTCTCGTCGGCGGTCACCCCTTCGGGGCTGCCCTCGAGCGCGAAGCCGAGGTCCAGCGCGCTGCCGTCGGGATCGAAGTCGTTGGCCAGGGCGTCGACCTCCACGGTCTCCGCCTCGGGATCCAGCACGTCGGCGGCGTCGACGAAGTCGTCCACGGCCACCGGCGCCCGCAGCGGCGCCTCGCCGTCGACCTTGACGATGGCGGTGGCCGGGGTCGAGGCGATCCCGTCGGAGGCCGCGTAGGTCACCTGGTAGGTGCCGGGCTCCACCGGGGTCCGCACCGTCACGTAGGGAGAGGACTCCCCCGGCGCGGGCTCGATGAGCTCCAGCCCCTCCTGCGCCTGGACCGCGCTGCGGTCGATCGACAGCGGCGCCCCCTCGGGGTCGGAGTCGTTCTCCAGCACCGGGATCTGCACGATCCGGTCCGGACGCACTTCGACGGTGTCGTCCACGGCGGCCGGAGGCAGGTTCACGGCGGCCGGCTCGGCGATCCCCACCGAGATCTCCCCGGTGCCGATGGCGCCCTGGCGGTCCATCACCTGGTACCGGAAGGTGTCCGTCCCGTGCTGACCGGGGGCGGGGGTGTACTCGAGCCACTGGCCGGTGGACTCGGTGATCGTGCCCAGCTGCGGGGTGGGGCTCGAGATGCCCATCAGCAGCACCGAGTCGCCCTCGTCGTCGACACCGCTGGTCGGCACCGGGATCCGCACCGGGGTGCCGGCGACGGTGCGCGCCTCGATGTTCGGGGGGCGCGGCGGATCGTTGCTGCCGTCGGCGGGGACGATCCGGAGCGTGACCGTCGCCGCGTCCTCGCGGCCCGTCTCGTCGATCACGGTGTACTCGAAGCTGACCTCGCCGCTGGCATCCGGGGCGGCCGTGAAGCGGACGGCGTCCTGGACCACCTCGAGGGTCCCCGAGGACGCCACGGCGGAGGGATCGGACACCTCCTTCACGTGCAGCGGGGAGCCCGTCGGCGAGGAGTCGTTGGCCAGGACGTCGAGGCTGATCACGTCGCCGGCGCGGACGACGCCGGAGTCCGCGACCGCGATCGGGATGGCGAACTGCGTGTCGCTGTGGACGACCATCGCGCGCACGGTCCCGGTGGCGCTGTCGGTGCCGTTGGCGACCTCGTAGGTGATCGGCACGGGCTCGGTCCCCGCCTCGCTGCCGGGCTCGGCCTCGATCCGCAGCAGGTGGTGGTCGAGGATCGTCGCCTTCAGCCCGCTCTGGGGCGGCACCTCGACGGAGTTGAGGACCAGCACCCCGCCGGAGGGGTCGACGTCGTTCTCGAGCGGGTCCACGAGCGTGGACCGGCCCGTGGTCACCATGGCCATGTCGTCCACGGCGACCGGCTTCAGCGCCTCCTCGGTGGGCGCGGACACGTCCACCCGGATGAGGCTGGTGGCGGTCTGCGCCCCGGAGCCGACGGTGTACTCGACGTAGAAGGAGCCCTCCGTCTCGCCCCGGACCGTCACGGTGCCGGAGTGGGCGTCCATCGTCACGTCGAGACCCTCCGGCTGCGAGGGCGTCACCCCCAGCAG
Source organism: Brachybacterium phenoliresistens (assembly GCF_039530785.1). Taxonomy (NCBI): domain Bacteria; kingdom Bacillati; phylum Actinomycetota; class Actinomycetes; order Micrococcales; family Dermabacteraceae; genus Brachybacterium; species Brachybacterium phenoliresistens. The sequence continues at coordinate 948,778 of NZ_BAAAOW010000001.1, forward strand.
CTCGAGGTCGCCGCCGTTGGGGTTCACGTCGTTCAGCAGCGGTTTGAGCGTGACCGACCGTCCCGCGGCGATGCGCGCATGGTCGGCGGTCACCAGCGGCGGCAGCTCGTCGTCCGTCACCGATTCGACGATCAGGGTGCCCTCGCCGGTCTCGCCGTGCTCGTCGACGAAGGACAGCGAGACGGTCTTCTCCCCCGGGCTCTTGCCGGCGTCGTTGACGGTGATCAGCCCATCGGCCGTGAAGGTGACGGTGTCCTCCGGGTCCATGGTCGCGTTGGAGAGGTAGAAGGCATCGCCCTCGTCGTCCTGGTAGTACGGGAGGATGTTGAAGGACACGGACTGCCCGGACCGGACCTGGATCTTCGTGGCGGCGACGTCCTCGTCGGCCGGTCGCGGACCGGTGTTGGTCGACTCCGGCTGCACGGTGAGGTCCACGGCGGCGGTGGCCTTCCCGCCGCGCCCGTCGTCGACCTCGTAGGTGAAGCTCGCGGCGCCCGTCGCGTCCTCGTCGACGGTCACCTGCAGCTGCGTGCCCCCGCGGATGGGCGTGACCGTGCCGATGCCCGGCTGGTCGCCCACGACCTTCGCGGTGAGGAGGTCGCCGTCGGGATCGGTGTCGTTGCGCACGACGGGCAGCACGATGTTGCCGCCCGCCCGCACGCCGAAGGCATCGGGGTTGGCCGTCGGGGGCTGGTTCTCCTCGCTGCGCTCGGCGTCGACGTTGGTGATCTTGGAGGTGAGCGTCTCCTCGTCCTCCTGCTGCTGCTTGTCCGTCTCGATGTCCTGGGTGAACTCCCAGTCGTCGACGAGCTGCATCTCGTCCTGGATCTTCCAGGACTTGCCGGAGCTGCGATCGTTGAGGACCACGAGGCCCTGGTTCACCCGCAGGGTCAGGTTCGCGTCCTCGTCGGCCCCCTCGATCCGCGAGCCGCTGGTCTCGCCGTCGCCCGCACAGGCGCGCAGCGCCGTGTTGGCGCCCTTCCAGGCCCCGTATGCGCACCCGGAGATCTGGACGGGGACGACCGGCTTCCCGGTACCTCCGGACGGGTGCGCTGCGGCATCGGCCCCGTCCAGCGGGACCTCCACCAGCGCCGAGCTGGTGGCCAGGACGACGATCCCCTCCGCGGAGGCATCGCCGGGCTGCTGCAGCCTCGCGCTGGAGGCGTCGATGCCCTGGGCGTTGAGGTCGTACTCCCTGCCCTTCATGCCGATGCGCAGCAGGCTCGCGGAACGGTCGAGGATCACCGGCTCCTGCCCGACGATGGTCAGCTCGAGGGACTCCTCGTCGTCGCTGAGCCCCGCGATGTCCACGGGGGCGTCCTTGGCGGGCTTGGTGGTGTCCTCCGCGCGGGGGAAGCGCATCAGGCTGCCGCCGTCCAGGACGAACACCGTCCCGTCGGTGCCGACGGTGACGACGGGACGATGCCCGCTCGCGGTGTAGACGGGATCGGGCGCGGTCGCGGGGCTGAACGCGGCCGCCTGCTGGGGGGTCAGGATCCATACCCGGCCGTCTCCCGCGGCGATCGTGACGCGGTCCCCGCCGAGGCCCACACGGGAGTCCACCGGCAGCTCGACCGCGGAGAGCGTCTCGACCCCGGCGGTGTTGACGGGCTTGTATCCGCGGTCGCTCATGACCAGGACGTGGTAGCCGGACTGGAGGACGTCGATGGCGTCGCCGGGTGTCGCCAGACGGGCGTCGAGCTCCTCCGCGTCGACGTTGATGCGGCCGATCATCCCGTCGGCGTCGTTGGTGACCCATACCCCGCCGTCGTTCACCTCGACCTCCGAGGAGGAGAGCCCGTCGTAGGCGACGGCGAACCCGGTGATCACGAGGGCGGCGACGGCGAGCACGGCCGCAGAGACGGCGCTGGTCCGCCGGCGGCGCCTGCGGACTCCGGTCGTGACGGACATGCGGTCGTACCCCTATCGATTCACCGGGACGGATGCCGTGGAGGACGGCTGGTGCCCTCCGGCGCACGACGCGGTCGCACGGGCGGCCCCATCCCGGCCAGGCCTCCCCGCGAGACCTGGGTCCCGTCTGCACAACGCCTCACAGACTACTAGGAGCCCGGGGAGGGAGCCACGACTGGGGACGAAGCGTGGTACGAATGGCATTGCCGGGTGCCGCTGCGGCCCGGCCAGGGGCCGGCGGGCGTGGATCGCCGCCGGCGTCCGATGCTCAGCGCTGGCGGTCGACCATCGAGGCGGTGAAGGCGTGCAGCGCATCGCGCACCGGGGACGCCGGGAGCTCGTCGAGGATCGCCTCGGCCTCGGCGGACATCCGCTGCGCCAGCTCGCGGGTGCGCTCGAGGGCGGGGTCGCCGCGCAGGAGCTCCACGAGCTCGGCCAGCGACTCGTCGCTCGTGAGGTCGCCCTCGAGCCGATCGATGATCTCCTGGGTGCGCGCGTCCGGGGATTCGGCGTGGCGCTGGCGCACCAGCAGGGTGGGCATGGTGGGGACGCCTTCGCGCAGGTCCGTGCCGGGGGTCTTGCCGCTGGAGCCGGCGGACACCGCGAGGTCCAGCACGTCGTCGGCGAGCTGGAAGGCGACGCCGACCTTCTCGCCGTAGCGGGTGAGGACGTCCGCGCTGTGCTCTCCGGCGCCGGACAGGGACGCCCCGAGGCGACCGGCCACGGCGATGAGGGAGGCGGTCTTGTCCGCGAGCACGGAGAGGTAGTGGTCGAAGGGGTCCTCGTCGGGCTTGGGGCCGACGGTCTCGTGCAGCTGACCGAGGCAGAGCCGCTCGAAGGTCTCGGCGTGCCAGCGCACCGCGTCCAGGCCGAGGGAGGAGCTCAGCGCGCTCGCACGGGCGAACAGGAAGTCCCCGGTGAGGATGGCGACGGAGTTGTTCCACACCTGATGTGCGGCCTTGGCCCCGCGGCGGGTGACCGCCGAGTCCATCACGTCGTCGTGGTACAGGCTGGCGAGGTGGGTGAGCTCGACGAGGACGGCCGCATCGAGCACCTCCTCGCGGGTGACGTCCCCGAGGGAGGCGGCGAGGAGCACCAGCATGGGGCGCACGCGCTTGCCGCCGGCGTCCATCAGGTAGCGGCCGGTCCACTGGACCATGTCGTCCGAGGTCGCGACGCTGTCGCGGAGACGCTGCTCCACCTCGACGAGTCGATCGGCGACGGACTGCGCCAGATCCTCGTCGATGTCGGGAACCGCCGACAGCGTGGTACGCATCGTTCTCCTCTTCTCCGCCAGGAGCGCCGTCTCCGGCGCGCGGCGCGCGTCAGCACGCCGGGCGCCAGTCTACCGACCCCCCGGGGATCGGGACGGGACGGAAGTCCCTCACAGTGGCGGACCTGACGACCCGCTCTCCCGTCCGCACGCGGAGCCGGCGCCGTCCGGCGAGAACACGGCCGGCAGCGCGGCTCCCGGACACGTTCTCTCCCCCTCCCCCGGCAGGGCACACCTCGTGCGAGGGGCACGCCTGATGACCCGTCCGGCGCGCGCAGGCACGACGAGCGTCGGCAGCGCAGGAACGATCTGCTGCGCCCTCCGGATGGCTGATCGATCGCGGGCCCTTTCGACACGGCGACACCTCATGAGGCCGGGGGTCGATCACCCGGCACCAGGTGCCGGCGCCGTGTCTCCGGGGCGAGAAGCACAGCCCGCTGCCGTGGCCGCTTCCGCTTCTCTGCGCACCCCGCGCTGACGAGCGCAGACGCGATAGGCCGGCAGACGGCTACGGCTCCCCCCCCCCACTCCGGGCGCCTTGGAATGCGAAAAAGCCCCGCTGCACGATCGGCAGCAGGGCAAAACAGAAACGGGTCTGGGGAATGACGAAGCGGGTGACACCCGGTCCTCGACCTGCGCGCCACCCATCGGATGGCTGCGGCAGGGAGGACACCATGATGTCACCCGCTCCGTACTAGAAGAATGTCCGGCGGCGTCCTACTCTCCCACACCCTCCCGAGTGCAGTACCATCGGC